>NZ_JAIZRY010000008.1:0-449134 GCF_020420125.1 Burkholderia sp. AU30280
GCGTGCCCGCGCCGATGTTGCCGAGTCCGGCGTTGCCGGCGAGGCCGGGGACAAACTGGCCCTTGCCTTCGAGCTGGATCGACACTGTCACCTCGGTGCCGACGAGCTTGTCCAGGTCGAGGTTGGCGGTCACGCTCGGCGAGAACGCGAACGCGTCGTCGGTGCGCAGTGTGACGAGATAACGGCAGGACTCGAGGCGGCCGATCGCCTCGCTGCCTTGCAGCCGGACCGGCGCGAACACCGGCAGCCCGCCGGTCGAGTAGGTGGGCAACGCCGCGCCTGAAATCGACAGCGTGCGAGCTTGGGCGAAAGTCACCATGATGCAGCGTCTCCCTCGGTCACGAACCGATCACGGTCGCGCCACAGCCCGTCTTGTCGCCGACGTAGCCGACAAGGCGACCGCGATGCGTGCGCGGGCCCGTCGCCAGCAGTGGAAAAATACCGCCACATTTCGGACACATCACCCCGTGCTGGTCCAGCGCGACAGAGATGCCGTGATGCTTCAATTCGTCAGTCGCCTCGACGACCTTGCCGCCGTGATCGGTGGTGTCGCCCAAGCGCACCATATTTCGGCCTTGCGCATCCTGCATATCCAGCTCCGGTGTAAATAGTGATTCAGTTACATGCATCAATTCGACACGGTCACTTCGACGCGACGGTTTCTCGATCGCCCTTCCTTCGACACGTTATCGGCCAACGGATCGGCATCGCTCTGCCCCACCGCGCTGATGCGGTCCTTCGGCACACCGGCCGCCGCGAGAATCTGCGCGACCTGCTCGGCACGGGCTTTGGACAGCGCGTAATTCGAACCCTGATGGGCGGAGCTCGCCGGCAGGTTGTCGGTGTATCCGGTGACGAGTACGTGCATCGAGGCCGGAGAGGCCGGCGAGGCCGCGATGGCCCGTCCGACCGACGCCATCATGGACGCCCACCACGGGGCCACCGTCACCTCACCTGGCGCGTACATTCCGTTGAATCTGAGCGTCAGCGCGTTGGCCATCGGGTCCTGGATCAGCTCGGCATTCCCGGCGGCGATTTCGTCGCGCAGTTGCTCGCGCAACACCTCCCGCAACCGATCGATCGGTAACGGCGCCTGCGTGGATGGCTCCGTGTGCAACCATCCGCTGACTGCGGCGTAGCCTCCCGCACCCACCAGCAGCGCTACCGCGGCACCGACGACAATCCACCAGCGTGACCGACGCGCGCGAGCCGGGCGCACCCATGGATCGACCACCCGTCGCGACCATGCGACCGACTGGCCGCCTCGATGGTAGGGGGCAATGCGAGCCACCGTTGCATTTGGCGCATCGACGGGTTCCGCGCCCTGTTCTCCTGCCATCACCACGCCGTGCACGCGCTCGCGAATGTTCAGCAGCCGTCGCGCACCATCGTGCTCAAAGCGATATCGCCCCCGAAAGCCGAGATCGAGAACGTTCTGGAACAGTTCAAGCAGGTCGAGTTGACCGCGTGGGTCGTTCAGCACCTCGTCGATCACATGGAAGACGCGATCGCCGCCTTGTCGATCATGGCCCATCGCCACGGCGAGGCTGCTGGCCTGCCACTCGGCGCCGGTCCCCTCGCCTCTGCCCCAGCGGGTTTGCATCGCGGCCTCGTCAAGCGCGGCGCTCAAGCAATAGCTCGCCCGCACAACCTGGTCCGACGGCAACTGCAGCTCACGACAAACCCGCAAAAACATCCGCAGTTCCTGCTCGAGCCATTTGCGCCGCTGCAAGACGGCGTCAGGTCCCAGTGCGGCTGGCGTATCCGCCAGCGCGCGCAGCAAGACGCGCGCAGATTCAAGCAACGGATTGACCGATTGCATCGATGCCTTGAGTCGCGCGTTGAGCGGCGGCGACGCCGGAACGCCGGCGTAGTTTTGCGAGTCGACTGTCGAAATCGTCACCTTGCCTGCCCCTCGCCGTTATTGAGTGACATTTGCCGGGCCCGCCGGCGTCGTACCGCGCGGCAGCCCAGGAGGCGGACCGCTATCCGACAGGTTGAACACCGGCATCGAACTCGGACAGCGGAAGGTCTTCAGCACATCGCTCGTCAACGGGTTTGCCACGCTCCCGGTACTCGCAACGTCGAGCACTGCCTTGCGCCCATCAAAATCAAAGGCGACTCGGGTACGGCCGGGCGTCGCGGTTTCGACCACCTGCCCCTTCTGGAGCAAGCGCATCAGCGCCCACGGGCCGTCGGCCGCGATTGTCGACGTGTCAGGGCGGATGCGGGGATTGGCAGTGACTTCCGTATGAACGCCACCACGCGGCCCGGGCCATGTCACCGCAAACGGCGCAACCGGACCGTGCTGATAGAGCGTCGTTTGCCCATCGATGTCGAGCGACAGGCTGGTGATCGTCGGATCCAGTTCGGGAATGCGGATATCGGCCTTCCACGTCAGCTGCTTATGGCCCGGATCGTTGAAGAAGACATCGCGGATCGCTTTCGCATGCTCGAACGGCTCAAGATCCGGCCCCTGGACGGGTTCCGTTGCGCCCGCCAGGGTCTTGTAACGCCACGGCTTCGCGGACGTATCGACGAACGGCGCCAACGTCTTCGCGAAGAAGTCATCAATCACGCCACCCTGCCCAAACACACGGGTGAAGTCGTCGATGCCGACATCGCGCTTGCTGTCGGGCGAGAACGGATAGTTACCTTCGATGGCGAGCCGGCACGTGTCTCCGACGACCGCCTGCATCTGGCGCGACAGTAGCTGACCGATTCCCTGATTAACCTCGTGCGAACCGTCCGCGGCAAGTTGCAGCAGCACCGCACGGAACGGCGCCGGCATCGTGTCGGCCGTCATCTTGAGCTTCGCGGCCGTGTCACTCGCTGGCGGCATGCTGTTATTCGACAGCGCGTTGTCGGAGACCGTGAGCGCCGTGTAGTAGTCGTTCAACAAGTTCGTCACGCCGTCGAGACCGGTCTTTCCGGCCTGGGCGGCCACCGCTTGGGAGCCGGCCTGAGCATCAGCATTGCCCGTCACGACCTCGCGCAGTGCGGCGAAATGGTTGTCGACGAGTTCGCGCTCAACACGCTCCGACGCACGGATGCCAAGCGCCTTGTCGGCCTTCTGGTTGAGCTGGTCGGCCGCCTTCTGGAGAAAAGACCCGTCCGATCCGGTAACCGGTGCCGTCAGCGTCGTTTCATGCACGGCCGCGCGGGCAAGTCGGCCGAGCGGCGAGTCAGGCGCCGCGAAGCTGCGCAGCACCTGAAGATTGAACGCGAGGCTCGTGCCGCTCACCGTCCGGATATCGTTGAGAAACGCGTCCCATTGTTGCGCGTACTCCATCAGATACTCGCGGCGGACCGCGTCCGTCAGTGCATCATCCGCGCGGGTTACCGTGCTCACAATCTCAGCCGTTTTTTTTTGAGCCTCGCCCAGATACGAGCGCCCCATCACCCATGCATCATCGTCGCGTGCGATCTGGACGAACTCGGGAAGCCGTTTGTCGAACAGGTTCCGGTAACCATCGAACGAGAAGAGGCCTGGCACGCCGCGCGAGAGCGGCTGGCCGCTCGCCCGCGTGAACACGGTACCGGCCTGCGGCCCGACCGCACGCAGCAATGTGAACTCGTCCGGTGCCTCCTTCAGCATCGCGGCCTTCGCGCGCTGATACAGGCGATCCGTCGCGTTGCTGCCGTCGAGAAACGCCCGTGCCTGCTGGATCAGTGCATCGCTACGGATAAGCGGCGATTTCACGACACGGTCGCCCGAAAAGAGCTGCTGCACGTGATCGATCATCGACGCACGACCGCCAAAAATCGCTGCGCTGTCGTTTTTCGCCCAGTCGTCGAGCACCCATGTCTTCACGTCGCCGGCATTAAATTTTGTCTTGTCGTAAAGCATCAGGTACACGCGCAGCGCATCGTATGCCGCCTTCGGGTCCTTGTTGGCGATCGCACCGGACATCACGTCTTCCATCCGATGAACGATTTGCGGCACCAGCAGGTTGTCCTCAAGCGCATCGTAGGTGTGACCACTCTCCGTCACGATGTTCGGTGGCGTATAGAGGCCATACCGCCATGCACTACCAGGATCGGACAGGTCCAGATTCGGAAGGGTCGGCAAATAGCGCGCTTCGGTCAGCGTGTCGGGCACGGCTTCCGGCTTGGGCTCCTTGTACAGCTGGGTCACGCGGGCCGCCAATGCCTGGACCTTGCGGCCGATGACGTCGAGATAGTCGCTGTTGTTGCCAAAGCTCACGCGCAATCCGAGTGCGAGCCAGACGAATAGCAGCAAGGCGAGCGCATGGCCAATCAGACGCAGCAGCCGATAGCGGTATTCCCAGCGCAGGTTGGGACTGACGAGATGCGATTCCGGAAACACGACCCGCGTCAGGACATCGTGCAGAAAAAAGCTCCGGTTGCCCTCATTGTCGGCGGCGGCAACTGCCTGCCCTTGCTTCGGCGCAAGGCGTTGCACAACCGTGTCGCGCTCGGCAACGACCGGCCCGCCGCCTTGCTGCGCACTCGTGAAATAGACGCCGCGCAGAGTCGAATGGAGCTGCGTATCGTCGTAACGGGAATCGAGAAACACCCGGTCGATCAGTTCGACAAGCGGCCCGACCAGCGCGGAGAACTCCTCCGGCAACGCGGCGAGCTGCCGACGCTTGTCCGTCTCGTCCTCATCCTGCAGGCGCGTGTGAATCATGCCGGATAACCGACCCGCCATCTGCATCAGCTCATCGCGGCAACGCGCGCGCAAGCCTTCCTTCGCAACCGTTTCCTTGCCGTAAGGCAACGTGAAACCCCATGCTTGGGCGCGGCTCTCGGCCGTCAGGCCGCTGAAATACTCGGCAAACCCCGCCAGGCGGTCCATTTTCGTGACGAGCACATAGACCGGGAAGCGGATGCCGAGCTCACTGCGCAGTTCGCCCAGTCGCGCACGCAGCGCCGACGCCTCCGCGAGGCGTTTCTGCTCGTCGGCTCCGACCAGCGACTCAAGATCGACCGCCAGCAGCGCGCCATTGATGGGGGCACGGGGGCGGTGGCGGCGCAGCATGCCGAGGAAACCCAGCCATTCCGCGCGATCCAGCGCCTCGCGTTGCTCAGCCGAGTCGGTACGAATCGGCACAATGTTGGCGCTCGACTTTGCGACGTCCGCTGGCTGGGTATCGCCGGACGCCTCCGCCTTTGCTGCCTCGCTGCCCGTCTTACCTTCGCCCGATCCGACCGCTGTCGGCCGGTCCGACAGTGGGGCCAGCCCTTCACCTTCCTTTGCCGTCGAGGTGCCGTGACGTGTGTAATAGCCGGCCGTGTCGATCAGCACCGCATCGTTGGTCAGCCACCAGTCCACGGCCGCGGTGTCACCCGCGGAATTCCCGGCCGCCCGCTGCATTTGCTCGGCAATCGGAAACGCCAGGCCACCGTTGAGCAGCGCGCTCGTCTTGCCTGTCCCTCGCGAACCGAGTGTGATGTACCACGGCAATTCGTACAGGTAGCGCTTGCCCTGGAACAACTTGCCCGGTCCGCGCGCGCCCGTGCGCATCGACTTCAGCCGCGCCAGTGCGCTCGCGACGATTGCTTCGACCTTTTTAAGACGCGGCGCAGCGGGGGATTCCTCCGTCTTGCCGCCGAATCGCAGCACTTTTTTCAGGAATGCCTCGTCCTCGCGCATCTTCTGCCAAAGCCGAAACGTCCAGAACAGGGCGAACACCACTACCACCAGCGCAATCGCGCCGCCCCGAGCCGACACCGGTTCGAACGGCGAAGTGTGGCCAAACGACAGCAAGGGCGCCGCGTACCAGATCAGCAGACACAGCAGCGCGACGAACACGATGCTCGTCGACCAGCCTCCGAGCCAGAGCAACATGCCCACGAGCACCAGGGCAATCAGCAGCACACGCATGCCGGCACCGGCCAGCGGCTTGAGCCCACCGAATGCGAAAAACGGTCCGACGAACCAGATCACCAGCGCGACAACGATCAGCGCGAGAAACGCGAGAAACTCGCGCGATGCGAGAAATGACAAAAACTTCTTCATGGTCTATTCCGGAAGCGGATCTGGCCTATTGCGCGACGACGATCTCGACGCGCCGGTTCTGCGCGCGGCCCTGGGCATTACGGTTATCGCCAATCGGATCGGCATCGCCCTTGCCGACGGCTTCAAGACGGTTGGCCGGCACACCGGCTGCTTGCAGCATCTGCAGCACCTGCGTCGCCCGCTCCTCCGACAGCGCTTCATTTGACGGAAACTGCCGGCTACGGATCGGCAGGTTGTCCGTATACCCCAGGACGGTGACCTTGCCCGGCACCTTCGCGATCTCCCCCGCGATTTTTGCGACGAGCGGCGCCATCGCACTCTTGATCGTCACGCCGCCGGGCTGGAACATCGCATCGCCCCGGAACGTCACCGCGCTGTGACGCGCGTCCTCGTCGACGCTCACGGTGCCTGCCGCGATTTCGTCCTTGAGCAGCTGCTTCAAATGCAATTGCGGTGGTGCGGGTGGGGGCGTCAGCCGGCCGACGTCGGCGATCTGCTTTTCCACGACTGCACTGCGGCTCATCAGTTCGTATTTGAACCAGCCGAACAGACCGAGGAGAATCACCGACAGCAACGTGACGGTTATCCAGACCGGAAAATCATAGAAAGACATCCGCTTGCCTTTCACATCCGACTGCCAGTGAGGCGAAAGCGCCGCGGGTGCGATCCCGCGTTGCGAGGTGATCTCGTTGTAGAGCCGTTGGCGAATCGCATCGTGCTTGCGCTTTCCGTTCGCCTCGTGTCGATAGCGCCCCTCAAAGCCCAAGCTGAGAATCTCGTAGACGACTTCCAGCAAGTCGCGATGCTCGCGCGGTTCGGCGAGCAGTCGGCCGATCAGCAGATAGATCTTCTCGCCACCCTGACGGTCCTCATGGAACGTGGTGGCGAGGCCGTTGCTGATCCATTCGATCCCGGACGATCCCCCCTTCCCCCATGCGGTCTGAGTCGCCGCCTCATCGAGCGCCGTGCACAGACAGTAGCGCGCGCCGATCGTGTGGTCGCGGCGAATGTTCGCTTGCTCGCACAGCTTCTGGAAGGTGCGCACCTCCTGTTCGAGAAGGTCTCGAAGTACGAAGGCTTCCTCGGGGGCGAGACGGTCCGGCATGTCCGCGAGCGCGCGCAAGAGCGGCCGTGCCGCTTCCCGCAAAGGATTGGACGCCTGCTCGACCGCAATGAGCCGCTCCCGAAATGGAACGACGGTCGCGCTCGAAGAAGCAGACTGCTGGAGAGCGGATGCAGGCGCTGTTCGTTCCTCGGACACACCGGTGCCGGTAGATGAATTGCTCATGGACAGACGTAGCGAAGCGCGATTCGTGAATTCATGGTTGCCGTTTCGTGCTTATGCACGCACGCCCCACAGTTCGAGTTTGATTGACGGGAAATCGCCCGCCACGTGCAGCGCAAGCCCGCCGTGGCGCACGACTTCGTCCCAGAGCGGTCCACCCTGGGTCAGTTCGTAATAGATATAGCCCGCATTGAACGGAATCTGCCGCGGCGGCACCGGTAGCGCCTGCAAGCCAATGCCCGGAAGGTGACTGCGCACGAGGCTCGGCAGCTTGTCGGATGGCCCCGCTTTCGCTTGCGCAAGGAATTGCTGCTGCAGTACGTCCGGCGGCATGGCCGCATGCACGGCCAGCACGACGGCGGTAAACCCCTGCATGTCGACCGGATCGACCACGGCGTTTCGCATGCCGTGGCCGCGGTCTTCGAGTGCAATGCTTTGCGCGCTGCGCACCAGCACGGCGTTGAGCAGTCGATGCGTATCGTCGACAATCGGCTTCAGGCAAAGGTGCGGTGTCTTGTGCTGATAAGGCGGATGCGTGTCGAGCGGCCGCCGCGTATCCGTACGCAGATGCGTCGACAGCTCGCCTGCCATGCCGATCAAAAGCGCATAGACGTCGGCCGGCGACGTGGTCGGCACGCGCAGCATGTGCTGCAGCAGCGGCTCATACCGGTTCAGGATCTGCAGCAGCAGGTAGTCGGTGACCGTCGCGGCGCTCGCCGTGGTGTCGTCGGTGCCCGCCAGCCGTTGCGCGAGCGCATTCGCGCGCAGGCGTGCGAGATCGTGAATCTTCGTGACCCAGCTCGTCAGCAAGCCGCTCGCACCATAGCCCGACACCGGAGGAACGAGCGTGTCGTCGAGCTCGATGCTGCCGTCCGCGCGAATGGTCTTCACGCGCGTGAGCGCAAGGCCGATCCACGCATCGCCGAGCTCTTTCTCGGGCATCAGGCGCAAGCGCAGGTTCGACAGTTGCACCGGCTCGGGCGCAAGGCCGACCGAATTCGTGTCTCGCAACTCGGTATCGAACACGAGGTAGCGCGCCAACGAATCCGGCGTGTTCTCGAACGTCGTCTCCTCGCAGTTCGGCAGGCGGACCGGCACCGCCAGATAGATCACCTGATCGAGGTGCTCCGGCCGGATCGTCAGCGGCGGCGGCAACGGCGTGTTGCCCGGCGCATCGAACGGCGAGCCGTCGGCGAACACGCCAGCGGCGGACTTGACGATCACTTTCCCCAGCGCCAACGACTCCACGTCGAGCGCGTAGTGTGCAAAGCCAAAGAAGAACGGCGACAGCGGCGCCGCACGCATGTGCGCGTACTTCTCGAAGTAACGATCCTGTTGCTGGAACAGTTGCGGACGGAAAAACAGCCCTTCCTGCCAGGCGACCTTGGCGTACCAGCTCATGCGTATCGTCCGTTTCGTTGAGCGACGTGATTCATTTCTTGGCTTCCTCGATCTTGACGGCCTTGGCCTCAAGATCGATAGTGAGTTTCAGCTTCGGCGTGGAGATGCGGTACCACGCCTTGTCGGGCGGCGCAGGCATCGTGTAGACCGTTCGCCAGACGGAATTCGGCAGGTCGCGATACGCCGCAATCACGCCAATGGCAGTCGTGTCCGCCGCGGTTCGCCGCACAATCGTCTGGTGCTCGCCGGGACGCAGCTGCAGCTCGTCACGCTTGACGACATCGTCGGCCAGCACCGTCTTGTCCTGCATCTGCAACGTAAAGAAATCTGCTGCCTTGAAGGCGTTATCGTTCTTCAGTTCATAGAGGCGTACGACTATCGGCGCTGCCCGGCCGCGATCATCCGGGTTGACGTCGGCCCGGGCGCTGACGGTCAGCTCAAGCCGGATCGGTTCCTTGGGCTTCGGCTCGCCGCTCGCGCAGGCCGAGAGAATCGTCAAGCTGGCGAGCGAGGCGGCAGTCAGAATGGAACGCATGCAGATTTCACCTTGGGATACGGAGGCAGGCGCTGCGCGTGCGGCAAGACAAGTGTGCCGACGCGCAGCGCGACGCCTGCTTACGCTTCCTTGTTGCCCTTGATGTCGAAGCTGGCCGTGACGGCACCGCCGCTGCCGCCCTGCGCGTTCTGCACGACATACTCCTGCTTCACCTTCGCGAACGACAGCGACACCGTCTCGCGGCTCTTTTCGGCGTCCAGCTTGCTGCCCGACGGCTTCACGCGCGTGACGATCACGTCGCTCATCGTGAGCTTCAGGTACTCGAGCGGGTTGCCGCCGGCCTTGCGCATCACGAGCGTGGCCTGGTCGATATGCTTGCCCGTCAGTGCGTACTTCATCAGGTTCGGGCTCGCGCGATCGATGTTGTGCTCGAACGTCAGATCCTTGACCGTCGCCTTGCCTGCGCCGCCGCCGCTGCCGGCGTGCATCGTCGACTCCTGCAGGATTTCCCAGTCCCAGCTCAGGACTTCGATTTCGTCCTTGTGCTTGTCGTCGAGCGATTCGCCGTTGATGCCGTCGATCTTCAGAAAAATATCCTGCGCCATCTGTAGTACTCCTTTTTTCAGTGAATAGAAATCGGCCGCGCACCATGAGAGCGATGGTTTAACGCGCGACCAAACAGGCCAGCTTTACTCTCAAGCAGCTTCTTTGATCGACGGCAGCTTCGTCACAAGTCGCAGCGAAACCGTCAGACCTTCAAGCTGGAAGTGCGGACGCAGGAAGAATTTCGCCTGGTAATACCCGGGATTACCCTCGACGTCCTCGACGAGCACTTCGGCAGCCGCGAGCGGACGGCGCGCCTTGGTGTCCTGCGACGAATTCGCCGGATCGGCATCGACGTAATGCATGACCCACTCGTTCAGCCAGCGCTGCATGTCTTCGCGTTCCTTGAACGCACCGATCTTGTCGCGCACGATGCACTTCAGGTAATGCGCGAAGCGCGAGCATGCGAACAGGTATGGCAGACGCGCCGACAGGTTCGCGTTGGCCGTCGCATCCGGATCGTGATACTCGGCCGGCTTTTGCAGCGACTGCGCACCAATGAAGGTTGCGTGATCGGTGTTCTTGCGATGCACGAGCGGAATGAAACCGTTCTTCGACAGTTCGGCCTCACGGCGATCCGAGATGGCGATCTCGGTGGGGCACTTCATGTCGACGCCACCGTCGTCGGTCGGGAACGTATGGCACGGCAGGTTCTCGACCGTGCCGCCGGACTCGACGCCGCGGATCAACGAGCACCAGCCGTACTGCTTGAACGAGCGGTTGATGTTGACGCCCATCGCGTACGCTGCGTTCGCCCAACCGTAGCGGCTATGGTTCGAGCCGTTCGTGTCTTCTTCGAAATCGAACTCGTCAACCGGATTGGTCTTCGCACCATAGGGCAGGCGCGCGAGGAACCGCGGCATTGCGAGACCGACGTAACGCGCATCCTCGGTGTGACGCAGCGAATTCCACGCGGCATATTCGAGGTTCTGCGTGAAGATCTTCGTCAGGTCGCGCGGGTTCGCCAACTCCTGCCACGACTCCATCTGCAGCACGGACGGCGCCGCACCCGTGATGAACGGCGTATGCGATGCCGCGGCGACCTTCGCGATCGAGCCCAGCAGGTCGACATCGGGCGGCGTATGGTCGAAATAATAGTCGGCGACGAGACACCCGTACGGTTCGCCGCCAAGCTGGCCATACTCTTGCTCGTAGATTTGCTTGAAGAGCGGGCTTTGATCCCACGCCAGTCCCTTGTACCGGCGCATCGTGCGATGCAGTTCGGTCTTCGAAACGTCCAGAACGCGGATCTTCAGGTGCTCATCGGTCTCCGTGTTCGAGACAAGATGGTTCAGACCGCGCCATGCCGACTCCAGCGCCTGGTAGTCCTCGTGATGCAGAATCAGATTGATCTGCTCGGAGAGCTTGTGATCGATCTGCGCGATGATGGCCGCAATGCTCTTGTACGCATCGTCACTGATCGTGATCGACTGGCTCAGCGCCTGTTCGGCGAGCGTCTGAACCGCAAATTCAACTGCTTCACGTGCCTGCTCGGTCTTCGGGCGGAATTCCTTCTCGAGCAGTTGCGTAAAATCGGACTGGGTGGCCACTTGCGCCTGGGCGGCTTGTGCTTGCTGTTTCGCCATGATGGTCTTCCTCGATCGGTTCGTCGGTCAGTTCGCTTCGCTGTGGTCGGCTGCGCCGTCGTCGTGACGCCCAGGCTTCGGTGCCGCGGCCAGCGACTTGAGCCGCGCCGGATCCTGCAGCAATTGCGTAACGAGCGCTTCGGCGCCCGACTTGCCGTCCATGTAGGTCTGCAGGTTCGCGAGTTGCGTGCGCGCCTCGAGCAGTTGGCGCAGCGGCTCGACCTTGCGTGCGATCGCGGCAGGCGAGAAGTCCTCCATGCTCTCGAAGGTCATGTCGACCATCATCTGGCCTTCGCCCGTCAGGGTGTTCGGCACCGCGAACGCGACGCGCGGCCGGAGGGCCTTCATGCGCTCATCGAAATTGTCGATATCGATTTCCAGGAATCGTCGATCCGTCACGGCCGGCAGTGGCTCGGACGGATGCTTGCCGGACAGGTCTGCGAGCACGCCCATCACGAACGGCAGCTCGACCTTCTTCTCCGACCCGTAGACCTCGACGTCGTACTCGATTTGCACGCGCGGCGCACGATTGCGTGCGATGAATTTCTGCGAACTGCTGGAAGCGGACATGGTCAGGCTCTCCTGGATGGTGGGAAGTGGAATGGGCGCTCAACTGAGCAACGCGTCCAAATGGATAGGCAAGGCATCGAACGTCAGCGCCCGCAGCGGAGCTGCAGCGGGATCGGCAACGCCGATCGAAATGCGCGCGATCGCAGCCTTCGACGTGAAGGCGTCGAGCCAGACGGCGGACAGGCGCGGCAGGATGTGTTGCTCGATAAACCCGATCAGAACGCGTGCACCGGTCTCCTGTACGAGACAGCGGCCGACGATGTAGTCGACCACCGCGTCATCGAAGGTCAACGCGATATCGTGGCTGTCGGCCATGCGCTTCACGACGCGACCCAGATGCAATCGGACAATGCGGGCGAGCCCATCGTCGGCCAGCGGCCGGTATGGGACCACGGCCACCCGACCGAGAAAGGCCGCCGGAAAGGCTTTGAGCAGTTCGGGCGCAAGCGCGTCCCGCAACCCGTCCATATCCGGCGCGAGCGCCGGATCGGCGCACAGGCTCGCAGTCAGGTCGGCGCCGACATTGCTGGTCAGCAGGATGGTGGTGTTGCGGAAATCGATGTGGCGACCGTCGCCGTCTTCCATGTAGCCCTTGTCGAACACCTGGAAGAACATTTCATGGACGTCGCGATGGGCCTTCTCAACCTCGTCGAGAAGGACGACCGAGTACGGACGGCGGCGCACGGCTTCGGTCAGCACGCCGCCCTCGCCGTAACCGACGTAACCCGGCGGCGCCCCTTTTAGACCCGACACGGTGTGGGCTTCCTGATATTCGCTCATGTTGATCGTGATCAGGTTTTGCTCACCACCGTACAACGCCTCGGCCAACGCCAGTGCGGTTTCGGTCTTGCCCACGCCCGACGGTCCTGCAAGCAGGAACACGCCGAGCGGCTTCTTCGGGTCGGTCAGGCCGGCACGCGCGGTCTGCACGCGCTCGCCGATCACGCGCAGCGCATCGGGCTGGCCGATCACACGGGCTTCCAGCGTTTCGGGCAGCCGGCGCACGGCCGCGACCTCATCCGTGACCATGCGACCGACGGGAATACCGGTCCAATCCGACACAATCTCTGCCACGATCGCCTCGTCGACCTCCGGAAACACGAGCGACGCATCGCCCTGCAGGTTAGCCAGCGTGCGCTCGAGCTCGCGAAGCCGCTCAACGTCGGGCGCTCCCGCAGTGCCCTCACGCGCGGCAAGCAGCGCTTGCGCGGCCGTGGCTTGCTCACGCCAACGCATCTCGACCGCGGCCTCGTCCTTCGCCAGCGTGTCGATACGCGCGCGTACGCTGGCCAATGCCGTGTCCGTCTCCAGACCGATACTTGCCTCCTGCACAAGCAGCGCCTCTTCAGTCCGCGCGGCAGCGAGCCGCTGACGCACGTCGTCGAGCTCGCGCGGGGTCGCGTGTTGCGACAGCGCCACCCGCGCGCAAGCGGTATCGAGCAGGCTGATCGCCTTGTCCGGCAACTGGCGCGCCGGAATGTAGCGATGCGACAACGTCACGGCGCCGCGGATCGCCTCGTCACGCACCAAGACACCGTGATGCGTCGAAAACGTTTGCACGAGCCCCCGGACCATATCGATGGCGGCGGCCTCGGACGGCTCCGCGACCTGCAGTACCTGAAAGCGCCGGGTTAATGCGGGGTCTTTCTCGATATGCCGCTTGTACTCGGCCCATGTAGTCGCGCCGATCGTGCGGATCGTGCCGCGTGCCAAGGCCGGCTTCAGCAGGTTGGAGGCGTCGCCCGTGCCGGCCTGACCACCCGCACCGATCAGCGTGTGAATCTCGTCTATGAACAGGATCACCGGCGATGGCGACTTGGCAGCCGCTTCGAGCAGCCCCTTCAAGCGGGCCTCGAATTCCCCCTTCATGCTGGCGCCGGCGAGCAGCGCACCAACGTCGAGGCTCAGCAGGCGCACGTCAGCGAGGTTCGGCGGCACGTTGCCCGACGCGATCGCCCGGGCAAGGCCCTCTACCACGGCCGTCTTGCCGACACCGGCTTCGCCGGTCAGCAGGGGATTGTTCTGCCGGCGGCGCAGCAGCACATCGATCATCGTGCGGATCTCGAGTTCGCGGCCGACGACCGGATCGATCTCGCCCGCTCGAGCGCGCCCGGTCAGATCCGTGCAGTATTGCTCGAGCGATCCGTTTCTTTGCGCGCCCGGCAACGCACCAGACGCCTCACCCGGCGTGGCGGGCGACAAATCGCTATGGTCGTAAGGAGCGTCGGCCGCTTCCGGTGAGCCGGCGATCCACGCAGGCAGCACGTCGTCGAGGGCGTCGACCGGGATCTTGCCGAACGCGGGAGAGATGGAAAGCAGCACACGCCGCAGGTCGGGTGTGGACACGAGGGCCGCGATCAACCACCCGCCGCGCACACGACCGTCGTCGTATTCGAGCGTCGCCAGCACCCAAGCGCGCTCGATTGCCGTTTCGATATGCCATGAAAAATCGCTGATCGAGCTTGCGCCGGCGGGCAATGCGGCCAGTACCTGCGCGAAATCGCGCTCAAGCGCATCCCGGTCGATGTCCGCATGGCGCACGATCCGGTGGAGGTCGCCATCCGGCTGCTGCAGTAGCTGGTGCAGCCAGTGGATGAGCTCAACGAACGGGTTTCCGCGCAACTTGCAGAAGTTCGTTGCGGATTCGATGCCGCGGTAAAGCTGGACCCCGAGCTTACCGAACAGTGCTTGCCGTGAAATGGTCATGATGGTCTTTTTTGTTGGCTACGATGCCCCGAGCACCCCGTCAGACCTATCAGGACTACTATGCAGAAGCCTTACCTGATGGAACCGAAAACACTCGATATATCGCTCTCTCTTCGATCCAAGTCAAACGGCCTACTCGGATCGAGTGCCGCATTATCATCACGAAACGGAAATGGCGTCAACGCATTATTTACATCAATAGCACCAAGAACAAATCGCGATCAATCCACTCACCATCCCTCCTGCCGGCATTGCAATCACGCATACCGAGCCGAGCCACACCGACGACAAATCATGATATTTGAGATAATTCAAGTCATTGTTTTTTTGAGATAATTTAAGAATTGGATGTTTAAATAATTTCACAAATTTTCGCAACACGTTGATTTTCAATGAACTCCATATTGACAATTTACAGTCCGTGATATTTTCCGAAGAAACCTTGAATCCGCTTACCGCCCCACTCGCCCACTGGATTATAGATGCTGCGATGGACGAGCCACCGTCACTCGTGTTTAAAATGCGGAATTCTCGTCATCGGACACCAAGATGCGCTCCCTTCGCCTAACCTGGCACCGCCAACCGGACCTCTCGCAGACCGAGCCCGTGCTTGGCGACGGTCTGGCCCGGCGCAGTCCCGACGTGGTCGACTCAGACCTTGTGGCAGACGAAATGGGCGGAGATCTGAGCACCGGCGACGACGTACTTGAACAGCTCGGCATCGGGGGCATCGACAGTGCCTCGGCGCATATGCGCACTTCGGCTCGCGCGCCCACTGCCGCCGCTGACAGTCCCGACGCCCTGGTTGATACATTGCACGCCCAATATTGGCGCGCGCTGACCGATCCCCATGCGGCGGTCAGCACCGAGTGGGCGCAAATGGCAGACGAACCAGCCGCGCATACCGCCAGCCCGGACCCGCAGGACGCCCTTCACGCGCATGGCAACCTCGGAGGTTCAGATTCGATCGAAACGTTGCTGTTTGGCAATCGCACGCTAAAGGACGTGTTCGAGCAACTGGATGGGCACGCCGAAACCGCGCTCGACGATGAACCCATTCCGGAAATCCTGCGGCTCTTTGCTCCGCCCGAATATCAAGCAGCAGCCGCACGGCGCGGGCCGGCTCTACCGCCCGCGCTCACCCGGCGCGAACACCACGCGCTGACCGTGGACAGTCCGCTATCCGCCCCCTCACGCAAGGACGAAGGATGACCCGGCTCACCGCCTCCGACACGCCCCACACCCATCGTTTGGGTGAGGCTCCCCTCAGCGAGCAAATCGAGCACGTCTCGGCACGCCTGCGGGCTCAGCCGACCACCGCCTCCCATCGTTGGGCGCTGTTTCAGCTGTTGTGCATCACCGGTGAGTGGACGCGCGCGATCCAGCAATTGCAGACGTGGGCGAAGCTCGAGCCCGGCCACGCGTCAACCGCGCAGGTTTATCGCGACTTGATTCGGGCCGAGCGCTGGCGAAAACTCGTAGTCGAGGGAAGCGAGCGCCCCGGCTTCGTGCTCGAGCCTCCAGCGTGGGTCGATGGGTTGCTGAATGCGCTCCACTTGAATGCCGGCGGACAGATTGAACCAGCCGACGACGCCCGCGAGACCGCGCTCGACACTGCGCCGAGCGTCTCGGTCAGGATCCCTCAAGGAAAGGCCGCCTGGATTGTCGATAGCGATTCCAGTTTCGGTCCCGTCTGCGAAGTCATCACCGCCGGACACTACCGATGGGTACCGTTCAGCGATCTCGCAGCATGGCGCGTGTCGCCACCGGCAAAGCTTGTCGACTTGGTGTGGGCGCCCTGTACGCTCACGCTCGTCGACGGCGCGCTCGTCCACGGCTTCATGCCGGCACGGTATCCAAGTTCCGAAACGGGGAGCGACGCCATGCGCCTTGGGCGTGAAACGGTCTGGCTGGAGAACGGGCGAACCGGCGTCACTGCACTTGGGCAAAAGACCTGGACAACGGATCAAGGCGACTTCAGTCTGTTCGAGCTGGCGAGCACCGAGTTCGGCGCGCGTATTGCTGACGGCGCGACCATTGGCGAGCGCGTCGATGGCTGAGCGCAAAAAGCTCTCGGCGATGGATGCGATCGCGGTCCGGACACCTCGGCGGGTCAACGCGCATCTGATGCCCACCCTGCTCGACCGGCTGCGCGACGACGCGCCGCATCGGCAGGTCGAAGCGCCAGAGGAATACACGGTCACGCGCAAACAGATGCGGGACATTGTGCAGCGCGACCTCGCCTATCTGCTCAACACGACGAGCATCGAGGACCAGATCGATCGCGCACGCCATCCGCATGCAGCAGCCTCGACCGTGAACTTTGGCGTGCCGCCGCTCGCGGGAGCCTTTATCGCGTCGCGCCAGTGGAACGACGTCGAGCGCATGGTCCGGCAGGCCATCACGGATTTCGAGCCGAGGTTGATTCCTGACTCCCTTGTGGTGTCCCCTCGCCCCGGCAATGACGCCGCCGGCGAACATCACAACGTCCTCGCATTCGAAGTTCGCGGGCTGATTCACATGGATCCGTATCCGCTCGAGTTCATGGTCCAAAGCTCGCTGGATCTCGAAACGAGCGAGATTCGAATCACCGGCATGCGCACCAGCTAAGCGCGGCGCGGCACAACGACAACAACGAGAACACTCCGATGGACCCGCGACTGCTCGACTACTACAACCAAGAACTCATCTACATGCGCGAGCTCGCCGCTGAATTCGCGCATGCTCACCCGAAGATCGCGCGGCGCCTGGGCATGCAGGCCGGCGAAGTGGCCGACCCCTACGTCGAGCGCCTGATCGAGTCGTTCAGCTTCATGGCTGCACGCATGCAGATCAAGCTCGACGCGGAGTTTCCGCGCTTTACCGAGCGACTGCTCGAGGTGATCTACCCGAACTACGTTGCGCCCACACCGTCGATTGCCGTTGCGCGCCTGTATCCCGGCCGGACCGAAGGCAACCTCGCCAAAGGGTATCGCATTGCGCGCGGCACTTCGTTCACCGCACGCATTCCCGATGGAGAAAGTACGGCGTGCCAGTTCACGAGCGGACAGGACGTGACGCTGTGGCCGCTCACGATCACCGAAGCGCGTCTGACCGGTATCCCGCCGGACATTCCGGGACTCGCGCGGTACGCGCCGCCCGATACACAGGTGCGCGGCGCCTTGCGACTCCGGCTGGCGACGACGGGTGACGTCCGGATCGCTGATCTGCAGGGACTCGACCGGCTCCCGGTCTATCTGGCCGGTGATGAACAGGTCGCTTCCCACCTGTTCGAGCTGCTGCATGCCGGCGCAATCGCCTCCGTGATTGGCGTGCCCGGAGCGTTCGGCGCACCGGGCCGTCCGCCCGCGGCGGTCACCCAAAACGCGGTGGAGCACGAAGGCCTGCGCACCGATCAGAACCTCTTGCCGCTGACGTGGACGAAATTTCACGGGCACAACCTGTTGCACGAGTACTTCGCGTGCCCTGCACGGTTCTGGTTCTTCGCGTTGACCGGCCTGGCCGAGGGCTTTTCGAGGGTGGATGGTCGCGAGGTGGAGATCGTCGTGCTGCTCGACCGCGCACCGGCCGAGCTCGCGAACCTCGTCGACGCGTCACGCTTCGCCCTGTTCTGCACGCCTGTCATCAACCTCTTCAGCAAGCACACCGACCGGATCGAGCTCTCGCCGCGCGAAACCGAGTTTCATCTGGTGCCGGCGCGGCTTGCGCCCCTCGACTACGAGGTGTTCTCGGTGGAGACCGTGTACGGCCGCGTGGCCGCCACGTCCGCCGAGCTCGAGTTCCGCCCGCTCTACCAGACGCTGAACAACGATGAAGGTAACCACGGGCGCTACTTTTCGACCCGTCGCGAACGAAGGCTCGTGTCCGATTCGGCGCGCCGCTACGGTACACGCACGCCCTACGTCGGCACAGAAGTATTTCTCTCGCTTGTCGACCAGAACGAGGCGCCTTATGACGAGAACATCCGTTTCTTGTCGGTCGACGCGCTCCTGACTAACCGCGATCTCGCCACGCTCGTGCCGCGCGATGGGGTACACGACCTGGAGACCGCCGAGTCCGCGCCGGTCGAGAGCATTGGCCTTGTCCGAGCGCCGAGTCCGCCGTTGCCGCCGTATGCCGAGCGCGAGATGGCCTGGCGTCTGATCCGCCAACTCAATTTCAACTATCTGCCGCTTGACGATCTTGATCACCGTGAAGGTGGCCAGGGTCTGCGTGATCTGCTTCGCCTGTACCTTGCGGACGGCGATTCCGGACAAGGCCGGCAAGTGGAAAGCCTCGTCGGCGTAAAGACGCGCCCGGTGACGCGCAAACTTCCGGGGGCCGGCCCAATGACGTTTGGACGCGGCATCGAGTGTGCGCTGACGGTCGACGAAACAGGCTTCTCCGGCGTGAGCCCCTATCTCTTTGGGGTCATTCTCGAGCACTGGCTCGCACGGCACGTCTCGATCAACAGCTTTACGCAAACCGAATTGCATTCGATGCAGCGCGGCCGTATCGCGCGCTGGCCCGTGCGCACCGGTACGCGTGGAGTCCTGTGATGAAGCGCGCCACGCTACCCGCGCTGCTGCGCGACAGCACGCTGTCGCCTGAGCTGCTCGAACGGCTGCAGGCCGAACCGTGGCGCTTCGGGTTCCTGTCTCTATTGCGACGGATCGGCGCGAACCCGGCGATCGATCCGATCGGCACCGCACGCCGGCCGCGCTCCGAGCCGTTCCGGCTCGGCCAGCAGCCGAGCCTTGCCTTTGCACCGCGTGAAGTCGCGAGTGCGCAAGAAGCCGACGGGCGACTGAAAGTGCGCCTGTTCGGCCTCGGCATGCTCGGCCCCAATGGTCCACTGCCGATCCACGTCACCGAGATCGCGAAGGATCGCGAAGACAGCCGACGGGACATGACGACGGTCGATTTCTTCGACATCTTCCATCACCGCTTCTTCACGCTGTTCTATCGCGCATGGGCGTCGGCCCAGTCGGCCGCCGGACTTGACCGACCAGACGAAGAGCACTTTTCGTTTTACGTCGCAAGCCTCACCGGACAGGACGTCGATGAGTGTCGCCGGCACCCCCTTCCGTCACACGCACGTCTGGCAGCGGCGCCGCACCTCGTGCGCGAATCGCGCAATCCGGACGGTTTGCGCGCGACGCTCGAACGCTACTTTGGCGTGCCGGTCGCGATCGAGGAGCATGTGTTTCACTGGATCGAAATCGATGCAGCCGACCGTGGCCGGATGGGACGTCCTGGCGCGGCGGCGACGATGGGACAAGGCGCGATGCTCGGCCGCGTCGCCCCGGATCGTCAGCATCGGTTCCGGATCGTCATCGGGCCAGTCGATCTCGACGCCTATCTGCGCTTTACGCCCCAGGGCGAGGATCTGCCGCGGCTTGTCGAATGGGTCCGAGCATTCGTGGGATACGAGCTGGAATGGGAACTCGAGCTGCGCATCAAGCCTGAGAGTGCGCCGCCGGCAGTGATGGGTGGCCGGCAGCGCATGGGCTGGTCCGGATGGCTGGGACGGCCGGACCCGCATAAACCCATTACCGGCATGCGTTTCGAGCCCGAGCGTTACATGCGCCATCTCGATCGCCGTGCCACTGACTCCAAAATTTGACCATGAGCAAGCAGCAATCCGCCACGCACGGCAAACTCGGCCACGCCCCCGTCACGGGCGCGTCGCACTTCGACTGGCTCACGCCCGTGAGCGACAGCGCGCCTTGCGGCCCGGATCTTGAATACGACCATGATTTCGTGGTCCTCTTCGCGGGCATTGCACCCAGGCAGGACGTGCAATACGGCGCGTTCGTCGGTGGGCCCGATCCGCTCAACTGGAGCGAGATCGAACGCGACTGCCGGCGCCTGATGCTGCGCACGAAGGACATGCGTGTGGCAGCGCTCTACACGCGTTGCCGCACCCGCTTGGGCGGTGCGGTCGGACTCGCGGAAGGTACGGGACTGCTCGCGACATGGCTGCAGACGTTTCCGGACAACATCCATCCGCAGGCAGGCGTCGACAATGATCGCGAGGCCGCGCTGGACATGCGGATGAATGCGTTGCAGGGGCTCGCGGACCCCGATGGGCTGCTAGCCGACGTGCGGGAAATCGTACTGATGAAGTCGACCGCCACGCGGCTGCAGGTGCGGGATGTCGAGCGTGCCTTCGCGCATCCACGCCCGGCCGACGCCATCGCACCCGACTCGGTCGAGCAGCAGCTGCAGGATCTGCGTCTGCAGCAGCCGGCGACCATGGCCGCCTTTGACGAGACGATCTCGAACCTCGCTGCGATCAACACGTGGTGCGCCGCCCATCTGGAGTCGTACCTGCCCGACTTCTCGCCCCTGATCCGCCTCCTCCAGTTGCTGCAGCAAGGCGACCAACACATCGAATCCGCACCGGCTGACACATCTCCCTTCGACGCCACCGATCACGACGGCAGCATGACGGCGGGAACGCATGCGACCGAATCCTCGCCGGTGCAGCACAACGGCGAGCGCCTCGACACTGCCGAGCCGCCGCCCATCGCGGCGCGCACGGATGGCGCGCCCACCGACCGACAAGCGGCGCTGGCATTGATCAGTGCGGCACGTCACTGGTTCGAGACACATGAGCCCAGCAGCCCGGTTCCGGTATTGCTCAAGCGCGCCGAGCAGTTTGTCGGCAAGCGCTACGCGGAAGCGGTCAAGGCAATCCCTGCTGACCTTCTGGCGCAATGGGACGAGGCCGAAGGTTCGTGATAGCGATAAACTTCGAACGGATCACACAGAATGAAAAACGACAGCTCTTCCGAGTTCCAATTTTCGATCGGCATCGGCGACCTCAAGCGAGCCATCCGGGAACACCCGCCGAAGCCACGTGAGAACGAACCGCGTCAATCGCGAACGAATTCGCGAATGCTCGTGCTCACGGCCGCGATTGCGGTTTCAGCATTGCTCACGTGGGTGTGTCTGGATGAGATATTGATTCATGACAGGCCGGTTCCGGCCCGCCGCTGACATAGGGATTGCGTGTTCGCACGACGCCGGATACGACCGCTGTTCCGCCTGTGTCAATTTTGGATGGGGGTGCGGACAAAATCTTGGACTACTTTGGAGGTAGTCCATGTATTCATACCAAGAACGCGTTCAGGCAGCTGAGTTGTACCTGAAACTCGGGAAGCGCAGCAAGGCTACCATTCGCCCGATGGGTTACCCGACGAAGAATTCTCTCAAGGCGTGGTGTAAGGAATTCGAGAAGCGTGGCGATCTGCAGAGGGGGTATGTTCGCGTAAAGCCGAAGTACTCGGAAGAACAGAGGAACGTAGCAGTCGTCTTTTACGTAAAGAAGCGCTCGGAGACGGCGGGCAAAGGCGTCACGCAGTTTGGCCGAGCTCTCGACGAGCTCAACATTGACGCGTTCTGTGCTAACACGAGCCAGGCCAAAGGGCGTGTGGAGCGGGCGAACCTGACGCTGCAGCACCGGCTGGTCAAGGAACTCCGATTGCGCGGAATCAGTACCCTGGAGGCCGCCAATGCGTATGCGCCCTTCTTCATCGCTGACTTCAATTGGCGCTTCGGCAAACCGCCGAGGAGCGACCACGACGCGCACCGATCGCTGCGCGCTGATGAGGATCTGAGGCAGATCTTGTCCTATCGCGTGCCACGCAGGGTATCCAATGCGTTGACGGTGCAGTACGACCGCGGGATGTACCTGCTGGCCGATTCGGCGGTCAATCGGAACCTCGTGCACGAATATGTCGAAGTTGTTGAGTATCTCGATGGCTTGATTGAGGTCCAGGCAAATGGTGTGGCGCTGTCATGCCGGCAATACGATCGCATCACGCGCATCGATCAGGGCGCAGAGGTCGAGAACAAGCGGCTGTCCAGCGCACTGGAAGTCGCGCGGCGCGTCCAGACCATGCGTGACGATCGCCGCGCAGCCGGCTCACCGTCGCGCACTCATTGCGGTGCAGAAGTCCAGGCTAAGAAGGGCTCATCGGGCTGAAGACACAGCGTGCGCTCGAGCTTGCTGACCTGAATCAAGCCATTCTTGAGGTCAGCGTCGAAGGAATCAGGGGACGGGGGGCGGCTTCGCCGCCCCACCCCAACCCCATAAACAAAGACAAGGAAAAACCCACACACCGCGACATTTCAATTTAGCTGGAAGCCCGACAATTTAACTTAGCGTGGACATTGGTTGTAGTGGCTAGATAGATGGAATGGGCGCCTCCCGCCACAACGACCGCTCCAGCGCCTGATCGTGCTTTCTCGGCACCTGGTGTGGATGTGCGACAGTGCTTTGTCCGTTCTTCCGTTCAGGAGAGATTCCATGGAGCCCACGACGATAGCCATCGACCTGGCCAAGCGCGTTTTCCGGATTCACTTTGTCGATCCGGATGGCAGAATTCACAGCAAGGTGCTCAAGCGTGACCAGATGCTGCCATTCTTCGCCAACCGGCCTGCAGCCCGGATCGTCATGGAAGCTTGCGGCAGCGCCCATCACTGGGCCCGGCAACTGACAGCGCTCGGGCACGAGCGGGTGAAATCGAATGGCGGCATAGTGAGCCAATCGAGACTCCGGTTGCCGCCTGTGCCAAAGCGTCCTCGATTACGTTGGCTCGTCGATCAGGAACTTGTCCCTTTCGCGGCCGGCGATCCAGAGCGGCTCTCGGCCCCGACCGCTCCAGAGCGCGCCGGATATGGGATCGCGATACTTCGGAGAGACCGGACCGCGGCGCTTGATCCGACGTGGCTTGAGTTTCAGTTCAGTGAACAAATCCTCGGGTCTCAGGTCGAACTCGGCAATCATCTGTTGTATTTCCCTAACGGCGTTCGACAGTTCCTGAGTGCGGGCAAGCTCGGCCTGCTTTTGAAGTTCTTGAATCTGGGCTTTCAAATCGCGGTAGGTCGACATGGAATATTCTCGGAGCGAGAGAGTCAAGTGATCGTTATGGTTCGCAGTCGTCTCGACTACTAAATTCAGTAATGCGAATAATAAAAGTTAGAAAACGCCACAGCCGAAATGAAGAAAGTGCGCGATCGAGAGGGGAAATCGCGAAACGCCTGAGGGACTTGGTCGCCAAAACAGGCGGACGACAACGGTCAATTAGCTTTGTTGATTCGACCATTTCGAGGAACGACGAACAACTCCCGTGGATCCGACAAACGATATCCCCAGGGTGACCTCGCACTGCCTTTGGACCTGAGAATGTTGTCGTGGAATATGGTCAGCCATGGGTGCTCACTCTCACAAGTCGCGACTATGGTTACGTTCCGGGGGGTATTGGTCGCACCTCGCCGAACCGCCCTACTTCAAATGGTCCTGCAGCGCTGAGTCATCCAGCGCGATCCGGTGTTCTTTGAGCCCGGGGCCGGTCTCGGTCACGAAATCGACCGCAATATCGAGCCGACACCAAACCTTCGCTTTCGCGTGCACAGTCGCTGACGAATCATACGATTCGTCAACACGAAGCCAGTCCAACGCCACGTCGGTTCTGCAGGAGATTGCTCCGGGTCTTCAGGCAAAAACGTCGGTTTGGTTCCAGCGGGTGTCGTCAGCCTGCCGTGCGGTGCCGGGGCGCGACACGAACGGCAGGATTGAGTTTTCGCCACGGCAGCTTGGCAGGGTCGGTCTCGATGCCGTCGGCGGTTCGTGCAACGAGCACTGCCTCCGCAATCGGTTCGAAGGCGGCACGGAAATGGACCGAACTCTTGTTCACCAGAATCGCCATCGCTTCGGGCTGGATGCCGACCATCCGATAGAGGTTGCAGTCCAGCAACTGGGTTTTCACACTGCTCACGACCACGCGCACGCCATCGACGCGTAAGCATGCGCATGGTCCCAGCCGCAAGTCGACATCGCGCATCATTGGCCCCTCGAGCCGGCATTCACCGTCGGAAAGACCGTCGACGACAAAGGTCGCCTGGAACGCGCGCGGCGTGCCCTCCGCCAGAGTGAGCGTGATCGTGGATCCGACGCCGGCAGCGTGAGCGGCTGCAGCCGCGGCCGGATCGCAAATGATCCCAAGCGCTGCGTGATTCACGCCGTGGCGCAACAGGGCCGCCAACATTTCCGTCGTGTTGGAATCGGCACCCGCCCCCGGATTGTCATGTGTGTCGGCGATCACAACCGGGCGCTTTGCGTTCGCCGCGATTGCCATGGCCGTCATGACTGCATCATCCGGGGAGAGGCAGGATGCCCACCAATCCTCCTCGCAGGAGGTGAACTGCCGATAGAGCCGGTCCAGCGCCTCGTCGAGCGCGGCACCTTCAGTGCCGTATCCCCAGATTGTCGGGCCGCACTCGGCAATATCTGCAGCAGGGAAGCCGAGTGCAATCGACAGGTCAACGCCGAGATCCGCCTCAAGGGAGGCAAGGGCCCGGTAGAGGTCTGCCGCAGGTGGGCTCGACGTCGCCATCGCTTCGATTGGAACGAGGAACGGGCCGCGCCGGATGCCGCGGCAATAGCGGCCGCGTTCTTGTGCAATCCGTGCGATCAGGCGTGCCGCGCGAGCGCCCGTATCCGCCATGTCGACGTGGGGATAGGTGCGGTACGCAACGAGGCCGTCGGCACTCTCGAACATCTGGGCGGTCACGTTCGCATGCAGGTCCAGCGACGCAGCGATGATGGTGTCCGGGCCAACGGCTTCGCGTAAGCGCCTCAGCAGTTCACCCTCGCCGTCGTCGACGTGCTCGACAACCATTGCACCGTGCAAGTCGAGAAATATCGCATCCGCCTTCGCCGCGCGCGCCCCGTCGACGATCTCGCCGGCGATGCGCTCGAACGCATCCTGCGTCACCGGTCCAGAGGGCGTCGCATGGGCCCACAAACCGGGAATCAAGGTGTCCGCTCCCGGATCGAGTGCTGCGATGAATCCACCAATGGCGAGATTCGCCTTCTGCAACGCGAGCACCGCGTCGCCCCGGACTATCGGACCATTCGCGCCTTCCGCGAAATCACTGTAGCGCGCGCGCGATGACACAAACGTATTGGTTTCATGCAGAAACCCGGCAACAAAGTACTTCATGAGCGCTCAGCCTCCGTCAAGCGTATGGGGCGGACAAGGAGTAGAAGCGCGCCGAGCGCGAGCAATCCGACGATCACGAACAGCCCCGCTGTTGTACTCCCGGTGATCGATTTCAAGGTGCCGATGATCGTTGGACTGAGGAAGCCGCCAAGTAGCCCGACGGTATTGATGAATGCGATGCCGGTTGCGGCGACCGACGAGCGGAGGTACTCCGGCGGAATGGCCCAGAAGACCGCGTAGGCCGCATACGTCAGCGCGGTTGCAAGCGTGATCGCCACGATCGACACGCCGAATCGATCAACGAACAGTGCGGCGATCGCCAGCGCAACGGCGCCCGCGGCTGCCGCGAACCCGGCATGGCGTCGCCTCTCGAGTGTCCGGTCGGAGCGCCTTGCCAGCAGGTACATCCCGATAATTGCTGCCGTGTAAGGGATGGCCGAGTACCAGCCGATCTCGACGAGGCTGTTCACGCCGCTCGCCTTCAGGATCGAGGGTAGCCAGAAGCCCACGACGTAGACACCGCAAATCAGGCAGAAATAGATCACCGACAGACGGTAAATTCCGACGTCGCGCAGCACCGTCTTCAGCGCCGGCCATCGTTCCTGCATCGATTGTTCGGTATCGCGTTGCGCGATGACCGCCCGCCTCTCGTCCGCCGTCAGCCATCGCGCGTCCTCGGGCGCGTCACTGAGCCAGGTAAGCGCGACTGCGCCGAGAATGAGCGCCGGCACGCCCTCGATCAAGAACATCCACTGCCAGCCGGCCAGCCCAGCTACATCCTTCATGTGTTCGAGTATCCACCCCGACGCAGGCGCTGCGACGATACCGCCGAGTGGCGCCGCGCAGAGCAACAAAGCCATCGCCCGGCTGAGACGCTCGCGCGGGTACCAGCGAGTCAGATAGAACAGCATGCCAGGAGCAAAACCGGCCTCGAACACACCGAGAAGGAATCGGACTAGGTAGAACGACGTTGCGTCGGTGACCAGGAACATCGACATCGACGCGAGGCCCCAGAGCAGCATGATGCGGCTCAGCGTCTTGCGCGCGCCGATCCGGGTCAGGAGCTGGTTGCTAGGAATTTCGAACAGCATGTAACCCAGGAAAAATACGCCCGCGCCGAAGCCGTAGGCCGCGTCGCTCAACGCGAGATCCTGCTGCATTTGCAATTTTGCAAAACCGATATTCACACGATCGACATACGCGACTGCATAACAGACGGCGAGGAAGGCAAGGACTCGGCGATCGATTTTCCTGTACAAGGCCTGTGCATCATTATTGCCGGCGTCGAACACAATTGACATGAATGTTCTCGGTAATGGAGATGATTATCAGTGTTGTGGATTTTGGATAGGTGCAAACTGTAGCGTCAAATGGTGTTACGCTGGATATCAATATTTTGACTGGGGTGTTGCGATATATCGCAACGCCTGTCGAAGTCAACATCTATTCAATAGAGAATAAAAGATGGCAATTCCGAAAAACCGCCAGATGCAATACTTCGAGATCGTCATGACTGAGCGGTCATTCCGAAAGGCGGCGGATCGACTGCAGGTCGCACCGTCGGAGGTGAGCCGGCAGATTCAGCGACTTGAAGGCGAAACAGGCCTGCACCTTTTCGATCGTCATTCCTCCGGCGTCGTGGCGACGGAACAGGCAGAGTGCCTCCTCCGTTACCATCGCGGGTGCGAAGCGACTTACGAGGTGCTGCAAAGCGAGCTGGACATGCTTCGTTCGCTTAAGACGGGGCGCGTGGCAATTTCAGCGAGTGAGGGGGTCATACCCGCGCTCACCGAGGAGATTCTCTGGACCTTTGGGAACGAGTACCCGAATGTGCGGCTCGCGGTGAATATCCGTGCGACCGGTGAGATCGTCAGTGACGTGCTGAAGGATGTCGCCCATATCGGGATCGCATACAGCCCGCCGAAAACCGACGGGATACGCGTCCATCGCAGCGTCATTCATCAAGTCGTCGCCGCCGTGCGACCCGACCATCCCCTTGCGTCCCAACCGGGTGCAATCACATTTGGCCGCGCGATCTCGTATCCGTTCGCGACGATGCCGCCGATGTATGGTTTAGGCGGCACGATCGACATGCTTGCTCGCAGCGAGCCGGTTCGATATCAACCCTCCCTCGTGGGTAACACACTCGACGTTCTGCGCCGCTTCGCCATCGCTGGAATGGGCGTGGCTTTCCTGACCGACTATTCGATCGCCGGAGATGTGGCAGAAGGTCGATTGGTCGGCAAGGCGATCGACCACCCTCTTCTCGGGCGCCAGAGCGCCCAGGTACTTGTGAAATCCGAGCGAACGCTACCCTTTGCCGCTCAAGAACTCCTACGACGCATCGAAACGAGGATGTCGACGTTTGCGACTCGCGACGAGTAATAAAATTCGGCCGGGGGCGGCCTGTTGCCTCGATTGTTGGTCGAAAGCGGTGTTCGCGGTTGAACCTGCGTCGAGAAGTGTCACGACGAGGCGACGGCTGCTGCGCCGTCAGGTGATGCCGGCATGCCGCCGGGTGGTCGTCGGAGTCCGTGCGGGTCGTCACCCCCGGGTATTCGCGAAACCCCGTGTTAAAGCGTAGCATGCGGTGCTTGCCGCAAGCAGGCATCGGTTATCCATCTGACGCAGGGAACGCGGGCTCCCGGACAGGTGTATCGGGTCGGCCGATTATTCGAGATTTTGCACTCGATCGATGCAATTGCTTCGAAAATTTGCTTGCAAATCGGTGATGACTCACCCGCCAGTCGGGCAGTTCGCCGGGTAGACTGTCGTCCTGTTCGAGTTCCTGCTTCACACGATCGACCGCAGCTTTAGTTGCGGAGTGGTTCTTGACATTCGTCATTGCGATAGCTCGCGCGATCGCGATGACGAATGCAATCGCGGGGACATAGCTTGTAGCGGCCAAGTTGAAATTCCTGTTCGGGGCCCGTCGCGGGCGCGATCGACCATCGTGATGCGGGGAGACCCCATGTACAAACCCGCCGCACCCGCTCGCCTGCCGCTGCGTGCTACTTTCGTAAATGGCACCGGCCAAGACAGTTCAGTGGTGCGCGACCAGTGAACATTGTGGATTCACGCATCATGTACTCGATCTTGCCCGCGTTTGTATCTGCGTTGTTTCTCGGGTTCGGCCTCTACGTGCTGGCCACCAAGGGCCTCACGCGCGTATCTGTCCCGTTCGTCTTGATGTGCGCGACGACCTTCGTCTGGCAGGGAACGTGGGCCTTCCTGTTCCAGACGACCGAGGCGGACGTTGCCACCGTGTTGGTCAAGGCAGGCTATCTGTTCATCCTTTTTCTGCCGACGACCTTTTATCATTTCGTGACGGAGATCGTGTCGCGCCGGGACGAGCGGCCGATCCTGTTCGCATCCTACGGACTCTGCGTCCTGTTGGCGGTACTGCTCGTCACGAGCAATGCGGTCGTCGATGGATTTCGCCTGCATTTCTTTGGCCCGTATCCCAAGGCAGGCCCACTGCATCCGTTGCACGTCGTGCAGACGGTACTCCTGGTCGGCCGCAGCGGTTGGCTCCTGATCGACGCTAGACGACAGGAGCGAGCGCGAGACGTCCGGCAACTGCTCACCCAATGTCTCGTCAGCCTGGGCCTCTACTCGCTCGCGGCTACCGACTATGCGGTGAACTACGGAGTCGAGTTCTATCCGGTGGGGGTGCTGGTTATCGCGCTCAGTCTCGGGATTCTCGCGACGTCGATCGTCCGCTATGGCCTGATGGGCCCCTATCTGCTGGCCGCGACGGTCGCGCACGAAGTGGCCACGCCGCTGGCGGCGATCGGCCTGCACGCGGACGAGCTGCGGCGCGTCCTGCCGGTGCTGCTGCGCGGGTATCGGCTAGCGGTGGAGCACCGGTTGTGCGCAGACGGTTTATATCCCGGACAGCTGGAGCGGCTGCCAACGCTCGCGTCGTCGATCCGGCGCCAGGTCGACACCACGAGTACGGTGGTCGAAATGTCGCTGGCGTCCTTTACGCTGGACCGACTCGATCGCCACGGCTTCGCGGCCTATCCGATCCGGGCCTGTGTCGACGCCGCGGTGGAGCGCTTTCCCTTCCGTGTGGGTGAGCGAGACCGCGTATCGGTCGACCCGATCGATCCGGACCTTCGGTTCTCCGGATCCGACTCGCTCGTGATCTTCGTCATCTTCAATCTGCTGAAAAACGCCCTGTACGCGATCCACGCAAACGGCCATGGGCAGATCGAGATCGGGGCCCATCGCAGCAACGGTTACTGCGTGGTGCGTTTCAGCGATACGGGCCCGGGCATCGCTCCCGATGTGCTCCCTCGAATCTTCGACGCCTTCTTCTCAACCAAATCGCACGGTCGCGGCGCCGGCATGGGCTTGAGCTTCTGTCGCCGCGTATGCGAGGCGCTCGGCGGCACCATCGCGTGTGAATCCGTCCCCGGCGTCCGGACCACGTTCACGATTCGGCTGCCGGAGCCCGGTTCGCCGGCGGACCAGGCATTGCGCGATCCGCCGGCGCCCACCCGGCGCTATCGCATCGGGTAAGGCTGTCTCACATTCAGTTCGCGGCGGACGGCAGGATCAGTTCATACGCCTTGACCCGCTCGATGATGCCCGGCGGAAACCGGCGGATCCGCTTGTCGGAACCGGCAAACACGATCTGCTGATACCCCAGCGACACTTGCCGTCCGTCAACGTAGAAGCGAAACAGCAGATAGGCCGAACACTGCCGAACCTCGAACGTATTGAGATAGCAATCGACCCGCTGGAACGGAAACGTCTCGTGGACGTATTCCTGATGCGCGCGCTTCGTCACGAACGACCCGCCGGCCGCCAGCAGGTTGTTGTGGATGCATTCGTGAAACCAGCGTTCACGGCACACGCCCTGCCATTCGAAGTAGCGTGAGAAATAGGTATTCATGAAGGCATTGGAATCCTTGAGGTAAATGTCGACCACGTGATGGAAGGTTTTCTCGGACAGATGTGCCGTTTCGTTGGAAAGGACGTTAAGAATCGTGTCTCGCGTCAGCATGGATAACTCCTTGAATCGCTACTGGCGGTAGCGGCGCATTCCTTCAACGAGAAGGAATGGCCCGATTCTCCCCGTGCATTTAAACTGAGCGGCGCGGTCCAAACGTGTCGAATGCGCGGATAAGGAGCAGTTGATGCGCGTCCCACTTTCGCCGGATAATTAGAGCGGTCGTGCAATGCGACCGTCGTTTGCGGTCATGCGTCTCCGGTGCCGCACGTTCCTCTGCTGATTTATCGAGACTCGAATGCAATCCTTCGTTAGGCAGCCGGTGCTTTATCCCGTGTCCGTGGTATTTGTCGACGACAATCCGGATTTCCTGCAGGCACTGCGGGGCATATTTCCGGACGAACGCCTGAACCGCTTTTTTACGCAGCCCCAGGCCGCGCTCGACTTCGTATCGTCGCGTGACGCGGAGACACCACCGACCGCCGCGGACTATTTTGGTACGGAGAAGGCCGGCGGAAATGCAATCGGCCATGATGTGCTCACCGATCTCGCCCGATTTGAGGCGGTGGGCGCGGTAGTCGTCGACTATTCGATGCCGGAGGTCGACGGCATCCGGTTTCTGGCCTCCATCCGTAACGCGGACTGCATGAAAATCCTGCTCACCGGCATCGCCGACGAGCGCGAGGCAGTGGACGCATTCAACGCGGGACTGATCGATTGCTATCTGAAGAAAACCGACGTCGAGATGCCCCGCAAGCTGGCAACCGTGCTGGACAACGCGAAACGCAAGTTCTGCGCAGCCCGCGGGCACATCAGCCTGCATGAAGCGGGGGCGACCTACCGGGATCCGCGGATCGTCAAGCTGATCGATGAGGTGGCCGCGCGGGAAGGCATCGTCGAATACTACTGGCGCCCCAATCAGGACGCGGTGCTGATGTTTGACGCCGCCGGTGCGCCAAGTGTCTTTCTCGCCTGGAGCGAGGAGGACTGGTCGTTCCACTGCGATATCGTGGCCGACGCGGGTGGACCGGCCGAATTGTGCCGCGGCATGGAAGCACGCCGCATCATGCCGCTGTTCTGGCCGTCTCAGGGCTATCGGCCGGGCCTCGCGGACATTCGCTGCGCAACCCCGCTACCTGTTCCGGGATGGGGCGGCACGTTTTATAGCTGGACCCGTCTGGACGATGCGGCCACCGAGCGCGAGCTGCCCACGTTGGCAAAATGGCGTCACGCGTAAGAAATCATCCGCCCGTCCCTGGACGGAGCGGGTACGCGAGGCGGTGCTGTCGTCGGGTCGGCAGCCACTCGAATCGGAATTATCCCTGTCAATGTTGACAGTTATCATCGGCACGGAATTTTGTTTTAATAGCGCCCTATTCCGAGGGCCACCCACTATTCCAATTAGACGGCACATCCAATCAGGGCAGGCGGTCGATCCGCGATCTGCGCCGCCTCCCGATATCGATCGATTCTCGATCTGATGTTGTCACCACGCGTCACGAAAGCTGCAGCGCGAAGCGATTGCTCTTCGGCGAACTCGCTCTTCTTCACGGCATGACCTCCAAGTCTCGATAACATCGTCATGCCGGAATTTTCCGCTTCCAAATGGGACGGTTTGGTGGGCTAGGGTCAGTCTGACCCAGTGCGGCTTCTGAAAATCTACGCTGCAACAAAACGTATGCTTCGCCATGCATCCGGATCACGGCACACGCCCTCGTTGTCAGGCGTCACCTCAACCAGCCCTTGCATTTCACCACGCTCGCGCGGGACACAGACGAGATCAAACGACCACGTACCGTCGAATACGTTTTCGAGGTTGCCGAGGAAGTTTTGCCGATTGAAAAGCGGCGTGATGAAATACCAGACTCGATAGTCGAGGGCCGAGAAAAACTCGAGGAACGACTTCGAGCTGTCGCCCGTGTAGTGGTTCAGGTATTCAAGGTACACGATTGGCCGATGTGCTCGTATGGACTCCAGTGCACCTCGAATGGTCTGTGCTTCGAACCCTTCAACGTCTGCCTTCAGAAAATCGAGACGCTGTAATCGCAGTGAATCAATAGTGCGCAGCGCTACCTGTTCGGTTAGGGTGTCGCTCATGAAAAGTGACAGGCCGCCGAAATTGTTCGGCACTCGCGGGTCGACGGTCGGGAAGTTCACCACCCCTTCCGTATCGCCTACCGCGCACTGTAGCGCTAGTACATTAAGGCGCTCGTTCTGCGCAAGATTTGCGCAGAGCAGCTGATGCGTGAGGCGTTGCGGCTCGAACGCAAACACCGCGCCGGTTTCACCGACTGCATGCGAAAGCATTACCGTATGTGAGCCGATGTTTGCACCAGCCTCGACAACGATATCGCCCTGGCGAACCATCTGGGAAAACAGAAAGGATTCCGGCTCAGACCATTCGCCATATAGCGACAGGCTACGGCCGACAAACTGGTCATTCGAATTGAACAGCATCGTGCCGTAACGGCACTTCTGGCTCGCATAAACTGGCATCGGATCCCCGCAACCTTGATTTTCGTACACTTTATCGGTGTAGACCGGCCTAGCTACGACAGGGCTTTCCGGTCCGCCCCTTATATAGTATATCGATGACTCAAAGCGTTGCTGATTGATCCTGGCGCCGACGACGTGTCACCGCCGTGCGGAGTACCGCCTTACTGGTAAAACGCCGGTCGCCCTTGTCGCAGCGCAGCCGTATCCAGCCGCCGTAGATCTGAATGACGTCGTCGTCGTTCCATGCCGCGCGCAAGCGGCTCAGGCACGAACGCTGAGCGGCCGCCCGGGAAGTGCCGCGCTTAGGCTACCGGCAGATATCGGCATGGCTGGCACCGGGCGAATTGCGCGTGTGGCGAATGTGGCGAGCCTTGCAACTCAACATTCCGCGGCGGCGTCCTCGCCGTCGTCGTCGCGGCAACGACATTCATAGGGTCCGCAGCTTGGATTCGCGGCCCCCGCTGCCCGAGTATTCCGGCCACGCGCCCGCCTCTCGCGCGCCCGGGATCGCCGTGTCCCGGGCACCGAAAGGTAGCCCCTGCGTTCCGATCCGAACGATCAGGGGCGACCGTCCCGTTTCCAGCCTTGAACATCGCCAAGCAGGGTAACGAGCACGAGCGCGGCGATCAGCCCCAGGTGCTCGAAAAAGCTGTTGAGCGCCATGAAACGTGCCACGCCCTCGTGGTTCCAGAAGTCGTTCGCCACTACCATCGCGACGACGGTCAACACGCCGAGTCCACCCGCGCCAATCCACGTGAACCGGCGAAACACCACGCACAGCGAACCGCCGATCTCGACCACAACCGCCAGTGCAGCCCAGAACGCTGGCGGATGCAGGCCGAAGTGCGCCTGCTCCGCGATCGCATCGCCGAAGTGCATCGCCTTGTTGACGCCGCCGATCAGAAAGGCGGACACCAGCGCCAGCCGCGCGAGCGGCGGCACCCAAGGCTGCGCCAGCAGCACACGAATCCACCCTGGGCTATACCGGCCGGTTGTCGCAGACATGTCAGACCGCCCAGCACGAACAGCCGAACGCGCCCCAGAAGCCCTTCGCGTCCGACGTCGGCAACGCGCGGCCCCACGCGCTCACATGCGCATGCGCGTGCACGTTGCATGCATTTGAACAGCCGCACGCCGCGGCGGCCGCTGCCGCGCGCTGCAACGGCGCGCCACTGCGCTGCGTCGCGCCCCAGCCACCGTAGCCGCCGTACTCGCGCACCGGCGACCAGTCCGGCATCGCGGGCGGAATCGGCGCATCATGCGACGCGAACGGCCCCGTGCCCCATACGATCTTCCCGCCGACCACCGTCAGCAATGCGCTCGTGTCCGCGATGTCGTCCTCCGCGCACGCGAAGAAGTCGCGATCCGGGACCATCAGGTCGGCGAGTTGCCCGACCGCGATGCGCCCTTTCTTGCCCTCTTCGTTCGAGAACCACGTCACGTATTCGGTCCACATGCGCAGCGCGGTCTCGCGATCGAGCAGGTTGCGCTGCGGGTACATGCGCAAGCCGCCGACCGTCTTGCCCGTGACGAGCCACGCGAGCGATACCCACGGGTTGTACGAAGCGACCCGCGTCGCGTCGGTGCCGGCCGACACCTTGAGCCCCTTGGCGAGCATCTTCGCGACGGGCGGCGTTGCTTCGGCCGCCTGCGCACCGTAGCGCTCGACGAAATACTCGCCCTGGTACGCCATCCGGTGCTGCACCGCAATGCCGCCGCCGAGCGCGGCGATACGGTCCATCGATTTTTCGGAGATCGTTTCCGCGTGATCGAAGAACCAGTTCAACCCGGCCAGCGGGATGTCCTTGTTCACCTTCTCGAATACGTCGAGTGCGCGGTCGATCGTTTCGTCATAGGTCGCATGCATGCGCCACGGCCAGCGGTTCTGCGCGAGCACGCGCACGACGCCTTCAAGATCGTCCTCCATCTGCGCGGGCAGATCGGGGCGCGCGACGCGGAAATCCTCGAAATCGGCCGCGGAGAACACCAGCATTTCACCGGCGCCGTTGTTGCGGAAATAGTCGGTGCCGTCGTGATACTTGACGCTCTTGGTCCAGTTCACGAAGTCTTCCTTCTCCGCGTTCGGCTTCTGCGTGAACAGGTTGTACGCGATCCGGATCGTCATCTCGCCCGCGTCGTGCAGCTTGCGGATCACTTCGTAATCGTCGGGGTAATTCTGCGAACCGCCGCCCGCGTCGATCACGCCCGTCACGCCGAGCCGGTTCAGCTCGCGCATGAAGTGGCGCGTCGAGTTGTACTGGTATTCGAACGGCAGCTTCGGGCCTTTTGCGAGCGTCGCGTAAAGGATCGTCGCGTTCGGGTTCGCGAGCAGCAGCCCGGTCGGGTTGCCTGCGGCGTCGCGCAGGATCGTGCCGCCCGGCGGCTCCGGCGTGTCCTTCGTGTAGCCGACCACACGCAATGCGGCCGCGTTCAGCAGCGCGCGGTCGTACAGGTGCAGGATGAACACCGGCGTATCGGGCGCTGCGGCATTGAGCTCGTCGATCGTCGGCAGGCGCTTCTCGGCGAACTGGTGTTCGGTGAAGCCGCCGACCACGCGCACCCATTGCGGCGCGGGCGTAATCGCGACCTGGTGCTTGAGCATCTCCATCGCGAGCGCGAGCGACGGCACGCCATCCCAGCGCAGCTCCATGTTGTAGTTCAGGCCGCCGCGAATCACGTGGCAGTGGTTGTCGATCAAGCCTGGCAGCACGGCGCGGCCGTCGAGGTCGACGACCTTCGTCGCACGTCCGGCGAGCGGCATGACGTCCGCGTCGTGGCCAACCGCGACGAAGCGTCCTGCTGCTATTGCCACCGCTGTCGCGGTGGGGTTCGAGCGGTCGAGGGTGGTGAACCTTCCGTTGCGGAGGATCAGATCCGGTTGGGTCTCGGTTGCAGTCATATGCGTCACCTCGCTTCGATCAGAAGCCAAAGAGCTGTTTGAGGATGGGGATGGCCTGCACGCCGATCAACATGCCGAGCAACCCGACAAGGGCAATCAGCGGCGGCGCCGGAGAACGGACCTTGATTGCGCTGTAAATGACACCGATCAGCAATCCCGCACCAAGGGAAACCAGATAAGGTTCCATACGATCAATTTCTCGGACAGGTTGGCATGCAGGTCGTACGTCCTGGCAAACACGCTGCGGGCGGCATCCGTGCATTGACCACGGACGCCGCCCGCGATTTCGGATTGCCGATGCGGCGTGTTCGCGCGGAATACGCCGCATCGGCATCAGCAGTCGAGACTGCCTTCGGTCACTTCGCCGGCACGGGCGGGATCGACTCGTGCGGCGTCGCGGTACGCGGCGCGGCCTTGTGGACCATCGTGTACGCGTAGTCGACACCCATCCCGTACGCGCCCGAGTGCTCCTTCGCGATCGCCATCACGGCGTCGTACGTCTCGCGGTGTGCCCAGTCGCGCTGCCATTCGAGCAGGACCTGCTGCCACGTGACGGGCACCACGCCGGCCTGCACCATCCGCTGCATCGCGAAGTCGTGCGCGTCCTTCGACGTGCCGCCCGAAGCGTCGGCGACCATGTAGATCTCGTAGTCGCCTTCGAGCATCGCGCAGAGCGCGAACGTCGTATTGCAGACTTCGGTCCACAGGCCGGAGACGACCACCTTCTTGCGGCCGTTCGCGGCCAGCGCGTCACGAACTTTCTGGTCGTCCCACGAGTTCATCGACGTGCGTTCGAGCGTCTCCTGGTTCGGAAACACGTCGAGCAGCTCGGGATAGGTGTGCCCCGAAAAGCTGTCGCTTTCGACCGTCGTGATCGTGGTCGGGATGTTGAATACCTTCGCGGCCTTCGCGAGCCCGACGACGTTGTTCTTCAGCACCTGGCGATCGATCGACTGCACGCCGAATGCCATCTGCGGCTGCTGGTCGATGAAGATCAGTTGGCTGTTATGGGGGGTGAGTACTTCAAGTTTCGGATTGCTCATGACGGTCATGTCCTTTGACGCGGATAAAAACTAGCCTGCCTCGCCGGTAAGCCGGGAGGCGCCCAATGCGCTGTGCCGGGAGGTTCGCCTGCCAGCCGTTGTCATTCAATACGCAAATTCATGGTAACGCCACTTAATCAATTCAATTAATAAAATCCCTAAATTCAGCCCTTAAAAGATCTTAAAAAAATCGAATTGAATGATCGCATCCCAAAAGACCTGCTACGCTATCGAATGAATTCAGGATTTCCGGACAAAACGGTAGTTATCCGTATTTTTCACACGGTTGTCATTCACTTATATCCGAAACATGAAGCCGTATATTTCGTCGCTGCTTGCCGGCATTCTCGCCGGCGCGGTCTATTACCTGATCGGCGTGCAATCGCCCGCTCCGCCCACGATCGCGCTGGTCGGCCTGCTGGGCATCCTTGCCGGCGAACAGATCCTGCCGGTCGCACGAAGGATGCTCGCAGGCATCCACTTGAGAACCGCGTGGAGCGAGGCGAAGTGCAGCCAGCACATGTTCGGCCCCCTGCCCGGCGCCCAGGGATCCGATGCCGCCGCGAAGCAACGTCAATCGACACCGTCGTGACCCACGGTGATTGACCGGAATCGGGCCGGCCGATCGGCGGACGACACGCGGGTAAGCCGGCACGCAAGGCATCCGCGAAAGCCGGGCCCGGCCGGCACGGTTCCCCCGTGCGCTGACGCTCCGGAACCGGTGCACGTCGCCAATACCGGTCGGGCGCTGAAATGGCGCGACGCAATCTTGCCCGGACCAGGATAGCGCTCCGGCGGCGACGCCCGGATGAATTGTTCTGAATCGTATTGGACTCGGCGGTGCTTGGCGATAACATGACAGCCCGACGCCCCCGTGGAATTCATCATGAAGCTGTCTTTCGAAGCGCTCGAAGCCCTGGACGCGATCGACCGCACCGGCACGTTCGCCGAGGCCGCGGAGCTCCTGCACCGCGTACCGTCTGCGCTGACTTATCTCGTACAAAAGCTCGAAAGCGACCTCGACGTCGCACTGTTCGACCGGAGCGGGCGCCGGGCGAAGCTCACGCACGCGGGTCGCGTGGTCGTCGAAGAGGGCCGCCGGCTGCTGCATGCCGCCGAACAGCTCGAACTCAAGGCGCAGCGTGCACAGGAGGGCTGGGAAACCGAGGTTCGCATCTGTATCGACGAGATCCTGCCGTTCGAAGCGCTGTGGCCCTACGTGCATACGTTCTACGGACTCGAGATGAACACGCGGCTGCGCCTGTCCACCGAAGTCCTCGGCGGCACCTGGGATGCGCTGATTTCGCGCCGCGCGGATCTCGTCGTCGGCGCGGCGGGCGAGCCGCCGGAACTGCCGGACATCGTCGCGCGGCCGATCGGCACGCTCAGGCATGTGTTCGCCGTCGCGCCGAACCATCCGCTCGCGGCGCTGCCCGAGCCGCTGTCGATGGCATCGGTCGTCGAGCACCGCGGCGCCGTCATCAGCGATACCTCTCGCGAACTGCAGCCGCGCTCGGTCGCCGTCGACGCCGGGCAGCCGTATCTCGCGGTCCCCACGCTTGCCGCAAAACTGGCCGCGCAATGCGAAGGACTCGCGGTGGGCACGCTGCCGGATTGCATCGCGGCGCGCGCGATCGCGCAGGGCAAGCTTGTCGCCCGCAAGGTGACCGGCATGCGCGACACGACGCATTGCTATATCGCGTGGCGCGGCGACGAGGCCGGCCGCGCGCTGCACTGGTGGGTCGATCAGCTCGCCCGCCCCGACCTCGTCGACCGGTTCACCGCGCTCGCCTGATTCCGCCGCTCGCCGGTCGCGCGTCTCGACCGAACGTTTCCCCGCGATCTCCGGCCGCATCAGACGAACGAATCGTGCAGGCGCTTCATCTCCTTCTCGAGCCATTCGATCAGTTTGAACGACGCATGCGCCTTCGCGGCCGGCGGGATCATCATCTTCTCCTCGGTCGCGATGTGTTCGGTCAGGGATTCGCACATCAACCGTCCGAGTTCCGGTTTCCTCGCGATCAGCGGCGTCAGGTCGCGGCTGCTCAACTGATAGGCCGTCACGGCGGTCACCGCGTAGACACTCGCATGAAGCTGCGTGCCGGCCAGCACGACGGACTGGCCGATCGCGTCGCCGGGCGCCATCCTCCTGACCTCGATGTCGCCGGTCGCGCCCGGCACGAACACCGACGCGACACCGGCCCCGACGATCGTCAGCAGGCGCGCATCGGAATTCGACGCGTAGATCACCTCCCCTTTGTGGAACACGCGTGACGCCAGCGCCTCGGCCAGCACCGCGAGATCCTCGTCATCGAGTTGCCTGAAGAGTTCGACCGCGCGCAGCAGCCGTTGACCGTGCGACGCCGGCCGGTGCGCCGCGGCCGTCCCGCCAAGCGGGCGCAGCGCGATGTCCGCGGCGGCCAGGTGCCGGTGGGCCAGGTCGTAGAGCCGGTTGCGCACCGCCACCTTTTTTTGCAGCGCGTCGACGTAACAGACGAGTTCGTATTCGACAGAGTTGGTTCCGAATGCCTTGACGATCGAGACCGGCGCCGGACTGGCCAGCACGTCCAGCGAACTGGCGGCAGCCCGGTCGAGCGCATCGACGACGACGGCCGGCCGCACTTCCGGATCGATCTCGATCGTCAGCGTCACGCCGTGCACGCTCGCGGGTTCGCTCAGGTTGACGATCGTCGCCTTCGCCGCCGTGCTGTTCGGCACGACGACCAGGTTGCCGAGGCTGTTGATCATCTTGGTCGCGCGCCAGTTGCTTTCGACAATCCGGCCTTCCAGCTCGCCGATCGCCACCGTATCGCCCAGACGAAACGGCTGGGTGGTATTCAGCACGAGGCCGGAAAACACGTCGTTCAGCGTGTTCTGGACGGCCAGGCCCAGGATCACGGCCACCGCGCCCGAGGTCGCGACCAGGCCGCTCAGCGGCAGCCCCAGTACGTAGCCGAGCGCGGCCACCGCGGCCGCGCCGAACACGGCGCCCGCGGCGATGTCATGAAACAGCCGCTGGTTGCGCCACGCGCGCGGCAGCAGCAGATGGTCGAGCATCAGGCTGAACACCAGCGCGCACTGCAGCCACCATGCGACACCGATCGCCTGGATTGCCAGCCGGTCGAACCGGTCGGGCGACGCGGGCACCGCGAGCGGGCTCACGCCGGTTGCGAACAGCACATAGGTCAGCGCGGCGAACGACGCACAGCGCCAGACCGCCTTCGTCGTCGAACGGCCTGGCCCGAGCAACCGCCATGCAACGAGGTCGGCAACGACGATCGGCGCGCCGTAAGCGACCGTGACGGACAGGTTCAACATGCCGGAACGGGCCGCATGCGCGCTGCGCGACGGGCGTGGAATTCGCGCGATCGCATGGCGCGCGCTACCCGATCCGGCGAGCGGCCGCCGGCAGCGAATCGTGGCGAGAAAGGTCGGACTGGACAGGTTTCATGCGGTACTCGTTCGATGACGCGCGAAGTCGCGGCGGCAACGCATGTGTCGCTGCCGCCCCGCGCCGGCATTCAGTGGCGGCGACATCGATGCGTTGCGGTACGGTGCGAGCCGGCCTGCTGCGCGCACGCCTGCGAATCGCCGACGGTCTCCGTGCATGCAATGTAGACGCACCGGCCGGCCCGGTCCTGTGTTCAGGCTGAAACGTTCTGAATTCGCCGGCGGCACGCGCCGTTACGATTCGCGCGGCCGCAACTCGGCCCCGCCCGCCTCGCATCCGAACGCGTGCAGGTCGGATCACGTGTCGTGTACGACGTGCGTCGGCCCCGAGGCATGGGCGAGCGCGGCGGCATAGGCGGCCAGCAGGCGCACGCGCGCATCTTCGCGCGCCCGTGTCTCGTCCATCGTGCGCATTGCATCGAGCGCTACGCGCGCCCGTTCGCGACATTCGTCCACCAGCGACAGGTCGAACAGGCACGGCACCGCGACAGCCGCCAACGCGATGCCGACCTCGGCATCGCCATTCGGCGAAAACGCCCAGTCGAGCGCCGCGCGCAGATTGCCGAGTTCGCGCCGGATCATGTCGAGCCGCGATTCGGCCTGCGGCCCGTCGTCGTCTCCGCCACCGGGCGCAAGCCTGAACAACGTGTGGAAATAGTTCGCGTGTGCGCGTGCCGCGGCCGCGCATTCGCCGTTGTTCTCGAGCTGCTGCAGCGCATAGGCGCGCGTCGTGGTCAGCAGCCGGTAGCGCGGTGTGCCGTGCGCGCTCTCGAGGCTCAGCAGCGACTTCGAAACCAGGCCGGCGATCGTGTCGAGCAGATCCGCATCGGCCAACCCCTTCGTTCCGACGATATCGCGCACCGCGTCGATCGAGAAGCTGTCGCGGAACACGCCGAGCCACCGCAACAGCAGGCGCTCCGCATCCCCGAGCAAGCGGTAGCTCCAGTCGTACATCGCCTGCAGCGTCTGATGACGCGGCAAGGCCGTACGAAAACCGCCGGTCAGCAACCTGAAATGATCGTCAAGATGCGCGGCCAGCACATCGATGCCGAGCACGGCAGCGCGGGCCGCTGCCAGTTCGATGGCGAGCGGGAGACCGTCGAGACGCCGGCACACCGACGCCATCAGCGCCACGCTGCGTTCGTCGAGCGGAAAGCGGGGATCGGCGGCCCGCGCGCGCGCCGAGAACAGTTGCACCGCGCTGGCGCTCAGGGCCCGAGCATCGTCGGCCCCTTCGTCGGGGACGTCGAGCGGCGGAATCGGACACAGCCGCTCGCCCTGGATACGCAGCGCCTCGCGGCTGGTCGCGAGGACGCGCAATCCGGCGTCGGACTCGGTCAGTGCGGTCGCGATCTGCGCGGCGGCGTCGAGCAGATGCTCGCAATTGTCGAGCACCAGCAACATCCGGCGGTTCGCCACGCTCGCCAGCACCGCTTCGAGCGTCAGCGATCCGGTTGGCTCCACGATGCCGAACGCGCCCGCCAGGGCGTCGGGCACGAATCGCGGACCCGCAACCGTGGCGAGCGACACGAACGCGGCGCCATCCGGAAAGCTCGCCTCGGCCCGCATGGCCGCTTCGAGCGCGACCCGCGTCTTGCCGATGCCGCCCGCACCGACCAGCGTCACGACGCGCGCGGTGTCGAGCGCCGCAAGGACGTCGGCGACGGTCTGCTCGCGGCCGACGAGCGCGGTCGGCGCGGCCGTCAGCCGCGACGTCGCGGGACGGGCGGGCGCCGTGACTTCGGCGTGGCCGCCAACCAGCCGATAACCACGCCCCGGCACCGTGACGATCAGGTTCCGGTCGTCGGCGAGCGCCTTGCGCAACGCGGCGATATGCACCTGCAGGTTGTTTTCCTCCACGATCGTGTGCGGCCACACGCGCTGCATGATTTCGTCTTTCGATACCAACGCGCCGTTCGCACGAATCAGGAGTTCGAGAATTTCGAATGCGCGACTGCCGATACGTAGCAGCTTGCCATTCGAGCGAATTTCACGTCTGTCGAGAAAAACGTGAAGTGTTCCGATCCGGATCATGGGAATTTTCAATCGATTGCATTCATCGATGCCCTGTCAGAAATGACACCGGTTTGACGGTAATGCTACGGCATTTGTCCGGTCGAATGATTCAAATAATCAGAACTCAAGGAGCAAATTTTTTGAATCGATGAAAACGACGATCGCCGTGACGTCGTGCGCCGCCCTGCCTGGCGCGGCACGGTGCACTGCGGCGCCCTGCATTGTCAATGCGTGAAATGGCCGTTTACCCATGAACGCGTTTCGTAGGACAAGACGGCTGATTGGCTGAATTCAATTTCGTAGTCTCGTGAATTGAAATGACGTTCGGATGGCTTGCGAGAAAAAAGCCGGTAACAACGACGTGCGAGGCGCGGCGAAACCGACTCCGGTCGTGACGGCCGGTCGGATTTTCCATTCAGAACGATTCAGGCGCCGCTCAGGACATTCAGCGGCGCGGCGCGCGACGATGGTTCCAAGGCGCCAGCGTCGAGCGACTGCCGTCACGCCGCGAGGAACACGACCATGGGCAACCGTATCGCCGGCATCCGGATTCCCGACGGCCCGATCGCACGGGAGGCCGCCGCGACCGTGCGCGCCGGCGAGCCGGAACTCCTGTTCCGGCACGCGATGCGCGTGTTCGCGTTCGCGTCGATCATCGGGCTGCGTCGCGGCATCGCATTCGACGCCGAACTGCTGTACGTCGCCGCGCTGTTCCATGACTTCGGACTGACGGAGCGCTTCCGGCATTCGCGCCGGCGCTTCGAAATCGACGGCGCGAATGCCGCGCACGCATTCCTCGGCGGACACGGTGTCGCCGCCGACGATACGGCGGAGGTGTGGCGTGCGATCGCACTGCACACGGCCTTTGGCATTCACGCGCACATGACGCCGTTGACGGCGTTGCTCGGCGCAGGCATCGAGACGGATCTCTTCGCACGTCATTTCGACGAGGTGAGCCGGTCCGAACGTGACGAGATCGTCGACGCGTGGCCACGCGGCCCGTGTTTCAAGGAACTGTTCCTCGAGGCGTTCGCCGCGGGCACCGCGCATCGCCCCGCGACCGCGTTCGGGAACGTCTGCGCCGACGTGCTCGAGCGGTGCGACCCGGACTATCGTCGGACGAATTTCTGCGGCCTGGTGCTCGGGTCGAAATGGACGGAGTGAGCCGGCCGGTCGGCCGGGCCCGCTCCGCCACGTCACGGCAGCAACCGCCGTCGCGTCATGCGCGGGCGAAAGCCAGCAGTTCGTCGTTCGATCGTTGCGCGTGCGTCGGTCAGCCACGGTCGACGGACAGGCCGTGCCGTTCCGGGTCAGGAACGGGACAGCCTGACGATGAACCGGTCCAGTTCGGACGCGAGGATCACCTCCCGGTAGTTCGCGGGGCGCTTCGCGCCGCGCCATTGCGGCTTGTAGATCGCATCGCCGGTATGAATCGTGATGCCGGTCAGCGCGCAGCGCCCGAGGGCGCGGGACTTTGCGCTGATCCAGCGCTGCTCGTCGTACCGGCAGCGCGTCGGGTCGCTCCACGAGATCAACACCGACGAATCGGTCTGCCGCTCGGCGGCGACGATCGCGCACCGGCGGCGCACCCCGCCGCTCGACGCGGGCGGCGCGTCGTCGCGATGGCGACGGCACACGGGGTCCGGGTCGCGAGGCTGCGACGGCGCGCAGCGGCTCGCGGCCGGCGACGGGTCGAGCAGCGTCATCACGTGCTCCCAGCGATTGAATTCGTCCATGGCGGCGTACCCAGGCAAGTGGCGAGGGGTCCGGATGTTGCACACCCGCCCGCGTCGCGAGCGCCATCCGCCGACGCGAACCGGCACCGACCCGCGACGGGATGACCTGATGCTGACGATAGCGAGCCGCCGCTGAAGAGTCTTTATTGCGGGCTTAAATTTTCTGGCCGCCGGGTTCGCGCGGCATGCGCCGCGACCGGCTTCATGAAAATTCAGCGCGATTTCAGTACAGGCCGCAAGGCCGCGGGATAGGCTCCTGTCGGCGTTCGTTCGCTGCCTTCGCGCGCCTGCCGGCCCGCGATCGCGAACGCACGCCGGCTGCCGGCGCGATTGCCGCATGCGGGCAGATCCGAACCGTCCAACCAACGCGGCATCGTTCCACCGCACGTTCAAGGAGCCCCAATGCGTCCAGCAGACATCGACGCCGTTCCCTCGGCGCGTCGCCGAGACATGCTGCTTGCCGGCGCGACCGCCGTTGCAGCCGCCGCGCTGCCGGCTGCGGCCGCCGCCGCCGCCCCCAAACACGCCGCTTCCGCTCATCAAGGAGCCCATGCGATGAACACGATCACCACCCAAGACGGTACGCAGATTTACTTCAAGGACTGGGGCAGCGGCCGCCCGGTCGTCTTCTCGCACGGCTGGCCGCTGTGCGCCGATGCGTGGGACGCGCAGATGCTGTTCCTCGTGCAGCACGGCTATCGCGTGATCGCGCATGACCGTCGCGGTCACGGCCGCTCGAGCCAGCCGTCGCGAGGCAACGACATGGACACGTATGCCGACGATCTCGCGGCACTGATGAATGCGCTCGACCTGCGCGAAGCCACGCTCGTCGGCCATTCCACCGGCGGCGGCGAAGTCGCGCACTACATCGGCCGCCACGGCACGAAGCGCGTGTCGAAGGCCGTGCTGATCGGCGCCGTGCCGCCGCAGATGGTGAAATCGGCGTCCAATCCCGGCGGCCTGCCGATGGACGTGTTCGACGGGATCCGCAAGAACGTCGCCGAGAACCGCTCGCAGTTCTACAAGGATCTCGCCGTGCCGTTCTTCGGCTTCAACCGTCCGAATGCCAAGGTGTCGCAGGGCACGATCGATGCGTTCTGGGCACAGGGCATGATGGGCGGCATCCATGGCCAGTATCTGTGCGTCAAGGAATTCTCCGAGGTCGACTATACCGACGACCTGAAGAAGATCGACGTCCCGACGCTGATCCTGCACGGCGACGACGACCAGATCGTGCCGATCGACGATTCGGCTCGCCTGTCCGCGAAGATCGTGAAGCACGCGGAGCTCAAGGTGATCCCCGGCGGGTCGCACGGAATGTGCGTCGTCAACGCCGACCGGATCAATGCCGAACTGCTCGCGTTCCTGAAGGCGTAAGCGCAAGCGTCACCGTACGGCGTGCCCGGCCGTCACGCCGGCGCGCCCTTCAGTGCGTTTCAGCATTTTTCAGGTCGTCGCGCTTCCGTTGCGGCGTGCGCGATCGCCAGAATCGTCGCTGCGGGATCTCCGCCGATCCGGCGCCGGGCTGCCCTGCCCGCGCGCGAAGATCTCGATTTCGCGCTCGAGATGCGCGCGGTCCATTCGCTGTCCGACGAAATCGTGCTGGAGCGCCTGATCCGGACGCTGATGCGCAACATGATCGTGTACGCCGGCGCTCGCCGTGGCCTGCTGCCGCTCGCTCGGCACGAGCGGCTGACGATCGAGGCGACCGCGCGCGTCGTCGGCGCAGCCCGTTGCCGGGCATGGCATCATCCGGCGAGCCGTGAGGCCGGGCGCACGACGCCACGCATCACGACTCGGCCGGCAACGCACACCGCGTTTCGAACACGGGAGTCACGCACGATGAAGATCGTCATTGCAGGCGGTTCGATCGCCGGCCTCGCGGCCGCGCTGACGCTCGATTGCATCGGGCACGACGTCACGGTCTGCGAACGCTCGCCGTCCCCGCTGCGCGGCCAGGGCGGCGGTGTGGCCGTGCTGCGGCGCATGATGGCGTTTCTCGAACGGCATGGCCGTCATTGCCGCCAGATGATCAGCGTGCCGACGCATCGGCGGCGCTGGATCGATCGCGACGGCATCGTCACGCGCGACGAACCCGAAATGCTGCCGTTCTCGTCGTGGGACGCCGTCTATCGCTCGCTGTGCGAGACGCTGCCGAGCGGGTGCATCCGGTACGGCCGCACGGTGACCGGCTTCGACCAGGACGCGGATGGCGTCGACGTGCACGTGGACGACGAACGCATCCGCGCGGACGTGCTGATTGCAGCCGACGGTTCGGGTTCGAACCTGCGCGCGCGCATCTTCCCCGGCTATACGCCATCGTTTGCCGGTTACCTCGCATGGCGCGGCATCGTCGACGAAGCCGAATTCGACGCCGCCGCGATCGCGTCGCTGGTCGAGAACATGACGCTTCACAAGGCGCCGGGCGAGCTGTTCATGGCGTTCCTGATTCCCGCGCTCGACGGCTCGCTCGCGCCGGGCGCGCGCCGCTTCAACTGGCTCTGGTATCGCAACGAAGCCGATCCCGACGCGCTGCGCCGCCACCTGACCGATCGGAACGGCCACGTTCATCACGCGTCCGTGCATCCGGGGCAGCTTGCCGACGACACCGTCGCGACGCTGCGGCAACTCGCCGGCGAACGGCTACCGGCCACCCTGTCGCAACTGGTGCTCGCGACGCGCGCACCTTTCAACCAGGCGATTTTCGACGCACTGAGCCCCGGCTTCGTCGACGCCCGTGTCGCCCTGATCGGCGACGCGGCCTGCACCGTGCGCCCCCATACGGCATCCGGTACGTCGAAGGCGGCGAGCGATGCCGTGTCGCTCGCCGAAGCGCTGCCGGTGGACGCGACCGACGTCGTCGCGCGCCTCGCGCAGTGGTCGGCCCGGCGGCGGGAGGAAGTGACGTCGTTGCTCGACAAGGGGCCGCAGCTTGCCGCGGCGTTCGGTCTCGGCACGCCGCGCTGACGCAGGAACGCAAGCGCCGGAACGGTTCGCGCGCCCGTTCAGAACGTTTCAGCGCAGCTTCAGGAAATGACGTCGGCGCCCGCGTAGACTGCCTCCACCAACGAGCGCACCGGCACCGGCCACGGCCCGCGTGCGGCCCCCACCCCTGGAGTAACGACATGATCTCCGCCGCGAATCGCAGCCGCCGGGCAGGCCTGTCATGGCCGCATCGATCGGTGCGGCCACACCGCCGTCCTGCGGCGCCGACCAGAACGACCGTCGCGAGCGCGCGCACGCCGGGCCGCACACGTCGGCCTGTCCGCCCTGGCAACCGGATCTGCGAAACCGTGAGCAATCGTCACGCGGACGCATGCGGCCGACGCGCCGTGCATTGCCCCGCCTGCCTGATGACGCCGGACGAACCGGTTCGCGTGGAGCGCGCATGAAGCACAAACGACTCTGGTTCGGCGTGGCAGGCATCGTGATCGTCGGCCTGGCGGCCGCGATCGGCATCATGTATCGGCCGTCGATCGCGCCGATCGATCCGCCGGCCCGCGCGTCGTTCGATCCGCAACTGATCAAGGCCGGCGCACGTGTGGTCGCGCTGGGCGACTGCATCGTCTGCCACACCGCGAAGGACGGCAAGCCGTTCGCCGGCGGGCTGCCGCTCGCGACGCCGTTCGGCACGATCTACGCGACCAACATCACGCCGGATGCCGACACCGGCATCGGCCGCTGGTCGCAGGCCGCCTTCGCGCGCGCGCTGCGCAGCGGCATCGCCCGCGACGGCCATCCGCTCTACCCGGCCTTTCCGTACATTCATTTCACGCGGATGTCCGACCAGGACATCGCGGCCGCATACGCGTACCTGATGACACGCGAACCGGTTCAAGCGAAGACGCCGGCGAACGACCTGATCTTCCCGCTCAACTTCCGGCCGCTCGTCGCGTTCTGGAACATCCTGTTCCTGCGCGAAGGCGCCTACGCGCCGGACCCGTCGCAATCCGCGCAATGGAATCGCGGCAAGCTGCTGGTCGACGGCCTCGGACACTGCGCGTCCTGCCATTCGCCGCTGAATGCGATCGGCGGCGAGCAAGCAGGCAAGGCGTTCGACGGCGGCATCGTCGACGGCTGGGAAGCCCCGCCCCTCAATGCGCTCGGCAACGCGGTCCAGCCGTGGACGCAAGCGCAGTTGGTCACGTACCTGCGCACCGGCCGCGCGAGCGAGCACGGCGCGGCCGCCGGACCGATGCTGCCCGTCACGCGCGATCTCGCGACGGTGCCGGTCGAGGATGTCGAGGCCATCGCGGCCTACATCCTGGCGATCCAGAAGCCGGCCGCCGCACGGCCCGCGACGGCCGTCGCCGAACGCCATGCGACGACGCCTGCCGGCCAGCGCGGTGCGGTGCTGTTCCAGGCGTCGTGCGCACAGTGCCACGGGCCGGCAGCGCCGATGCAGTCGATCGGCGAGCGGCCGACGCTCGCGTTCGGCACGGCGATCGCCGCCGACACGCCGCGCAACGCGATCCAGATGATGTTCAACGGGATCGGCTGGCATGGCGAGGACACGCTGAACTACATGCCGTCCTACCTCGACCAGTACGACGACGCGCAGATCGCGGACCTCGCCGCCTACCTCCGCGAAACGTACTCCGATCGCCCCGCGTGGAGCGGCATCGACACCCTGGCCGCGAAGCTCAGAAAGGAGGACCGCGCGCAATGATCACCCTCACCGTGAATGGCGTGCGGCACACGCTCGACATCGATCCGTCCACGCCGCTCCTTTACGCGCTGCGCAACGACCTGCACCTGCACGGCGCGAAGTTCGGCTGCGGCCTCGGACAATGCGGCGCGTGCACCGTGATCGTCGACGACAAGCCGATGTTCTCGTGCCTGATCCCGGTGGCCGCGATCGGCGAGCGCCGCGTCAGGACCATCGAAAGCCTCGGCACCGCCGAGCATCCGGGCAAGCTTCAGCAGGCGTTCATCGATCATCAGGCGGCGCAGTGCGGTTATTGCATCGCGGGCATGATCATGCGCGCGCAGGCGCTGCTCGAACGCAACCCGAAACCCACCGAACGCGAGCTGCGCACGCACATGGAACCGAATCTGTGCCGTTGCGGCACCCACATGCGGATCCTGGCGGCCGTGCGCCAGGTCTCGGGCTTGCCGGACCCGGAACCGGCAGGCGCTCCGGTCATGATCAGCAAGGGGCTCTGATGAACCCACCCGACGACATCGACGAAGGCCGCCGGCACTTCATGGTTTCCGGCGCGCTGTTCGTCGCGTTCAGCCTCGCACCGGCCGCGCGCGCCGCCGCCGAGGTCGTGATCGCGGACGAAGGCGCCGCCGTCCACGTGGCCAAGGCCACCGAAACGCTGGCCGGCAGCCTGAAGACCAATCCGTTGCTGGACGCGTGGATCAAGATCACGCCCGAGGGCAAGGTCACCGTGTTCACGGGCAAGGTCGAGCTCGGCACCGGCGTGCGCACCGCGTTGCTGCAGGTAGCCGCCGAGGAGCTGAACATGAAGCCCTCGCTGATCACGTTCCTGACCGCCGACACCGGCGCGTCGCCGGACGAGGGATTGACGGCCGGCAGCCACACGATGGCGGACAGCGGCTCCGCGTTGCTGAATGCCGCCGCGCAGGTGCGCGGGCTGCTGGTCGACGGCGCGGCGAAGCAGTTCGGCGTCGATGCGCGCCTGCTCACCGTCGCCGACGCGGTCATCAAGGCGCCGGACGGCCGCACGATGCGCTACGGCGACGCGGTGCGCACCGTCGACCTGCATCGCAACGCGACGCCGACGTCGCCGTTGAAGAGCCCGGCCACGTTCACCATGATCGGCACGTCGCTGCCGCGCGTCGACATCCCGAACAAGGTCACGGGCGGCGTCAGCTACGTGCAGGACATGGCACTGCCCGGCATGCTGCATGCGCGCGTCGTGATGCCGCCGGTGTACGACGCGAAACTGCTGTCGTTCGACGAAGCCGCGATCCTGAAGCTGCCCGGTGTCATGCGGATCGTGCGCAACGGCAGCCTGCTCGCGGTCGTCGCGCAGGGCGAATGGCAGGCGGTCGTCGCGCAGCGCGCGCTGGCCGCCGGCTGCCGCTGGTCGCCCGGCCGGGCGCTGCCCGATCGCGCGACGGTTCATCAGGACCTGAAGCGGATCGCGACGCAGCGCATCGAGATCGCCAACTCGCATGCGCAAACCGCGCCGGCCACGAAGACTCTGAGCGCCACGTTCCTGAAGAACTACCTGTTGCACGGCTCGATCGGGCCGTCCTGCTCGGTCGCGCATCTCGAGAACGGCACGCTGACCGTGTGGACCCACTCGCAGGGCGTGTACCCGCTGCGCGACGCACTCGCCGAGATGCTGTCGATGCCGAAGGCGAGCGTGCGCTGCATTCACACGGAGGGTTCCGGCTGCTACGGGCACAACGGTGCGGACGACGCGGCCGCGCATGCGGCACTGATCGCGGCTGCGATGCCCGGCAAGCCGATTCGCGTCCAGTGGATGCGCGAGCAGGAACATACGTGGGACCACTTCACGCCGGCGATGGTCACCGAGCTCAGCGCGTCGCTCGACGCGGGCGGCCGCATCGTCGACTGGCACTACGCGCTGTGGAGCAGCTCGCACAACGAGCGCATCGTCAATGCCGGCCGGCTGCTGCCCGCGCGGATGCTCGAACCGCCGTTCGTCTCCGCGCCGTCCACGCCGATGCTGCAGCCCGAGGGCGGCGGCGATCGCAACGCGATCCCGCTGTACGCGCTGCCGAACATGCACATCGTCAACAACTTCTCGCCGACGATGCCGCTGCAGACCTCGGCGATGCGCTCGCTCGGCGCGCACACGAACGTCTGGGCGATCGAAAGCTTCATGGACGAGCTGGCGCACGCCGCCGGCGTCGATCCGGTCGAATTCAGGCTGCGTCACATGCAGGATCACCGCGCGAGCCAGGTGATCAAGCTCGCCGCGACGAAATTCGGCTGGCCCCGGCCGCCGCGCGAACGCAACCGAGGCGTCGGCTTCGCCTTCGGCAAATACAAGAACCTGATGGCCTACGTCGCGATCGCGGTCGAGGTGTCGGTCGTTCCGGAAACCGGCCAGGTGACGCTCGAACGTGCGGAAGCGGCTGTCGACGCCGGCCAGGTCGTATCGCCCGACGGCATTCGCAACCAGATCGAGGGCGGCATCATCCAGTCCGCGAGCTGGACGCTGTACGAGGCACTGAAATACGATACGCAACGCGTGCGCAGCTTCGACTGGAGCAGCTATCCGATTCTCCGCTTCGGCGCCGCACCGCAAAGCATCAAGGTGCACCTGATCAATCGTCCGGGCGCACCGTTCCTCGGCGCGGCCGAGGCGTCGATGGGGCCGACCGCGGGCGCGCTCGCCAACGCGATCTTCGACGCGACCGGCCAGCGCCTGCGCGAAATGCCGTTTGCCGGTGAAGGGCTCAGGAAACGCATCGACGCGTAGCGGCATCGCACGACCACGACAAATCGCGCCGGCACGAACCGGCGCGGACAACAAACAGGCTGGAGATTTCTGAACGATGGATACCTTGCTTTCGATGCGCGTGTTTACGCGCATCGTCGAGACGGGCAGCTTCACGCGCGCGTCGGACACGACCGGACTCACGACGCCGCGCGTGTCCGCGCTGCTGAGCACGCTCGAACAGCATCTCGGCTGCCGGCTGCTGAACCGCACCACGCGCCGGATCTCGCTGACCGAGGACGGGCAGGCCTATTACGAACGCTGCGTCGGCGTGCTGCGCGAAATCGACGACATGGAAGCGGCCGTCTCGCAGGCGCGCAACGTGCCGCGCGGCCGGCTGAAAGTCAACCTGCCGCCGGCCATGGCCAAGCAGATCATGGTGCCCGCCCTGCCCGAGTTTCTCGCCGCCCATCCGGGTATCTCGATCGAACTCGGCGTGACCGATCGCCAGATCGATCTCGTCGGCGAGGGTGTCGATTGCGTCGTGCGGATCGGCGCGCTCGACGATTCGGGGTTGGTCGCGAAACGGATCGGCAGCCTGACCACCTGCACGTGCGCGGCCCCCGCGTATCTCGAACGATGCGGCGCACCCGAGACGGTGGACGATCTCGCGCAGCACATCGCGGTCAGCCACATCTCGGCCGATACGGGCCGCCCGCGGTCCTGGGACTACGTCGTCGACGGCGAAACGCGGATCATCCAGTTGTGCGGCACGGTCGCGGTCAACGACGCCGACACCTACATCGCGGCCGGCGTCGCGGGGATCGGCCTGATCAAGACCTCGCTGTACCTGGTCGAGCCGTATCTGCAATCGGGCCGCCTGCGCGAGGTGCTGACCGATTTCAACACGCCGCCCCGGCCGATCTCGATCCTGTATCCGCCCAATCGGCATACGCCCGTCAAGCTCAAGGTCTTCGTCGACTGGCTCGCTGGGCTGTTCGCACAGATTCCGACGCTGCAGGGCAAGCGCGCTTGAAGCCGGCGGTCGAAACCCGCCGTTGAAACCGATCGTCCGCGCCGCCGCGCGCACCGCATGAATCAAATGAATCAAGAGGCGGCTTAGGACACTTCAGTCCGCTCGATCCAGACTGCGCTCATCGGGCCTCGCGATCCGCGACATCCGCGCCGGAGGCCCGTTTCGAGAGGCGCAACATGAAGATTGCCGCGCCGTCCGTCCAGGCCGGTTTCGCTGCCCTCTGCCCCGCCTTCGCCGGCGGCCGCATCGCGTCGGCCGACGCAGGCGCCCCCGCATGAACCCGCACATGGTCCGCCCCCTTTGCGTGGCACGCAATGCTCGATTGCGCCCCGGACCCATTCCCTTGTTATCGATCGATCAATAATCTTGACGGCAATGCGGCGGCTTCCGTTTCGCCGCGACGGCAATCGTCACGCCCGCCCGATGAACGGGCACCCGACATCTCTTTCCAAGGAGTCGACCATGTCAGCAGAATCCACCCCGGTTGCGGCCCACGGGCACGCGACCAAGCTCACGCAGGGCCTCATCCTGCTGTTCGCGTTCAGCTGCGGCGCGATCGTCGCGAACCTGTATTACGCGCAACCGATCACCGAGCTCATCGCGCCAAGCCTGCACATGTCCGGCGAAACCGCGAGCCTCATCGTGTCGCTGACGCAGATCGGCTACGCGCTCGGCCTGTTCTTCATCGTGCCGCTCGGCGACCTGCTCGAGAACCGCAAGCTGATGATCGTCACGGCCGTCGTGTCGATCGCGAGCCTCGCGGCGGCCGCGGTCGTCCAGACGCCCGGGCTGTTCCTCGCGATCTCGCTGCTGATCGGCTTCAGCTCGGTCGCCGTCCAGATCCTGGTGCCGCTCGCCGCGCACCTCGCGCCGGATCATTCGCGCGGCCGCGTGGTCGGCACGATCATGAGCGGGCTGCTGCTCGGCATCCTGCTCGCGCGCCCGCTGTCGAGCGTCGTGGCCGACGCGTTCGGCTGGCGCGTCGTGTTCGCGGCCGCCGCCGTGCTGATGACGCTCGTGACGGCCGTGCTCGCGTTGACGATCCCGTCGCGTCAGCCCGAGCATCGCGCGACTTACTTCGAACTGATCGGCTCGCTGCTGCATCTGGTCCGCACGATGCCGGTGCTGCGCCATCGCGCGTTCTACCAGGGCCTGATGTTCGCGTCGTTCAGCCTGTTCTGGACCGCCGTGCCGGTCGAGCTGACGCGCCACTACGGGCTGTCGCAATCGGCCATCGGCCTGTTCGCGCTCGTCGGTGCGATCGGCGCGACGTCGGCGCCCGTTGCGGGCCGCCTCGCGGATGCCGGCCATACCGTGCGGGCGACACTGATCGCGCTGGTCGCCGGCACGCTGGCGTACACGGTTGCGCTGCTCCACGGCGCCGGCCTGTACGGCCTCGTCGTCACGGGCATCGTGCTCGATTTCGCGGTGCAGATGAACATGGTGCTCGGCCAGCGCGAAATCTATGCGCTGCATGCGGCGAGCCGCAACCGCCTGAACGCGCTGTACATGACGAGCATCTTCGTCGGCGGCGCGGCCGGCTCCGCGCTCGCGAGCCCGCTGTACGCGCATGGCGGCTGGCCGCTCGTCGCCGCTGTCGCCGGCGCGTTCCCGATCATTGCGCTGGCTCACTACCTCGTGATCGGGCGTCCGCATGCCGAACGCCACGCACAAGCCTGAACCGACACCGGTTCACGCGCGACTCCCGCCCGGGCCGTTCGCGTGCCGGAACGCTGCCGGCACGTCACCCGCATCACCACCGAACGTTCCGCAGGGCCCGTCGCACGATAAGCGGCGCCGCGCTGCTCCACGCAAAAGGAATCCATCATGTCTTCCCTGCTCAGCCACTACGATCTGCGCGGCCTGCCGCTTCCCAACCGTGTCGTGATGGGGCCGATGACGCGTTCGCGCGCGCCGTCGCGCGGCCAGCCGACCGAACTGATGGCCGAATACTACGCACAGCGCGCGTCCGCCGGCCTGATCGTGACCGAAGCGACCAACGTCAGCCCGGCCTCCGCGTCGTTCGAACTGACGCCGGGGCTCGTCACCGACGAGCAGGCGGCCGGCTGGCAGCAGATCACGGACGCGGTCCATGCGAACGGCGGCCGCATCTTCGCGCAGCTGTGGCACGGCGGCCGCGTGAGCTCGCTGACGCTGCTCGGCGGCGACGCGCCGCTGTCGCCGTCCGGCGTCAACGACGATCTCGAGCAGTTGCAGGTGTGGGCGCAATTGCAGAACGGCTATTACACGAAGATTCACGCGACGCCGTCGCGCGCGATGACGACGGACGAAGTCGCCGCGACGGTCGGCGAATTCCGCCAGGCGGCCGTCCGCGCGAAGGCGGCCGGCTTCGACGGCGTCGAGATCCATGCAGCCAACGGCTACCTGCCGCACCAGTTCCTGTCGTCGACGCTGAACCGCCGCGACGACCGCTACGGCGGCTCGGTCGCGAACCGCGCGCGCTTCCTCGAGGAAATCGTCGACGCGGTTGGCGGCGTGATGCCGCTCGACCGCGTGGGCGTGCGCATCTCGCCGTACGCGAAGTACAACAACGTGCGCGACGCCGATCCGGATGCGACGTACGCCTACGTCGGCCGCATGCTCGACGAAGCCGGCGTCGCCTATCTGCACGCGGCGGACACCAACGGCTGGAGCGGCGAGCCCGACCTGCCGCGCATCGTCGAGCACACGCGCAAGGCCTTCGGCGGCACGCTGATCGTCAACGGCGGCATCGCGCCGGATGCCGCGCATGCGCTGATCGATGCGGGCGACGCCGATCTCGTCGCGTTCGCGCGCGCGTACATCGCCAACCCCGATCTCGTCGAACGCCTCGCGGCGAATGCGCCGCTCGCCACGCCGAAGACGGCCGGCTGGTATGGCGGCGACCGCGCGGGATACGTCGACTATGCGCGTCACGACGTGGCGGCCCGGAACACCTGAGCCCGCACCGGCGGCAGCCCGGCGCGACAATCGCCGGGCCGCCCCGACGGCCGGCGAAGTCGGCCGGATCGTCCGGAACGAACCCTTCAGGCGTCTTTCCAGCGCGCGCCCAGCACGCGTCCGCAGAAATTCGGCCGGTGAAAATCCGGATCGGCCCGCTCGAGCACATCCGCGCTCCACGTGCCGAACGTCGACGCCGGCCGGTGCGCGACCCCGCGTGCGATCGCGTCGAGAAACGCGTCGCCGAACCCGTCGCCGCGCGGGTACGCGGCGAGCACCGCCCGCCGCTCGTCGGCCGAATACGCGTCGAAGCCGGTCGCCATCAGGTCGGTCGATACGGCGGACGCCAACGCACGCGCGAGCGGCGACACGCGCGCGGCCACACCGGGCGTCGTATGGAGCGCGATCGCGCGCCACACGTCGTCGCGCAGGCGCTGCGACGTCTGATGGCGCAGCAGGAACGCGTGCGCGGCATCGGCGCTGTCGAGCTCGTAGCGCTCGGTCGAGCGGCCATACGCGGTGCTCAGCCCCATGTTCGCGTACATCGCGGCCACATACAGCGCATCCGCATCGAGTGTCTCGCCTGCCCGGCGCACAGCCAGCGACGCGAGGACGAACACCCGGCAAGCGTGATCGGTGATCACCCGCGGTAGCGACGCGCATGCCGCTTCGGCGGCCTCGATCGCGATCGGCGTCCGGGGAATGCGGACGCCGGCGACTTCGTCATCGGCCCGTGCGCAGGTGTGCGCAGCACTCATTTCGTCTCCTCCTGCCCCGCGCCGGGGGCGAATCATCATCCATTCATCGCGCGACACGTGCGAGGGTAGCCGGCCTGCCCGTTGACCGACGCCATCCTAAAACGCGGCACCGGGTTGACCGAATGCTTCGCACTGCTCGACAGCTTCCCGCGCGGCCACATGAAGGCGCTGCGCGAAACGACGCCCGCGGCCGCGCGCGAAACCGGCGTCCGCGCCGTCGCCGGCCGCCGCGCGCGGCTGCGCCGACGCGGCCGGACGACGTTGGCCGGTTCCGCCGGCGCCGCCGAATTCGGCCACCGGCGACCACGCGGGGCTGACCGGCAGCGGCGGCGGCGCGAGCGGCGCGAATTCGTCGTCCGCATGCACGACCTTGCCGTCGACGACCGTCAGCACCGACGACAAGGATTTGATCAGTGGTTCGTCGATCGTGAAGTAGTCGTCCGTCAGCACCGCGAAATCCGCATACTGGCCGGGCACCAGCGCGCCCTTGCGATCGTCCTCGTTCGAGAACCATGCACTGCCGACCGTGTAGCGGCGCAGCGCTTCCATCCGGCTGAGCCGGTTGCGTTCCGGATAGAGCACCGTGCCGCCGACGGTGCGCCCGGACACCATCCAGTACAGCGACACGAACGGGTTGTAACTCGCGATGCGCGTCGCGTCGGTGCCCGCGCCGACCGGCAGCCCGGCCGCCAGCATCGCGCGGATCGGCGGCGTGCGCGTGGCCGCTTCCGCGCCGTAGCGTGCAATGAAATACTCGCCCTGGAACGCCATCCGGTGCTGGACCGTCACGCCGCCGCCGAGCGCGGCGATGCGCGCGATGTTCGCATCCGAAATCGTCTCGCAGTGATCGAAGAACCAGCGCAGCCCGTCGAACGGCATGTCGCGATTCACGGCTTCGAGCACGTTCAGGAAGCGGCCGATCGATTCGTCGTAGGTCGCGTGCAGCCGGAACGGCCAGCGGTGCCGCACCAGCAGCCGCACCACCGAGGCCAGTTCGGCCTCGAGCGCTTCGGGTAGATCGGGGCGCGGTTCGAGAAAATTCCCGAAGTCGGCCGCGGAGTACACCAGCAGTTCGCCCGCGCCGTTCATCCGCAGGAACGCGTCGCCGTCGCCGGGCTTCGCCAGCGTCACCCAGCGCGCGTAGTCGTCGAGTTCCCGTCCGGGATGCTGCACGAACAGGCTGTATGCGATGCGCACCGTCAGTTCGCCGCGCCTGGCGAGCGCCAGGATCGGGCCGTAGTCGTCAGGAAAGGCCTGGAAATCGCCGCCGGCGTCGATCGCGCTCGTCACGCCGAGGCGGTTCAGCTCGCGCATGAAGTGCCGCATCGAATTCATCTGGTCGTCGTGACCGAGCTTCGGGCCCTTCTCGAGCGCGGTGTGCAGGACGGCCATGTCCGGTCGCGCGATCAGCATGCCGGTCGGCCTGCCGAGGCGATCGCGCTGGATTTCGCCGCCGGGCGGATCGGACGTGTCCCGGCCATAGCCGATCGCGCGCAGCGCGGCCGCGTTCAGCAGCGCGCTGTCGCCCAGGTGCATGATGAAGACCGGCGTGTCGGGCGCGATCGCGTTGAGTTCGGCCACCGTCGGCCCGCGCTTTTCCGCGAACTGGAATTCGGTCCAGCCGCCGACGACGCGCACCCACTGCCGCGCCGGCGTGCGCAGCACCTGGCGGTGCAGCATGGCGAGCGCATCGGCCAGCGTCGGCACGCCGTCCCAGCGCAGTTCCAGGTTGAAATTGAGGCCGCCGCGGATCACGTGCAGGTGCGAATCGTTCAGCCCCGGAATCACGGTGCGGCCGTTCAGGTCGATGCGCAGCGTGTCGGCGCGCGCGTGGCGCATCACGTCGGGCCCGCTGCCGGCCGCGAGGATCCGGCCGTCCTTCACCGCGAGCGCGGTCACGAACGACTGCCGGTCGTCCTGCGTCGCGATCTTGCCGTTGTATACGATGAGGTCCGCCGATTCCGCGGGTTCCGTCGCCTTAAGCACCGTCCGGCCTCCTGCTTGCGCCGAAAGCCGGCACACGGTCGCACGCGGCATGCACCCGGATTGACGATACACGGACCATCCACTTCCCCTTGAACATTGAACGATCGGACCGACAGGCCGCGGCGCGATGGCGCGGCGGCGTCTTGCGCGGGTCCGGCGCGCGGTTACGCCACCTGCTGCATCGCATCCGCCGCCTCGTGCCGCATGCGCGTACGGGCCGTCGACGGCATCGTCTCCGGGCGCACGAAGTTCTGCACGCGCGCCAGCCGGCGAACATCGAACGCGCGCGATTGCGGATCGAAATGCCCCTGCAGGTTGGCGAGCAGCAACGAAGCCTGCGCGGTACGCCCACGCTCGATCAGGTGATCGGCGAGATCGAGCGTGCCGCGCAGCGCCCACATGGCTGCCCCTTGCCCGTTCGCGGTATGGATCCCCATCAGCAGATGACGGTGCCCGTCGGTTTCGCAGGCAATCGCGAGGTCCGCATCGGCGGTGCGCGCCTGTTCGAGCATCGCGAGCCCCCGGGCGCGCAACAGTTCGGGCACGAACAGATGCTCGCCGTGCGCGCGACAGCGCGCGAGCGTCGCGTCGAGCCTCGTGCATGCCTCGGCCGCGCGGCCCGTGCGCGTCAATCCTTCCGCGTACGCGACGGTCAGCGGTGCGAGCACGCGCCGGAATCCGCTCGTTTCGATGCGCCGCAGCGCGGGCTCGAGCCGCGCAAGACCGGCGCCGGGGTGCCCGGTCTGGATGTCGAACTGCCCGGCCAGACATTCCGCGTGGCTGAGCCAGATGTCGAACCCGTTCGCCTCGGCGGTCGATCGCAGCGTGCCGAGGTAGTCGGAAATCACGTCGTGATCGCCATAGCGCAATGCAATCGGTACGGCCGCGGCGCCGATCACGACGCACAACGCCAGCCCCGAACCGGCGCGGCGCGCGCATTCGACCGCCTGCGCCGCCAGTCGCATCGCATATTCCGGATCGCCCTGCATCCACACGAGCCGCGTCAGCATCGTCCGGCCGAGCGTCGCGACGTCGATCCCCAGCGCCGCCTGCGCGCACGACGGTTCGCCGGCCTCGGCCAGCTCGGCCGTCCCCGCCTCCAGCCGCTCGCGCGCCTGCGCGTGCTCGCCGAAGTAATGCAGCGAGGTCGCGACCATCGCATTCGCCAGCAGCCGCTGCGACCGGTCGCCCCGCCGCGCGGCGGCGCGCTCGAAGCGCGTCGCGTAGCGCAACGATTCGTGGATGTCGGAGCGCGTCAGCATCGTGTTCCACAGCCCGACCAGCGCACACGCGTCGACTGCCTCGTCGCCGATCCGGCCCGCGAGCGCGAGCGTCCGGTCCCACATCGCGGCGGCCGTATGCGTGTCGCCATCGGTATGCAGCAGCGCCGCCGCATAGGCCGCGCGCAAGCGCATCTCGCGCGCCGCGTCGACGGACGCGCCCTCGCCGGCCTCGATCGCGTCAAGCGCTCGCCGCGCCGGTGTCGCACATTCGCGCATCCGCGCCGGCTCCAGCAACGCGCGCGCCAACGCGTCCGCTTCCAGCGCCTGCGGCTCGGCCGCCACGGGCGGCGCCGGCGCATCGGCGGCGAGACGCAGGCTCGCGCGGTCCGCGGCTTGTGCCTGCGCCTGCATCCGCGCTTCCCCTTCCTCGCGTTCGTAGCGCGCATGACGCTCGGCGATGGCGTCGAATTCACCCTCGTTGTGCAGCTTTTCGAGCGCATACGCACGCGTCGATTCCGTCAACCGGTAGCGCGCCTGCGCGCCGTCGAACTCGACGGTCACCAGCGACTTCGCGACCAGTTCGCCGAGCACCGCGATCATCTCGGCGGCCGACATGCCGGGCTCCATCGCAACCTCGCGGGCGGCATCGAACGTAAACGGGCCGATGAAGCACGCCATCCGACGAAACAGCGACCGCGCGGCCGCATCCAGCAGCACATAGCTCCAGTCGAACGTCGCCCGCAACGTCTGGTGGCGCGGCAGCGCCGAGCGCAGCCCGCCCGTCAGCAGGTTCAGCCGGTCGTCGAGACGCGACGCGACGATCTCGAGCCCGAGCGTCGCGACGCGCGCGGCAGCCAGTTCGATCGCAAGCGGCAGCCCGTCGAGACGCCGGCAGATGTCGCCGATCAGCCGGATGCCGGCCGGATCGACCGCGCAGTCGGGCGTGGCGGCGCGGATCCGCGCCAGGAACAGCTCGACGGCCGAAGAGCGCTCGATCTCGTCGACGGATGCAGCGCCGTCCGGCACCGCGAGCGGACTCACGCGAAACACGGCTTCGACCGAGATATGAAGCGGTTCGCGACTCGTCACGAGCACGCGCTGCGATACGGCGCGCGACGTCAGCGTATCGACGAGGTCGGCAACCAGATCGACGACGTGCTCCGCGTTGTCGAGCACGAGCAGGCCCGGCGACGCGGCGAACGCATCGCCGATCCGGTCGATGCCCGGCAAGCCGTCCGTCTCGAGCCCCAGTTCCGCGGCAATCGCGAGCAACACGTCGTCGCGCGTCGCGGCACTCGCCAGCGCCACGAACAGGACGCGCTCGCCGGAGCGGCTGCGCCGTTCGTGCGCGACGCGGTCGGCCAGGCTCGTCTTGCCGATGCCGCCCGCACCGACCAGCGTGACGACCGGCGCACATTCGATCATGGCGACGATCTGCTCGATCTCGGCCTGGCGTCCGACCAGCGGAACCGGACGGGCAGCCACGACGGCGTCGTGCGGCAACGCGGTCGCGCGCGGCGCCGCCTCGTGCACGACGGCGGGATTCGCGATCAGCAGGTAACCGCGGCCCGGCACCGTCTTGATCAGGTCGCGGTTCGCGCCCAGCGCCTTGCGCAACGTCGCGACATGCACCTGCAGCCGGTTCTCCTCGACGATCAGGCCCGGCCAGACGGCATCCATGATGTCGTCCTTCGACACGACGGAACCGTTGGCGCGATGCAGTACTTCCAGTATGTCAAGCGCGCGTGCGCCAATACGCAACGACGCACCGCGGCAGCGAATGTCTCGCTGCTCGAAATCCACCGACAACGTCCCGATCTGGATCATGGCCGCCTCCAGGTTCCCCACGATGACCGCCATGTGAACACGGCAGTTCACCGGGGCGGGAGTGCGCACCCGGCCAGCCCTGCAGGCCGGGTGCTAATCTCAAAAAAGTGGGTCGAGTGTAAACGCCGTATAAATAAAAATCTTGAAGGAAAATGCGCTGGCGACCTCCGCATGGGCACGCCACCAAACCCGCGTCGCGCCAATACCAATGACGCAATATCGATCGGAATGCGCGTGCGCCCGCGTGCCGGGCCGGCGCGGCGCGGATCGGTTCGCGCCCGCATTTTTCGTCAGCCAGCGTACATTTATTCAAGTTATCTTTGGACTGTCGCGCGCACCGTATAAACTGCGCGTAAAAATGCTCGCGCGCCGTACCCCATCGAAGGATTGTTCCACCATGCCAGCCTCCCTCGTCGCGCCGCAGGCGCCGCCGCCGAAAGACACGCTCGGATGCCTGTCGAGCCTGTTATCCAAGGATATTGAAAGGTCGGTCGGCGGCCTGAAGCTCCATCGCAAATGCATGCGCGACGAGCAATTCGAGCGCATCGAGATGGCGGCCAGCGATCGCGGCTTCCTGATCGGCGTGTCGCTCAACAGCGGGCACCGGCGCACGATCTACGGCGGGGCCGGCAAATCCGAGCGGCGGTTTCAGCACAACTCGATCTACATTCGCGATTTTTCCCGGAATTTCCGCGCCGACCTGTACGGCAAGTTCGACTTCGTGCTCGTCGAGCTGTCGCACAGCTACCTCGACCGCCTCGGCCGCGAGCACGACGGAACGGAAATCGGCGGCCTGACCTGCGCGCCCGACGTGCAGGACGCGGTGCTGGGCCATCTCGCACACGCCGTCGCCAACAGCCTCGACGCGCCGGGCGCGCTGAACACGCTGTTCGTCGAGCAGATGGGCCTCGCGATCGGCACGCACCTCGCATGCCGCTACGGCAATCCGCACGCACGCGACCTGCAGCGCAAGGGCCTGCTGTCGCCGGCCAAGGCTGCGCGCGCCAAGGAACTGCTGATGGAAAAGGCGAATCTCGGCGTGTCGATCGAGGAGGTCGCGAGCGAATGCGACCTGTCGCGCGGCTATTTCATCCGCGCGTTCTCGCGGACGACCGGGCGCACGCCGCATCAATGGCTGCTCGAACAGCGCGTGACCCGCGCCCGGCAACTGATCGAGACGACCGACATGACGCTCGCGGAAATCGCAGCCGTCTGCGGCTTCGCGGACCAGAGCCACCTGAACCGTGTGTTCGCGCGCATCGTCGGCCATCCGCCGGGCGCATGGCGGCGCGAACGGTCCCGTTGACACCACCGCCACGCGCGCGCGATGCCCGTCATCGAAACGGTGTCGTGTCGTAGTTGACCGGCACCCAGTCGTACGGCTCCCCGTCCCTGCGCAAACACCCGAGCCCGGGAACCGCGATGTGTGCGGCACTGAGCTTGCCGGCCGGGTTCGCAATCATCCTGAGCGGGACATGAATCGTTCTGCCAGCCGTGCCCAGGCAGCGCCGGCCCGGATTCAGGCGATCTCGCCGAGCGCGCGCTGCGCGTCGATCAACGCGTCGCGAAAGACAGCAGCCGGCTGCGCGCCGCTGACGACCGACCGCCCGATGCGCGTCGACGGCACCGAAGCAATGCCTTCGCGCGCCGCCTCCACTTCGAGCGCCACCACCGCGTCGAGCCCTTCGCCGGACGCGAGGAACGCACGCACCGCGTCGCCCGGCAAACCGGCGCCCGCCGCAATCTCGACCAGCACGTCCGCATCGCCGATATCGCGGCCGTCGCGGAAATACGCGGCGAACAGCGCATCGACGAGCGCGACCGCGCTGCCGCGTTGCTGCGCGAACCAGACGAGCCGGTGTGCAAGCCGCGTGTTCGGCGTGCGCGCGATCCGCGCATGATCGAACACGAGGCCCGCCGCGCGGCCGGCTTCGGCCACATGCGCGTCGAGTGCCTGCGAGCGCGCCCAACTGCCGAACTTCGCGCTCCGGTACGCCTTGCGGTCGATGCCGCCGGCCGGCATCGTCGGGTTCAGTTCGAACGGCACGAACCGGACGCTCACGCTGCCGGCCAGGCCCGCTTCGTCGATCACTTCCGCGAGCCGGTGCTCCGCGATCCAGCACCACGGGCAGATGAGATCGTAGGTCACCGTGACTTCGAGGGGTTTCATCGCACGCTCCTTCCTGTACATTGCCAGTCGTGAAGATAGCGCTTGCGGGCCGGCGATAGAATGCGAACGGCACGCAACGCATCGTTGCGGTACGCACAAAGGCACGAAGTCACGAAGCGACAAAGGCGACGACATGGACAAATTCTCCGCGCTGCGCGCGTTCGTGGAAGTAGCGGAAGCCGGCGGCTTCTCGAGCGCGGGACGCCGTCTCGAACTCGCGGCGTCGTCGGTGGTGCGCGCGGTGGATGCGCTAGAAGCGTCGCTCGGCACCGTGCTGCTGAACCGCACGACGCGGCAGGTCACGCTGTCCGATGCCGGCGCCGTGTACTACGCCCGCGCGAAGCGGCTGCTCGAGGAACTCGCGGAAGCCGACGCGCTGGTCGCCGATCGCGGCGACGAGCCGTCCGGGCCGCTGCGTGTGTCGGTGCCGGTCGCATACGGCGTGCGCCGCATCGCGCCGCACGTCGCGGCCTTCCTCGCGCGCTATCCGAAGCTCGACCTCGACCTGCAACTCACCGACGAACGCGTCGATCTCGTCGCCGGCCGGATCGACGTCGCGATCCGGCTCGGCGAAGCGGCGCCGTCCGCGGAAGTCGTCGCGCGGCAGCTCGGCACGTTCCATCGTTATGTCGTCGCGAGCCACGACTACCTCGATGCGCACGGCACGCCATCGACCCCAGGCGAGCTGGTCGACCATGCTTGCCTGCGCTTTCACTTCGGCGGCGACCAGCGGGCCTGGGCGTTTGCCGATGCGCACGGCACGACGAAAGTGCTCGTCGCCGGGTGCCTGAAGTCGAATCACAGCGAAGTGCTGCGCGATGCCGCACTCGACGGCGCCGGCATCGCGCTGCTGCCCGACTGGCTGGTCGATGCCGACGTCCAGTCGGGCCGCTTGCGCAGGCTCTTCGAACAGTACGACGTCACGCCCGATGCGGCCCGCTCGGTCGTCACCGCGCTCTACCTGCCGAATCAGCGCGGCTCGAAGCGCGTCGCGGCGTTCATCGATTTCGTCGAGGCGCTGGCACGCGCGCAGCACTGAGCCGCGCGGCGCGCCGCATTACCAGCCGAACTTCGCTTCCATGCCGACATAGTCGGCATTGCGCGCACCGAGCGCGCGAATCGAGTCGGCGACCTGGAAGTGCACGGCCTCGACGGCCAGCGCCACGTTCGCACTGACGAGCCAGTCCACGCGGGCCTGCGCATACATGCCCGTCCACGAACCGCCCTTGCCGGCCGTGCCCGGCACCGCCTGCATCCCTTGCCCGTAGATTGCGTCGGCCGTCGTCTCGCGCCACTGGAAACCGACCGCGGTCAGCACCGTCACGTTGCTGGCGGGCTTGAACGTCAGCGACGGCTTCACGTGAATCAGGTTGCTGTAGCCGGTGTAGCCGGCGAGCGTGAAGTAATAGCCGTTCGGGAACAGCGGGTTGAAGGTTCCCATGCGCCCGTCGCCGGGGTGCTTGTCGCCCGACGCGCCGTCGACCTGGATGCCGATGCGCGGCGTGCCCGGCGTCTTCGCGAACGTGTAGCCGCCCAGCGCGCCGAACGCCCATGCACCGATCGTGTCCTGCCCGATGTGCCCGGTCTGCAGCATCGCCTCGACGTCCCAGTCGAGCCGGCCGGATTTGCCCGCGTAGCGCATGTCGAATACGTCGCGCCGCTCGTTCCCGGCACCGGCGAGATAGCGCGCGTTGTCGCGCGTGTAGCGCGACCAGTAGCCCGACAGGTCGCCGGGGCCGATGCCGTTGCGCTCGATACGCACGCCGTCGAATCTCAGGTGCCGGTTCGACACGTCGTCGAACACCGCGTCGTTGCGGTACTGCACCGGGCGCGTCACATAACCGATCAGCCGCCATTTGCCGATTTCGTAATCCGCCCACAGCGCGTCGAACGCCTGGCGCACGTTCGGCCCGTCGCGCACCGACACGAAACGCTGCAGGTCGAAGGCCATCTCCTGCCGGCCGATGCGGGTCTTGAACGTGCCGCCGCCGACCTGATCGACATACGCGACGAACGCCTGCTCGATATCGAGCTGGTCCTTGTCGACGGACCCGACCGTATCCTTGCCGAACGGCCGGGCATCGACGAACTGGACGAACGCCTGAAAGTGCCCCGCATAGCGCAGGTCCGCATGCACCGTCGCGCGCTGGATCACGTAATTGTCGTCGTGCGCGGCGCCGAGCCCGAACAGCGGCGCGTTGTTCAGCTCGAAGCGCTCGCGCAGGTTCGCGCCGAGCGACAGGTAGGTCGACGGGTCGCCGCCCAGCGGGATGTACTTCAGCGAATCGAGCGGCTCGCGCGGCACGCACGGATTCGCGAGCACCGACCAGTCTTCCTGCCAGCGGTTGAACAGCACCGTGGGACGCTTGGCGGTACACGCCGTGCCGGCGGTCGAGGCCGGCGCCGCGGCATCGGCCGCCGCGGCTTCCTCGGCACCGGCCGCCGTACCGGCGTACGTCGCGACGCCGCCCGCCAGCACGGCGGCCGGCAGCACGCGCCGCCACGCCCGTCGCATCGGCCGACGATCCATTATTTCGACCGCGCGTGGATCTCGGCGACGTAGCCGCCCGGGAACTGCACGAGCGCCGCATCGCGCCCGTCCGACGTGAACGTCGGCACCAGCACGGTCGCGCCGGCCGCCTTGGCTTTCTCCAACGTGGCGGCCAGGTCCGGCACTTCGTAGCCGGTCATCTCGCGGCCGAACGGATAAGGCAGATGGCCGTCCGTGGCCAGCACGGTCATCTTGCCGAAGCCCGATTCGATGCGGATGCGACGGTACGTGTCGTTCGGACGGCCGATCTCGACGCCCGGCGCCTTGCGCACGTCGGACACCACCTTGCCGCGCGAGAACGCGACGAAGTCGTGCACCAGCTTGCTCGCGCTTTCCGGCGACACGTACACGCGGTTTTCCGGCACCGTCTGCAGCGGGTCGTATTTCGGCGCCTGGGTGTGCCAGTACAGCTGCATGTTCACGCCGCCCGGCCAGCGGATGATCGCGTCGCGGCCGATCGGGTCAGGGAACGTGTCGACGACCACGTCCGCGCCGTGCGCGCGCGCCGACTTCATCGCGACGTCCATGTCGGTGACGAGATAACCGGTGCGCTCCGCGCAGAACGGATACGGGATCGGCGTCTTGAAGCCGAACACCGAGATCGTGCCGGACGGCGTGAACACGAGCTGCGACATCGTCTGGCTCGGCGTCGGCGTGACCTGGAACACGCCCTGCTGCGACTTCTTGCCGCCGAAGGTCGCGACGAAGCTGTCGGTGAAGCGGTCGAAGTCTTCCGGCGCGACGCACACGTGCGTCGTGTCGTATTGCGGGCCGACGGTGACGGCCGGCACCTTCGCGGACGAGGTCTCCAGCAGGCGGGTTTCGTCGGCCTGGGCCGGCGCGGTCGCCAGCAATGCGCCGAGCACGGCCGTCGACGCGGCCGTCATCCGCAATACTTGTCGCAACTTCAGTGCAATCATCGAATTCTCCTGGAAAGTGGCAAGCGCGGCCGTATGGCGCGCGCGCATTCAGCGTGGCGCCGGCCCCTCGTCGGGCCGGCCGGATTGATAAGCGAGGAAGCACAGCGCCGCGAGCGGCAACGCCAGTGCCCAGAAGGCGGCATACAGATAGGCCGTCGCCCCCGCGCCCGCCCCGAGCGCGAAACCGGCGACCGGCGGCAGCGTGCGCCGCAGCCGCACGCGCGCGGCTGCCCGTTCGGCCGGCGCGGCGATCGGCACGAGCCAGTCGAACGCATCGATCACCGCCTGCGTGACATTACCCGTCATCACCGTATTGGCGACGACCGAGCGGGCGGTCAGCCGGCCGTGCGCGTTCTGGACGCCCATCGCCGCGGCGCCGAGCAGGCCGCACAGGATCGTTTTCGGCGCATCGGCGTCGGCGATCGGCGAAGCCATCACGCCGGCCAGCATGAACCCGGCCAGCAGCACGGTCTGCAGCGCATACAGCGAACGCGCGCGCACGCCGTGGCCCAGCGACCGCATCCGGTGGTCGAGCACCCGCGCGCCGACGATGCCGGCGATGAAGGCCGGAAACGCGAGCCACTTGATCGTGAGCCCTTGGCCGACCCCGGCCAGCCCCGAGCCGATCAGGATGAAGTTGCCGGTGACGTGCGCGGTGAACAGGCCGAACAGCGCGACGAAGCCGAGCGTGTCGACATAACCCGCGATCGACGCGAGGAACACGTCCTCGCCGCGCACGCGATCGGGCGCCGCGGCGGTGCCCGCGGTTACTGGCTGCGGCGGCATGACGCGGCTTCCTGGAAGGTGTCGGCGGCGCCGGCGCACGTCGTGCCTGCGCGCGGCGAGATGAGATAACGCATGCTCCACTCCGGTTTCGCCGGCCGGCCCGGATCGCCGACTGGCGTCCGGCCCATGCGGCGGTTCGGAAGCTAGACTAGTTAAGGCGCGTCTTAAAGTCATGGGCGGACGGCCTGAATTTTTCTGAATTCGCCGCCCGAGCGCCGGACGGCGCTGCCGGCCCGACTCGTCGCGGGACGACCCCGCAACGTGCCCCGCACCGCGACACAAGCCGCGCCGCCGCCGGACTCGACGCACCGATCGTGTTATTTTTCGATCGATAGTTAAGCAGCCTGCAATCAGGAGCCGATGAATGACCGAAAGGAAACGCAGCACGCCGGCCCGCGACCGAGGGACGAACGCCGACGGCAACACCGTCACGCCGGGCCGCCGGCTTGCGCCGGAAGCGCGCGAGCGGCAGATCGTCGAGAAGGCGATCGAGCACTTCGCGACACACGGCTTTTCCGGCAGCACGCGTGAGCTCGCGCGGCAGATCGGCGTCACCCAGCCGCTGCTGTACCGGTACTTCCCGAGCAAGGAGGCGCTGATCGATCGCGTGTACGACGAGATCTACACGTGGAATCCCGACTGGGAAAAGCTGATCGCCGATCGCGCGGTGCCGCTGCAAGCGCGGCTTGTCGCGTTCTACCGCGCGTACGCTCAAACCATCCTGCGGCGCGAATGGATCCGCACCTTCATCTTCGCGGGGCTCAGCCGCGAGGGGTTCAACACGCGCTACCTGTCGCGGCTGCGCGAACGCGTGTTCCTGCCGGTGCTGCGCGAGCTGCGGCACGAATACGACCTCGCCACGCCGGCAACCGAGACCCAGCGCAATGCGGAAATCGAACTGGTCTGGAGCCTGCACGCGAGCATCTTCTATTTCGGCGTCCGCAAGTGGGTCTACGGCCTGCCGGTGCCAGACGATCTCGACACCGAAATCGAACGGCTGGTCGACGCGTTCCTGCACGGCACGCCCGCCGCGCTGAAGCAGCTCGCGCCGGGCACGGCCGCCCGCCGCCGCCGGCGCGCCTGACGCGGCGGCCGACGGTCGCGCCACGCGTTCGCTACGTGTCGCGCCGCCCAGGGGCGGCCGGATTGCGCAACACGCCACGCAGCCCGATCTCGACTTCGCACACGTCGCCGGCCTTCATCCAGAGTTGCGGTTGCGCGCCTTCCCGATACCGGCGGGCATGCCCGTGACGATCACGTTGCCGGCCGGCAGCCTCATCACGCCGCTCGGCAGCACGACCAGCGTTTCGACGTCGAAAATCATGTCCGACGTCGGCGCCTCCTGCATGACCGCGCCGGTCAGGCGCGTCTGGATTCGCAACCCACCGCCGCCGCGCGGCAGCTACCGGCCGCACGCGCAACCAGACGAATTCAGAACAATTTATCCGACCCGCCGATCGCTTCGCCTATCCTCGAAAGACATTGGCACCCGCCCCCGAACTGTGCGCAGACTGAACCGAACAGGGACCGTCACATGATCACCGCCACGCCGTCGATCGCCCATCACGCCGTCACCGCGAATGGCATCCGCCAGCACCACATCGATATCGGCGCCCGTGCGCCGTGCGCGGCGCATTGGCCGACTACCGCGTGAACGCGGAGGACGTGAAGCAGGATCTCTCCGACGTCGAAGTGAAGATCGCGTGCCCGACCATCGCGATCCGGGGCGAGGATTTCGATGCGGTCAGCAAGATGTTCGACATGAATTCCGTCTGCGCAGCATGGCGGCGAACCTGCGTGCCGAGCCCATCACGCAGCAGGACGAGCAGCCAGCGCGCGTGAACGCGCTGCCGCCCGAGTGCCAGAAGCACCGGGAAGGCTGAATCGCCGCGCACATCACGGATCATCGGGAGGAAGGCATCATGAGCGACGTTTCGGGCCCGCTGGCGATCGTCGTCGGCGGATCGGTGGGCGGGCTTTTCACGGCGACCGCGCTGCGTGCGGCCGGATGGCGCGTCAAGGTATTCGAGCAATCGCCGAACGACCTCGACAGCCGCGGCGGCGGCATCGTGCTGCAACCGCCGATCGAGCGCGCGTTCGCGTTCGGCGGCGTACCGGTGCCGCGCGATGGGGGCGTCGATTCCGTCGACCGGATCTATCTCGACGAGCACGACCGGATCGTGCAACGCTACTACATGCCGCAAACGCAGACCGCATGGAACGTGATCTACACGGCCCTGAAGCGCGCGCTGCCTGCGGGCGTCGTACACGCCGGCGTATTGTTCGAGCGGTTCGAGCAGGAAGGCGATCGCGTGATCGCGCATTTCGCGGACGGCCGCGTCGAGCAGGCCGACCTGCTGGTCGGCGCCGACGGCGGCCGCTCGAACGTTCGCGCGCAACTGTTGCCCGATGCGCGGCCCGCGTACGCGGGTTATGTCGCCTGGCGCGGGCTCGTCGACGAGCACGATCTTCCGAGCACGGTGCTGCAGGTGCTGCGCGAGCGCTTCACGTTTCAGCAAGGCGACGCGCATCTGTTCCTTACCTATCTGGTGCCCGGCCGCGACGGCGCAATCGAACCGGGCAAACGGCGCGTCAACTGGGTCTGGTACCGGCGGCTCGCACAGGATCGCCTGCCCTCCCTGTTCCTGGCGCAGGACGGCACGCAACGCGACGGTTCGCTGCCGCCCGGCGCGATGAGGGACGACAACCGGCTCGAACTCGTCGACGCGGGCCGCCGGATGCTCGCGCCGACGCTCGCCGCGCTCGTCGGGGCAACGCGCGCGCCATTCGCGCAGTCGATCCTCGATCTCGCGGTCGACCGCATGGTGTTCGGCCGCGCGGTGTTGCTCGGCGATGCGTCCTGCCTCGTCCGGCCGCACACGGCCGCAGGCGTCGCGAAAGCGGCGGAGAATGCCGTCGGTCTCGCCGAGGCGCTACGCGGCGTCGAGCGCGGCCCCGCGTTCGACGCCGCGCTGTCGCGCTGGGAAGGGCTTCAGCTCACGACCAACGCATCGCTGTCCGAACTCGGCATCTCGCTCGGCACCCGGATCATGGGGCGCGCCTGAGCCGCCGCCGGCCGCGTGCGCTGCGTCCGCCCCCAACCGTCGGCAGTCAATGCGACGCGATTCGTCACCGCCCCCCTCAAATGCACTACCCGTCCCGGTGCATTTGAACATGACCCGCACGCCGCGACCTCTCTACACTGAGCCACGGGATATCGGATGGCTTCACGGATGTGATCCAGCGTTGTCCCGATAGTCAGGCAACCCGATTGAATGACGAGGTCGATCATGTTCGAAAAGACGGAAGGCACGGTACAGAAGCTCGCAGGCAAGGCGCAGGAAGCGGTGGGGGACGCCACGGGCAGTGCCGACATGCAGTTCGAGGGAAAGGCGCGTCAGGTGGCCGGCGCGGTTCAGCAATCCTATGGCGAGGCGCTCGAGCAGGTGCGCGACGTTGCCGCAAGCAACCCGATTGCGGCATTGGCGACCGTCGCGGCGGTGAGCTTCATCATCGGCGCAATGTGGTCGAAGCGCTGATCGGCTGTCGCGAGCCCGACGGCATGCGTTGAGGTCATCATCGGAGCATGTCATGGATTTGCTTTCAAGAATCAGGAAATGGCAGGATGTCGCGCAATTCTCGGTCGCGCGCCTGACCGATTACGCGAGTCTCGCGGCGATCGAATTCGATCTCGCCAGGAAGTACTTCCTGCGCGATCTGATGCTGTATGCGCTGCTCGGCCTGAGCGTCACGTTCGGGCTCGCTTTCGTGTGCGTGGCGGCGATCGTCAGCGCCGCGCGAACGCCGTACCTGATCGAAACATCCTGGGTCGTCGCCGGGTTCTGGGTGTGCGTGTCCGTCGTCTCCTTCGCGGCGGTGCGCATGCGTGACGAGCGCGGCACGTTTTCCGTCCTGACCGAGGAATTGCAGCGCGACATCCAGACCGTCAAAGAGAGCCTGTGATGAAAAGCCGAATCCCCGACGGTTCGCCGGAATCGATGCGGCGTGTCCTGCTGGCCCGCATGGCGGCGACCCGAGCCGAATTGTCCGCGTCGAACCACGTCACCGAAATGACTCGGCGGGGCCGTCCCGGCGACATCGCCGAATATCCGGCGGTGAAGTTGCCGACCCTCGGCGGGTCGACCGCCGCGGCCGTCGCGGTGGCGCTGGCCGGTTTCGTCATCCTGGGGCCGCGGCGGCTTGTGACGACAGCCGTTCGCGCCGGGCTGGTCACGTTGATCGGGCGAATGACGCGGGACATCATGCAGAAGTAGATCGGCACATCCGGGGTGAGTGCCGCAACGGCCGCTTCTACTGGAGGCCCGGCGGGCCGACCGGTCCGATTTCTTCGGGCCATTTCAATCGTGCGGAACGGTTTCGCCGTGTAGTGCAAAAGGAGGCGATTCCGTTGCGCGTTCTGTCCTATATTGCGTGGACCGCCGAACAGATCCCGTTTCACGAATCTGTCGTCGATCCGAAGGAAATGGAAACATCATGGACGTACATGGTTTGATCGTATGGCTGATCATCGGCGCAATCGCCGGCTGGCTCGCGGGAGTCCTGGTCAAGGGTGGAGGTTTCGGCTTGCTGATCGACATCGTGGTCGGCATCGTCGGCGCCGTGATCGGCGGCTGGCTCGCCGGGTTGCTCGGCATCGGCTTCAGCGGCATTCTCGGCTCGATCATCATCGCCGTCATCGGCGCCGTGATCCTGCTGTTCGTGATCCGTCTGTTCAATCGCGCGGCCTGACGGCCGACCGCGTGCCCTTCGTCACCATCCGGCATGCGACGCCGCATGCCGCTCACTGATCATGCCGCGAAAACCGGTGAGTCTCTGGCTGAGATTGAATCCGTTCGCTTCGCCGCCCAGGAGAAAGGCCGTGCGACGCACGGCCGCGCCACGCGCGAAGCCCGCTTCCAGCAAGCAGCCCGCGCTGTCCACCGACGGCGTATGGGCCCGCTCGTTCTTTTCGTCGCCGCCGGCGCCCGGCCGTTTCGTCAATCACGTCACCTACTCGCTGTATCGTCCGCGCAGTGCGCCACGCCATGGCCCGCTCGTCGTCATGCTTCATGGCTGCAAGCAGACGGCCGAATCGTTCGCGCTCGGCACGCGGATCGATCGTGCCGCCGATCGCTTCGGCTTTTCCGTACTCTTGCCCGAACAATCGAAAAGCAGGCACCCCCATCGCTGCTGGAACTGGTTCGACCCGCCCGAGCCGGCCGCCGGCTCGGACGCGGATGCGATCGCGTCGCTGATCCGCGCGATCGTCAGGCAGCATGCGTTCGATCCCGCCCGCGTCTACGTCGCGGGATTGTCCGCCGGCGCGGGGCTTGCCGCGCAACTCGCACTGCACGAGCCCGCACTGTTCGCGGCCGTGGCGCTTCATTCGGGCGCCGTTTCCGCTGCCGCCCGCTCATCGCTCGACGCATTGAAGGTGATGCAGTACGGCAGTCGCGGCGATCCGGTGCAGCTCGTCGATGCGGCCGTCTGCGTGCGTGACTACCCCGGCATGCCGGCGCTGATCGTGCACGGCGAACGGGACGGCGTCGTTGCGAAGATCAACGCGGAACAGGCGGCGCGACAGTGGCTGCGCGTCAATCATTTCATCGACGCGGAGGGCGAGCCCATCAGCGGGACGCGCACCGTGTCGGATCGAGGCGACCGGCTGGTCGTCGACCATCGGCGCGGCGGCCGCTGCATCGTGCGTGTCTGCATCGTCCGCAGGCTCGGTCACGCGTGGAGTGGCGGCGACGCTCGCGTGCCGTTTCATGCCGCGGAAGGGCCGGACGCAACCGCGATGATGTGGTCGTTTTTCCGATACCGCCGCCGCGACGCCGCGGCGATCGCGAGCACCTGACGCCGCATCGTCGGCGCCGATCTTGCGCCGTTCGACGAACGGGCCGCAGGGGCGCCATCCGGATTGTCGCTACGGCCACCCGGCGGGAACGGACGAGCGGCAACAGGTTACGGCCGCTCGTCCCGTCGCGTCACTGCGACGCGGCGGCCGCCGCACTCGCCTCTTTCGCCTTCTTCGCCGCATGGTGATGGCCGATCGCACATCCCGCCGCCGCACCGACCACGCCATGATGGCCGGCGACGTGCCCGGCCACCCCACCCACCGCCGCACCCTTCAGGCATCCGGCCGCCTGAGCCGACAGGGAAGCGGCCGACAACGCGATGCACGCCACTGCGATCGAGAGGAACTTCATCGGGAATTCTCCTTGAAAAAAGCGGGGCGCCCGCGCAGGCCCATCCTGCGTGAAACGCACTCGCCGTTGGCACGAAACATTTGCGACATGCACGACGCGCATGCCGCGTGTCTTGTCTGTATTCGAACCGTGTCGGGACTCGCCAGGCCCCGACGTCTACCGCACGCTGTCCGGCTCCGCCCCGCTCCCCGCCGCATACGCGACGAGCGACGGCTGGGCCGCCGTCGCGTCGCTCGATGCAGCCACGACATCGTGCACGAAGCGCAGCTTCGCGACGACGGCAGGCGCCAGCACGAACGGATAGGCGTCCGGCGTCCCCATGCTGCGGTTCAGGCTGTTCAGCGCGTAGGTCAGCGGGAACCAGCGCCGCATCAGGCTGCTGAAGCTCGCTTCGTCGACGGACGTCTGGTCGGCCAGCGACGGCAGGCTCGCGTCGTCGGGGGCAAGCACGAGCCCGCACGCGGTCGCGGTATCGAGCGTATCGACGATATGCAGGTAGTGCGCCCACGTCTCGGCCCAGTCTTCCCACGGGTGCATCGTCGCGTACTCGCTGACGTACGCGTTCTCCCAGCCTGCGGGTTCGCCGTTGGCATAATGTGCGTCGAGCGCCGCCTGGTAATCGGCGCGCTCGTCGCCGAAACAGGCGCGAAACGATTCGATCCAGCGGCTGCCGCTCACGAGGCGGTCGAAGTAGTAGTGGCCGATTTCATGCCGGAAGTGACCGAGCAAGGTGCGATAGGGCTCGCGCATGTCCGCGCGGATCCGCTCCCGCTTCGCGTCGTCCGCTTCGTCGAGGTTCACCGTGATGAGGCCGTTCGCATGGCCGGTCATGACGCGCTCGGTGTCCGACGACGCCTTGAATGCGAAGCTCATCCCGCGTGCCGGTTGCTGCGCGCGCGATTCCACCGGCAAGCCCAGCACGAGGAGCGTATAGAGCAGCCGTCGCTTCGCGGCCTCGAGCCGGAACCACAGCAGCCGGTTGTCGGGAGACGACAGGTTCGGGATCGTCTCGGTGAGCACGCATGCGCGGCACAGCGCGTCGTCGCTTTCCGCCGGAATCATCCAGTTGCAAACGTGCTCCATCGCGTAGTTGCCGCATTGCCGATAGCGTTTCCCGGGCGCGGCCGCGTGCAGGCTGCGCCATGTTCCGTCGCCCACGGGCTCGAACGCGCCGACTTCGCCGACGTCCGGCAGATAGCCGAGCAATGCATCGCAGCGCTCGCACTTCACGTTCTCGAAGAACACCAGTTGCGAACATTGGCCGCAGTGGAAGGTTTTCATGATGTGCCGTCCGGGTAGAGGATGACGTCGCCGGCCGCTATTCGTCCGCTAGCCGCGCGTGCATGCGCCGATAGTCGTTCCGGTATCGCTTCGCGAGCGCCGACTTTTCCGTATCGCGCAGGATCTTTCCGGAGATCTGGAAGAAGATCTTCTCTTCTTCTTTCAGATGATCGTGCAGCTCTCCTGACAGTTTCCTGGCGGTCGCCAGCCAGCCGCGCGCGCCGGAGTCGCGGCCGCGCAGGGTGTCGACGATCTCGTCCATCCGGTGATGATCGGCAAGTGCATCGCGCGACGGATGAAGCCCGCGGTCGTCCATCAGGATCGGAGCGTACAGAAAGCGCTCCTCGGCGGCCTCGTGCGCGCCAAGCTCGATGCGCAGCTGTTCGAACAGGATACTCCGATCCGGGCCTGGCCTTGACCGTAATAGCCGGCGCATCAGCGTGCGCTGGATCTCATGGCTTTCGCGCAGTGCATCGAAGATCGTTTCGGACATGCGGGGCTCCCGGGTGGTCGGCATCCGGCGCAGCGCGCCGTGGATTCGACATGGTCACAAACCTTCGTGCGCCGCGACAGTTGCAAATGCACTAGTGCATACCGACGCTGCCGACGACGATCGACCCTCGACTTCCTTCCGACGCGTGCTACACGGCATGCGCTGCGGTCGACGATACCGTGATCAACGCATTCGACGAACTTCGCCATGGCGATACGGAACTGCTGTATGACAACCAGGCGGCTCTCGTCGCTGCTGCGATGGCAACGCTAGCGGCAGCAGTGCCGCGCGAGGACGAAGCGCCCAACGAATACACCGTCGCCGGAGTACATGCGGAAGTGCTGGACGAGGCCGCCCGGGATGTCGGTGCGCGAGCGAACATCCGATCGTCGAGCATCGGATCTTTCGACGGCATTCAATCGAGCCTCAATGCGGTTCCGGCGCGTCGCCTGCCGATCGATGCGCGGCACCGAACAATCGAATCACGAGGCCGCGCAGCCAGCGGTTGCCGGCCTCATGGTGATAGCGCGCGTGCCAATGCTGCCGCACCGCAAAACCGTCGACCGGAATCGGGCATGCATGAACCGCCAGGTCGCTGGCGTGCGCCAGCGTCTCGCCGATATGACGGGGGAGCGTCGTGATCAGGTCGGTCGTCTGGACGATCGCCCCCAGCCCCAGAAAACCGGGCAACTCCAGCACGACGTCTCGTTCGATGCGCGCCTGTCTCAACGCCTGTTCGAGGAGTTGCGCACCGGTTCCCGCCGTAATGGCGACATGCCCTTCGGAACGATACTGCTTTGCCCCGAGGCGCCCGCGAATTCTCGGATGATGCCGGTTCGCGAGGCACACCCAGTCCTGGTCATACAGCTTCTGCTGATAAATGCCGCCGCCCAGCCACGGCACATAGCCGATCGCGAGATCGGCTTCGCCGGATTCGAGCGCCCGCTCCGTATTGCCGTCGATTCGTGCGGCTTCCAGCCGGACCCCGGGCGCCTGCGCCCGGACGTGGGCCAGCAAGCGCGGAAGCAGCGTGACGTGGCTCGCGTCGGTCATGCAGATGCGAAAGCGTCGCTGGGCCGTCGCAGGATCGAACGCAATCTCCCATGCAGTGAAGCGCCGCAGGGATTCGAGAATTTCCCGGCACGGCCCGATCAGCGCGTCGGCTTGCGGTGTCGGCGCCATGCCGCCAGGCGTGCGAATGAACAGCGGATCGTGCAGGTATTCCCGCAAGTGCCCGAGCCAGATGCTGATGGTCGGCTGGCTCTGGCCGAGTTGCTCGGCCACGCGCGTGACGCTGCGTACGTCGTACAGGAGATCGAACAGTTGAAGCAGCTTCAGGTCGGGCAGGTCGGCTGGCATCGTCGCACTATTGTCCAAGGCAATGACGTCATTATATTCATTGCATTGTCGATATGAGCGGCGACTCCTATCGTGAAGCCATACGTCAAGGAGAAGCCATTGAAAATCGCGATTCTGGGGGCCGGCGCACTGGGCTGTGCGATCGGCGCCACCCTCACCCAAGGCGGTCACGAGACCTGGTTGATCGACCGCTCGCCCGCGCACGTCGATGCGATGCGGCGCGACGGACTGCGGGTCGACGATGCGGGCGGCACCCGGCAGGTGCGCGTGCGCGCGACGACTCGCGCGGACGATGTCGGCGTGGCCGACCTGGTGATCGTGCTGGTGAAGTCGTTCCACACCGACGCCGCGATCCGCGGCGCCCAATCGCTGGTGGGGCCCGAAACCGCCGTGCTGTCGCTGCAAAACGGGCTCGGACACGAGGACATCCTGATCGACGTCGTCGGCCGCGAGCGCGTGCTCGCCGGCAAGACTTACGTCGGCGGCGTGCTTCGCGGCGCGGGACACATCGAATCCGGCGTGATCGGCAAGGCCACCCATATCGGCGAACTCGACGGCCGCATCACGCCGCGCGTGCAGGCGATTGCCGCCGCGTTCAATGCCGCCGGCCTCGCCACGACGATCAGCGACAACATCGTCGGCACGATGTGGGACAAGCTGCTGGTGAATGTCGCGACGGGCGCGCTGACGGGCCTGACCGGCCTCACCTACGGGCAGCTTTACGACGAGCCGCTGCTGAAGGCGACGTCGCTCGCGGCCGTGGCCGAGGCGATCGCGGCGGCGCAGGCGGCGGGCGTCAAGCTGTCGATGACCGATCCCGAACAGGCTTGGACGCTCGCCGCCGAAGGGCTGCCGGCCACTTTCAAGACGTCGATGCTGCAAAGCCTGGAGAAGGGTTCGATCACCGAGATCGACTTCATCAACGGATCGGTCGTGCGCTGGGGGCAGCGCTACGGCGTGCCGACGCCGGTCAATGCAACGCTGGTCGCCTGCATCAAGGGGCTCGAACGCGCGATGGCCGATCGCCAACGCAAGGAGGCTGCCGCATGAATGCCCCGAAAGCCTATCTCGAACACGTTGCGATCTGGGTGAAGGACATCCGCTGGCACATCCGTTTCTTCGAGGAAGTACTGGGCATGACCCTGCGCGAAGTGGACGGCACGCTCGACGCGCCGCGCCAATACTGGACGCTCGGCGGCCTGCAGTTCATCCACGCGCCGGAACACGAAGGCCCCGAAGGCCGGCTCGCCCATCTCGGCGTGATGTGCGAAGACCTGGAAGCCGCGCTGGCCGCCGCACAACGATTCGGCGTGACGGAGATGCCCCAAGGGCGGAACTGGCTTCGCCTTCCCGACGGGCTTGCCGTCGAACTGATCCAGGCCAGACCGGCTTCCTGCGTCGCGCAGGCGCTGGCCATCGACCCGCGTGCGGGGGAGTGATGATGACGATCGTCGAGAAATACTGGGACGACGCCCGCGAGGGCGACACGTGCACGAGCCCGAGTTACACGGTGACGCGCGAGCGCATTCTCGCGTACGCCGATCTCACTGGCGACCATACGCCCGTCCACGTGGACGAGGAATACGCAAACGCGAGCCATTTCGGATGCCTCGTCGCGCACGGGCTGTTCGGCTTGTCCATCGCCGACGGGCTGAAAACGCAGAGCGACTATCGCTTTCTGCCGGGCATGTCGCTCGGCTGGACCTGGGATTTCCTGCTGCCGATCAAGGTCGGCGACGTGCTGCACGTGAAGTTCCGCGTCGGTTCGATGCGGGCGAGCAAGAGTCGCCCGGACTGGGGCATCGTCGTGCTGCCGTCGGAGTTGATCAACCAGGACGGCCAGGTGGTTCAACGCGGCGAGCATCGCCTGATGGTGCCGCGCCGCCCGGAGGCACTGTAATGCAGGCTCGTCCACTCGAAGGCATTCGCGTCATCGACTACAGCCACTTCCTTGCCGGCCCGTACGTCGGTCGCTGTCTCGCGGCGCTCGGCGCCGAAGTCATCAAGGTCGAGCGCCCCGGGACGGGCGATGCCGGACGCCAGCACGCTACCGTGCTCGACGACCAGCAAAGCGGCTACTTTCTGCAGCTCAACATGGGCAAGCGCGGCGTGAGCGTCAACATGAAAGACGCGCGCGGCAAGGCGTTCATGCAGCGGCTGTGCGACTCCGCCGACGTCTTCATCGAGAACTACCGGCCGGGCGCGCTGGACAAGCTCGGGCTCGGCTATGCCGAGTTGTCGGCGCGCAATCCCGGGCTCGTCTACTGTTCGATTTCGGCGTACGGTCACACCGGTCCCGATGCGCATCGCGCAGGCTTCGGGCTGATCGCCGAAGCCAAGAGCGGGATCATGCAGATGGTCGGCACGCCCGGCGACCGGCCGCCGCTGCTGCGCATTTCGCTCGGCGACATGTACACCGGCATTCATGCGGTCGCGGCCATCAACGCCGCGCTGCTGGGGCGAGTGAAGAGCGGCCGCGGTCAGCATGTCGACATGGCGCTGTACGACACGCTCGTGTCGATGCACGAATACGCGGTGCAGTGCTATACGCTGAAAGGCGTGCTGCCCGAGCAGACCGGGCACGACATGCCCACCTCGACACTCTATGGCGTGTTCCGTGCCGCGGACGGCGATCTCGTGATCGCCGCGCAAGTCGACGACGCGTGGAAGCGCTTCGCCGAACTGATCGCGGCGCACGGCGGCCCGGCGGACTTCGGCGCCGACACGCGGTTTCACGACAGCACCGGACGCAACGCGCATCGCGCGGAGATTCTGTCGGTCGTCGAGCCGTGGGTCGCCGCGCGCTCCGTCGCGTCGGTACTGGCGCTGCTGGACGGCATCGACGTGCCCTGCGCGAAGGTGCAACGCATCGACGAGGTATTGAACGATCCGCAGATCCAGGCCAGAGGCATGGTCGTCGAGCAGCAGCATCCGCGCTACGGGACGCTGCGCCTGCCCAACCTGCCGTTCCGGTTTTCCGATTGCGATACGACGATACGCGAGGTCGCGCCCGATCTCGGGCAGCACAACGCGGAAGTCGCGCGCTCCCTCGGATTCGATTCGGCCGAAATCGACGCGATGCAGGCCGATGGCGTTCTCTATTCAAAAGTGAGCCAATGATGACCGACCAATACGCGGTGATCGGCAATCCGATCGGTCACACGAAATCCCCGCTGATTCACGGCCTCTTCGCACAAGAAAGGCATCAGGACATCCGCTATACGGCGATCGAGGGGCCCGTCGAGCCGGCAGGCGCCTTTGCTGCAGCGGTACGTGCGTTTTTCGACGGCGGCGGCAAGGGCCTCAACGTCACCGCACCGTTCAAGCTCGATGCGTTCGCGATGTCGGACGAACGCAGCGAGCGTGCGCGGCTCGCGGGCGCGGCCAACGCGCTCAAGTTCGACGGCGGCCGCATCCTGGCGGACAACTTCGACGGCATCGGGCTGGTTCGCGATATCGAAGCGAACCTCAACCTTCCGATGGCCGGCAAGCGGGTATTGGTGCTCGGTGCGGGCGGCGCCGCGCGCGGCGCCCTGTTGCCGTTCCTCGAGGCCGGACCGGCCGAACTCGTCATCGCCAATCGCGACGTCGACAAGGCGCGCGCGCTGGTCGCGCAGGTCGCGGCACGCGGTTCGCCCGTTGCCTGCTCCTACGCGGACCTCGCACGAATGGGGTGTTTCGACCTGGTCGTCAATGCGACGTCGGCCAGCCTGACCGGCGACCTGCCGCCTGTCCCGCCGAGCGTGTTCAGTCCGAAGGGGACCGCTTATGAGCTCGCCTACGGCAAGCGTCTCACGCCATTTCTCCGGCTCGCGAAAAATGCCGGTGTTCACGGGATCGCAGACGGCGTCGGGATGCTGGTCGAGCAGGCGGCCGAAGCGTTCGCCTGGTGGCGCGGCGTACGCCCGAAGACCAGCGCGGTGATCGACCGGCTTGCCGTGCCCTTCGACTGATCTTGAAGTTCGGAGATTCTGTTAATGGCGTTCTGTCATTGCGCCCAAGCGTCGCAGCGGATTCGACGAGCACATGCCGCTCGGCTTTTGCCGGCTGGGCTTCCGAGGGCTTCCGCGTGAGCAGTGCCGCGATCACGGTTAGCAGAAACTTCGAACACCGACGACATCATCGAGAACGCATGCCCGTCAACGGCATGCCAACGATCAAACTCCCGGTACGGGCGGCCGCTATCGACTGGCGACCGCATCCGGCATGCCGGATTGCCAGCCGCCACCTAATGCCTTGAAAGCGGCGACTGCCGCGCGTGCGGATTCGGTTTGCGCCTGCACGCGCTCGTCGGATGCGCGCAGCAGGCTTTCGTCGGCCTGCAACACTTCGATCAGGCTGACGACGCCTTTCTGGTACGCCGCGAACGACGCGGCCCTCGCGCGGCCGAGCGAATCCACGCCGTCGGCGAGAACGGCCGCCTGTTCGTCGCGTTTGACGAGTGCCGAGAACGCGTTCTCGACGTCCTCGGTGGCGTGCAGCGCCGCGAGCCGATACGCAGCAAGCATTTCGGCATCCTGCCCTTTGGCCTGCGCGATCTGCGCATTGATGCGGCCGAAGTCGAACAAACGCCAGCGCAGGCCGAGCACGCCGGCAGCCTGGTTCGCGCCGCCGGCGAACAGGTTGCCCGCGCCCATCGTCGTCGCGCTACCGATCAACCCGCTCAGCGAGAACTTCGGGTAATACTCGGCAATGGCCACGCCGATGCGCGCGTTCGACGCGGCCAGACGCCGCTCGGCGACGATCAGGTCGGGCCGCCGCCTGAGGAGTTCGCCAGGCGTTCCTGTCGCCGCGATCCGCGGTGCAACCGGCACGTCGCCGCCGTCGAGCCATTCCGCTCGATACGTACCGGGTTGCGAGCCGAGCATCACGTCGAGCGCATTCATCGCCGCGTCCAGCGCCGCTTCGAGCACCGGCACCGTTGCGCGAACCTGGGCGAGCGCGCCTTCGGCCTGCCTGACCTGAAGCTCCGCGGCGAGCCCCTTTCCATACAGCAGATTGAGGGTCGACAACAGATCCTGCTCGGTCTGCACCTGGTGCCGCGCGACCTTCAGCCGGCCCTGCAGCCCGCGAATCGTGATGTAGACGTCCGCCGTCTGCGCGGCCACGGCAAGGCGCGTGGCGACCGCCGCCGCTTCGGAAGCCTGATAGTCGGCAAGCGCGGCCTCCCGCCCTCGGCGCAGCCCGCCGAACACATCCAGTTCCCAGCTTGCGTTGAAATCGGTCTCGTAGTCGTTGCCGTGACGGTCGAAACCGGGCGTCGAATTCAGCACGCGCCCCAACGGTGTCTCCACCGACTGATAGACGCGCGCGGCTTGACCGGTCACGTTGGCAGACGGCAACAGCGCCGCATTGGCCGCACCGAGCCCCGCGCGCGCTTGCGCGACGCGGGCCGCGGCCTGCGCGAGATCGAGGTTCTGCGCGAGCGCGAGCGTGACGAACCGGGTCAACTTCGGATCGCCGAAACCCGTCCACCATGTCGCGAGCTCGGCTTCGGCCGCCGCGCGCCGCTGCTCCACGGCGCTCTGGCCCGGGAAGCGCTGCGGCATGGCGACGTCCGGGCGCACATAGTCGGGACCGACGGCGCATCCCGCCGACAGGAGCGCGGCAAGCACCGCGACAACGATGGGTTTCGGTAGCATGGCGGTTCTAGCAAAGATCAGGCAGTGACTATAATACCAAATAGTCACTCGTTGTCCATCCCAGCCAGCCGCAATCCATGACAGAAAACACCCCTTCCCCGGCTCCCGCGCGCGGCCCGGCCGATCACGACGTGCGGGATCAGATCGTGGCCGCCGCCACCGAGCACTTCAGCCGGTACGGCTATGAAAAGACGACGGTATCCGACCTCGCGAAGGCCATCGGTTTCTCGAAGGCCTATATCTACAAGTTCTTCGAGTCGAAACAGGCGATCGGCGAGATGATCTGCGCGAACTGCCTGCACGAAATCGAAACCGACGTGCGCGCCGCCGTCGCGGAAGCGGAACGGCCCACCGAAAAACTGCGGCGCATGTTCAGGGTCTTTACCGAAGCGAGCCTGCGGCTGTTCTTCCGCGACCGCAAGCTGTACGACATCGCCGCGTCGGCCGCCACCGGCAACTGGCCGTCGGTGCAGGCCTACGAGGCACGCGTGCAGAAGCTGCTGCAGGAGGTGCTGCAGGCGGGCCGGCAAAGCGGCGAGTTCGAGCGCAAGACGCCGCTGGACGAAACCGCGGCGGCGATCTACCTCGTGATGCGGCCCTACCTGAATCCGCTGCTGCTGCAGTACAACCTCGACACGACCGACGCCGCGCCGGCGCAGTTGTCGAGCCTGGTGCTCCGCAGCCTCGCCCCCTGAACCGAAACCAATTGTGACCATTGACTATATTGGTCACTAGATACACAATGGAAGCCCCGATTACTTCGTCAGTGGGTCTTCCATGGTCCGGCGTCGCCTCGCTCTTCTCACAGTCGCCTCGGCACTGCCCGTCGCGCTAGCCGCCTGCAGCGGAAAAGCGCCTTCCGATCCGCGAACGGACGCGCCGCTGGTGCGTACCGCCATCGTGCAGGCAGCCGCGCCCGCGTCCCGCTCGTTTACCGGAACCGTCGCTGCACGCGTGCAGAGCGACCTCGGGTTCCGGGTGTCCGGCAAGGTGCTGGAGCGGCTCGTCGATGCCGGACAAACCGTCCGGCGCGGCCAGCCATTGATGCGGATCGATCCCGTCGACCTGAAGCTCGCGGCGCGCGCACGCGACGAAGCAGTGGCCGCGGCACGGGCACGCGCGCGGCAGACCGCCGAGGACGAAGCGCGCTACCGCGACCTGCGCGGCACCGGCGCGATATCGGCATCGGCCTATGACCAGGTCAAGGCGGCGGCCGATGCCGCGAAAGCCCAGTTGAGCGCCGCCGAAGCCGACGCCGACGTCGCGCGCAATGCGACCGGCTATGCGGAACTCGTGGCGGATGGCGACGGCGTCGTGATGGACACGCTCGCGGAGCCCGGCCAGGTCGTCAACGCCGGCCAGCCGGTCGTGCGGCTCGCGCACGCCGGCAGCCGTGAAGCCGTGATCCAGTTGCCGGAAACGCTGCGCCCCGCGATCGGCTCCGTCGCGCAGGCCGAGCTGTTCGGCAAGCCGGGCTTGCGTGTCCCCGCGACGCTGCGCCAGCTCTCCGATACCGCGGATGCGCGAACCCGCACGTTCGAAGCGCGCTACGTGCTGCAAGGCACGCTGGCCGCCGCCCCGCTGGGCGCGACCGTCACGATCCGCATACCGGACGACGCCCGCGCCGCGCCGCAAGCCGGCCTGCAGGTGCCGATCGGCGCGCTGCTGGACACGGGCAAAGGGCCCGGCGTGTGGGTCGTCGCCGGCGATCCGGCCAAGGTGGCGTGGCGGCCGGTAAAGCTCGAGCATCTGGACGACGACAGCGCCCGCGTGTCCGGCGCGCTGAACCAGGGTGAACGCGTCGTCGCACTCGGCGCCCACTTGCTGCGCGAAGGCGAAACGGTCCGCATGTCGCCGCAGGCGGTCGCGGTCGCAAGCGAAGGAGCCAGGCCGTGAGCGAACGCCGCTTCAATCTGTCGGCGCTCGCGGTGCGCGAGCGTGCGATCACGCTGTTCCTGATCTGCCTGATTTCAATCGCCGGGCTCGTGTCGTTCTTCAAGCTGGGCCGCGCGGAAGATCCGGCATTCACCGTCAAGGTGATGACCATCGTCACCGCATGGCCGGGCGCCACCGCGCAGGAAATGCACGACCAGGTGGCCGAAAAGATCGAAAAGCGCATGCAGGAACTGCGCTGGTACGACCGCACCGAAACCTACACGCGCCCCGGCCTCGCGTTCACGACGCTGACGTTGCTCGACAGCACGCCGCCGTCCGAGGTGCAGGAGCAGTTCTATCAGGCGCGCAAGAAGATCGGCGATGTGGCGAACGACCTGCCGGCCGGCGTGATCGGCCCGATGGTCAACGACGAATACGCGGACGTCACGTTTGCGCTGTTCGCGCTGAAGGCCAAGGGCGAACCGCAGCGCCTGCTGGTGCGCGATGCGGAGATGCAGCGCCAGCGGCTGCTGCATGTGCCGGGCGTGAAGAAGGTCGACATCATCGGCGAGCAGGCGGAGCGCATTTATGTGCAGTTGTCGCATGACCGGCTAGCGACGCTCGGCGTGAGCCCGCAGGAGGTGTTCACCGCGCTCAACGGCCAGAACGCGCTGACGCCGGCCGGCTCCGTCGAGACGCGCGGGCCGGAGATCTTCATTCGCGTGGACGGCGCATTCGACCAGTTGCAGAAGATTCGCGATACGCCGATCGTCGCGCAGGGCCGCACGCTGAAACTGTCGGACATCGCGACCGTCGAGCGCGGTTACGAAGACCCGTCGACGTTCATGATCCGCAACAACGGCGAACCCGCGCTGCTGCTCGGCGTCGTGATGCGCGACGGCTGGAACGGGCTCGACCTCGGCCGTGCGCTGGACCGGGAAGTCGGTGCCATCAACGCGGAAATGCCGCTCGGCATGAGCCTGACCAAGGTCACCGACCAGTCCGTGAACATCAGCTCCGCCGTCGACGAGTTCATGGTCAAGTTCTTCGCCGCGCTGCTCGTCGTGATGCTGGTGAGCTTCGTCAGCATGGGCTGGCGCGTGGGCCTCGTCGTCGCCGCGGCCGTGCCGCTGACGCTGGCCGTGGTGTTCGTCGTCATGGCCGCCACCGGCAAGAATTTCGACCGCATCACGCTCGGCTCGCTGATCCTCGCGCTCGGGCTGCTGGTCGACGACGCGATCATCGCGATCGAAATGATGGTCGTGAAGATGGAGGAAGGCTACGACCGCGTGGCCGCGTCGGCGTATGCGTGGAGCCATACGGCCGCGCCGATGCTGGCCGGCACGCTGGTCACCGCGGTCGGCTTCATGCCGAACGGCTTCGCGCGCTCCACCGCGGGCGAATACACCAGCAACATGTTCTGGATCGTCGGGATCGCGCTGATCGCATCGTGGGTCGTTGCAGTGGCCTTCACGCCGTACCTCGGCGTGAAGATGCTGCCGAACCTCAGGAAATTCGAAGGCGGTCACGATGCGATCTACGATACGCCCCGCTACAACCGCTTCCGGCAATGGCTGACGCGCGTGATCGCCCGCAAATGGCTCGTCGCCGGTTCGGTCGTCGCGCTGTTCGTGCTCGCGATACTCGGCATGGCGGTCGTCAAGAAACAGTTTTTCCCCATCTCCGATCGTCCCGAGGTGCTGATCGAGGTGCAGATGCCGTACGGCACGTCGATTTCGCAAACGAGCACCGCCACGTCGAAGATCGAAGCGTGGCTCGCGAAGCAGAAGGAAGCGCGGATCGTCACCGCGTACGTGGGCCAGGGCGCGCCGCGCTTTTATCTGGCGATGGGGCCGGAGCTGCCCGATCCGTCGTTCGCGAAGATCGTGGTGCGCACCGACAGCCAGGACGAGCGCGACGCGTTGAAGGCGCGCCTGCGGCGGGCCGTCGCCGACGGCCTCGCGCCCGAAGCGCGCGTGCGCGTGACACAGCTCGTGTTCGGCCCGTATTCGCCGTTCCCGGTTGCGTATCGGGTCACGGGCCCCGATCCGGACAAGCTGCGCGGCATCGCCGCCGACGTCGAGCGCGTGATGAGCGGCAGCCCGATGATGCGCACGGTCAATGCAGACTGGGGGACGCGCGCGCCGACGCTGCATTTCACGTTGCAGCAGGATCGCCTGCAGGCGGTCGGGCTGACGTCCAGTGCGGTCGCGCAGCAGCTGCAGTTCCTGCTGACCGGGGTGCCCGTCACCGCGGTGCGCGAGGATATCCGGACCGTACAGGTAATCGCGCGGTCGGGCGGCGACGCGCGGCTCGACCCGGCACGGCTCGGCGACTTCACACTCGCCGGCGCGAACGGGCAGCGCATCCCGCTGTCGCAGGTGGGCAAGGTCGACGTGCGGATGGAAGAGCCGATCATGCGCTGGCGCGATCGCGTGCCGACGCTCACGGTGCGCGGCGACATCGCCGACGGCCTGCAGCCGCCGGACGTGTCGGCCGCGATCACGAAACGGCTTCAGCCGATCGTCGCCGCGCTGCCGAGCGGCTATCGAATCGAGGAAGCCGGCTCCATCGAGGAATCCGGCAAGGCCACGAAGGCGATGCTGCCGCTCTTCCCGATCATGCTGGCGGTCACGCTCGTCATCATCATCTTCCAGGTGCGCTCGATCGCCGCGATGGTGATGGTGTTCATGACGAGCCCGCTCGGCCTGATCGGCGTGGTGCCCACGCTGATCCTGTTCCGGCAGCCGTTCGGCATCAATGCGCTGGTCGGCCTCATCGCGCTGTCGGGGATCCTGATGCGCAACACGCTGATCCTGATCGGCCAGATTCACCAGAACGAACAGGCGGGACTGGATCCGTTCCAAGCGGTCGTCGAAGCGACCGTGCAGCGGGCGCGCCCGGTGATCCTGACCGCCATGGCGGCCGTGCTCGCGTTCATTCCGCTCACGCATTCGGTGTTCTGGGGAACGCTCGCGCACACGCTGATCGGCGGCACGTTCGCCGGGACGATCCTCACGCTGATGTTCCTGCCGGCGATGTATGCGATCTGGTTCAGGATCCGGCCAGGTGATTCCGCCGCCGCCCGCCACGGCGGCCATGAACCGGCATCGTCAGGCGAGCCCGCACTTCAGCCGGTGCTGGACGCGCGCGACTGATGCTCCCTTCATCCTGTCGAAGGAAGCAGTCGTGTCGAATTCCACCGGACGGATGGCGTCGGCGCGATACGCGTTCACGCACCCTGTGGCGCCAGGGAGTCGATCAGTGCGCCGTTGAAGGCAGGCAGGTCGTCGGGCTTGCGGCTGGTGATGAACGGGCCGTCACGGACGACTTCCTGGTCGACCCACTTGCCGCCTGCATGACGGATGTCGTCCTGAAGGCTCGGCCAGCTCGTCATCGTGCGGCCTTCCACGAGACCGGAGGACACGAGCAGCCAGCCGCCGTGGCAGATCGCCGCGACCGGCTTGCCGGCACCGACGGCCGCCGTCACGAACTCGCGCGCCGCCAGCACCATCCGGATCGCGTCGCCGTTCACGACGCCGCCGGGCAGCACGACCGCGTCGTAATCGCCCACGCGTGCCTCGTCGAACGTGCGGTCGACCTTCACGCGCTTGCCCTTTTTGACGTGCCTGAAGCCCTGGATCTCGCCACGCTTCTGCGAAATCACGTCGACCTGCGCGCCTTCGGCCGCGAGTGCGCGCTGCGGCTCGACGAGTTCGGCTTCCTCGAAGCCGTCGACCGCGAGAATTGCCACCTTGCAATGAACCAGCCTTCCGCTCATGAAACCCTCCGTCCGTGACGCGGCACAAGTCGTGCCGCACCGGTCTCGGAGCAAGCGGCGTGCCGGTTCTGCTAACGGGATGCGCCCGGCTTCACGTGGCCGGCCGAGCCATTGTGCGAGCGCGTGCCGTGCTGCTGCATGCCGGCGGAAGTGGCGCAGCCGTATTGCCGTTGGTAGCGGGCGTCGACATGTCCATCGGCGGATTCGGCACGCCGGCGCGGCACGCGGCTTGCGTCGACGCGCTCCGTAAGCGCATCCCTTCCATGTCCCCAATACGGAGCCTCTGCCATGCCTTCCGCTTCCGCCTCGCACGGCAAACGCCTCGCGCGCCGCCCCGGGCGCGCCCGCGGCGTCGATCCGAAACATCGCAAGCGCTGGTCCGGCGCAGTCACGCAAACAAGCGATGCCCTCGACATCGAGCCCGACATCTTCAAATCCGACGATCCGGCCGCCATTGCCGCATCGCTGAAGCGTTCGGCCGAGCACAGCCGCCGCCGCAAGGCGTCGCCGTTCCAGTCGGCGATGTCGATGCTGAACTTCTACGTGAACCGGGCGGGCCGCAATCTGCCGAAAACACGCCGCGCGACGCTCGAACGTGCGAAGCGGAAACTGCGCGAGGCGTTCGGCCGCAAGCCGTGACGACGTGCATGCGACCCATGCGCAGCGGCTCCCCGTGACGGGGTTCGGCATCCGGGAAATCGGCTCGCCTCACTACCCGCTGCTCGCGCCCGAACACGGGCCGGCCGGCACGGTGCGCTCGCTCGCAGCCGCGTGCCGACTGTGGTGTCGACATCGGTGATCGCACGCGGCGTCTCCGCGGCGCCGCCGATCAACGGGTACCACCCGTCTGCAGCATCGGCGATGACGCGTTCATGTTTCAGCGCCCAGCCGGGCGCGCATCGACGCGGTGATGCGCTGCCGCGCTTGCGCATAGCCTTCCCACGGGTCACGCGTCAACGTGTCGAGGCGCTCATGCAACGTGTCGATCGTCCATTGCGCACCGCCCGTCGTGTCGGGCACCTCGTCCCAGTCGAGCGGCACCGATACGCCCATGCCGGGCCGCGCGCGCACCGAATACGCGGCGATCGTGCTCGCGCCGCGGCCGTTGCGCAGGTAGTCGACGAAGATCTTGCCGCGCCGATGACGCGGCCCCATCGTCGCCGTGAAGCGGTCGGGCAGCGCACTCGCGACGTGCTGCGCAATCGCGCGCGAGAAATCCTTCACGTCGTCCCAGCCCGCATGCCGCGTGAGCGGCACGACGACGTGCAGCCCCTTGCCGCCGCTCGTCTTGCAGAACGAGACGAGCCCCAGCTCGTCGAGCAGCCCACGCACGAGCTGGGCGGCATCGATCATCGCGCGCCAGGGCAATGCCGGATCGGGATCGAGGTCGAACACGATGCGATCCGGCCGCTCGATGTTCGACGCGTGCGCGTTCCACGTATGCAGTTCGATCGTGCCCATCTGCGCGGCACCGAGCAGCGCGTCGACGCGGTCGATCGACAGCAGCGGCCCGTGGCCGGGATCGAGCCCTTCGTGCTGCGTGACGAACGGGATCTCGCGGCGCTCCGCATGCTTCTGGAAGAACAGTTCGCCGGCGATGTCGCCCGGTGCGCGCACGAGTGACACCGGTCGTCCCTTCAGGTCCGGCAGCAGCCACGGCGCGACCCATTGCCAGTAATGCGCGAGGTCGATCTTGCGCGTGCCGCTCCGTGGATCGAGCAGCCGATCGGGATGCGTGATGCGCACGCGGCCGACATGATCGGCGGCGGCCGCACCATGCGTCTTGCCGGAAGACGCGGACGATCGCGCGCCGCGCGGGTGGCCATGCGCCGTATCCGTATGCGGTGCGTGCGAGGATGGGTCGTGCGCTGCACGGGATGCGTTCATTGTCGCCTCCGTTTCGGTTTGCCGTGGCACCTCGCGAACGATCCGCCGCGCCGGCTTGTCTTCGCGCAGCGCGACGAACGCCGCCTGGCGCACGATTCCGTCGCCTGTCCATTCCGCGAATTCGCATTCGGCGACGAGCGTCGGCTCGACCCAGTGGACTCGCGTGCGGGACCGTTCGCGCGGCGGCGGGTCAAAGGGCGGCGTGCTGCGTTCGTGCCGGCGCAGCATCGCCGCGAGCCGGTCGAGCACACGCGTATCGAACCCGGTGCCGACACGGCCGGCATAGCGCAACGGCGGCGCACCGCGTGGCCGCTTGCCGGCCGCGACCGGCTCGTACACACCGAGCAGCAGCGCGCCGAAGCCGTGCCGGCTGCCCGACGGCTCGGTATAGCCGCCGATCACGAACTCCTGGCGCCGCCGGCATTTCAGCTTGATCCATGCGGACGAGCGGCCGCCGCGATAGCGTGAATCCGCGCGCTTGCCGATCAGCCCTTCGAGCCCCGTGTCGCACGCGCTCGCGATCAGCGATGCGACGTCGTCGCCGAGATCGGGCGAGTAGCGCAGCCGTGCAGGATCGCTGCCGGCGAGCAACGGTTCGAGCAGCGCGCGACGCGCGGTGAGCGGCGCATCGCGCAAGTCGTATCCGTCGAGAAAGGGCAGATCGAACACGAACAGCGTCACCGCGTCCGAGCGTCCCGCGCCGAGCGCGTTCTGCAGCGCCTGGAAATCGGGCAGCCCGTTGCGGCCCAGGACGACGGCCTCGCCGTCGAGCCACGCATTGTCGAGATCGAGCGCCGCGAGCGCGTCGCGCTGCGCGCGCAGTTTCGCGGTCCAGTCGCGACCTTCACGCGTCATCAGCGTGACGTGCCGCCGCGCATCGCGGCCCGCGATCCGGGCCAGGATCCGGTAACCGTCGAATTTCACTTCGTAGCGCCAGTCGTCGTGAGCGGGCGGTGCATCGACGAGCGTTGCGAGTTGCGGCGTCACGCGGCCGGGCAACGCGGCGCGCACGGCGCCTTCCACGCGCGACGGGCCGGCCGGCACCGCTGCGGCCCGGTCGTCCTGCGGCCCGTGCGCAGGCGCCGCGCGCGTGGACTGCGCTCGATCGTGACGCACGCTGCCCGGGCGCTGCGCGACGACATCGAAGCTTGCCGCATCGTGCGCGTCATCGTCGCGCTCCTTGATCAGCAGCCATTGCTCCTGGCGCCCCTGCTGCCGCCTGCTGCGCACCAACGCCCAGCCGCCGTGCAGCTTCGTGCCGTCGAGCCGGAACGTCAGCTTGCCCGCACGATAGCCGTCGCGCGCCCGGGCAATGCCACCATCGGGCGTCCACGTGCCTTCGTCCCACACCGTGACCGAACCCGCGCCGTAATGTCCGGCCGGGATCTCGCCTTCGAACGACGCATATTCGAGCGGATGATCCTCGACATGCACGGCCAGCCGTTTCACCGACGGGTCGACGCTCGGCCCTTTCGGCACCGCCCACGACTTCAGCGTGCCGTCGAGTTCGAGACGGAAGTCGTAGTGCAGCCGCCGCGCGTGATGCTCCTGGATCACGAAGCGCAGTGGCCGGGCCGTGCGCGTGGAGGGTCGCGCCTTGTGCGCGTCGTGCTCGCTCGCATCGGCATCCGCATGCGCGCGCCGCCGTCCGTGCGACCCCGTGGGTTCCGGTGTCGTATCGAAGCGGCGCTTGCTGCGATAGGGTTCGAGCTTGCCGGCCATCGCATCACCCTCCTTTCCGCGACATCACGCGGCGTGCTTGCGGCGCACGGCCGCCTTCTTCGCCGCGTGCGTGCCGGCCACGCCGTGCTTCGCGGCCGCGCGCTTCGCCGGTGTCTTCGCCGCGCCTTTCGCGGATGGCTTGGGCGCCGGCTTGCGCCGCGTGCCCGCGGCATGCGAACGCGCACGGGCATCCTCGTCGTCCGTGCGTGCAGCACGCGCACCGCCGCCCTTCAGACTGCGCTTGAGCAGTTCGGTGAGATCGACCACGTTGGTTGCCGTGCGTGCAGTCTGCGCGGGCCGGTCCTCGATTTCCTCGATTCGTCCCGCGCGCACCTTGCGCTCGACCAGTTCGAGAATGTCGTCACGGAACGTGTCGTGATACTCGTCGGGCGTCCACGAGCCCGACATGTCGTCGATCAGCTTCTTCGCCATCGCGAGTTCGCGCGCACTGACGCCCGCGCGCTTCGCGTCGTCGGCCGGCACCGACAGTTCGTCGAGCGGTCGCAGTTCCTCCTGCCAGCGCAGCGTATCGAGCGCGAGCAGCGGCCCGACCGGAATCAGCGCGCCGAGATGCTGGCGGTCGCGCATCACCACGTGCGCGATGCCGATCTTGCCGCTGTCTTTCAGCGCGTCGCGCAGCAGCGCATAGACCTTCTCGCCCTTGCGGTCCGGTACGAGGTAGTACGGCGTGTCGAGATACAGGAACGACACGGCGTCCTCGTCGACGAACGTGACGATGTCGACGGTCTGCGTCGATTCGGGGTTCGCCGCGCGGATCTCGTCGTCGGTCAGCACGACATAGCGCTCCTTCTCGTACTCGTAGCCGCGCACGATGTCCTCGCGGGTGACTTCCTTGCCGGTTCGCTTGTTGACCTGCCGATAGCCGACCGGATCCATCGAGCGCTTGTCGAGCAGCCGGAACGACGGCTTCACGGTCCGCGTGGCCGGGAACAGCTGCACGGGCACGTGAACGAGCCCGAAGCTGATGGCGCCTTTCCAGATCATGCGTGTCATCGATGTCCTCCTTGCGGCGTCCGTCGCCGCATGCGGCCGTCACGGCCTCCCGCGACGGCTGCGCCGCACGATGCTGACGTGGCCGTTGCGCTCCAGGATCGCCGCATCGACGTCGGACAGGTCGTTCGCGCCAAGCGCCTGACGCACGCTTTCGCGTATGTCTGTCGGCGTGATCAGGGCCGCGCGCATCTGCGCGTCGTCGAAGCGGCCGTTGCGATACACCTCGCGCTCCGCGCCGACCAGCAGCCGTTCGAGCCGGCTCGAGCACACGCAGGCCCAGCCGATCGCGCGATGCAGCAGCGCGATCGCGAACGACGCGGCTACCGTCGCCACGAACGGCGACGCACCGACCACCGCGCGGCTCAGGATCGCGCCGAGCAGGATCCCGACCACGTAGTCGAACGGCGAGCGCTGGCCGAACGCGCGCCGCCCGGCGATGCGGATCAGCACCAGCGCGACTACGAACACGACGATCGCCCGCAGCACCATCTGCCCGGGGCCGAGCATCCGGCCCTGTCCGAACAGTGCAACGACGACGTCCATGATCGCGCGGCGCTAGGCCGGCAACCCGGCGGCCTGCTGCTCGCGTGCCCATACGCGATGACGGCCGACGTGGTCGGACAGTTCGTTCAGGACTGCGTCGAGATCGACGGCCTGCCCGACGCACACGCCTTCGGCCGGATCCGGAAGGTGAGCGGCGCTCAGCAATTGCCGCCCCGAGCCGATGGCCGCGATCGGCTTCAGGTGCTTGAACGCTTCGCGCACGAAATGCCGCGCGTCGGCGCTATGCGCGAGGTCACGGCCATCACCGTCGTCGCCGCATACGAACACCGCATCGAACATCACCGACGGCATGCCGGCCAGCGTCGCCTGCGGCACGACGCCGCCGATCGGCGCCAGCGTCGGCGCCATGATCGTCGGCACCGCGTGCTCGGCCTGCAGCGCATCGCGCACCTGCTGGACCAGCGCCTGGTGCGTACCGGCAGTCGCGATCAGCGCGATCTTGCGCGACCGGATGCCGGGCTTCGAACGGCCGATCAGGCTCAGCGCGGGCGAACGCTGCGCGACGTTCGGCGTCGCGGCCCCGTGCGGCGCGGGCAGCCCGAGCCGTTCGGCAACCTGTGCGGCCAGCCCCGCGTCGAAGCGGGCGATCGTCTCGTTGACCACCCGCTCGCGAATGTGCGGCTGCGTCACCTTGCCGAGCTCGAAGCAGTATGCGTCGCGGATATGCCGCTGTTCGATCTCGGTCATGCTCTGGTAGAACAGCGCGGGCTGCGAGAAATGATCGGCGAACGTTTCGCTGCGCACGCGCACCTTGTCGCCTTCGAGCGGCTCGTGCACGGTTTCGAAGCCGCCGCCGGCCGGCGCGGGCGGCGTCTCGCGCGGCCAGCCGCCGCTCGTCGAATTCGGTTCGTACGACGCCTGCCCGACATTGATCGTCTGCCGGTGCATCGCATCGCGCTGGTTGTTCGCGAACGGGCACACCGGCCGGTTGATCGGAAGCTCGTGGAAGTTCGGGCCGCCGAGCCGGCTCAGTTGCGTGTCCGTATACGAGAACAGGCGCCCCTGCAGCAGCGGATCGTTCGTGAAGTCGATGCCGGGCACCACGTGACCCGGATGAAACGCGACCTGCTCGGTTTCCGCGAAGAAGTTGTCGGGGTTGCGGTTCAACGTCATCCGGCCGATGGGCCGCACCGGCACGATTTCTTCCGGCACCAGCTTGGTCGGGTCGAGCAGGTCGAAGTCGAATTTCCCGGCATCGGCCGGATCGATCATCTGCACGCCGAGTTCGAATTCCGGATAGTCGCCGCGCTCGATCGCCATCCACAGGTCCCGCCGGTTGAAATCCGGATCATGGCCGGCAATCCGCTGCGCCTCGTCCCACAGCAGCGAATACGCTCCGCTCACGGGCCGCCAGTGGAACTTCACGAAACGCTCGGCGCCGGCCGCGTTCACGAAGCGGAACGTATGCACGCCGAAACCGTCCATCGCGCGGAAGCTCGCGGGCAGCGCGCGGTCGGACATCAGCCACAGCACCGTGTGGGTGGTTTCCGGCACCAGCGAGACGAAATCCCAGAACGTGTCGTGCGCGGACGCACCGGTCGGCATCTCGTTCGGCGCCTCGGGCTTCACGGCATGAACGAAGTCGGGAAACTTGATCGCGTCCTGGATGAAGAACACCGGCATGTTGTTGCCGACGAGGTCGTAGTTTCCCTCCTCGGTATAAAACTTCACCGCGAAGCCACGGACGTCGCGCACGGTGTCGGCCGAGCCGCGCGGCCCCTGCACCGTCGAGAAGCGCACGTACACCGGCGTTTCGGCGGCCGGGTCCTGCAGGAAAGCGGCCTTCGTGTAGTCGGCCATCGGTTCGTACACGCGGAACACGCCGTGCGCGGCCGAGCCGCGCGCATGCACCACGCGCTCCGGAATGCGCTCGTGATCGAAATGCGTGATCTTCTCGCGCATGATGAAGTCTTCGAGCAGCGACGGGCCGCGCGAGCCGCCCCGCAACGTGTTCTGGTTGTCGGTGATCCGCACGCCCTGGTTGGTGCGCAGTGCCTCGTGGTCGGGCCGCGAACGGTGCTCGTCGAGCTGGCGCGATTTCGCGCTGTCCTGCGGCTGGGCGCAGGGCGTTTTGCCGGATGATGGGGAATGGGTCATCGATCGATTCCTCGTGGCATTCGGATGGGTATCCGCCACGCGCGCGCCACGTTGCTGCGGCGTGCGCGTGCGGACAGCAGGAAAAGCCGGCGTGGCCGGGCGCGACCGCACCCGTCGCCGGCGGTGGCATCAGGGTGTACGCAACGCCGCGTCGAGCGCGACGTTGCATTCGATCGCCGCATCCTCGACGCGCGGCTTGCGCGCGTCCACCGCGCGCCGCACGCTGTCGCACGGCTGCGCGCACACGCGCAGCCGGCCGGCCGCGCCAAGCGATGCAGAGCGCGTGATCACGTCCGGGTCGAACCGCAGATCGACCGCGCAACGCCATTCGCGCGCACGCGCGTCGGCCGGCACACGCACCCATGACACCTGGATCGCCAGCCGCCCGGACGCGTCGTCCGCATGCACGCCGGCCGACTGCGGCGGGAAACCGTTCGCGAGCGCATGCTCGAGTTCCGCGATGCGCGGCGACCGGTCGGGCGCGACGCTCATCGTCGTACGACGCCCAGCAGCAGCGTGGCGAGGAAGATCACGACGAAGATGTAAAACAGGATCTTCGCGATCTCGGCCGCGCCGGCCGCGATACCGCCGAAGCCGAATACGGCCGCGATGATCGCGATGACGAAGAAGATGAGGGCGTATCGAAGCATGGAATCCTCCTGTTGACAGCGGTCGCCCGCACACATACTGGCGTCGGTCAGGCGTCGTGCTTGTGTTTCGGTTTGCCGTGGGTCGGCGTGGAGGCCATTTTCTCGAGCTCCTTTTCACTCATCGATTTGGCCATCGACTTCGAAGGGGGTTTGAGGTCCTTCATTTTCGTCTCGCCGCGCTTGGCCGACAGCGCGGCCCCGGCGGCGCGTTGCTGGGCTTGCGATTTTGCTGGCATGGTCATGCTCCTCTCGTTGGCGCGTGCATCGCGGCAGGCGGTGGCACGCGCGCAGTTGAACGCGGTTGAATCGCCCGGCCGTCACGCCGCATCGCGGCACCGCGGGCCGGCCGGCGGAATCCTCATCGCCTGGCGATCGCTCGTCACGGTGCAACGCGCAAGAACAATGCCTCGGCCGCGAGGCGCCCGGCGAGCACCGCCTCGCAAGCGTCCAGGCAGTTCGGTTCACGGTTGGCCGTCCGCAGGCATCACGCAGTTAGCGTGCCAGTTCGCCGAAGCGCGTCGGCCGCGGGTTCGCACGTCGCGGCACTGCAGGCAAGAGCCGCTTATTTACAAGCCGGCGGCAAGTTTTGGACACGCATCCCGTGATGCCGGGAAGCATGCCGGGTCGTCAGCCGTCAACGCTTCGCATCGATGCGGCCGGCGGCCGAACGGTCGAGAAAGGTGGTCGTCAGCGCCGGCAGGCGGCGCAACGGCCACGCGGCCATGATCGGGTTCAGGAAGCGGCGTGAGCCGTTGCGGGAAAAGTCGTGAGCGGATTCGGGATCGCTGCACGCCTGTTGCAGGATCCATTCGCAGCACGCGCGAATCTCCGCTTCGCCGGCCGCCTGCGCCGCTGCGACGAGCGCGGTATACGCAGCGACCTCGGCCTGCGCGAACGCATGACCGGCCAGCGCCCCCTGCACCACTTGGTCGGCAGACAGCATGCCGCCCGTCCACGTCCATGCGGGCGGCGCTGCGCGACGTGCCGTCTCTTCGCTACACCGTTCGCTGCAAATCTTGCAAGCGCGCCGCTACGCGTCGAACGCGGCCATCACGAGCCACAGCTCGCGGCCGTCGTCGCGCACCTGCGCGGCGAGCGCATACGGATCGGCGGGCTCGCACGCACGCTGCAGCGCGAACCGCGCGGGTTCGGTCGAGCCGAACGTCTCGCCGCTCAGCGGCCGCACGTCGGCCTTGCCTTCGAACATCCGGCGCTCGGGCCGGTAAATCAGCGGTTCATGCTTCCATTCGTTGAAACGGCGCTTCAGCGAATCGAATCCGCCGCCGCATACGTTGACCTCGTAGCGCACGCCCGGTTGTGGTTTCGGAATCTTCATCGTGCCTCCCGCTCGAAGTGCGCGGGGCTGGCACCTTCCGCACCACGCACCGCTGTCGTCGTGCTCGTGGCAAATCGCGTGCCGCTCATGTCCGGCGCGAACCCGTCGCATACCGGGCACGGCCGTTGCGAACGGGACACGCCATCGCCATCGACATGGAGGTTCGCGATGAAGGATTCGACCCGGTCCGGCCACGATGCGCCGGCACACGAGCGGCAACCCGATCCGTCGCCGCCGCTCAAGCATCGCGACCGCGCGCATACGCGCCATTCGGAACGTCATATCGACAAGCAGCTCGAGGACACGTTTCCCGCGAGCGACCCACCCGCAATCGGCGGCGTCACCCGCATCGAGCCGGGCACGTCGTCCGGCACGCACGACGAAAGGCCGCGGCAGGACGAGCGCGAACGCCGCGACACATGACGGCCCACGGCACGCGGCTTGCTGCATCCGTGGCGCACGTGTCGATCCATTGCACGACTGAACAGTTGCGTCGCCTGCCGGTCGTCGATCACCACGAGGGGCCGATCGGCTTGCTGTCGCTCGCGGGCATCGCGACACGCATGGCCGGCCCCGAGCAGGACGCTATCGCGAACACGCTCGAGGGCGTGTCGCAACCGAAGCAGACGTGACGGAGCACCCCTCGCCCCGTCGCGACAACCCCGCGCGACCCGCAGGGCCCTCCCCGGGCACCGTCGCGCCCCATGCAGCCTGGAGGAAACCATGCAGACTTCCGATCAAGGTCAGACCCGCATCATCGGCAAGGGCGCCGCAACGGCGGCCGGCCCCGGCCCCGACGTGATGGCGGCCGATACGCTGGAAGGCAACAAGGTCTATACGACCGACGGCGACGATGTCGGCAAGATCAAGGACATCATGCTCGACGTGCGCTCCGGCCGCGTCGCCTATGCGGTACTGTCGAGCGGCGGCATCCTCGGCATCGGCGACAAGTTGCACGCGATCCCGTGGAGCGCGCTCACGCTCGACACCGAGCGCAAATGCTTCCTGTTGTCGGTGTCGTCCGAGCGGATCCGCAACGCACCGGGCTTCGACAAGGACCACTGGCCGGCGATGGCCGATCCGCAATGGGCCGGGCCGCTGCACGAGTTCTACGGCAGCGCGCCGTACTGGCGCGCCGGCGACGAGCTCGGGCTGACCGACCCGACCGAGGAACTGAACGATCCGCGCGTACGCGACCGTCACTGATCGCGATGACGCGGCGCCGGTTCGCCGGCGCCGCCGCTTCGAACGCCCCGCTCGCGCGGGGCGTTTTTCCGCACGCCGCGGCGATGTCGGTCGCGACGCACGACGCGCTAGGCGCGATGCCGCAACGCGTCGATCACGACGGTGAACGCGCGCGACGCCGGGCGACGGCTCGGATAGTACGCGTGGTAGCCGGGAAAGACCGGGCACCAGTCCGGCATCACGATCCGCAGGTTGCCGTTGCGGACATGCTGCAGCACGACGTCCTCGGTGACGAACGCGATGCCGAAACCGTCGAGCGCTGCCTGGACCATGTGCGGCTGCGTGTTGCAGGTGATCCGGCCGTTCACGCGCGCCAGGACGGCGTTCTTGCCCTTCTTCAACTCCCACGCATAGATGCCCTTCGCCGTGGCGAGCCGCAACGTGACGCAATCGTGATCGAGCAGATCCTGCGGCTTCTTCGGCGGCTTGCGGCCGTCGAGATAGGCGGGCGCCGCGACCATCGCCATCCGGACATCGGGGCTGATCCGCACGGCGATCATGTCCTTCGCCACCTGGTCGCCGTACCGCACGCCGATGTCGTAGCGCTCCTCGACGATGTTCGACAGCCCGTAATCGACCGACAACTCGACGCGGATATCCGGGTAGTCGGGCAGGACCTTCCTGAGTTTCGGCCAGATGATCGTATCGATCGGATGCTCGGTGGCCGTAATGCGCACCACGCCGGCCGGCTTGTCCCTGAAATCCGACAGCGCGGCCAGTTGCGCCGTGATCTCGTCGATGCGCGGGGCCACCGCCTGGAACAGCGCTTCGCCCGCGTCGGTCATCGACACGCTGCGCGTCGTACGTGTCAGCAGCCGCACACCGACCCGCGCTTCGAGATCGCGAATCGTATGGCTCAGCGCCGATTGCGACACGCCGAGCCGCGTGGCTGCGCGCGTGAAGCTGCGGTCGCGGGCCACCGCGAGAAAGACGATCAGGTCGTTCAAATTTTCACGCGCCATGTCGAAAAGCTCCGGTCGGGACGGACGCCAATCGTAGCATCGCCCGTGGCGATTGATCAGTTTGGCTCATAAGTCCAAGCGCGCCGTGCTACTTAATCGATCCGGAGCGGCTCGCTAGACTGCGAAGCCATCGACCCGATGCGTCGCGGCAGAGCCCGGACGCACCGGCTACCCGTTTTTCGGAGCCGAACCTCATGCCTACCCGCTTTCTCACGACCCTCGCCGCGCTTGTCGCGTCCGCTCCGCTATTCGCGCAATCCGCACCGGGCCTGACGCGCGAACAGGTCCGCCAGGACATGTTGCGTTACGAGGCCGCCGGCTTCAATCCGGCGCGCATCAACCCGCGCACCTGGGTCGACGACGCCCAGGCCGCGGCGGCCAGGGTGCAGGCCGGGCGCGATGACGACGCGCGCACGCAACTGGCCGGGCACGGCGTCACGACGCGTTGCGATTGAGCGCGCGGCGGCCACTCCTCTCCGATCCTGTTCCCGACATGCAATCCCTCTCCACACCCGATCGCGGCACGGCACCTGACGGCGCGGCCGCGTGGGGCGCCGTCCTCGCGATGTCGCTCGGCGCGTTCGCGCTGGTCGCGTCCGAGTTCATGCCGGTCAGCCTGCTCACGCCGATCGCCGGCGACCTGCACGTCAGCGAGGGCCAGGCCGGCCAGGCTATCTCCGTATCGGGCGCGTTCGCGCTGGTGACAAGCCTGTTCATCGCATCGCTCGCCGGCCGGCGCGATCGCAAGCCCTTGCTGCTGTTGCTGACACTGCTGACTATCGTGTCCGGCACGCTCGTCGCGTTCGCGCCGAACTACGCATCGTTCATCGCCGGCCGCGCGCTGATCGGCGTCGCGATCGGCGGCTTCTGGTCGATGTCGGCCGCCACCGCGATGCGCCTCGTGCCGGCGCGGCACGTGTCGCGCGCGCTGGCGATCGTGAATGGCGGCAATGCGCTGGCGACCGTCGTCGCGGCCCCGCTCGGCAGCTTTCTGGGGGGAATCGTCGGGTGGCGCTGGGCCTTCTTCTGCGTCGTGCCGGTCGCCGCGATCGCATTGGGCTGGAAGCTCGTCAGCCTGCCATCGATGCAGTCCGCGCCGCGCGGCACGTCCGCCCATGCGCTCAGGCTGCTGGCCCGGCCGCCGGTCGCGCTCGGCATGGCAGCGGTCAGCGTGTTCTTCATGGGCCAGTTCACGCTGTTCACGTACCTGCGTCCGTTCCTCGAAACCGTCACGCATGCGGGCACCGTCACGCTGTCGCTGATCCTGCTCGCGATCGGCGTCGCGGGTTTCGCGGGAACGGTCCTGATCGGCGGCGTCCTGGAACGCGGGCTCTACCGGACACTCGTGGCCACGCCGGCACTGATGGCCGCGATCGCGGTGGCGCTGATCTTCTTCGGCGAATCCACGGCGGCAACCGCATGCCTGCTCGGCACATGGGGCCTGCTCGGCACCGCGGCCCCGGTCGGCTGGTGGACGTGGCTCGCACGTACGCTGCCGCACGATGCGGAAGCCGGCGGCGGATTGATGGTGGCGGTCGTGCAACTCGCGATCGGGCTTGGCGCGACGATCGGCGGCATGCTGTTCGACCTGCACGGCTACCGCGCGACTTTCGCGATGAGCGCGGCGCTGCTTGCGCTCGCCGGCGGGCTGGCCGTCGTCGCGGGTTGGTCAGCCCGACGCGCCGCCGCGCGCACCGGCGGTTGACGCCCACGCCACGACGCCCCCGTGGCTTTTTTACAAGCGCCGTGTAAGCTCCCCGTCCGGCTGCGCACGACCGTTCGCCGCGTCCAGATAGCCCGGTAGCCGGTACGGCGTGCCCCCGCGTTCCGTGCGCTGCTGGCGCCGATCGTCGGTATCGCGATCTGCGTGGAGCCCGGCCGACCGCGTCGCGGCCGTGCCGGACCCGCCGGGCTCACATCATCTTGCCGCGCGAACGTTCGGCGCGCGCCGCGTCAGCCGCCGATTCAACCTTCTTCACTTCCTCCGGCGGAGGCAGCACGGCCTTGAAGCCCATCGACTCGATCCACATCTCGCGCGCCCAGCCCCGCGTGTGATACAGGTGATGATCCTCGTCAGCCTCGACCTCGTCGTGCGCCTTCTTCAGCGTCTTCGCGGCGTCGCCCGACAGTTGGTCGGCCGCGTAGCCGATCAGCTCCCAGTTCAGGTGATCCTTCGTCTCGGCGAGTACCACGCACTCGGCCGCGACGATCTGCGCGGCGGCCGGGTCGGCCTGCTTGCGCGCCTGCTCGATCGCATGGACGAGCGCCTTCCCGATGGCCGCCACCGCGCTGCGGCCGGGCGTCTGTGCGTCGGCGTCCATGCCGAGCGTCTCGAACACCTTGCGCAGCACCTCCTGGTGATGCAGCGTCTCGCGATGGTACTTCTCCCATTCCTTGTGCAGATCCTCGTCGGTCGCGCATTGCAGCGCGGCCTCGTAGATCTTCGCGCCGCCAAGCTCGGTTTCGTATGCCTGGCAGAGCAATTCGCGGATGCCTTCGTGCTTCGGTTGCCGATGGGCCATGACTGACTCTCCAAAAAGACGGGCCGCGCGCGCGGCCCGGGGTTGAACGGGCACGCGTCAGTGCGCGCCCATCTTGCGTTCGAGCGCCTGCGCCATGCTCAGGTGATGCCGGAGTGTCGGCAGCGTGGTGCTCGGCTGCGGATGCATGCCGCGCCCGGTGCCCGGCTGGTGGTCCTGTTTCTGAGGCGGCGGCGTCTGTGCGGCAGTCATCATTCGGATTCCTCCCTGAACGGTTGTCGTCGACTCATCGCACCGCAAGCGGCGTGCCGTGCGCGGCAAACGCGTGTGGTGCGTGCAACGCTGCAGGCGGGCGTGAAAAATTCAGCGCGTCCCGCCGCCCGATGCGGCCTCGCCGGGCCGGCGTACCGGATCGAAGTCGCGCCACTTGCCGTCCTGCCAGTCGCCCTTGACGCGCTCGATCGACGACGCGCCGGTCGCGCGCAGTACGTCTTCCGCCGTATTCGCGGTGTCTGCCGCCACGCGCACGGCGAGAATCACGCCGGTTTCGCTCTGCGCAAGCGTGCCCTTGCCTTCGGCAGGCTCGCCGCGCATCCGGCCCAGCGCGCCGCCCAATGCGCCGAGGTACGCGCCGGCCAGGGCGGCGGCGGCCGGGACGAACCAGTAGCGCACGCCGATCGCGTAGACGATCAGCCCCGCGACGATGCCGACCGCCAACCCGCGGATCGCGCCGATCATCGCGCCGCGCCCGCCCGGCTTCGCCGCCGTATCGGCATAGACGTCGCCGCCGATCGGAAAACGCGCGTGCTGTCCGCCCGGATTCAGAAAGAAGATCGATACGTCGTCCGGGCCGAACGCGCGCTCGTAGAGGTGACGCGCCCCACCTTCCGCTTCGTCGAACGTCGTGAAGCGGCCTGCGACGATCATCGCCATGGCTGTGCTCCTCGTAACGGTAGTGGCGCCGCGGGCAACCGCACGCGGCATGCCAGACGTGTTGAACGCGGCGAATCGCCGAACCGGCATCGCATTGCACAAATCACGTCGCGATGTCGTGCAATGCCGCGCCGCGCTCGCGCACCAACCGCTTGATGCCGGAACGTCGCGGCGCCCGAGCGGCCGCCGTCGGTTCCTGCCGTCATGCGCGCCGGTTGCGGTCCGGTCACGCCGTCTCGTGCACGGCCGCTCAGTGATGCGGTTTGCGCTCGCGGTCGCGACCGACGGTGCCCGGTTCGGGATCGAGTCCCGCAGGCTGCGTCGGCGTCACGGTTCGCTGGTCGGGAGTCGGCGCCATGCCCGACTCGTGCTCGCCCTCGCGACGAACCCGCACGCGGTTCTCGACGTCGCGCACGCACATGCAGCCGTCGGCCAGGTCCTCGATGCCGTGCTTCATCCACCGCGCCGGCACCGTGCCGTCCAGTTCGACGCGGCCGTCTTGTACCTGCACCGTGACGTCGCTCACGTCGATGTCGAGTGCATGCGCGAGCCGCTCGCAAACATCCTCTCGGATTCGCTCGTCCGAGCGCGTATAGCCTTTCGGCCCGCGACGCTCGCGCAGCGCGTCGCGTTCGGCCTCACTGCCGAAACGCGACATGTCCGACGCGTTACCGCCGTAGCGCGGGTTGCCGCGCGGATCGCCATAGGCGCGGTCGCGGTCGTACCCGCCCATCCGGTGATGCCCGCGAAACTCCGGGGGGACGCCTCGGTACGGGCTGTCGGGCCAGTCGCCGCCCTGCGCGCGTCGGTCGCGCTCGCCGTAGCCGGGATCGGGTGCCCGCGCCGGCTGGCGCGGGAAGTCGCCCTGCCCGCCCGCATCGGCCGCGCCGCGCCGCTGGTCGACCGTTCGCGCCGCGCGTTCGCTCCATTCGCGACCCCAGTCTTCCGGACCGACGTCCTCGCTCGCGAAGCGGCGGTACGCCGAGTCGTCGCCCTCGTCCGGCCATCGCGCCGGGTCGTCCGGGAAGCCGCGCTCGCCGGCGCCCCGGTATGCGCGTTCGTTGCGCTCCTGCCAGTCGGGCGGGCCACCGCGTTCGCCGTGCCGTCCGGGATATCGTCGTTGCATCGTGTCCCTCCTCGATCGCGCCTGCGCCGCGCACGGCCCCATGCCGCGCCACGGCGCGCGTCGGTCAGCTCGAACGCAAGTCGCGTGCCGATGTCATGGCCAAGGGATGACAGACGCGCATCGCGATGTCGATCCGCTACCGGACGCGCCAATCTGCAATGCGATTGCAGTTTTTGCGTGCCGGGCGTCACGGCGCGCCGTCATCGCCCGATTCGTCCCGGTCATTCGCTTCCTCCGTGCGATCCGGCCCGCTCAGCCGCTCGGTGCGGTCAGGCTGGATATCCGCTCCTTCGTCAGGCGTCGAATCGCCGTCCGCCGACGCGCGCCCGCCCGTCTCGGAGCGGTCCGTATCGCTATCAGGTGATGCATCGCCGCATTCAAGCGCGTGATTGTCGAGGGGCGAATCGACGTAGAATCGATGACGTCGCGCGCCTGCCGTGTCGCTGCCACAGTCGGCCGGCTCGCCCGGCCCCCGTGCGCGACCGTCGCGGCCGCGATCGACGTTGCCGTCGTCCGGACCGGCCGGTTCGTTGTCGGGGTTCAGCGGGCCGTTCGTGCCGTTCTCTTAGCCAGGCTGGCGGCCGCGCGCGGCAGGGCGGCCGGCGCGCGGCGCGCGGCGCGCGGGCCGGAAGGCCCTGCAATCGTCATGCCGCATCGCACGCCGGAACCCACTGCCCGCTGCCGCCACGGCGGCCGGCACAACCGATGCGCGCCCATTGATCAGCCGAATTGAGTTCCCTTATGCTTCCGGGGTGCCAATCCGATTCGTACTGCCGCCGCCGCACGCCCGACGGTGGCCGGGCGGCGTTGCCCCGCCCGCCTTCGACCTGCCGCCCAGATGACGAAACACAACATCGATCCTCGCTCGCACCCACCGCCGCTCGGGCAATCCGACGCGCGCGACCTCCTGCACCGCTTCGCCGAGTTCCGGTTCCAGACGGTCGTCGAATCGATTACCGACTACGCGGTGTTCATGCTCGATCCGCACGGCAATGTCGCGACATGGAACGCGGGTGCCGAGCGCATCAAGGGCTATCGCACCGCGGAAATCGTCGGCCACCACTTTTCGCGCTTCTATCCGCCCGACGCGATCGCGGCCGGCCGACCGTCGCACGGGCTCGAAGAAGCCGCCGCGAACGGCCACTTCGAAGACGAAGGGTGGCGCGTGCGCAAGGACGGCTCGCAGTTCTGGGCGAACGTGACGATCACGCCCGTGCACGATCACACGAACCAGCTCTGCGGCTACATCAAGATCACCCGCGACATGACCGAACGCAAGCGGCTCGAGGAGCTCGAAGCGTCGACGCACCGGCTCAGCGTGTTCATCGCGATGCTTGCGCACGAGCTGCGCAACCATCTCGCGCCATTGCGCCATTCGGTCGGCATCCTGCAGAGCGTGGCCGATCCGGCACCCGCGCCCGCGCTCGCGCAGTGCCTCGACGTCGTGCATCGTCAGGTCACGCAACTGACGCGGCTCGTCGACGACCTGCTCGACGTCGGGCGCATCACGGCGGGCAAGGTCGAGCTGGACGACCGGCCCGTTACCGTGCGCGACATCGTGTGCCGCGGCGTCGAAAGCATCCAGTCGAAGCTTGCCGCGCGCGGGCAGCACATCCACGTCGACCTGCCATCCGATGCCGTGCCGCTCCACGGCGACGATGCGCGACTCGTCCAGGTGCTGCACAACCTGCTCGACAATGCCTCGAAGTTCTCGCCGCTCGACGGACGCATCGACGTCGGCGCCAGGATCGAGGGACCGGTCGTCGCGATCCGCGTGACCGATCGTGGCGTCGGCATCGCGCGCGACGCGCTCGAAACCATCTTCGACCTGTTCGAGCAGGAAAGCGGGTCGGGCCGGCGGCCGTCCGAAGGCTTCGGGCTGGGTCTCGCGATCTGCCGGACCTTCGTCGAACTGCACGGCGGGCGGATCTCGGCCGAAAGTGCCGGGCCCGGTCACGGTGCGACGTTTACGGTGCGCTTGCCGATCGACCGCATGGCGCGTGCGGCACACGGCGACGTGCGCGGGCCGGTCGAGCCTGCGCAGACGGGCAGCGCGCCGCTACGTATCGTCATCGTCGACGACAATCGCGATTCGGCCGACACGCTCGCCGTCCTGCTGCAGGTGAAAGGACACGCGCCCCGCGTCGCCTACAACGCGAACGACGCGCTGGCGCTCGCCCGCGACTACGCACCGCAGCTGATGATCCTCGACCTGACGATGCCCGACGTCGACGGCTTCACGCTGCTGCAGGAACTGCGCGCGATTCACGCACTGCGCGACGCGACCTGCGTCGCGCTGTCCGGTCATGCCAGCGCGGCCGACCGCGCACGCACCGAACGCGCAGGCTTCGACGAGCACCTCGTGAAGCCCGTTGAAATGGACGTGCTCGACGCGCTGTTGCAGCGCGTTGCGCGCCAGGTTCGCGACACACCGTAAGCACGTGCTCGGGCCACCGCGCGACACATCGCCGCGCACGCATGTTGGCGTGCGGTTTGCACTGTCGGAGCGAATCGTCGGCCATCCTCTACAGTGTGCAGGTAGCGCTTCCGGCTCCGCGGCGGCGGCCCGTCTCGTCAGAAATCGGCGCTGCCGGACTGCCTCGCGGCGACGGCGGCCATCGCACGACATGGCGCGATTCTCGGTGGATCCTCGCGCAGCGTTAGAATAGCGCCCCTTCTCATAGGAGCCGAAAATGTCCTGGTTCGTTTACGAAGTGCCCGAATACCACGAAGACGCTGCGCGCATCGAGCCCTTCAGCGACCTGCGTAGCCGTGTGCTGAAAATCAGTGGTCCGGCGATGGCCGACGAACTGGAAAGCGTTCGCGAGAACGCCGCGGCGACGGCGGACAGCCCCGAGCGCCCCCTGCGTACTCCGGAAAATCCGCATGTCTTTCCGATTCCTTACGCCGACTCCATGATCCTGGTCGGGTTCATCTTCGATCTGAAACGCGAATTCCGGCAACTGGTCGTGTCGCCTGTGGAAATGCCCTGGCTGAACGACGCATAAAGGGTGAACCGTCCTGGTTGGTCCACCGCTCATCACCTCGTATCGCATTGCCGCTTGCCCTCGCTTGGCGACTGGATTTTCCAGCACTGCGATGGCCTCGCGCACGCTACCGACCATTGTCTGAATGTCAGTGGCGGCCCCTCCCTCGCGGGCGCGTTTCGCCTGGATCGAAACGGGGAGCCCGCCGGACGGCGAGATCGGCGCTGTCGTGCAGCGGCTCGTCCGGCGGAACCGGGTTACCGCTCGCTGACCTTCATGCGCGGCAGCCATTCGGCCTCGGCGCCTTGCGTGCCTTTCAGATGGGCGGGAATCGCGTCCTGTGCGTGCGCGCCGAGGCGACGTGCCGCCTCGGTGTCGAGATGCCGGCCGTCGAACGTCGATTGGCGACGGGTAATCATGTTGATGCGAAGACGTTTTGCCGCCATGGTCGGTATTCCTTGAGAAAACGGTACCTCGCCGACTAGCGAAGTACCATAGATTTACGCGAGAAAGATGTCGCTGCGATGACGCGGCACGTGACGCCCCCGCCATTGCATCGCTGCGTCAGCGATCCGCACCCTCCCGTCCCACCTGCCGCGGCGCCTCAAGATCAGGATGGACCGGCATGGCAGCAGGCAACTCATGATGGACAAGAAGCAACGCTTCGAGTTCAGTGCGCTCGGCGACCGTCAAAGGCCGCACGTCACCGCTCTCTGCCCCTCCGCCCTTTTACCGTTCCCGGCGGATTTCCGTCTCATCCATCCGGGTGCCGGTCGTTCCACGATTTCGTCGCGCAATCCCCGATCGAACATCCGGTGCGCGCGCTGGCGTGCGAGCGTGCGTGATTGACACGGGCACTCGTTCAGGATCCCGATCGAATCGTTCGTGCTCACGCCTGCCTGGCCGTGGCCTGTGCCGCCAGCGCGGCCTGATCGATCCAGCGAATGGCCGGCGCATCCTGCTCGCCCGGCGCGGGCCGGCCGATCAGGAAGCCCTGCACCTCGCGGCACCCGGCATCCGTGATGCACGTCAGTTGCTCTTCCGTCTCGACGCCTTCCGCGACGGTCGTCACGCCGAGACGCTTGCCGAGATCGGCCACCGTGCGCACGACGGCCGCGCAGTCCGGGCGCGTGACCGCATCGCGCACGAAACTGCCGTCGATCTTGATCTTGTCGAACGGAAACGCGCGCAGATGCGCGAGCGACGAGAAGCCCGTGCCGAAGTCATCGAGGGCGACGCGCACGCCCATCGAACGCAGTGCGCGCAGGTCCGCGATGGCCTTGCCCTCGTCGTGCAGCAACGCGGTTTCCGTTACCTCGATTTCCAGCCGGTCGGGCGCGAGGCCCGCGCCGGCCAGCGCCGCCGCGAAGGTCGGCACGATCGTGCCGTGGCCGAGCTGCCCCGCCGACACGTTGACGGCGACGCGTGCGCCGTCGGGCCAGCGCGCCGCCTCCCGGCACGCCTGCACGAGCACGAAACGGCCGAGCCGGTCGATCAGGCCGCCGCGCTCGGCCACCGGAATGAAGAGGCCCGGCGAAATCCAGCCGGAGCGCGGGTGGTGCCAGCGCAGCAGCGCCTCGCGCGTCGTGATCTGGCGGGTCCGGACATCGACGATCGGCTGGTAGAACACGTACAGCCCCTGGTTGTCGTCCAGTGCGACGCGCAGCTTCGATTCGAGCGCGACCCGCTCCTGCGCGCTCGTTTCCATGTCCGGCGAGAACATCCGGTAGGTGCCCTTCCCGGCTTTCTTGGCCGCATAGAGCGCCATGTCCGCGCGTGACAGCAGCACGCCGGCGTCGTTGCCGTGATGCGGCGCCAGCACGCAGCCGATCGATGCGCCGATGCGGAACGGCCGGTCGGGCGACGGCGCATAGGGGGCGACGAGCGTGTCGACGAGCCGCGCGGCCGCGCCCATCGCACCGTTCGCGTCGGTGTCGCGCAGCAGAACCGCGAATTCGTCGCCGCCGATGCGCCCGAGCATCATCCCCGGCTCCGGGCACTGGCCGCGCAGGCGTTCCGCGACCTGGCGCAGCACCTCGTCGCCCGCCGAATGCCCGCACGCGTCGTTGATCAGCTTGAAGCCGTCGAGATCGATGAAGAGCAGCGACAGCACCTTGTCCGAGCGGCGCAGGCTCGCGTCGAATTCGGCCAGGAAGGTTGCGCGGTTCGGCAGCCCCGTGAGCGAATCGTGATGCGCGAGCTGGTGGATGCGCGCCTCCGCCTCGGCCTGCTGCGTGACGATCGACCATGACAGCATCGGGCCGATGTAGCGCCCCTGGGCGTCGCGCACGGCCGAGACCTGGATGTCGAGCACTTCCGGCCCGAGCGGAATGCGGGCGCGATGCGGCAGATTCGCCGGATCGGCGAGCAGGCGACGCTGGTGCTGCGGATGCGGGTGGAAGAAGTCGATCGATGCGCCGAGCACATCGTCCACGCGGATCGGCAGCAGGTGCTCGATCGAGCGCAGCAGGTTGCGCGATGTCGCGTTCAGGTAGTTGATGCGGAACGTCTCCAGGTCGGCCGTCATCACGGCCACCGGCATGTCGTCGATCATCCGCATCAGCCGCGTCTGCGCCTGCTCGCGCAGGCGGGATTCGGCCTGCGCATCGACGGTGCGCAGGAAGCTCCGGTAGTTGACCGAGATCACGGCGATCAGCGCCGCCGACACGAAGAGCATGTTGACCGCGGTGGCGATGAGTGTCGGCTGGCGCGTCGAGAGAAAGAACGCGATGAACGCGACGTTGGCGATCACGGCCACGATCAGCGCGGCCGTGCGCAAGTACATCAGGCTCAAGATGCAGCCGATCACCGTGATCGCCATGTAGAACGCGACCTGCGCCTTTTGCCACGCATCACCGTACGGGAACAGCAGCAGCGCCCAGGTGGTGAACGTCACCACGACCGGGATCACCAGCCAGTTCGTGACCGTGAGCGCGCGCATCACGGTGTCCGGCGTCGGCTCCAGCAGCCGGGTGCGGCGCCAGTGCAGCAGCCGCGCGAACACCGCGAGCGTCATCGCGGCCGGCATCGCGACCGACAGCCACCACGGCGTGCTGCCCAGGTGCGTGACGGCGAGACTCCAGGTGCTCGAGATGAGGATCAGGTACGACACCGGGATCTGGCCGGCGAATACCCGGTATTGCGCCGCGAGCAGGTCCGGGTTCCGGGCCGGCGCCGCGATGCTTGCCAGTCTTGCCATCCGTGCGTAGAGGATTTTCATGTGAGCCTGCCGGCTGCAACCCGGCGTCGGGTTGCCGTGTCCGGCGTCGAGGGTTACCCGAGCGGGCCCGGGTCGATATCGGCCTTGACGGCCGATTCGGACGCGGGAACCGGCGTGCGGACGCGGTTGCCGCCGGTCAGCGCAATCTGCCCGCTGCCGACGATTTCGTTGAGTGGTGCGGGCCTGCCGAGCAGGAAGCCCTGTGCTTCGTCGCAGCCTTCGTCGGCCAGCAGCGCAAGCTGGTCGCGCGTCTCGATGCCTTCGGCCAGGATCGGAATGCCCAGGCTCTTGCCGAGCGCGAGCACGGCGCGGATGATCGCGCGATCCTGCGGTTTCGCTTCCGCGTCCTCGACGAACGACTGGTCGAGCTTGATGCGGTCGAACGGGAACGAGCGCAGCGTATCGAGCGACGAATAGCCGGTACCGAAATCGTCGAGCGCGATGCTCACGCCCAGCGCCTTGATCTGCCGAAGCGTGTCCAGCGCGCGCTCGCGGCCGGCGAAGATCGTCGATTCGGTCAACTCCAGCTGCAGGCGCGACGCCGGCAGGCAGGTTTCTTCGAGCACGTCCGTCACGAGCGCCGTCAGATCCGCGTGCATGAACTGCACGGCCGATACGTTCACCGCGACCGCGTAGGGCGGCTCCCACGTCGCGGCCCGTGAGCATGCCTCGCGCAGCACCCACGCGCCGATGTCCAGGATCACGCCGTTTTCCTCGGCGAGCGGAATGAACTCGGCGGGCGGAATCGTGCCGAGCGTCGCATGCTGCCAGCGCAGCAGCGCCTCGTAGCCGCGGATCTCGCCGGTTGCGAGCGACGTCTGCACCTGGTAGTGGACGCTCAGCTGGTTGTCGGCCACCGCGCGGCGCAGGTCGGCCGCGAGGCTGCGGCGCGCGCGGACGATCAGGTCCATCGCCGGCTCGTAGAAGCAGATCGATTGCGTCACGCTGCCCTTGGCGCGGTACATCGCGAGGTCCGCGTTGTTGATGAGGATGGCCTTGGTGGTGGCGTCGTCCGGGTAGATGGCGACACCGAAGCTCGCGCCCGGCACGACCTCGTAGTCGTCCAGCCTGACCGGCTTGTAGAGCGCCGGCTCGAGTCGCTCGAGCAGGCTTGTCAGGCACGTGTCGCCGTCCATCCGGCAGAGCGCCGCGAATTCGTCGCCGCCGATGCGGGCGACGAATTCGCCTTCGCGCAGCAGGTTCGCCATGCGGCGCGCAAGGATGCGCAGCACCTCGTCGCCGGCGTGGTGGCCGCGCAGGTCGTTGATTTCCTTGAAGCGGTTCAGGTCGATGCCGATCAGCGCGAGCTTCGTGCCGCGCTCTTGCGCAAGCGCGATTTCGAGGTCCAGCCGCTCGTTGAAGCTGGCCCGGTTGGGCAGGCCGGTCAGCATGTCGCTCAGCGCCAGTCGGCGTAGGTGTTCGAGCGATTCGGCCCGCACGTCGCTGTCGATCACATAGCTCACGAGCCCCGTGCAGACAATCACGAGCGACGTGCCCGCGACCGCCAGCGCCAGCGGACGCAGCTCGCTCATCTCGGTCCATGTGCCGTCGAGCATCAGCGGCGTGATGCGCAGCGCGGACATCCCGGTGAAATGCAAGGCGAGGATCGCGAGCGACAGCACGCCGGCCATCTGGTTGACTGCGTGCGGCGACGGCCGCATCGCGAGGTGCAGCGCGAGCGCGGCGAGGGTCATGGCCAGCAGCACCGACGCGATCAGGTAGCCGACGTCCCACGACACGATACCTTCGACCCGCCACGCGAGCATGCCGGTGTAGTGCATCAGCACGATCGCCACGCCGACGACCGCGCCGCCGAGCGCGGGCGCAACCTTGACGATGCGACAGGTCGTCAGCGCGAAACCGACCGTGCTGCCGCCGACCGCGATGAACAGTGACACGAGCGTGAGCGGCATGTTGAAGTACACGGGGGCGCCGGCGTCGAAGCCGAGCATCGCGATGAAGTGCGTGCACCAGATCGCCACGCCGGCCGAAATGGCCGTCAGCACGTGCCAGCCGAGCCGCTGCGTGCCGGAGGTGTTCACCGCGCGCTGGAACAGCCGCGCCGTGACCCATGAGCCGCCCCCGCACAACAGTGCGGCAAGCAACACCAGCCAGTGATTGTGCCGATGAACGATGCACCCGAAAACTGTCACCAAAACCTTTCTTCCCCTATCCGTCGCATGGGCTGATGCCGTTCCTGATCGACGCGGCGGGGGCAATGCCGCTTCGATCAGGCGCGTCTTCAAGATATCGGCTTGTGACGAATAAACTGAACGCCACGCGGCTGTGCGCAAACGATTGCCCGGCAGATATTTTTTCCGGGGAAATCGTGGAGCGCGGCGGGATGGGGTAGCGGAGGATCGGCCGAGGGTTTACCGATCAACCGGATGATGTAGGCGATGGGTCGAGCGGCCGGGTTCCACCGCGGTTCACCGTCAGGTTTTTTTAAGGTACGCCGAGGATTACCGGGGAATGCGATGCGGATCTTGAGCGAGGACGAAGTATTCGTCGTCGCAGCACCGGCGCCCTGCCGCTTGATCCCAGACCGTCTACGCGGCGTGACGGCAAATCGATGAAACAGGCGGCATCCGTATGGGTATCGGGCCGGTTCCAACGATCGACCGCCTGCCATCGCAGGCGGTCGATCAACAGCTGTCCGTCATGCGCCCGAGTATCGCGTGGCATCGATCGGCGCTACCGCCTCCGACACGCAATGTCGCCACGCGATCACCGGGCTTCCGCGCACTCACGCAAGCTCGGTCAATTCACCCCGACTGCACTCCACGCGCGAGCGACCGTTGCGCTTTCGGCCGAATTCACGCCGTACAGGTCGTTCGCCGCCTGGATCGATGCGCGTCGCGCGTTCGGGTAGCTCGAGTTGGCGTTCAGGTACACGGTCAGCGTCCGGTACCAGATCTTGCCGGCCTTCTCGCGGCCCAGGCCGCTGAAGGTCGTGTCGCCGTTGCACACCAGTTGCGCCTTGGTCAGGCCGGTATCGGTCGACGGCACCGTCGGGCCTTCGGCCAGCAGATAGAACAGGCGATTGCCGACACCCGACGTGTAATGCGGATTGTGGCGCGGATTCGACCACGAGAACCCACCGGACGGGTAGCAGCTGAACGAGCGTCCGTCGAGATCCTGCTTGTACATCTTGCGCAGGCCGCCGCTCACCACGCGCGCACCGATCACATAGTTGCCGGGATCGTTCGGGTTGTTCGCGTAGTACTTCACGAGCGTGCCGAAAATGTCGGACGTCGACTCGTTCAGCCCGCCCGGGTCGCCGGAATAGTTCAGGTTGGCCGTGGCCTCGGTCACGCCGTGGCTCATCTCGTGACCGGCGACGTCCACTGAAACGACCGGTTTCGGCAGACTGCTGCCGGGCTGGCCGTCACCGTACACCATCACGTGCGAGGACAGCCATGCCGCATTCGCGCCGGTCGTGCCGCTGCCGGTATCGAATACGACGTGAGCATAGCTCTTCACGCCGCGGCCGTCGTTGAAGATGCCATTGCGGTTGTGCGCAGTCTTGTAGTAGTCCCAAGTGAGTGCGAGACCATAATCGATGTCTGCGGCGACGGTCTGCCGGTCGGTGGTCGTGTTGTTGCCCCACACGTTCGTGCTGCTCGTGAAGATCGGCAGGTCGGTCGCCTGTTCGACGTCGTCCGAGGTCAGGCCGCGCCCGTCGTAGACCGAGCCGGAGCCGCGGCTCGGATCGAGCATCCGGTACGCGTTCGTGCCCGTCTGGTCGGTGGTGAGCGTCAGGTTGCCGTAGTACAACGAGCGGCCGGTGCCGGTCGCGGCGGCGGTCTTGATCAGGTCCTGTGCGTCGAGCACGGCGCCCGTGCGCGCATCGACGTAGTACTGCACGGCTTCGCCGTGCGCATCGGTCGCCTTGCCGTACACGCGCACCGCATAGGCCAGCGTCGGCGTCACGTCGCGTGCGAACACGACGAGTTCCGCGTCATTGACGCGGCGCACGTCCGAGTTGAAATGCGCGGCAGCGATGCGCCTGACCCGGGCGGCGCCGATGTCCGGTGCGTTGCGGATCACCGAGCGGTCTCCGACCTTGCCGATCGTGCCGGCAAGACTGATCGGCGCGAGCTGGGTCACGCTCGCCTGCTTCAACTGCCCCTTGCTCGAATGGACGACAACGTCACCACCGATCACGGGCAGGCCCGCGTAGAAGCGGTCGAAGCGCACGTGCTCGGTGCCATCGGGATCGACGATCACGTCGCGTACCTGGAACTGATCGCCATCCGTCGGCGCGCTCGCTTGCGGCCCTGCGAACTTCAACGCGCGTGGCGTGCCGCCGACTGCGAGACTGAAGGCGGACGGGTTCTGCTGGATCAGTTGCAGGGCCTTGTCGACCGTGGTCGACTGGTCGCCGGCCTGGGCAAAGGCACTGAGACTCGCGACGGTAATCGCGGTGACGGACAGCAGACGAGACAGTTTCTTCATGTAATCCCCCGGTTATGGATGGGTGATGTTCGAGGAATGCATCAAGGACAAACTTTGATGTAAGACATGTCACGAACCGCAGAGGGATGCTAGAAGGTCATTTTTATAATTACAAGATATTTTCTGACGGATTAATTGTTTCTGTCGTTGGTGTTAATCGAGTCATGATTTGGTGAGGAATTTGAAATGATCTCGTCGGCCACGATGGCGGTATCGGCGCCGTTGCGTCGGCGGGATGTGCCCGCCAAGCCTGGTGTGGCGGGGCAAGGCCGAGTGTGGCGCGGGTCGGGCGGGGCGGACGATGTGAGGCCGGAGTATGGCCGGGGCTGCTATTTGCGCTATTAAATACTGATTTTGATTGTTGCCTTTTCGGGTTTGGCGATGCGACTCTTCAATGTGTATTCGATTCCGGCTTTTGATGGCGCCTTTGAATTCGTAGTGAAAACCTGGCGAACGATGCAAGAGAAAGCGCTTTCTACGAATCTTCGGTTTGAGTGGTACAGCCGATAGCATGCGTGCACCTCATGCCGTTTCGCATCGGCATGTCCGCGCAAACGGAGGGCTATTGTCTTTGATCCGGTTTGCCGGCGTAGAGAGGCTGGATTCGAGATGACCTGCGCGGCGACGAATGACGGGCTCGCCCCGCCAAAGACATGGGCCGACGCTGTCTTCGCGAAAGACGCATCCGGCCGATGAACCGACTGCGAACGGTCGATCGCCTACCCGCCCCTCACCTTCAACTGCACCACCAGCCACGTCAGCGCCCCCAGCACGAACACAGCGAGCGTCCACGGGCCGCCACGGTGCTGCAACACCGCGGCTGTCGCGGCGATGCCAGCCAGTCCTTGGGCCATCGCATGCGCGTCATGTTCGTGCTGTCCTGCAACCAGGGTTCGGTTGACACCGTTTCTCTCACTTGATCCCGTCAGGGATTGAGGCGGCAGCGTGTGGCAAGACGGGTGCGGTTGATCGTACAAAGGCGCGAGCAGCGAATCGTCGACGTCGATGCCACATTCAAAGGCCCTTACGCGACGGCGGGAAACCCGGCCCAGACGCATCCGCTCGCCCCCGATACAGGCGCCGCCGGCGAGCCGCGCCGCGTAATCACGTGTAATCGATTCTTGAAAACACCGGTCCTATATTGGCATCACTCGTTCGCCATGCCCCTGACTTCAGGCTTGTCGAATAGAGCCAATCAAGCGCCGGTCATCGTTCGATCAACCTCGATACTGACGGGGAAGAATTCAACGCTTCCGTGCGTTCCGTTCGAATGAATCAGGAGAGCATCATGCCGGATATCTTCATCTGGAAGCCCAATGAAAACCAGACATACAGCACGCCAGGTGCGAATGAAGTAAGCGCCTCTTCCTTTGACAAGGAAGCCGGCAAATCCTTCTCGATGATCCCTCCCGCCGGGACGTTGACATTGCTGTCCAGGCAGTCGTCGGTATGGGGCGGAAGTTTCGACAACGACGTCCCGCCCGCTGAAATCAATCTCCGCGGCGGTACCCTCGTGATGCGCGGAATCTCCAGCGATTCGCGCGGCGTCGATTTCACGATGGGCCCGTATCCGCACAAGTTCATCGGTCACCCGTTCGTCAACTTCAGGATCCTCGACGCCAAGTTCGAGGCCAGCCGTTTCGATACCGTGAACGCGGGCGGCCTGGTCCCACCGTTGCTCGACATGTATGTCGACCTCCTCCTCGATCTGGAACTGGCCGGCGCCAGCCGCTATGACGTCGCCTGCCGGTTGTACGCCAGCACCAAGAAGCTGCGTGTCCTGGGCGAATCCGCGGTGAATGTCCGTGCCGAAGAGGTCGTGCTGACATTCAGCGAGTATGCCGTTCTGCCGGCGGCGCTGCCCCGGGTTCCGGGCAATGACTATTCGCTGCACATCGAATCGACGGGCGGCAAGATGGAGATCGCCGAATCGCGTCTCGCGTTCGGACAGCGTGCGAAGAGCGCGATGACAAGCAAGCAGATTACGCTGCGCAAAAGCGTTCGGGCCTGGGCTCAGGACCATGCGAATACGAGGTTCGTCACCGATTCGGTCGAGTTTTACGACAGCGCGTCAACAGCAACGTTTTCCATCTCGAACAACGCCAACATGGAGTTCGATACGTATTCCGGCGGAAAACCTTTCGATTTCCTGAGTAACAAGAAGTATCCCGAGGGGCTGTTCAATTTCCAGTCGACCCCTGAGTCCGCGGCCACGGGCAAGTTCACCCTCTACGGCGCCGGCAGCGCGTTCGAGCAATCGGCGATGCTGAACAAGCAGGTTGTCGCCATCGACGGGGTACCGCAATCGACCACCAAGCAACTCCGCTTCGATTACGTCCGTGTCGGCAACACGCAGAACATGGTGGTGTCGCTGAAGACGTGACCGAAAGCGTTCCGTCTTCAGCCAGTGTGTGACGGGTTCGAGCAACGGCCCGTCGGCTGGATACGACGATAACCGGGCTCGCCCCGCTACTGCAGACGGGTTGGCGAGGCGAGCCCGGCCATGGCCGATATTCATTGACGCACCGCTGCAGCCGAGCGGCCGCTTCGTGCATCGGGCACAATTGCGGGTTTCCACATTCCACCGCGGTCAAAACCATGCGCTTCGTCGTCGTCGGCACCAGCGGAGCTGGGAAATCCACGTTTTCCAGCGCACTGGCGGCAGCAGCAGCCTGCCCGTACATCGAGCTGGATCGACTTTACTGGGGCCCCGACTGGACAGCCGTGCCGCCGGAACAGTTCGAGAACGCCGTGCGGGCCGCGACGGCCGGCGACCGATGGGTCGCCGACGGGAACTACAGCGCCGTGCGCGACGTGCTCTGGTCGAGCGCCACCCACGTGATCTGGCTGAACTTCGGGCGGCGCACGGTATTCTCCCGGGTGCTCTGGCGCACGTTGAGCCGCGGGCTCATGCGCACCGAGCTTTCGCACGGAAACCGTGAGTCGCTGCGGATGGCATTCTCCCGGGAGTCGGTGCTGCTGTGGTCATACACCACGTTCGCAAGGAATCGCGTCAAGTTCGCCAGCCTGCGTGACGACCCGAAGTACGCGCATCTGCAATGGACGGAAATCACCCAGCCTTCGCGCACCCGCGCAGTCATCGACACGCTGGTCCGCGCCAGCGGTTGAGCACGGCACGGCGCTTGCCTGCGTCAGTCGTCGAACGTGCCGCGATATTCCGGTGCGGCATCCGCGCGCGTGTTCAGCTCGAACATCACGCCGCCCGGTGCGCGACAGAAGAAGCGCGAGCCGCGCCCATTGTTGAAGACGTCCGTCACCATCTCGACGCCCTCGTCCCTGAAGCGTTCGAACAACGTGTGGACGGCATCGAGGCTCGGCAGTTCGAACCCGACGTGGAAATTCGTCGGCCATGCCGGTACGTCGTCGCTGACGTGATCGATCACCACGTCGAAGCCCGGGCGCTTGAGGATCCAGGATTTCTCCCAGCTTCCCGCGATCGTGAAGCCGAGGTGCCGCTCGAAGAATCGGGCCGTGGCCCGTGTGTCGGCCGAGGGGAAGCTCAGGTGGTTGAGCTTCATGGTTTGCGTCATGTCGTTCATTGCGAGTCTCTGTCATACGTGGATCGGCGGAGGCCCCATGCCGTTCCGCCCGACGAATTCAGAATACGAGTCGACGCTCACATTCGACAACTCGCATTGGACGCATGCTTCGACCGCGCGCGAACCCGCATGAAATCGAGGGTTGGGACGAGGTTGTGATCGCCGCCGATCGCGCTACTCGCATTCGCCGGGATTGGCTGGAACACCCGCTATCGACGCGTCCTGCCGACGCCATTTTTCCGGTGTTTGCCAAGTGTGAGACTCGAGCGCAGCGCAAGCGGCATGGACTGCCGGACGCGCTCGGCGCAGCCATGTCGATCTTCGCGGCGCATCAAATGCCGATGGCCCGAGGTAGACCAATCCACCCCGGGCCACGGATTTCCCGCCGGTGCAGGGCATCACAAACACTGCCAGGCACCAGCGTAGAACGACGTCAGAACTGGTAACCCGCGCCCACCACCGCGCCGAAGTCCGAACGCGTGTTGCCCGTCACCGACGCCTTGACGACCCAGCGGTTACTTTCCGTCACGTACGAGTACCCGGCGGCGAAACCCTGCTGGCCGTGATAGTTCGACGTCGCCGCCGAGACCATCGAGCGGCCCGCGCCCGTCGGTTGCGGCAGGCCGGCCACGGCCATCGCCGATGCCACGCCGCCGTACATGTCCTTCTTCAGGTCGTTGAACGAGTTGTACACCTGGCCGATGCGCTGGTCGGTGTAGCCGTTCGCCTGATTCGTCGCGGCCGACAGGTTGTCGTTCAGCTGCTGCACGTTCACCGCATCGGTCGGCGCCGTGCCCGCCGCGACGTTCGTGATCTGGCGCTCGCTGCCCTTCGCGCCGACCGAGAACGAATTGTCGCGATCGGCGACGGAGCCCTGGCCGACCGCCACCGCGTTCTTGCCGGTTGCGGTTGCCGTCGACCCGATGGCGCCCGCATCGGCACGCGCGATCCACGTGGTGTTCGCATCGGTCACCGCCGCGCGGATCTGGTCGTTGGCCGCCACGTTCTTCAGCGCCGAGTTGAACTGGCCCATATTGACTGCGTCGTTGTCCTTCACGCCCGCCGCGACACCGGTCAGCACGCGGTCGCCCGCGGTGCCGGAGAAGTTCACGCTGGTGCCGCCGCTGTCCTTCCCGACCGTGATCGCGCCGTTCGGATCCTGCTGCTGCACGAGGCCGGCCTTGCCGTTCGCGATGTTGGTCACGTTCCCCTGCAGGTTCGTGATATCGGTCGTGTTCTTCGCGACCTGCTGGTTGGTCGCGTAGAGCTGCGAGCCGTTCACCGCATCCGTGCTGGTGGCGCTGAGCGTCCCGGCCTGCACGTTGGTGATGCGCGTGCCGCCGGCGCCGCCGAGCGTGATCGAGCTCTTCGAGCTGTCGTCGTACTGCACCGCGAGCGCGCCGAGCTGGTTGAGACTCGACTGGACGCTCTTCAGCTGCTTCACGTTCACCGCGTCCGTATCGTCGGTGCCCGCGGCGACATTCTTCAGCACGACGGCCGCATTCGCGTCGCCGCCGATGAGCGAGACCGAATTCAGCCGGTTGCCGCTCGCGTCGACATCGTACTTGACGACGTTCTTCACGGCCTCGCCCGCCTGGTTGGACACTTGCGTGATTTGTTGTTCGAGCGACGACTTCACGCCCGACAACTGGCCGCCGTTCACCGCGTCCGTGCTGCCCGCGGCGATGGTGCCGTCGGCCACGTTCGTCAGCTTCGTCGGCGCCCCGCCGCGCGCCGCATTGTATGCGCCGGCCTTCGGGTCGAACTGGAGCGCGTCCTGCTGCAGTCCGGCGATCGCCGCCGTGTTGCCGGCGATGTTCGTTTCGGCGTTGCCGATGCGCGTTTCGTGATTCTCGAGCGTCGTCGTGTTGCTGCCGACGCGGCCGTCGAGGTTCGTGAGCGCGTCGCCGACGTTGTTGAACGAACCGCCGCCGACTTTATAGGCTGGCGCGCTGATCGAGCCGTCCGGATTCGCCGTCGCACCGCCGCCCAGCGCGGCTGCCGTGCCGTCGGTTGCGCGGCGCAGTTGCGCGCCGTTCACCGCGTCCGTGCTGCCGGCCGCGACATTGCCTTCCGTGACGTTGGTCAGGCGCACCGGGCTCCCGCCGTTACCCGCGCCGAGCGAAACCTGCTTCTTGCTCGTGTCGTCATACTTCACGGCGAGCGCATCGAGCTGGCTCGTGCCGTTCTGAACCGCCGCGTTCAACTGGTCGACGTTGACCGCGTCCGTTCCGTTCTTGCCGGCCGCGACATTGCCGATGCGTTGCGGGCCGTTGCCGCCGTGGCTCGCATCGTACGCACCGAGGTTCGCGTTCCACAGCAGCGCGTCCTGCTGGAGCGCGGCGATGTTGCCCGTATTCGTCGTCACCTGGTTGCCGAGCGTCGTCACGCTGTTGCCGACGTTCGTGATCGACTGGTTGAGCGTGTCGGTGGCCTTGCCGAGCTGGCCGACGTTCACCGCATCGCTCGCGGCAATACCGTCCGCCACGTTGTGCAGCGCGACCGGCGACTGCGCCCCCTTGCCGCCGAGCGTCACGCCGCTGTGCGCATCGTCGTCGTACTGCACGGCATTCTTCGTCGCGTTGCCGATCTGGTTGTTGATCGACGTGCTCAGATTGCCGAGCGTCGTGTTGATGTTGTTCGTCACGCTCGTGCTGAGCGACGACAGGCCGCCGTTCAGTTGCCCGACGTTCACCGCATCGGTGTTCGCGACACCGGCCGCGACGTTGTGCAGCGTCGTGCCGTTCGTGCCGGCGAACGTCACCGAGTCGAATCCGCTCTGGCCGTCGTACTTCACGTTGCGTGCGTCGGCTGCCTGCAGGTTGCTGATATTGGTGGTCGCCGTGCTCAGCGACGTGTTGATGCCGGTGACGCTGGTCTGCAGGTTCGTGATGTTCGACGCCGCCGTCGAGATCGACGATTGCAGCGGTGCGACGCTGCCCTTCAGCTGGCCGACGTTGACCGCGTCGGTATCGGCGACGCCGGCCGCGACGTTACCGATGCGTTGCGGGCCGTTGCCGCCGTGGCTCGCATCGTACGCACCGAGGTTCGCGTTCCACAGCAGCGCGTCCTGCTGGAGCGCGGCGATGTTGCCCGTATTCGTCGTCACCTGGTTGCCGAGCGTCGTCACGCTGTTGCCGACGTTCGTGATCGACTGGTTGAGCGTGTCGGTGGCCTTGCCGAGCTGGCCGACGTTCACCGCGTCGCTCGCGGCAATGCCGTCCGCCACGTTGTGCAGCGCGACCGGCGACTGCGCCCCCTTGCCGCCGAGCGTCACGCCGCTGTGCGCATCGTCGTCGTACTGCACGGCATTCTTCGTCGCGTTGCCGATCTGGTTGTTGATCGACGTGCTCAGATTGCCGAGCGTCGTGTTGATGTTGTTCGTCACGCTCGTGCTGAGCGACGACAGGCCGCCGTTCAGTTGCCCGACGTTCACCGCATCGGTGTTCGCGACACCGGCTGCGACGTTGTGCAGCGTCGTGCCGTTCGCGCCGGCGAACGTCACCGAGTCGAATCCGCTCTGGCCGTCGTACTTCACGTTGCGTGCGTCGGCTGCCTGCAGGTTGCTGATATTGGTGGTCGCCGTGCTCAGCGACGTGTTGATGCCGGTGACGCTGGTCTGCAGGTTCGTGATGTTCGATGCCGCCGTCGAGATCGACGTCTGAAGCGGTGCGACGCTGCCCTTCAACTGGCCGACGTTGACCGCATCGGTATCGGCGACGCCGGCCGCGACGCCGTTGATCGTCGTGCCGTTGCTGCCGTCGAGTGCGATCGCCGCATGCGAATCGTCGGTGTATTTCACGACGTTCTTCGTTGCGGTCACGATGCTGGTGCTGAGGCTGTTGCCCACGCTGGTCACGCGCTGGTCGACGTTCGAGATCGTGGTCGACAGCGAATTGCCGACCGACGTCACGCGCGCGTCGACAGTGGCGATGCTCGTGCTGAGCGCGCCGTTCACGTTCTTCAGCTGCTGGACGTTGACGGCGTCCGTATCGGCCGCGCCCGCCGCGACGTTCTTGAGCTGGCGCTCCTTGCCGATCGCGCCGAACGACACCGCGCCGCCAACCGGCGCGGCCGTGCCGCCGAACACCGGCGTACCGCCATTGTTCGCACCAACGCTGCCCGAGCCGATTGCCACCTGGTTGTTGTCGTTCGTCTGCGCGCCCGCGCCGATCGCCACGGATTGCGTGCCGCCGGCGCGCGTCTGCGTCGCCGCGTCGTACGCCGCGCCGCTGGACACGCCGTCGCTCGACGTCGGGTTGGCGCCGCCGATCGCAACCGAACGATCGCCGCTGGCGAGTGCCGAGTGGCCGAGCGCGATCGAGCTCGTGCCGTGCGCATCCGCGACGTTGCCGAGCGCCATCGAGAAATCGCCGACCGCGGCCGACTGGCGGCCGATGGCGAGTGCCGTGTTGCCTTGCGCGACGGCTACCGTGCCGATCGCCATGGCCGAGTTGGCCAGCGCCTGCGCGCCGACGCCGACGGCAATCGCACCGCCGCTGCTGGTGCCGCCCTTGCTGCTCGCATTCGACTGGTCGCCGATCGCGATGCCGCTGGCGCCGGCCTTGGCATTCGTCCCCATCGTGACGTTTGCCGTGCTCACCGCCACGTAAGTCCCGCTCTTGGTCGACACGCACAGCGGGTTCGTGCCGTCGATGCACTGACCGCTCAGCGCGTTGTCCGGGTTGCCGCGGTCGACGAAATTGTCCGCGTGCGCGGCGCCGGCGATCATGACACCTGCACCCGTGAACATGGCGGCGGCCAGCGCCGAAATCTGCTTCCTCTTCATGGTCTTCTGCTCCGTTTTGTAGCGTTTGGTTTGAATACGGACTACTTACTTTTTGTTGAAGACTTCAGCTACGGTTACGATTGCGACTTCAGTTCGGAACCCGGCTCTCATGCCCGGCCCGGGCGTGCCGAGGGCGACACGCGTCGTCCGCCCGTCGCGACGGACGTTCGAAAGCCCGGGCACGCCGTTCGTGTTACGGCCCGTTCCGTTAATCCAGGCAATGCATTAGGAATGCATATCGTTTTATATGGACGAATTCGTCCATCGACTGAATCCGGAGATTCAACCCGTCGTTATGGACGCCCCTGATTTGATGTCGCGTTGAGCGCGACCAACCCCGCTTCTTTTATTTCATCCACGACAACCGGATTTTCACTTGTGCGCAACGGACTTTCGCCCGGATACACATCGAATGATGCCTCGGACCCGAATCGCACAACATCCGTCACAACCCACCGTGCCTTGTGCTGCTCGATGCAACCCTGCTTTCAAAGTTCGGACGAATTATGAGACACGATCTCGAATTATTGAAGGCAACATTCTTTATAGATTGTAAAATTCAATATATTCAATGCGTTACGTTAAAAACGCGCATCTCGCAAACGATTTCGTTCCGTCGGAATTAATCAAGATGTTTTTCCCGGCGTACAAATACTTTGCTGAAGCGGATTAATGACAATTTCCGGCAGAAAATTTCCACCGAAAAGTTGCCGCGCGGCACGACCGGTCACGGCGGCGGGAATGAAAATGGCGGAAATGGACAGACACCCACGTGCCATACTGAGAATGCAAACCACAATACACGATGAAGATTCAAAAATCGGAATGAAGCGAATAGAGTCAATGCGTCTGGCAAGAATCTAAATATGCCCCTACAATTCGGCTCGAATCGGTACCGGCAGCCGCGCCCTTTTCGGCGCGCGACAACGGCAACGCTCCGCGCCTTTACCGGATCCGTGATCAAAACAAGCCATGCCGGGTATTACGCCGACCGGATGTCTGTCGCGTAGCTGGGCGAAATCCGAATATCGATACGTTTGTGCGTCGCCATAGAGCGGCTTCCGACGACTATCCGAACCGGGCCGGCCACCCGCAGGAACGCAGCCAGCAGCCATTCCAGAACAGGTGCACGATGCATCCATCGATCTCCGCATTGGGCGACGCCCATCTCCTGATCGTCGACGATCAGCCCGACCAGCTTCGCTTGCTGATCGACATCCTGCGCGGCACGGGGTGCCGGATCAGCATTGCATCCGACGGGCTGCAAGCGTGCCAGCGTGCGCAGGCGCTCATGCCCGACCTGATCCTGATGGATGTCCGCATGCCGCGGATGGACGGTTTCACCGCTTGCCGGCTGCTTGCCGCCGATCCGCTGACGTGTGCGATTCCGGTGATCTTCCTGACCGTGGCCGGCGCGTTGCACGAACGCCTCGAGGGGTTCGAAATCGGCTGCGTCGACTATGTGGTGAAGCCGTTCGAGCCCGCCGAAGTGCTCGCGCGGATTCGCGTGCAGCTCGCACGGAAAAAGCGCGAGCGGCCGGTCGACACGGAAAGCCCGTTCGTGGCCGGCAAGGACGACGACATCATCGTGCGCGCGGCCATCCGCCACCTGGCACGGACGCTGAACGATCCGCCGACGGTGGAGCAACTGGCACGCGCGGTCGGCACCCACGAGAAGCGGCTGTCACGGGCGTTTCGCGACAATCTCGGCCAGACGGTGTTCGAGTATCTGCGGCACGAGCGGCTGCGGATCGCGCAGGATCTGCTGGACTCGACGTCGCTCAGCATTGCCAGCATTGCGAAGGAAATCGGTTTTTCCACGCCGGCGAATTTCGCGACCGCATTCCGCGAACGTTTCGGCCTCACGCCGACCGAGTGGCGACGCCAGCGTCAGGCCGGCGAGCGCGCCGCGCGTCGGGAACCGCAACGCGACGCGTAGGGCCGTTCCGCGCGCTCGCGATTACCAGGTGGTTTTCGCGGTGGCCAGCACGGTCCGCTCGTTGCCGAACACGCAGACGGCGTACGACTGGCAGCCGCTGACATAGCGCCGGTCGAACAGGTTCGCGACGTTCAGCGCGAACCGCCAGTGCGGCATCTCGTAGTGCAGGGCCAGGTCGACCAGCGTCACGCTCGGCACGGTCAACGCGTTGTCGGGCGCGCCGGCCGCCGCGCTCTGGTAGCGCACGCCGCCGCCGATCCCGAGGCCCGACAGGACGCCCGTACGCCAGGTCCAGTCGGCCCACGTCGACGCCATCTGCCGCGGCAGCGGCACGGCCACCGGCCAGTGGTTCAGCGACGCATCGTTCGCCTGCACGTTCTTGACATCCTGATACACATACGACGCGACGACCGACAGCTCGCGGGTGACCTTGCCGAGCGCGCTCAGTTCGATCCCGCGCGAGCGCACCTTGCCGGTCTGCACGGACGTCGTGCCGGTCGGGTCGAGACTCGCCGGTGTCGGCGTCACGACGCTGGTCTGGTCGATCTGGTAGACGGCCGCGCTCAGCATCAGGTTCCTGCCGGGCGGCTGCCAGCGCAGCCCCGCTTCCGTCTGCCTGCCGCGGGTCGGCTGAGGCAAGCCGCCGCCGAACATCCTCACGCCGATGACGGGATCGAACGACGTCGAATAGCTCACGTACGGCGACAGCCCCGCGTCACCCTGATAGGTGAGCCCGACGCGCCCGGAGAACGCACTGACGTCCTGCTGCGCCTGTGTGCCGGCCGTCCGGTCGTCGAACCGCTCGTTGACGAAATCCTCGCGGCCGCCGAGCGTCAGCGTCCAGCGCTTCCAGCGGATCTGGTCCTGCGCATACACGCCGAACGCGTTCATCGCCGTGTACTGGTCGACGTGGCCAAGCGACGTCGGGCCGGAGAAAATCGCGTCCGTGACGGGCCGGTAGACGGGGTGATACAGGTTGAGCGACGGCGCGAGCGCGAGCCACACGCTGTTGGTCGTCGTCTGCCGGTCATATTGCGCGCCGAGCAGCAGCGTATGTTCGAACGGCCCCGTGCCGAAGCGCGCCTGCGCGTGGTTGTCGAGATCGAGCCGGCTGTAGTTGAGCTGGAACAGCCCCGCGAAACGCATCATGTCGGTGGTGCTGCGGGGCATGAAGCCGTTGCCGAACACCGTCGCGTCGTCGAGCGACAGGTGCGACCAGCGCACGTCCTGATGCAGCGACCAGATGGCGTTCACGCGGTGCTCCAGCGCATAGCCGAGCGACTCCTGCTTCTTCCGGTAGTCGTTGAACCCGGGGGCGCCCATGTAGATGTCCTGCGACAGACGGCCGTTCGGGTTCGGCAACACCGTGCCCGACGCGGGCAGGAAGTTCGACGAAATATCGCCGCTGTCCTGCAGGAACGTCGCCGAGAGCGTCAGCGACGTATCGGCGTTCGGCCGCCAGCGGAACGACGGCGCCAGCGCGACGCGCCGGTTGCCGTTCGGGCCGGTTACCGCATTGCCGTCGCGCGCCACGCCGACGAAGCGGTACGCATATCGGCCGTCCGGGTCGAGCGCATCGCCGACGTCGAGCGTGAATTGCTTGCGCGCGTCGTTGCCGATCTGCACGCCGGCTTCGCGGACGCGTTCGCCGTCGGCGAGCTTCGTGTGTACGTCGACGATCGCGCCGGGCTCACCGGCGCCGTACAGCACCGACGTCGGCCCGCGCAGCACGGCGACCGAATCGATCGTGTCGGGGTCGACACGCCAGTTCGCGATGACGGCCGTATTCGGCGCGGCCACGCCGTCGACATACAGCGTCGGCGTGAAGCCGCGCAGCGCCGCATACCAGTCGGTGCGGCTGTCGGCGCCGAACGTCGCGAATCCCGGCACGTAGCGCAGCGCCTGGTTCAGGTCGGTCGCGCCGGTCATCTCGATCTGCTGCGCGGTCACGAGATTGACCGTTTGCGGGATCTCGGCCACCGGCGTATCGGTCTTCGTGCCGGTCGTGGTGCGCAGCCCGACGAGCCCGCTCGACGCGCGGTCGGCCTTTCCCGTCACGTCGATCGTCGGCAGCACGGCCGCAGCCGCGCCGGCCGGCGGCGTGGCTGCCACCCCCGATGCCTGCGCATGTGCGCCGCCCGCTGCCGCCACGTACAACGCGCCCCCGGCGGCAATCGCCCTCGCGCGTCGCGCCGCACCCGTCCCCGTTACCATCGTTCCATGCTCCGTCGTGCTGGTGGCCGATCCGGCCTGATCGCGGCGCGACGCACCGTCGGCGTCCGCCCCGTGTTGTCTTCTTTGCGATGCTGGTTGCGCGCGAGTCGGCATGCACTGGCCCATGGCGTCGGTCGCGAGCGCAGCGATGATACCGGGCGAACATAACGCAGTCTTTAAAAAAGTGCGGCGGGGTTCGGTGCGTGGAAAGCGGAACCGGTTCGGCATCGTTCCGGACGGCTTTCGCCAGGCAAGGCGGATGAAAGACGCGGACGCTAGACTGCGTGCGCCGCCGGCGTGACGGCAGGTTGCAACGCCCTGCGCGCGTCACCGGGCTTCGCCGCGTCTTGCTGGCCGCACGCGTCCGACGTCGCGGGGTCGTCAGGCCGAGGGGCGGCTTCCCTGTTTGTCCCACCACCGTCATCACCGAGGACGCTATGCGCCGCATGTCGACCCGACCGCTGTCCGCTGCGTTGCTCGTCGTGGGCTTGCTCTTCGCCACCGTGTCGCCGGCCCGCGCCTGCGACATCCCGGCAGCCGTCACGACGATCGATCCGCCCGGCTACTATGACGACGCCGCCGGCTATGCGCGCGCCGTGAAGCCGATGCGCGATTTCATTGCCCGGCTCAATGCGTCGGCTGACAAGGGCGACTGGTCGTGCGCAGCGAGCCTGCTGGAAAGCTGGGCGCGGGCCAATGCCCTGATGGGCCGAATCACCGGTTATCAGGGCTACTACGAGCGTTCGTGGGCCGGCACCGACTTCGCGATGGTGATCCTGCGCATGCCGCGCGACGTGCGCGACGCGAACCGCGCGCGGTTCGACACGATCGATCCGTGGCTCGAACGCATCGCGATCGCCACCCGCGATGCGGAGGCGATCAATCATTTGCATAACAACCTCGTGTACTGGGCCGGGCTCGACCTGATCGCCATCGGCACCGTGACCGACAACCCGGGCCTCGTCGACTCGGGGCTGCTGCGGGTACGCGAAGGCATCCGCGACATCGGCCCCGACGGGGTGCTCGCGCGCGAAGTCAAACGCGGCAACCGCGCGCTGCACTATCACACGTTCGCGCTGCTCCCGCTCGTGTTCGCTGCGGAACTCGTGCAGCGGCGCCATCTCGATCTCTATCGGGAAAACGACGGCGCGATCGGCCGCCTGGCGAACCTCGTCATCCATGCGGTCGATGATCCTGCCAGCTTCACGGCCATCACGCCGGTCAAACAGGACCTGTTTCCGTGGACGTTCCGCGATGAGCTGAGCTGGGTCGAGCCGTACTACGCGCGTTTTCACGACGCTCGGCTGCCGGCGATCATCGCACCGCGCCGCCCGTTCACCGAATGGCGGCTCGGCGCAAACGTGACGGCAGCCTGGGGCGTGCCGCTGCCGTAGACGATCCGCGAGTGGGTCGCCGCGTGAGCCGCTAGGCGCGCACGCGCCGCATCCTGAGCGTCGCCGACGGCGACTCGCCGAACGCGCGCTTGTACTCGATCGCGAACCGCCCGAGGTGCGCGAAGCCCCATTTCAGCGCGATGTCCGTCACCGATGCGAGCCCCGGCGACTCGTCGGCCAGCAACGCCTCGCGCACACGTTGCAGCCGCAACTGCCGCACGAAGCCCATCGGCGTGATGCCGTGGCGTTGGCGGAAGCCGGCGAACAGCGTGCTCGGGCTGACGCCGGCGAGTTCGGCGAGCCGCTCGATCGTCAGCGGCTCGTCGAGATGGGCGCGGATGTAGTCCTCGACGCGCCGCACGTAGAACGGTGCGAGCGCCACCGGCAGGTGCCGCGTGCCGCTGCGCGCGCTGTTCGGGTGGCCGTGCAGCAGCAGGTTGAGCAGCGTCGATTCGAGCTGCTCGAAGGCGAGCGGGTGCCGCAGCGGATGCGCATCCGTCGCGATCGCGCCCGCGAGGATCGGCAGCATCTGCGTCAGACACGTTCCCTGCGGCGACGACAGGCTGAACTCCGGCTCGAATTCGACCGGCGCGCGCCGGTCGTCGCCGAAATGCCGCCGGGCGTGGCGCTCCATCACTTCGCGTTCGATGCGCAGGATCACTTGCGGGCACGCGTCGCCCCAGCGCATCTTCAGCGACAGCGTCGGCGAGATCAGCGACGCGGTACCCGGCGACGACACGAAACGCGCCGAGCCGCACTCGATCTCCGCGTCGCCGCGCAGCGGGATCTGCAACAGGAAGAAGTGCTCGAGCGGCCCCGGCTCGATGCTGACGCCACCGCCATAATCGAGCAGGTTCAACGACAGGTTGCCCCAGCGCGCGTGATGCATGCAGCTGTGCAGCGCACGCGATGCCCCGGTCGGCGTGAGCCGGTGCGGCTTGAATACGTCGGCGACGCGTGCGCGCACCTCGTCGACATCGTTCGACTGCAGCATCAGGTTGTCGTGATTGAAACAGGCGGTGTCGGCAAGCCAGCCTGTTCCTGAAAATTGCGCCATCGATGTTCTCCCGTCATGCTCGAGTGCACTCGCGCCGTGCATGCGTTCCCGGTAAGGGGGCATCCGCCGCACGATCCGGATAGCGCCCGGAGTATCCGGACAGTCCGGCCGCCGAAGCACGCAAGTCCCGCGTAAACGACGCAAGAAGCGGACCGTTCGCGCATCGTAGAAAACTGTACGGGGCTTCCGCATCCGCACATACCCGCAGTCAGCCGCGCGCCGGCCCACGCGCGGCGGCCGGTGCCACAGGTTTCCGGAATTCGCGGATACCGGCCGAAGAAAGCGGATAGAAACGCCCATTTCGTCCGCCAATACTGGGCTTGTCGCAGAAATGAACCCTATGGAGGGACACATGCAAGGACGTCACATCGAGATTCCGTCGCCGGACGGCGGCACGTTTCGCGCTTACCTGAGCACGCCGGCCGCCGGCAAGGGGCCCGGCCTCGTGCTGTGCCACGAGATCTTCGGCGCGAACGCGACGATGCGGGAAGCCGCCGACTACTACGCGGAGGAAGGCTATACGGTGCTCGTGCCCGACCTGTTCTGGCGTCAGGCGCCGGGAACCGAACTCGGTTATGCCGCGGCCGATGTCGAACGCGCGATGGCCCTGTACCGCGAATACGACGAGAACAAGGGTGTCGAGGATGTCGGCGCCGCGCTCGGGGTGCTCAGGCAGTTGCCGGAATGCACGGGCGAAACCGGCGTGCTCGGCTACTGCCTCGGCGGCAAGCTCGCGTATCTCGCCGCGTGCCGGCTGCCGGGCGTGGCCGCGGCGGTCAGCTACTACGGCGTGGGCATCGAGCAGGCGCTCGACGAAGCGTCGCACCTGCGCGGCCGGCTCGTGCTGCAGATCGCCGGCCAGGACCGCTTCTGCCCGCCCGACGCGCAGCAGCGCATTGCCGACGCGCTCGCCGGGCGCGACGGCGTCGAAGTGTATACGTATCCGGGCGTCGATCACGCGTTCGCGCGTGCCGGCGGCGATCATTTCGACAAGGCCGCCGCAGTCATGGCCCACCAGCGCGCGATCGCCGCGTTCCGTGCCGCGCTCGGCCCGCGCTACGACCTGTCCACACTGTGGGAAGCGCACCTCAAACACGAATTCGACACGCGCAACGTCGATGCAACGATGGCAACGATGGTTGCCGAGCCGTACGTCAACCATATTCCCACGCTGACGGGCGGCGTCGGCCACGACGAGCTCAAGCGCTTCTACACGCATCATTTCGTGCATGCCAATCCGCCGGACACGACGATCACGCCGATCTCGCGCACGATCGGCGCGAGCCAGATCGTCGACGAGCTGCTGTTCTGCTTCACGCACACCACCGAGATCGACTGGATGTTGCCGGGCGTCGCGCCGACCGGCAAGCGCGTCGAGATTCCGCTCGTCGCGATCGTCAAATTCCGCGGCGACAAGCTCTATCACGAGCATATCTACTGGGACCAGGCGAGCGTGCTCGTGCAGATCGGCCTGCTCGATCCGGCGGGCCTGCCGGTCGCGGGCGTCGAAACGGCCCGCAAGCTGCTCGACGAAACCGTGCCGTCGAACGGCCTGATGCGCCGCTGGCAGGACAGCGAGCCGTCGACGGGCGCGCATTGACGCGGCCCCTGCCTCACTCAACGATTTCCGGAGACACCCCATGACTGCCCTTGCTGGCAAAGTCGCGATCGTCACCGGCGGCGCCACGCTGATCGGCGCCGCGGTTGCGCAGGACCTGAGCCGCGCCGGTGCGTGCGTCGCGATTCTCGATCTCGATGCCGAGAACGGCGCGCGCGCGGCCGCCTCGCTCGGCGAACGGGCGATGTTCGTCGCGCTCGACATCACCGACGATCGCGCGATCGAGCGTGCGATATCGGCCATCGCCGACCGGTTCGGCGCGATCGACGTGCTCGTCAACCTCGCGTGCAGCTACGTCGACAACGGCATCCAGGCGACCCGCAACGACTGGCTCGCCGCGATGGACGTCAACGTCGTATCGGCCGCGATGCTCGCCAAGGCCGTGCATCCGCACATGGTGCGGCGCGGCGGCGGCGCGATCGTGAACTTCAGCTCGATCTCGGCCCAGTGCGCGCAAACCGGCCGCTGGCTGTACCCGACGTCCAAGGCTGCGATCCGCCAGCTCACGCGCAGCATGGCGATGGATCTCGCGCCCGACCGCATTCGCGTCAACTCCGTGTCGCCGGGCTGGACCTGGTCGCGCGTGATGGACGAGTTGACGCACGGCGACCGTGCAAAGACCGATCGCGTCGCCGCGCCGTTCCACCTGCTCGGCCGCGTCGGCGATCCGTCCGAGGTCGCGCAGGTCGTGACGTTCCTGTGCAGTGATGCGGCGAGCTTCGTGACGGGCGCCGACTACGCGGTGGACGGCGGCTATGCCGCGATGGGCCCCGAACAGGCGGTACCGGCCATTCCGCGCCTGGCGGAGTGACCGTTCCCCACCGCCGCTTCCCTTCATCAACACGATTCCGGCCGGCATCCGGCCAACCGAGGACATAACCATGAGACGCATCGCCATCGTCGGCGCCGGCCAGTCCGGCCTGCAACTCGCCTTCGCCCTGCTCGACCAGGGCTACCACGTCACGCTCGCGACCAACCGCGACGCCGAACAGATCCGCACCGGCAAGGTCATGTCGAGCCAGTGCATGTTCCACACATCATTGCAGATCGAGCGCGACCTCGGCCTGAACACCTGGGAGGAAGCGTGCCCGTCCATCGAAGGGATCGGCATCGCGGTGCCGCATCCGGACGGCAACGGCCGCAAGGTGATCGACTGGTCGTCGCGGCTGACCCGCTACGCGCAGTCGGTCGACCAGCGCGTGAAAATGGCCGACTGGCTCGACGGCGTGCAGCGCCGCGGCGCGGACGTGCGCATTGACGACATCGGCGTACCCGAACTCGAGGCACTGGCGCGCAGCCACGACCTCGTGCTGCTCGCGGCCGGCAAGGGCGAGATCGTCAACCTGCTCGGTCGCGACGACGCGCGCAGCGCGTTCGACCGCCCGCAACGCGCGCTGGCCCTCACCTACGTGAAAGGGATGACGCCGAGCCAGCCGTATTCGCGTGTGCGCTTCAACCTGCTGCCCGGCATCGGCGAGTACTTCGTGTTCCCCGCGCTGACCACGACGGGCCCGTGCGAAATCATGGTGTTCGAAGGCATTCCGGGCGGCCCGCTCGACTGCTGGGCCGACGTGAAGACGCCCGAGCAGCATCTGGACCGGAGCCTGTCGTTCCTGCGGCAGTACGTGCCGTGGGAATTCGAGCGCTGCCGCGACCTCGAGCTCACCGATCCGAACGGCACGCTGGCCGGGCGCTTCGCGCCGACGGTGCGCAAGCCGTTCTTCCGGCTGCCGTCGGGCCGGACGGTGTTCGGGATGGCCGATGCGGTGGTCGTCAACGATCCGATCACCGGCCAGGGATCGAACAACGCCGCGAAATGCGCGAAGGCGTATTTCGACGCGATCATCGCGCGCGATGCCGCACCGTTCGGCGAAGACTGGATGCAGCAGACGTTCGAAGGCTACTGGGCCTATGCGCAGCACGTCGTGCGCTGGACCAACTCGCTGCTCACGCCGCCGCCGCCGCACATCCTCGAACTGCTCGGCACGGCCGGCCAGTTGCCTTCGCTCGCCGCGGCGATCGTCGACGGCTTCGACGATCCGCGCCGGTTCTCGCCGTGGTGGTTCGAGCCGTCGGCCTGCGCGGCGATGATCCGCGAACACGGCGCACGCGCGGAGTAACCGGCATGGAAACGACCGCTACCGATCGCCCGGCCCTCGACCCGATGCAGTTGCGCGCCGCGTTCGGGCAATTCCCGACCGGCGTGACCGTGATCACCACGCGCGCGGCCGACGGACGCAAGGTGGGCCTCACCGCCAACTCGTTCTCGTCGCTGTCGCTCGATCCGCCGCTCGTGCTGTGGAGCCTGCGCAAGGTCGCGCCGAGCCGCCCGGATTTCGTCGCGGCCACCCATTTCGCGATCAACATCCTCGCGCACGACCAGATAGCCCTGTCGCGCCGTTTCGCGACGCCCTGCGCCGACAAGTTCGACGGCGTGCTTCACGTGGATTCGGAGACCGGCGGCGTGCCCTGCCTCGACGGCGCAAGCGCGCGCTTCGTGTGCCGCAACGTCGGTCATTACGAAGGCGGCGATCACCTGCTCTTCATCGGCCGGATCGAACAGTTCGATGCGTTCGGCCATGCGCCGCTGGTGTTCCACGCGGGCCAGTATCGCTCAATCGCCGACCACCCCGATCTCTTTCGCGCCGTTTGATTAGTTATACAGATAAATACCCAGGAGGTGGTGAACATGAAACTCGGCTCTCGCGTGCTCGTCGTCGCAGGCCTCACGATCGCCGGCATGGCCGCCAGCGCGCCTGCCGGCGCGGCCGACCTGCCGGCGGTCAACCTCGGCATGACCAGCTTCCTCGACGGGATGCCGCCGGCCGGCTCCGGCTGGTACGGCACGCAGTACCTGCAGGCCTACACGGCCAGCCGCGTCAACGACAACGCGGGCAACAAGGTCGGGCTGCCGAAGCAGGACATCGACCTGTTCGCGGGGCTGAGCCAGCTCGTCTATCAGTCGCCGCTGACGTTCGCGGGCATGCATCCGGGACTCGACGTGATCCTGCCGTGGATCGAGTCCGCGCGAACCGACGACGGCCTCGGCCATGTCGCGCTGAATGCGCGTGCGGGCTTCGGCGACCTGCTGATCGGCCCGTTCATCCAGTTCGACCCGGTGATGGGCGCACAAGGCCCGCGCTTCGCGCAGCGCGTCGAATTCCAGTTCATCGCGCCGACCGGCGCGTACGATCCGTCGCGCGCGATCAATCCCGGCAGCCATTTCTGGTCGTTCGATCCGTACTGGGCGGCGACGCTGTGGCTCACACCCAAGTGGACCGTGTCGTGGCGGCTGCATTATTTGTGGAACGCGGCCAACCACCAGCCGGCCACGTCGCTCGGCCCGGACGTGACGTCGACGCAGGCCGGCCAGGCTATCCACGCGAACTTCGCGACCGAGTACGAAGTGCGCCCCGGCCTGCGGCTGGGGCTCAACGGCTACTGGCTGCGCCAGACCACCGACATGAAGGAAAACGGGCAGGACGTGCCGGGCACGCGGGAGGCCGTGTTCGCGATCGGCCCGGGGGCCATGTACAGCCTCTCGCCGCAGGATCACCTGATGTTCAACGCCTATTTCGAGACCTATGCGCGGAACCGGCCGCAGGGCACGCGGCTGGTGCTGCGGTATGTGCATCACTTTCAGTGACGGCCATTCGACCCGTGCGTCCGCTCACGCGCCGCGAACGTCCTCGTCGATCCGCAGCAGCCGCCCTGCATTCGCGATCACGATGAACGTGCCGACGTTGTGCAGGATCGCCGCCCACACCGCGCCGAGCATCCCGGTCGCGGCGAGCGCAATCACCGCGAGCGTCCACGCGAGGCCGATCGCCGCGTTGGTGGTCGCGGTGCGTCGGCATTGGCGGCCAAGGCGGATGCAGGTCGGAATCCGCTTCAGGTCGTCGCCCAGCAGCACGACATCGGCCGACGCAATCGCGATGTCGACGCCGCGCTCGCCCATCGCGATGCTCGTCGAGCCCGCCTTGATCGCCAGCACGTCGTTCAGCCCGTCGCCGACGACGAGCGGATGCAGGCCCGCGCCGATCTCGCGCATCACGTAATCGAGCTTGTCGTGCGGCAGCGCCTGCGCGACCACCGTGTCGATGCCCGTCTCGGCCGCGACCTTGCTGGCGACGCGCTCGAGGTCGCCCGTCAGCAGCGTCTGCCGCGCCAGGCCGAGCGCCCGCAACTCGGCGAGCGCTTCGCGCGCGTCGGGCCTCATCGTGTCGGCGAACCCGAACCATGCGAGCAGCCGCCCGCCGAGCGCGAGGCCGACGAGCGGCCCGTCGAATCCTTCCGGGGCGGCAGGCAAGTCAACGACGTGGTCGGCCAGCAGTGCCGGACGACCCAGCACGGCCGTGCCGTCCGGCGTGTCGGCGACGACGCCGAGCCCGCGCAATTCCCGCGTGCGTTCGAACGGCGCAACGGCGGCGCCGGTGACGCCGAACGCGGCGGCATCGCGAACGAGCGCCCGGCTCGCCGGGTGCGCGCTGCTTTCGCCCAGCCGCGCGGCCAGCGCACGCGCCTGCGCGCCGTCGACACCGGGCTGCAGCCACACCTGCCGGACCTGCAATTCCCCGCGGGTGAGCGTACCCGTCTTGTCGATCACGAGCGAATCGACCTCGGCGATCTTGTCGAGGAACGCGGCATTGCGAAACAGGATGCCGTGCCGCGCGCCGACCGCGATCCCGGCAATGGCCGTGGACGGCGCGGCGAGCACCAGCGCGCACGGGCACGCAGCCACGATGACCGCGAGCATCGCCGATGCATTCGCGGACGTGAACCAGACGATCGCCGCGATCAGCAGGACGAGCGCGAGATACGCGCCCATGTGCCGCTCGAGCACCTGCGTGACGGGCGGTTTCGCCTGCTCCGCGTGCTGCATCAGCGCGATGATCTTGCCGAGCGTCGAATCCTTGCCGGTGTGGGTGACCTCGATACGCAGCACGCCGTCGAGATTCAGCGCGCCGCCATACACCGTGCTACCGGAATCGACGTCGTGCGGCACCGATTCTCCGGTGATCGGCCCGTTGTCGACGCTCGACGTGCCCGCCATCACGGTGCCGTCGACCGGAATGCGCGCGCCGGCCACCACTTCGATGCGGTCGCCCGCACGCAGCACGTCATACGCGACTTCGGTGACGCTGCCGTCGGCGTCGATGCGGCGCACGCGGCCGGCCGTCAACTGGCCGAGCGCGCGGATCGCTTCCTGCGAACCGAGCACGCTGCGCTCTTCGAGCGCATGGCCGAACGTCATCACGATCGGCAGCAGCGCGGCCGTCATCATGTCGCCGATCGCCCATGCGGCCAGCATCGCGAGCGCGATCAGGCGATCGGTCACGCCGTGCAGGCTCGGCGCGCGCAGGCTGTGCCACGCGCTCGCGAACACCGGCCCCGCGACGATCAGCGACGCGAGCGCGGCGAGCAGTTGTGCAAGCGTGTCGCCGCCGGGCGCCAGCATGCGCCACGCGAACGACAGCACGAGCAGGCCGCCCGCGAGTAGCGCCAGCGCGATCTGCCGCGTGATCGTGCGGCGCTCGTCGGAGGACAGCGCGTAGACCGTCTTGCCGGCGGGAGCGGCGTCCGGCTGCACGGCCGGTTCGGCGAACGAATTCATCGGGCGTTTCCGGGCAGGATCAGGTTCGAGGTGTCGTGCGGATCGATCGTCGTCACGCGTCCGGCTTTCGACAGCACGCGCTGCACGCGATCGCGATACAGCCGCGCCAGCAGCCCCGGATCGCCGTTCTCGCGCAGCGTCGCATCGAGTTGCCGAATTTCCAGCGTGTCGGTCTGCGCGGTGGCGACGCGTTCGGCCGCGCGGGCCTGCGCGTCCTGGACGATCCGGTCGGCATCCTGCTGCGCGTCCTGCCGCCGCTGTTCGGCGGCGGTGCGCGCTTCGGCGATGGTCCGCTCGGCGACCTGCAGCGACGTCAGCACCGCGTTGAACGCATCGGCGGCCGCACCGGGAAACCCGGGCTGCACGTCGACGCGCGCGACTTCGACGCCGAGCCCCGCGTGCGCCGCGTCGAGTGCGCGCAGGTGCCGCGCGATCGCATCGGCGAGATCGCCGCGCAAGCGTTCGCGACGCGCGGCCATCTGCCGGTCGGCGGCGAGTTGCTCGGGGCGCGCGACCAGGATCGCGTCGAGATCGCGGCTCGCCGCGACCTCGACGGCCGACGCGGAGACGATCCGCTCGAGCGCCGCGTCGAGACGGTCCCGCTGCAGCACGTACGCGTACGGATCGCTGACCCGGTAATAGAGCACCGCGCTCAACGCGACCGCGCCGCCGTCGCCGGTCAGCACGTAGCCGGAACCAGCCAGCGCGTCGGGCAGCCGCGCGACACCCTGCGCGGACGGCGCGAGCGCCCGCGGATCGCGATCGAGCGAGCGGATCCGCTGTTCGAGCACGCGCGCGGCGCCCGGCACGAGCAGGACCGATTCGAACGGCTGCGGCCAGGCGAGCACGAGCCCGGCGTCCTGAGTGCGCACGAGCGCGCCGAAGCGCATCACGACCGCGCGGCTGTCCGCCGGAATCCGCCGGATGTTCGAGCCGGCCCACGCGCACGCGGCGAGCACCGCGAGTGCGGCGACGAACCAGAACGACAGGCGCACGGCCTGCGCGCCCGGCCCGAGCGGCGGTGCGGACGGTTCGCTCATCGCCTGGCCTTGTGCGCGTTGGGCGCGGGTGCGGCCTGCGCCGACGCGTCGCCCGGGCCCTGCACGAGCACGCGGAACGGCGCGGCGTCGGTGCGCAGGATCAGGTTCGTGTTGGTGCCGACCACCGCGTTCAGCGTGTCGAGCGAACGCAGCATCGTGTACAGGTGCGGATTGCCCGCATAGCTCTTGCCATAGATGTCGGCCGCGTCCTTGCGCGATTGCGCTTCGATGCCGGCCGCTTTCACGTTCGCGTCGGCCAGTGCGATGCGCGCGTCGCGCTCGGCGTCCGAGCGGATCTGCGCGGCCTCGCGATTGCCGTCCGCGGTACGCTGCGCGGCCACGGTCTCGCGTTCGGCGCTCATCCGGTCGACCGTCGCGGCAAGCGTGACGGCCGGCAGCGTGAGCCGTTCGAGCCCGACCTGGGCGACCCGCACGCCGTACGCCGCATAGAGCTGCGCGTCGATCTGCCGGCGCAGCGCGTCCTCGAATTCGCCGATCTTCACCTGGGCCGGATCGGTGTTCACGAGCGACGCGAGATCGTATCCGGCCGACGTCGTCTGCAATGCGGAGCCGACGAGCGAGCGGATCTGCCGCGCCGCTTCGTCCGGCTCGTTGCCGACCGCACGCATGAAACGCCCGATGTCGCGCGCATCGGCCGGCACGCGCCACGCGACGTAAGCCTCGACGATGATGCGCAGCCCGTCGCGGGTGCCGACGTCCTGCAGGCCGCTCGACGTGGTGTGCAGGCGCAGGTCGACGGGCGTCACCGCATCGATCGGCGCAGGCAGCCGCCACGCGAGCCCGGGCTCGAGCAGCACGCGCACGGGCCGCCCGAACCGCGTGACGACCGAGGCCTCGCCGGCGCGTACCTGCACGAAGCTTGCGACCGCGAGCGCGACGAGCACGCACAGCAGCGCGATGGCGACGCGCAGGCGAAACGCGCCGGGCGGCTGCGGTGCGCCGTGATGCGCGTGATGATGGTGGCCGTGGCCGTGGTGCGCATGATCATGCGCGTGCGAATGAAACAGACTCACGATGTCGCCCCGGGTGCGGCGTCGCCCGCGTGCGGGGCGGCGGCACGGCCTGCCGCCGTGTTGCGCCGCCCGCGCGGATAACGCCGCGACATGTCAATGGATGCCGGCCAGATCGCCGGCGGGAGTGTTGCGAAGATCGACGGTCGCGCGCGTGCCGTCGGCAAGCCGGTCGTCGATGATCGTCATGCGCGCGTTGCTCAGCCCACGCTGCAGCCGGTCGAGGTAGTACTCGAACGGAAACGCGGGGCCGCCGAGCCGGTACGCGACCAGGTCGGCGTCGAAATCGATCTGCTGCACGCGCGCCGACGACACCGTGTCGCCGGCCTGCGCTTCAGCGTGCGCGACCCGTTCGAGCGCCTGCTGCTGCGCGTTGCCGAGCAGGCCGGCCGCGAAGCCGCGCGCCTGCGCGACGCTGCCCTGCGCGCGGATCTGCGCGGCCTGCACGTCGTGGAAGGCGGCGGCCGCACCGGTCGGCGGATGCACGCTCTCGATCACGACCGCGATCACGTCGACCCCGCTTTGCAGCCGGTCGAGCTGCTGCTGGATCGCGCGCTTCAACTGGTCGGCCATCGCGGCCTGGTTCGTTTCCAGCAGCGATTCGAGCGTATGCGATGCGAGGTAGTGCACGAGTTCGCGATTGGCGCTCGTGCGCACCGTGCTTTCCGGGTCGATCGTGCGATAGAGCGCCGCGCGCGCATCGGCATCGGTCAGGCCGAGACGGTAGTCGACCCGCACGTCGGCGTTGACGATCTGGAAATTCTGGCGGTCGCCGTTCGCGCCGGCGATCACCTGGGTGGTTTCCCACGGATGCGGCACATCCCATAGGCGGTCGATGCGTTCGGGGGTCGGTCCGTCGGCCGGCACGGGCGGCGTATCGGCGCTGCCGTCATTCGCGCTGCCCGCGATCGCGACCTGGTGCACCGCGCCGTTGTCGACGATGCGCGCGCGCCCGAACGGCCAGGGCAGGCCGACGTGCAGGCCAGGCTGCCAGACCGCGACCGGCGCGCCGAACCGTTCATAGACGGCGCGCTGCTCCGGGTTCAGCACGACGACGGCGGTGAGCAGCCACGCACACGCGGCGGTGGCGACGAGCGCGGCAGGCAGCAGCCGCACGAAGCTGCGCCAGCCCCAGCTCTGCCGCAGATCGATGCCATAACGATGGCGCAGCTCCGCGCCGAGCGACGCGAACGGCGACGGGCGCCGGCTCAGCAGCCCGGCGATCGCGCTGGTCGGCACGACGGCGCCGCGCGGTACCGCAAACCACGTCAGCACGCCGCGCAGGGCCAGTTCCGCGGCGACGGCTGCATTGAGCAGCGCGACCGCATGCACGAGCCGGTCTGCGGTACGGTGCCGGAACGCGAACCAGGCGGCGGCGAGCGCACCCGCGAGCGCGGTGACGAGCGCGACGCGCAGCACCCGCTTGAGCGACGCGGACACCGCCGAACCGCTGGCCGCCGCCGCATGATGGCGCTCGGCGACGAGCGTCAGAAAGGCGAGGACGATGCAGGCCGCGCCGGCCGCGAGCGTGGGTTCGGGCGCCGCCATCGCGCGCACCAGCATCGCGGGCGACGGCGGCTGCCACGCGAGCGCGGCCAGCGCGGCGGAGAGCACGCCGCCGGCGGCGACGGCCCATGGCCGCCAGTCGATCGCGGCGGCGATCGCCGGCCACGGGTTGTCGTCGTCCTCCGGCTCCTGCTTGCGGCTGAACGCGCTGCGCAGCCAGTCGCCGATCAGCGTGACGGCCGTCCCTTCCGGGAGAGGGCGGCGCGCACGGTGGGCGAGCAGCACGCCGATCGCGACGACGAGCACGTTGCACCATGCGCTGGCGAGCGGCGCGCACCAGCGCAGATCCGCGGGCAGGAGGTCGACGGCGCCCAGCGTGCCGAGCGCGACGACCAGCACCGCGGCGGCCCCTGCGACCGGCGCGAGTGCGTCGCGGCCGGCCGGGCTGCCGGGATTGTCGTCGTTGCCTTCCGCCTGTTGCCGCATCGGGGTTCCTTACGTACGCATTACAAGTTGAGCAGGAGTCCGTGCGGAAATCTGCGAGCGGCAATGTAGCGCGCTGGATGATGAAACTCAAGGTATCGATGCGATTGACATGACCGGCGAAACAATCGTGCGGATCGGATTTTTCCGCCGCATGGCGGGCCATGCGTCCTTCCACCGCCCGCGCCGCGAATCCTCCCGGATTCAGATCAGATGCCGTTACGTAGCCGGCCCGATCTCCAGCACGCGGCCGGAGATCGGCACGAACGCGATACGGATACACTCGCCGTGGCGCAACGGGTCAGAGGCGGCCTTGTCGATCCGGAAGCGCCGCCGCGGCACGTCGGGACCGTCGGCGACAACGTTCAGGTTATCGCGCGGCGCCGATCCTGTCATCGCCGCGATGGCGTTCGGGACGCGCTGGAGCGCCGGCCGCGATCCGCCGCCTCCGCGTCATCGCGCACAACGCGATGCCGGCAAACATCGCCGGCATTCAGGTTAGCAGTAGGGGGCAGCCGATCAGGCGGTGGACTACGGCTAGTTCCATGGTCGACCATGGGTCCAGGATGCCTTGACGCCGCTATGGTCGACCTGTCTCGCGGCGCCGCCTGGCGAGGGCGCTTCCATGAAGCCCGTTACCGTGCCGGCCGGCGGGGGCGGCCATCCGGCACGCAGAACCTTGATCGACGATTCAGGCGATCGCGTCGATCCCGGCATGACGCCGGCTCGCCGCTCACGGCGACATCCCGACGAAGGTCGGCAGCAGCACGCGATAGACGTGAATCATCGCCGGCCCGAGCAGCACCAGCATCAGCGACGGAAAGATGCAGAAGATCAGCGGGAACAGCAGCTTCAGCGCGATCTTCGCGGCCCGCTCCTCCGCGCGCATCCGGCGCCGCGTGCGCAGCAAGTCCGACAGCACCCGCAGCGATTCGCCGATGCTCGTGCCGAACCGGTCGGCCTGGATCAGCATCGTGCAGAACGACTCGATGTCTTCCGTGCCGGTACGCAGCGCGAGATTGCGCAGCGCCGCCTCCTTCGTGAAGCCGGAGCGCATCTCGAGCAGCATCAGGTCGAATTCGCTCGAGACCACCTCGCTGCTGAAACGCAGCTCCTCGCTCACCCTCATCAGCGCGGCGTCGAGCCCCAACCCCGCTTCGACGCACACGGTAAGCAGGTCGAGGGCGTCCGGGAAATCCTCGAAGATCTTCTGCTGGCGCACCTTGATCCGCTGCGACAGCACGATGTTAGGGATGTAATAGCCGAACCCGGCCAGCACGACGAGGATCACCGACAGAATCGCGCGCTCGTCGCCGAGCCGGGTCGTGATCAGCACCAGCAGCGCCGCGCACGGCAACGCGAGCGCGAGTACCGTCTTGGCGGTGAAATACAGCGCGGCCGCGCTCGGGTTGCGCCAGCCGGCATTCATGAGCCGGACGCGCAGCGGCGAACTCTCCCAGCCCTCCTTCGGCACCGACAGCTTCGAGATCGGGGTGGACAGCTCCACCAGCTTCGCGACCCAGCGCGACGCCGTGTCGTCGCCGTCGCCGGACGCCACGCCGGCGCCGCCGGCCTGCTGGATGCGGCGCTGGATATTGCGCGGCGCGAACAGCAGCATCGCGACGAGCACGCCGCCGGCCACGAAGAGGAACAAGCCGCCCAGCATCACGGCGTGGACTACGCTCAGGTTTGGCATGACAGCCTCGCAACGGTTCGTGATTCGATGGGCGCGTCAGACGCGAATCCGGACAATCCGGCGGATCCAGAGCAGACCAAAGACCATCGACACCAGCATCACGCCGATCATCCTGATCCCTGCCGGATCCTCCCAGAGCACCGACAGGAACTCGCGGTTGAGCAGCGCGATCGCCCCCGCGGTCCCGAACGGCAGCAGCCCGAGAATCCACGCCGACAGCCGCCCTTCCGCCGACAGCACGCGCACCTTGTCGAACAGCTTGAAGCGCTCGCGGATCAGCGCGGAGATGCTGTCGAGCAGCTCGGCCAGGTTGCCGCCGGTCTCGCGCTGGATCAGCACCGCGATCACGAAGTAGCGCAGATCCTGCACCGGCACGCGTGTCGCGAAGTTCATCAGCGCGTCGTGCAGCGACACGCCGTAGTTGACCTCGTCGAACGTGATCCGGAACTCGCCGCCCATCGGATCGGGAAACTCTTCGCTCACCATCCCGAGCGTGCTCGTGAACGAATGACCGGAACGCAGCGCGCGCGAAATCATGTCGCAGATGTCCGGCAGCTGCCGTTCGAGCTTGCGCATGCGCCGCCTGCGGCTGCGCATCACGTACATCGTCGGCAGGCAGCCCGCAAACAGCGCGATCGGCAGCGCGGCCAGTTGCGGCAACGTGGCGAAGCTCAACGCCAGCCACGCGAGCGCCGGGAACACCGCGCTGAGCACCATCAGCTTCGGCAGCGTCCAGTCGAGGCCCGATTGCTGGATCAGGAGATCGAGCGCATGCACGCGCGGCACGCGCAGCAGCATCTGATCGAACGGCTTCGACTCGTCGAGCATCCGCTTCTTCAGGATCGACAGCCGCTCCTGCTGCACGTTGCCGCCGGCCGACATCGCGCGAATCCGCGACTCGATCCGGCGCGCGGCGGCGCCGTGCCGCGCGTTCCACCATTGATACACGCCTTCGATCGCCAGCACGACCGCGACGAACGTGAGAATCAAAAAGGCGTAAAAGATCGTGTTCATGCGGCCTCCCCGGCAGCCAACAGCGCGATGTCGTCAGTTCGTCTCGTAACGCTGCGACGGATCGTAGAGCGCATCCGGCAGGTTGATGCCGAACCCCTGCAGCCGCTCGACGAACTTCGGCCGCACCCCCGTCGCGCAGAAGTGGCCGCGCACCGTACCGTCGCGGTCCACGCCCGTGCGCTTGAACGTGAAGATCTCCTGCATGTTGATGATGTCGCCTTCCATCCCGGTCAGCTCCTGGATACTGACGATCTTGCGCTTGCCGTCGGTCAGCCGCGCCGCCTGCACGACCACCGAGATCGCCGACGCGATCTGCTGGCGCATCGTCTTCGGCGGCAGCGCCAGGCCGGAGATGCTGATCATGTTCTCGAGCCGCGTCAGCGCATCGCGCGGCGTGTTCGCGTGGATCGTCGCGAGCGAGCCTTCGTGGCCGGTGTTCATCGCATTGAGCATGTCGAGCGCTTCCGCGCCGCGCACTTCGCCGAGGATGATCCGGTCCGGGCGCATCCGCAGCGCGTTGCGCACCAGGGTGCGCTGCGTGATCTCGCCCTTGCCCTCGATGTTCGGCGGGCGCGTTTCGAGCCGCAGCACGTGCGGCTGCTGCAGCTGCAGCTCGGCGGCATCCTCGATCGTCACGATCCGCTCGTTGCGCGGAATGAAGCCGGACAGGATGTTGAGCAGCGTCGTCTTGCCGCTGCCGGTGCCGCCCGACACCAGCACGTTCACCTTCGCGCGCGACAGCGCGTCGAGCAGGTCGGCCATCGGCGGCGTCAGGCTGTGATAGCGCACGAGGTCGTCCATCTTCAGCGGGTTGACCGCGAAGCGGCGAATCGACATCAGCGGCCCGTCGATCGCCGACGGCGGGATGATCGCGTTCACGCGCGAGCCGTCCGGCAGCCGCGCATCGACCATCGGGCTCGATTCGTCGATGCGGCGCCCGACCCGCGACACGATCTTCTCGATCACCTTCATCAGGTGCGCGTCGTCGTAGAACGTCACGTCGGTCAGTTCGAGCTGGCCGCTGCGCTCGACATAGACCTGCCGGTACGTGTTCACGAGGATGTCGGAGACGCCGGGGTCGCGCAGCAGCACTTCGAGCGGACCGAAGCCGAACATCTCGTCATACACGTCGATCGCGAGCTGCCGCCGCTCGATATCGTTCGCAGGCATCCGTTCGTCGTCGAGGATGCGCGAGATCAGCGCGGCGATTTCCTGCCGGACCTGATCCTGCTGCATCCGCGACAGGCGCTCCAGCTCGACGCGCTCGAGCACGGCCAGATGAATTTCGCGGCGCAGTTTCTGATACGCGTCGCGTAACGACGATTGAGCCGGGCCGGCCGGTTCGCTTCCCGTCGCCAGCGGCGGGGTCCGGTGCAACGACATCTGTTCGCGCAATGACATGATCGATTCCCCGAAAGAATTACATGGACTTGAGCTTCGGCGTGGCCTTGCGGCCGAAAAGCCTGGACATCAGCGGTTCGCCGCGCACGGCGCCGGGTCCCGCGCGCACCTCTCCTTCGACGAGCTGTTTCGCGTAACCCTGCAGCGCACGCGTGACCGCCGCGCCGCGTGCGAGCCGCGACACCGGATGGCCCTGGTTGATCGCTTCGAGCACGGTGTCGGCGTCGTCGGGAATCGTGCAAGCGGCCTTCAGGCCGAGCACTTCCTCGAGCGCGGTGCGGGTCCGGTCGCTCGTGCGCGTCGCACGGTTCAGGATGAGCCGCATCTGGTCGGTCGAGTAGCCGAGCGACACGAGAATCTCCAGCAGCCGGCGGCCGGCGCGCACGTGCGGCATCGTGGGCTGCATCACGAGCTCGATCTGGTCGCTGCGATCCAGCGCAACCATCGACAGCCGATTGACGCCGACGCCGACGTCGAAGATCACGAAGTCGTAGCGCGGCGCGGCAACGCCCAGGATCCATTCGAGCGCGTCGTCGCGCATCTCGGCGGCCTTGACCGGGTCGCCGGCGCCCGCGAGCACGTGGAAGTTCTCCGTCACGTGCGCGACGCTCGCATCGAGGAACGCGCTGTCGAGCCGCTCGATCTGCGCGCACAGCTGCGGCAGCGTCGACGGCGGCGTTTCGTCGCTGACGAGGAAGGCCGCGTCGGCGAACTGCTGGTTCAGGTCGATCAGCAGCACGCGGCGCTTGAAGCCCTCCGCGATCTCGAACGCGACATTGCTGGCCGCGAAGCTCGTGCCGGACCCGCCCTTGCACGACATGAACGACATGATCCGCGTATCGTCGGTGTCGCGCCGCGTGCTTTGCGCGGCCGCGCGTTCGAGCGCATTGCCGAGCGCCTGCGTGTCGAGCGGCCACTGCAGCACGTCGCGTGCGCCCGCGCGCATCGCGTCGAGCAGCACCTGCGGCGACGTGTCCGCCGCCATCAGGATGCAGGTCAGCCCGGCGTGAGTGCGGCAGATCCGCTCGATTGCCGCCAGCTCGGAGGCGTCGAGCGACGCGCCGTCGACCAGCAGGATGTCGAACGCGTCGAGCCCGTCGGTGCGATGTTCGATCTGCGACGGGCGGCCGTTCGCGCGCGTGGCGCGATAGCGTCCGCAGTCGGCCACGAGGCGCGCGATCTGCGAGAGGCGCGCGGTGTCGTCGGAAGCTACGAGAATGTTGATCATGTCGTGTGCCTCGCCTGTTCGATCAATTGCGGTTGGCGCCGCCGGTCGCGAAGGTCAGGCTTTCGCGCGGCAGTGTGGTCGTGAACGGCGGCATCGTCGCCGCCGGTGCAAGACCGGCGACGATCGCGACGGCGCCGCGCTGGCAATGCCGGCTGCGATGCATGACCTGCGGATAGCGCGCTGCGCCGTTCATGGCGTTCTCCCTGAGCGTGCCGTCGTTACTGGGTGGCCTTGCCGACCCCGATCACGAACGCATTGGCGGGCGGATCGACCTGCTTGAACGACTTGTCGTAGTTGTCGAGCGCCGAAGCAGCCGCACTGCCGTCGACCAGCGTCGTCGCGGCCGCGTGTTCGGCGGCATGCGGATCGATGATCTGGGCCTTCATCACGGTGCGGACCGAATCGCCGAAGCGGGTGTCCCACACCGGGGTGGACGACATGCAGCCGGCAAGCGCGAAGGCAAGCGGTGCGGCGAGCGCCGCGCGGCGCACGAATACGAGGTAGGCGGATTTCATGAGGGTCCCCTTGGGATGGCATCAACGATCGGTGGACTCGGAATCGGCACGTGCGATCTGCGCGTGGGCAGCCGCCGGAATCCGGTGCTTCGGTCGCGCCGGCGCAGCCGGCTGGGCCGGCGCGTCGGGGCCGGCCGCCGCAAGGCGCGCGGCGGCGGCTTCGACGTGCGCGATGCGGGCCGCGTCGGATTGCGGCACGGTGGCCGCCACCGGCGCGGGCGCCTTCTGCGGCTCGGCCGGTACCGGCGGCTGCGTGTCCGCGCCTTGCGGCGCGCGCGGGACGGGCAGCGCGGCGGCCGGGCCGGCCGGCGCGTCCGATTGCGGCGCCGATGCGGGTGCTTGCGCCGGCGCCTGCGGGGCAGCTGCCGCGCCGTTCGACGGTTGCGCAACCGGCTTGCGAACCCCGCCACGGCCTTCCATGTTGCCCGTCGCATACACGTCGGCTTCGTTCGGCTTCGAGAAGCTGTCGGTCGGCAACGGCACGTCGGCGGTCTGCAGCGGCTTCACGAGGTGCGGCGTGATCAGGAAGATCAGCTCGGTGCGGTCCTGCTGGAACGACGTGCTGCGGAACAGCGCGCCGAGCACCGGCACTTCGCCCACGCCCGGGATCGCCTTCAGCGCGCCGCTCACGTTGTCCTTGATCAGCCCGCCGATCGCGAACGATTCGCCGTCGCTCATCTGGACCGTCGTCGACGCGCGCCGCGTCGTGATCAGCGGGAGGATCGACGTGCCGCCGATGTTGGACGCGCTCAGCGTGACGCCCGTTTGCGACAGCTCCGACACTTCCGGCGCGACCTTCAGGCTGATCCGGCCGTTCGCCAGCACGGTCGGCGTGAACTTCAGCGCGACGCCGTATTCCTCTTCCTGCAGCGTGATCGACGACGTGCCGCTGCCGCTGCTCTGCGGAACCGGGATGAAGATCTTGCCGCCGGCGAGGAACGTCGCTTCCTGGCCGCTGATCGTCACGAGATTCGGCTCCGCGAGGATCTTGACCAGGTTGTCGGTGTTCTGCGCGTCGGCCGAGATGTTGAACGGCTTGTTGTTCGCCTTGCTGAACGCGACTCCGCTTGCGACGCCCGCGAGCAGGTTGCTGACCAGCGCGCCGCTCCACGAACCGAACCCGCCCTGGATGTTGAGCGCGCTGCCCATCTGGTTCATCAGCGTCTTCGAGACCTCGGCCACCTTCACCTCGAGCATCACCTGCTGCGGCGACGTGACGGCCAGCATGTTCAGCACGCCGCCGCCCGGCTTGGCGCTCCCCGCGGCCGGATCGCCGCCGCCGCTGCTGTCGCCGTAGGCGCGCGCGATCTGCACGGCCTGCTGCGCGGCCTGCGAGCTCGACACGGTGCCCGACAGCACGATCGTGCCGGCCGCGGTCGTCACGCGGATATCGCGCTCGTTCGGCATCAGCTCCAGCAGCGACGCCTGCAGGCCGCCGGCGTCCGCGCCGACCGCCACGTCGATCACGCGGCATGCACCGCTTCTGCCCTGCACGATCATGTTCGTCGTGCCGACCGACAGCCCGAGGATGTACAGCGTCTGCGGCGACACCATCGTGGCCTGTGCGACGGCCGGATTGCCGATCGTCCGGTTGCGGACCGGCTCCGGCATCGGCACCAGCAGCGACTTGCCGAGCGGCACGCTGACGCTGGTCGAATCACGCACCGCACCGACGCAGTTCGGCCCGCGCAGCGGTCCCGCCGACGCGGCGGGCGCGGCGGCCGCGACCGGCGCCATGCTGATCGTCATCTGCAGCGGCCCCTTGCCGATGGTGGCCGGCGCGCCGGCGCCGCCCTTCGTCAGCGCGCCCGCCTCCACGCCTTCCTGGGCCAGTGCGCCATAGACGGTCAGCCATCCGGAACAGAGGATCGCGGCCATCATCGTGCCCCGAGCGACGCGTGTACGCAGCGGCCCGGTACCTGTGCATTGCGGTTTGAGCTTCATTTCGTCTGATCCCCCGAGAGTCCGGCGCTGCGCCGGTTATCGACTTCCAAGGCCGCCGTGTCTCACGGACGGCCGATCTGTTTGTCTGGATGGGTGCGTCTGCGTCAGAAGCATTCGACGCTGCCCCTCACGCCCGTCAGCACGCCGACGCAGTCGCGCCGTCCTTCCGGCGCCGCGTGCGATGCGACGTGCACGCGTACCGTCCGCACATGGGCCGGCGCGGGCGGCGCTTCGGGTGCGGGCTCCTTGCCGAGCAACGTCAGCTTGGTCGCACCGTCGGTGTTCAGCGTCTTCTTGTCGACCTGGTTGCGCAGCACGAGCGAGAGCGTGCCGACACTGCGCGCGAGGTCGAGCCGTTCGGCCTGGTCGGGCGTGACTTCCAGCGTGACCGCGTTGACGACCTTCGGCGCCGTGTCATCGCGGCTCACTTGCTGCGCGACGGCGAGCACGAGGATGTGCTCGAGCACGATCTTCGAGATGCTCTGCCCGTCGGTCTTGCCCTGCTGTTCCTGCGTGTTGACGATCACGTCGACGTAGTTGCCGGGCAGCGCGAAGCCCGCGACGCCGACCACGTCGTTCACGCGCACGGTGATCGCGCGGCTGCCGTCCGAGATCACCGCGGACAGCCCGCCCTTCGTGCCGACCGGCGCGAGCTTCGATTCGATCACCGGCTCGTCTCGCGACAGGCTGGTGCGGACCACGCGCCCTTCGAGCGCCTTGGTATCGGCGAACGCACCGGCCGGCACGCTGTCCGACGGCCAGTTCACCATGCGGATCTGGTTCGGCCCGAGCGGTTCGCCCAGGTTCAGGTCGGTGGCCGCCACCGCAACCGGCGTGACCGAGCTCGTGGATGTCTGCATCAGCCAGTGGGACGCGAACACTACCGCGGCAAGACCCGCGACCATCGCGACAACCAGCATCAGGACTGCTCGACTGTTCTTCATGGCAATGCTCCTCGACGAATCTTGAAAGAAACGGCTCAACCGGTGACGTAGGTGCGCCCGCCGCGCTCGACGGGCGGCGGATGGCAGCCGTCCTGTTCAGGCGCCGCGCCGAAATAGCTCGCCCATGCGTCATACAGCGCGTCGTGCGTCACTTCGGGCGGATCGCCGCGGTAACGCGCGCCGGCGGCGACGAGACGCAGCAGGTCCGCCGGGAAACAGGCGAGAAACGCCTTGCCGGTCGGCAGATGCAGCCGATGCAGCAGGTAGTCGAATGCATCGCCGGCCGCGACGAGGCCCAGCGACGCGCAGGCCGCGTCGAACACCGCGCGGTAGTGGTCGATCGACAGCGCCCCGATGTGCAGCTTCGAGCCGAGGCGGCGCAGGAACGCGTCGTCGCCCAGTTGCTCCGGCGACAGGTTGCTCGAGAACACCGGCCAGACGTCGAACGGCAGCACGAAGCGGTTGCCGGATTCGAGCGTCATGAAATCGACGCCGCAATCGAGCGGGCGCAGCCACCGATTGAGCAGGTCGCGCGGCTCGACGCGCTGGCGGCCGAGATCGTCGACGACGTACATGCCCATGTTCGCCTTCATGTGCGGCGGCGCCTGGTAGAAGCCGGCGGCCTCGTCGCGGCGCAGGTCGAGCTCGTCGAGCGTCAGTTCGCCGCCGGAGATCACGACCGGCCGCTCGCACAGGCGCCAGCGGCGATCGACCGACTGGCCGCCGGGTTGCGATGCCGCGTCGACATGCACGAGCGGGTCGTAGACCTGGATCACTTCGCCGGCCGCGCAGATCGCGTGCGGCACCGGCACGTAGCCGTGCATCAGCGAACCGAGCCGCTCGGCGAGGAAGGTCTTGCCGCTGCCGGCCGGGCCGTAGATCAGCAGCGGGCGGCCCGCGTTCAGCGCCGCGGCCGCGGCGTCGATCACCGACGTGTCGATCACGATGCCGTCGAAGGCGGCCCACACGTCGTCCTGGCCGACGTGCAGCTTGCGCACCGAATGCGCGGCCACGCAAGCGAGATACGCGTCGAGCGGCACCGGCGCGGGCCCGCTGTAGCCGCTGCGCGCCCGTTCCTCGAGCGCACTGACACGGCCCGCGTCGGTCAGGCGAAACGTCACGTCGAGATCGGTCGCGCCGCGATGCGTGAGCTCGACGAGATGCTCGCGCACGAGGAACGCGAAGACGTCATCGAGTACCGCGAGCGGCAGGCGGTGCCGCTCGACCAGGTCGCCGTACGACGGGCGGCCGAGCATCAGCGTCGACTTCAGCACGAGCCCGGCAACGAACGTCTTGCTCAGTCCCGTTTCGTCGAGCGAGCGCGGCGCAGCCGGCAGTTGCGCGCCCAGCTTCGTAGGCGCCTCCCGCGACGGCAACGGATCGGGCAGATGGGCCACCTGCGCGTCGCGTCTCGGTTCGGTATGACTCGTGTTCATGGTCGTTCCATCCTCGTTGCGGGCGCGGCGCGCTATGCGTACGACGCAAACAGCATGACCAGCGTGCCGACCGCGATCGCGACGCCATACGGCAGCGAGCCGACCGACGTGATTGCCGCGGGGCCGTCGGCGGCCTCCGCACGCGTGCCTCGCGCGTGCCGCGCGAGCAGCGCGCGGACATTCGCCCACATCTGGCGCATCCGCCCGCGCAACAGCACGGCCGCGAGTGCACCGATCCCGCCGGCCACGAAGGTGGCCAGCACGATGTAAACCGTCATTTCCGCGCCGACCCACGCGCCGATCGCGAGCATCAGCTTCACGTCGCCGGCGGCCATCCCGCGCAACAGGTAGAACGGCAGCAGCAGTGCGAAACCGGTCGCCGCGCCGGCGAGCCAGCCGAGCGCGCCTGCCAGGACGCCGTGCAGCAGGCACTGGGCGACCAGCGCACCGGCGAGGCCGAACGCGACGAGGCGATTCGGAATGCGGCGGGCCGCGATGTCCGTGCCGGCCGCGGCGACCGCGAGCAGCGTCACGCACAACGGAATCGGGTAAGGCGGCGCAACGGGTAACATGGCGAACCTCGCGGAGCGAATCGAAGGATCAGGAAACCATCGCCAGCGCGGTGGCCGCGGCGGCCAGGACGGCCGTTGCGATCACCGCGTACGTATCGGCAAGCGAGCCTTTCAGCGTGACTGCTGTGCCCAGCACCGCGACGGCCAACGTCGCAGCGAGGAACGCATACTCGATCGACGCCATGCCCTGCTCGTCGCCGATCCCGAGGCTTGCAATACGCACCCTGGTTTGCATGATGGTCTCCGGTACCGGGTGATCAGATGCGTGGGAGCGGCTCGAACGCTGCACCGGCCGGGCCGTCCGCACGCTCTGCTTTTCAACGGCCTCAAACGGCCGCGGTCAGGTCGGCAGCGATCGTGGTGAACACGGTCTTGAGTTGCGTGCCGACCGCGGTGACTGCCACGATGATGCCGACTGCGATCAGTGCCGCGATCAGGCCGTATTCGATGGCGGTCACGCCGTCTTCATCGCGAACGAAACGGGCGGCTTGTTGAATGAACTTGGTCATGATGATCTCCTTGCGTGGTGACTTTCAAAGCCCTCGCGTGCCGGCTGGTCGGATGACCTTGCATCGATACGTCGAGAGTGGGTGTTGATGCCGTGTGGTGTCGACGAGCGATTCGGATGCGCCGTTCGTCGTACCGTCCATCAAAGTGCTGTTACCGCCGCGTCCAGACTTGAAGTGATCGTGCTGAACACGGTCGACAGGTCCGTACCGATCGCCGTCAACGCAACGACGGTGCCGACCGCGATCAGTGCCGCGATCAGGCCGTATTCGATGGCCGTCACGGCGTCCTGATCCTCAGCGAACCAGGCGATCTTTTCGATGACTCTTCGCATAAAATAATCTCCTTTCGGACTGCTACGAATTACCCTTCGTCCTTCAGGACGTCGGGACGGGCACCACCGGCACTACTCGAAAAATCGGAACGCGCCGCTCAGCTGCGGGAACGGGGAGGCACACCCCTGTCCGTGCGAACGGGTATCAGCGAGGCTGAGCGCGAGAGAGGCGTGTACGGTGCGACCGGCCGGATGAACCGGACGATCCGATCGACCTGAACGGCACGACTGCCGTTCGACGCATGGAATCCAGTTGAACGGGAGAGCAACTCCCCGCAAAGCTGCAATGTGTCTTTAACGCGGTTTGCGAGCCGCGATGTGCTGTGGTCTTTCATTTTTATTCCCCGTCTTTGGCCATGCCAATTTCTTATTGCCCTGACGATACCGGGCCTCATGGGTCACTCGACGAAAACTCGTGCGGTTGACCGACCTGGAGCTGCGTATTCCCCGACGCGCTCCGGCCTGCCTTTCCGCAAGTGATTCCGAAGCGGGTTCCGTCTGCTTCTTGCCGGGACCGCCTGGTCGTCACCTCGTCGACTGCCGTGCCAACGCTTACGCAAAGAGCAGGCCACCCGGAGCGAAATCGAGGCGCATCAAGGGTTCCGGCGATGCCAGCGTTCCCCGGCCCGGGGCCCGATACGCGAAATGTTTCAAATTTGACATAGGTTTTCCCGCAAGCGTCGTAAGCCGGAATGCCCGCCGCCGCGCTGCGCAAAGGGTCAAAAATTTTTACTCGGGACTTTCCCGAACGCGCGAAGCGGCCTGCGTGTCATGCCGCCGGCAGGATGCGGAGCCGGTCAAAATGGCCGAATGTTTCAAAGCAGAAACATGAAATGCCGCCGCATCGATTTCTCAACCCTGAAAACGCGGTTTTCACGTGCGTCATCAGTCAATCCAGATACCGGCTTTCAGTGAGCGGTTTGCATCTCGCGGTTTTTTCTTCAACAATGAATTCACCGGACAGCGCCATTTGAGCGCGATTCGATCCGCGGGCACGACAACACAAACGGCTGCGACACGCCAGGCAGCCTCTACACATATACGGGGAATCATGTACACAGCCGATCGTGGGACGCGCGTTCGCGCCATACGCCGTGCGCAATGGCTGACAGCCGACCGGATCATTCCGTACAGCTGCATCATGCTGATGCTCTTCGTCGCGTTGGCGGTCGTGTGGGGTGTCGTGTCCGATGGCTTTACCTCGAGCGACACGGTCCGCCCGGGTATCGACTTCTCGGTGTTCTGGACCGCATCGCATCTCGTGTTGCAAGGCCATGCCGCATCGGCCTACGACGCCTCGTCATTCCTGCAGGCCGAATCCGCGCACTTCGGTGCGTATCTGCAGCATCGGCCGCTTCCCTGGCTCTATCCGCCGACGATGTTGCTGTTCATCGCGCCGGTTGCCCTTGTGCCTTTCCTGCCCGCTTACGTTCTCTTTTCGGCGGGCAGTCTTTTATGCTACGCGTTCGCCATCTCGCGGTTGTCGGGATTGCGCGCGCATCTTCCCGTGCCGCGCGCCGCGGCGCTCGTCGTGATCGCGTATTCGGCGGTGTGCCTGTCCGCACTGTTCGGCCAGAACAGCATCCTGACCGCCGGCCTCGCCGCACTCGCGCTGCATCTGCTCGGCAAGCGCCCGGTCGCGGCCGGCGTGCTGATCGGGCTGCTCGCGATCAAGCCGCAACTGGCCGTCGTGTTCCCGTTCGCGCTGATCGCGGCGCGTGCGTGGCGCGCGTTCGGCGCCGCGGCAATCAGCGCGATGCTGTTCGCGGCGGCCGGGATCGCACTGACCGGGGTCGGCGCGCTGCATGGGCTCGGCGAGGCCGTGTCGACGGTGCGCGACCAGCATTTCATGCTGCCGTCGTACTGGCTCGCATCGCCGACGCCGTTCGCCGCGCTGCGGCTCGCAGGCTTGTCGGTGCCGGTCGCGCTGGCCGCGCAGGCGGCCATCGCACTGCTCGCCATCGCGGCGACCGTCGACGTGTGGCGCCGCACGCCCGACATGCGCTTGCGCGGCGCCGCACTCTCCGTCGCTACCTTGCTGACCACGCCCTATCTGTGGCACTACGAACTGACCTGGCTCGGGATCGCGATCTTCTGCCTGATCGCCCTTGGCTTAGAGGAAGGCTGGCGGCCCGGCGACCAGGCGGTGATCGTGCTCGCCTGGCTGCTGCCGATCTTCGAGATGCTGAACCGGTTGATGAAGCTGCCGCAGATCGGTCCGGTCGTCCTGCTTGCCGTGCTGTTCGTCGTCGTTCGCCGCACGGTGCGGCACTCGCCCCGGAATTCGCGATGAAGACGCCCCTTTCCGGTCGCCACGCCCATCCTGCGACGGATGTCCATCCGGAACTCCCGATCGCGGGCCCGCGCCGTTACCCTCACTGGCTCAATCGCGAGCGCGTGCGCGTCTATGCCGGCGGGGCGTTGCTGGCCGAACTGCTGTGCGTCGGCATCTACCTTGCCCGGCTGTACTTGCAGCCTGGCGCTTCGCTGGTCCCGCTGTCGCAGGATTTCTCCGCGATCTGGAGCGCGGCGTGGCTCGCCGCGCACGGGCGTGCCGCCGACGTCTGGCATTTCAACGCGCTGTTTGCGATCCAGCAGCTTGCCGTGCCGGGAATCAATCTCGAGGACGGCATACTCCTGTGGCTCTATCCGCCCAGCATGCTGTTGCTGGTCATGCCGCTCGGCTGGCTTCCGTACACGCTGGCGGTCGTGCTATGGCTCGGCGTCACGTACGCGCTGTTCGCCGTCGTCGTGCATTCGACCGTGCAGCGCGGCACCGCGTGGCTGTGCGCGCTGGCCTTCCCTGCCGCATTCGTGACCATCGTCGTCGGGCAAACCAGCCTGTTTACCGCCACGCTCGGCGGCCTCGGCCTGCTGCTCCTGAATCGTCGCCCCGTGCGGGCCGGAATCTGCTTCGGCATGTTGATGATGAAGCCGCAGATGGCCATCCTGTTCCCGCTCGCGCTGCTGTGTGCCGGCCAGTGGCGTGCGCTGGCCGCGTGGGCCGCGACGATCGCCGCGTGTGTCGCGCTCGCCGCGCTCGCGTTCGGCACCGACTCGTGGATCGCATTCGCACACGGGATGCACGATGTCTACCAGGTCGTCGGCGCCGGCCATGCGAAGCTCACGCGGATGCCTACGGTGTTCGCGCTGGCCGCGCTGGCGGGCTGGCCCGCCTACGTCGCCGGCGGCCTGCAACTGCTGTCCGCGGCGCTCGGGGCGCTCGCCGTCGTCTATGCATGGCGCGGCGCATGCTCGTACGCGCTGCGCGCCGCGACCCTCGCGTGCGCCTGCCTGCTCGTCAGCCCCTATCTGTACGACTACGACCTGACCTGGTACGGCATCGTGATCGCGTGGTACGCACGCTACGCGTGGACGCACGGCTGGCGGCGTTTCGATCGCGAATGGCTGATGCTGCTGTGGCTGACGCCGCTCGCGGGCCTCGTGGTCGTGCCGCATCTGTCGTTCCAGTTCATGCCGCTCGTCACGCTGGCGTCGCTCGGGCTGCTCGTCAGCCGGATCGGCCGGGAACGACGCGACGTGCCGTCGATGCCGGACGCACGCGATCACTCGACAGAAACCGCGTTCACCCATCAGGCCAGAACGCACCACCGCCCGGCGTACGGATTGCGCCGCACCGGCCGACCCACCATCGGCATGCATCGGTGAAACGGACATCACAAGGGGAATCATCATGCGGGAATCGCTCTATACGCCGCTCGTATCGCTGGTCGTGCCGTTCTATAACGAAGGCGAGGCCGTCGAGCACTTCTTCGACGTCGTGATTCCGCTGATGACGTCCATCGACGCGATCCGTTTCGAAATCGTCTGCGTGAACGACGGCAGCCGCGACGACACACTCGAACGGCTGATCCGGATCAGCACCGGCGAGCGGCGCGTGCGCGTGATCGATCTCACCCGCAACTTCGGCAAGGAAGCCGCGCTCACGGCCGGCCTCGACGAAGCGCTCGGCGATGCCGTGATTCCGCTCGACGCCGACCTGCAGGATCCGCCCAGCCTGATTCCGGTGATGATCGAGCACTGGCGCGACGGCGCGGAAGTCGTCGCCGCGAAGCGCAGCAACCGTGCGTGCGATTCGTTCGCGAAACGCACGGCGGCCGCGATCTACTATCGCGTGCACAACCTGCTGTCGGACGTGAAACTGCCGGAGAACGTCGGCGATTTCCGGCTGATGGACCGCAAGGTCGTGAACGCGCTGCGGAACCTGCCCGAGCGGCATCGCTTCATGAAGGGGCTGTTCGCGTGGGTCGGCTACCAGACCGTGATCGTCGAATACCAGCGCGACGCACGCAGCGCCGGGCACTCGAAGTTCTCCGGCTGGAAGCTGTGGAATTTCGCGCTGGAAGGCATCACCAGCTTCAGTACCGTGCCGCTGCGCAGCTGGACCTACATCGGCGTCGGCATCGCCGCGCTCTCGTTCCTGTACGGCTTGTTCATCATCGTCCGCACGTTGCTGTTCGGCAATGCGGTGCTCGGCTACGCGTCGCTGATCTCGGTCACGCTGTTCATCGGCGGGATCGAGCTCATCGGGATCGGTGTCGTCGGCGAATACATCGGGCGGATCTACGACGAGTCGAAGCAACGGCCCGTCTACCTGATCCGCCGCCGCTACCAGGCGCACAGCAAGGTGATCGACCTCCGGGTCGCGCGCGATGCGCGCCGCCAGACCGCACGCCGGCGCGTGCAGCCGGCCCGTGCGCGGATCGGCGCACGCTGACGGGCGCCGGCGGCCATGATCGGCCTGCTCCATGGCGAGCGCACGCGGCTCGTGCGCTTCGGCGTGTCCGGGCTCGGCTCGACCGCGATCCACACGCTGGTCGCGGCGGCGCTGTTCGCGCGGCTCGATGCGACGCTGGTGACGGCGAACGCGATCGCCTTCCTCTGCGCGACGGCGTTCTCGTATCTCGCGAATACGCTGTGGAGCTTCTCGTCGACGATGTGCACGCGCAACGCGGTGCGCTTTCTCGCGGTCACGCTGGCCGGCTTCGTCGAAACGATGCTGCTCGCGCGGGCTGCCGAAGCGCTCGACGTATCCCGCGGGATGAGCATCGTCGCGATCGCGCTGCTGGTTCCGCCGACCACGTTCGTGCTGCACCGGTGCTGGACCTACCGGCAAGTCGCTCCCCTCCCCAGCCGCTCCCGAAATTAATCGGCCACTCAATTAACAGGTTCAATGTCGCCGCATTTAAGTAACACATCGAATCGATTGAATTAAATTTTAAAATTACCGTCTGAAATAATATTAAATACCCTGTTTACTTTTACAGCTTCCAGAATTAACCGAACGGGATAACCTGCATTCGCCATCTCGACTGCACATGGCTTGATCGGAACAAAGCCTTGCAGGACAAGGCGATGGCGGCCGCACGAAGCCATTCTCGCAACAATAAGTCCCATTCATTCAAACGGGAGCTTCTATGTCACGCGTTACCGATGTGCTCGTCTCTTTCGATACCGAAACCATTCTCAAAAAATATCCGAATCCCAGCAAGAATCCGAATAGCCCGACGCTGATCGACTGGAAGCACGTGTACATGGTCACCAACCAGGACAACGTGGTTTCGGGTCAGGCGGGCGGCGAACTCGACCTGAAGGCGCAAGTCGGCGACCTGATCCGCTGGCGCGAAACGAGCCTGTCGCTCGGCTTCGAGAACCAGGTGGTGTTCTACAAGTTCATCGGCAACGTCGGCAACGAGCTGATCTCGACGCCCACGCCGCGGGTCGCGGAAGCGTCGATTCCGGTGCCGAACACCAGCAAGCCGGAGGTGCCGACCTGCCAGAAGGTCGCGAACTACTACTGGTCGTCGGAATGCCTGAAGGTCGGCCGCGTGACCTATCACTTCCAGTTCCAGATCATCGATCGCAACTGCCAGAGCCAGGGCTGCTTCTCCTGGGATCCGTTCATCTCGATCCATAACTGATCGCGGCAGGCGGGCGGCCGCGCGGCGGCTGCCCGCGTCACCCACTTGTTGCGGAGGAAGCGCTCATGCCTGGTCTTCGTTGCGATGTGCTCGTGATCGTCGACGCCGTCACGCTGCTGTCGGCCTACCCCGAGGCGAGCCGGGACCCCGACGCGCCGACCGCGATCGACGGCCGGCACCTCTACGTGGTGAGCCCGGGCGACACCGCGCAGCTCGGCCACAACGACAGCCGGCTCTTTGCGGGCCTGTCGCCCGGCGACCAGCTGCACCTGCGCGAAACCGCACTGGCATTGCGCGCCGAAGCAAGCGTGCTGTTCGTCCGGTTCGCGCTGAAGGATGCGGGCATCGTCACGCCGATCGAAGCCGAGGTTCGCGATGCGGCCACCCCGATGCCGGTCGCCGACGACCTGCTGCATCCGTCGTGCCAGCCGATGAAGGACCACTACTGGCGCAGCGACGTGCTGGCCGCGGGCGCCACCACGTGTACGGCCGATTTCGCCGTGTTCGACCGCGACGGCACCGTATCCGGTTATTTCCGCTGGGAAACGTCGATCGAAATCGCCGGGGGCCGGACGGACGCGAAATAGCCCGGTTTCAACCCGTCGCCGGATCGTCACGGTAACTTCTCGCGGCTACCGAAACCCGCGTTCAAGGCGATCTTCCACGCGAATGCCGCCGACCGGCACGACCTGGAACGCTTCATCGACGATGCGCCGTACCCAGCAGCGCCCCATTGCCGCCCGGTACGGCGGCCTGTTCATGGGCTGCGTGTTGCCCGTCGGCTGATGCGTCGCACGCGAAGTGGCGGCCACGCACCGTCACACGCTACGTCCCAACAGCTGCCCCGGCCAGCTGTCCACGTCGAAGGTTGAAATTCGCTCATACCCGCAGGACTCGTAGAAGCGCACCAAGGCGCCCGTCCCGCCGCCATAGCAGTCCACCCGCAAGCGCCCCACGCCGGCCGCCCGGGCGCGCTCATCGGCGAAGGCCATCAGGCGCCGGCCGACACCCCGCGCCCGTGCATCGCGCGACGCCACCAGCACGCGCACATAGATCTCCGGCTCGGTCGCCGGCGGCACGTAGGGCATCGACTCGCCGAGGATCAATGCGCCCAGGACGCGGCCTTCCCGATCCTCTGCAACCCACGCGTCGGGCAGCGCACAGGCGTCGGTCACGAGCGCAATCCGCCTGGGTTGCGTCGACCATGGCTCGCGGCCCCATTGCCCGTCGTTACCGATGGAAACGAACCACGCTATCACGTCATCGAAGATCCCCAGCACGGCCGGCGCATCGAGCGCACTGGCGCGACGAATCACCTGTTCGTCCATTGCTGTCTCCTTCACGCTCAACCCTCCTTCGCCGGATTCGACGACCGGCGCGCAACTGGATGTCGTGCCGAGCCGCCCGAGGACGCGCGATCGAAACCCGGCGATCAAGCCCGCTACGGTACTGAAATTCCCCCCGGTTGATCAAGGCGTGACGGCCCGCGAGCCGCAACCTTGCCGGTGGAGCGGCGCGATAAAAGCGGTTCGGCGCCATGCCGAGGGGGCCGAAAAACCCTGCCGCAACGCCCATTCCATCGCGCTCGCCCGATCCGGCTGGCCGACGCGCCGCCTGCGCCGCACCGGATCGCAGCGAATCGATTCCCGCGCGCATGCCCTCCTTCACGACAAAAAAATCTACAATCGACGCGATGCATTGCAGGCATGAAGCGCCAGCCGCCCCCACTCTCGCTCGCCACCATGAACGCACCCGCTGATTCCCCCCCGTCCGCCCCGTCGGTACTCGGCGTCTATCGTCAACTGGCGGACCCGTCCGCCGGACAATGGATCGTCAGCCGCTCCGAGCGTGCGCACCTGTACCGCATCCAGCATCACCGGCCCGACGGCAGCACATCGGTCGATACGGTCGTCGATGCGGACAACCTCGACGCGAAGCTGCACAAGTGGATCCAGGAAGGCTTCGTCCGGCGCGAAGCCGGCGACCGTGCGGCGCCCGCCCATCGCGGCGCGTTCATGCGTGACCTGCGCCGCGCGCACGCCGCGCGCCCGGCCGCAGCCGGCGCTGCAGCGCACGTCGTGCAGGTGGGCGGCGTGCCGATGCCGCGCGGCCCGGGCGGCCCGCTCGTGCCGCCGCTGAACCCGGCCTACCTGTTCACCGCGCGCGCGACGAACGTGCTGGAAGACATCGTCGAGAACCGGCGCATCCTGCTGATCGGCCACACCGGCACGGGCAAGACGAGCCTCATCGAGCAGGCCGCCGCGCTGGCCGGCCATGGCGTGCTGCGCTCGAACATGAACGGGCAGACGACGGTCGGCGACTTCGTCGGGTTCTGGACCGTCAAGGGCGGCGAGACGATCTGGGTCGACGGCGTGCTGCCGACCGCGATGCGTGAAGGCCTGTGGCTCATCGTCGACGAAATCGACTTCGCGGAACCGGCGATCCTCGCGGTGCTGACGGCCGTGCTCGAACCGGCCGGCCGCTTGTTGCTGAAGGAAAAAGGCAACGAGATCGTCGTCCCGCATCCGTCGTTCCGGCTGTTCGCGACGGCCAATGCGGTGGGCGCGATGGGGCAGTTCCGTCATCTGTACCAGGGCGCCAACGTGATGAACGAGGCGTTTCTCGACCGCTGGCGCGTCTACCGCCTCGACTACCTGCCGCCCCCCGACGAGGCGCGCGTGCTGCAGCGCACGTTCGGCGCGGCCATGACCGCGGCGATGGCCGGCACGCTCGCGGCCATCGCGGCCGACTGCCGCGCCGCGTTCGTCCGCGAGGATCTGGCCAGCGCGTTCTCGACGCGGCGCCTGATCGACTGGGCCGAACTGATGCTGCGCACCGGCGACCCCGAATCGGCCGCCGGCCCGACGATCTATGCGAAGGTCAGCACGGAAGACGCCGACCTGATCCGCAGCATCATTCGCCACTACATCGACGTCGAGGCCTGACGCGATGGACCGGGACGACGACGCGCGCTCGCTTCACCTGACCCGGCTGGCCCGCACGCTCGCGCAACGGCACGGCATCGAGGTCCGGTTCGCGCGCGACGGGCACGTTGCGCGGCCAGACCTGCTGGTGCTGCCCGACACGCTGCTCGCCGGCGACGTGGACGAGGACGCGATCACCGGCCTCGTCGACCTCCACGCGGCGCGCGTCCGCTTCGGCGCGATCGACGAGGTTGCCGCGCTGGCGTCGCCCGCGGTGCGGGCCATTGCGCAGGCGATCGACGATCGGCGCGCGGCCGGTCGCCTCGCCTCGATCTATCCCGGCGCGATGACATTCCTGCGGCGGATGCGGGTCGCGACGTCCGCCGACACGCTCCGCCGGTGGCCGCGCATGGCGTGGCGCGACCGGCTGATGTGGCGCATCGAGCGCGCGCTGTGGGACGAACCGCCGTCCCCCATCGAGCGCGTGCCGTCGCTCGACGCGACGATGGCGGCTTCGGACGATCTCGTCGACGAAGCCCGTGCGGCCACATCGACCGCCGACAGCATCCGCGCCGCGCGCCGGATCGTCGAACGCGTGCGCGCGCTGGCGTCGGCCGGCGCGAACAACATGATGTTCACGGCCGATCCGGGTAGCACGATCGACAGCGACAGCATCGCCGCCGAATTCGAATCGGACGGACAGGGCGCGCCGGACGACTCACGTGCGCCGGTTTCGGCCGAATCGAGCGCCGGTGCGATCGCCGACACCGAATCGTCGGCCGACGCGCCGTCGGCGGGCGATGCAACGCCACGCACGATTCCCCTGTCCGCCGACCGCCGGCCGCTGCTGTCGGTCCCGCTGACCACCGCGTTCGACACGGTGACGGACTTCACCGGCAAGGGCGAGCCGGCGCGCTGGCACCGCCTGCGAAGTGCGGCCCGCGCGCAGACCGAGCCGCTCAAGCGGCGACTCGAACGTGCGTTGAAAGTGGACGAGCAGACGCGCTGGAAGCGCGAACAGGAGCGCGGCGAGCTCGACCGGATGTCACTCGCCCACCTCGTCACCGCGCCCGGCTATCGCACGCCGTTCCGCGTCCGGCGTGCGGCGCCCGGACGCGACGCGGCCGTCAGCCTGCTGATCGATTGCAGCGGGTCGATGGCCGGCAAGAAGATCGAGCTCGCCACGCTGTGCGCGGCGGCGCTGTGCGATGCGCTGACGCAGCTCGGCTTCGCGTGCGAAGTGCTCGGCTACAGCTCCGTCGAGGATGCCGCGATGCGCGCGCACTACCAGCGCTGGATCGACGCCGGCCGCGACACGTTCGGCTACAACCGGTTCGTCGAACGGCTCGACCTGCGCGTCTACAAGCGGTTCGACTCCGACAACCCGAGCGGCCTCGCCTGCATCGAATGCGGCCACGAGAATCCCGACGGCGAGGCGTTGAGCTGGGCCGCCGAGCGGCTGCTGGCGAAGCGCGCGCGGCGGCGGATCCTGATGGTGCTGTCGGACGGCTATCCGGCAACCGGCGACGGCAACCCGGCGATCCTGCGCTCCGACCTGCGCGCACGCGTCGATGCGCTGCGCGAGCGGCGCGTCGAACTGATCGGCGTCGGGATACTCGACGATTCGGTCGAGGCGTTCTATCCGGTCAGCAGCGTGGTCGAGCATCTGCACGCGTTGCCGGGCGCGGCGTTCAGTGTGCTTGGCGATACGCTGCTGGATCGGCGCTAGCCTCCGCCACGGCCGCGGTTGCAAACGAACCCGCACTCGCATTGCCGCCGGCCCGCCGGATCGGTATTCGCACGCAGAACGTCGAGCCGCGGCCGGGCTCGCTCGTCACGTCGATGGTGCCGCGATGGCGCTCGACGATGCCGTGCGATACCGACAATCCGAGCCCCGTGCCCTGCCCGACCGGCTTCGTCGTGAAGAACGGATCGAAGATCCGCCGGACGACGTCCGGCGTCATGCCCGTTCCGGTGTCGCTGATCGCGATCGTCACCTGCTCGCCATCGCTCGACGTGCGGATCGTGATCACGCCGCGCTCGGGAATCGCGTGCGCCGCGTTCACCAGCAGGTTCATGAAAACCTGGTTCAACTGCGACGGCAGACATTCGACCTGCGGCACGTCACCGTAATCGCGCACGATGTCGGCCTTGTACTTGAGTTCGTTGTGGACGACGTTGAGCGTGCTTTCCAGGCCCGCGCGGAGATCGACCACGCTCCACTCGTCGCTGGCCGGACGCGAGAAATCGCGCAGGTCCTGCACGATGCGCCGCACGCGCAGCGCGCCGTCGATCGATTCGTCGATCAGGGTCTCGATCTCGCCGCGCACGTAGTCCAGGTCCGCCGCGCGGCCCATCGCCGCCAGCGCGTCGCGCGCGGCCGGGTCGAGCTGCGGCAGCGCGGCTTCATGCGCGGCGATCACGTCGAGCAGACCGTGCACCCACGTCTTCAACGTATTGAGGTTCGCACTGACGAAGCCGATCGGATTGTTGATCTCGTGCGCGACACCGGCCGCGAGCTGACCGATCGACGCGAGCTTTTCCGACTGCAGCAGTTGCTCGTGGGTGTCTTCGAGTTCATGCAACAAGCGCCGCTGCTCGTCCTTCTCCTGTTCGAGCCGTGCCTGCGCGACCTTGCGCTCGTCGATCTCGGTCGCCATGATCTCGCGCGTGTGCTGCAGTACCGTCGTCGTCTGTTCGTAGCGATGCAACGCGCGTTCGAGTTCCGCGGTCCGCACCCGCACGAGCCGCTCGAGCGTATCGGTCATGCCGCGCAGGAAGGTTGTGCGCGCATCGAATCGGCTCAGCAACAGCGTGACGACCAGCGTCCCCATCGTAAACAACGCGACGGTCGTCGCGAGCCACGGCGTGTCGACCCCGTTCGCGGCTCCGCACCGTGCGTCCGGCGCGAAATGGGCGGCCGCCATCGCCGTGTAGTGCATGCCGGTGATGGCAATCCCCATCACGAAGGCCGCGCCGACCCGCTGGGCGGTCGCATGGCGCGCGTGCTGCACGCGCAGCGCCTGCGCGATCCACAATGCGGCGGTCGACGCGATCACCGCAATGCCGATCGAGGCCGCGAACAGCCCGGCATCGTAACGAATGCCGGGCTCCATGCGCATCGCGGCCATCCCCGCGTAATGCATGCCGGCGATCCCGCCGCCCATCAGCGCGCCGCCCGCGAGCAGCCGCCGCCAGCCCAGTCGCGCGCGCGTGACGACGGTCAGCGCGAAGTACGACACGAGCACGGCAATCGCCAGCGACGCCCCCGTATCCGGCAACGCGTAGCCGAGCGGAATCGGCAGCGAGAACGCGAGCATGCCGACGAAGTGCATCGACCAGATGCCGGCACCCATCGCCACCGCGCCTCCGCCCAGCCACGCCCGCTTGAGCTTCGGGTTGTCGAGCAGCGAGATGAAGGCGGCCAGGTCGAGTGTCGTATAGGAGGCCAGCGTCGCGATCGCGAGCGACAGCAGGACCAGCGGGAGGTTGTAGGTGCCGTACATGATCGAGCGCCCGGATCGAGGTGAGTACGTTGCCGCGGCGCCCGGTCGCGCACCGCGGCCATCAGGCCGCGCGGCCGGACTCAGGCCGGCGCTGCCCCCGCGTTCGACGCCGGCTTCGCGGCCGCCTGGCCGGCCAGCACGAGGATGTCGAACGACGTCCCCTCGCGCGTCTCGAAGCGGCGCACGAGTTCGATCTGGTGCGCCGACATCACGCTGCCCTTGGTCATCAGCAGCACGCCGCGATGTGTGCGCAGATCGTCGGCGAGCTGCATCCCTTCGCGCAGCTGCGCGGACTTGATCTCCGCGACGGACGCCGCGATGCCGAGGCCCGCCGGGTCCCGCATCAGTTCGACCAGACTTTCGACGACCAGCGCGTCGTAACGCACGCCCGCCTGCGAGCGCAGCGCATCGATCGCCTGTTCGACCGAATGCGGCACGCCGATGTCGCCATTCCGCAGCCCTTCGAAATCGCGCGCGATCGCCACGATCCGCGAGCCGATCGGGATCGCGTCGCCCGCCAGCCCGTCCGGCGTGCCGCGTCCGTTGAAGCGTTCGTACTGGTGCAGCACGATCGACGCGACCTTGTGCAGTTGCGCGACCGGCGTCAGCACCATCTGCGCGCGCAGCGGATGCTGCAGGAACAGGCCGTGTTCTTCCGCCGTCATCTTCGCGAGCGGCTTGTGCAGCAATTCGTCCGGCAGCGACAACTTGCCGATGCCGTGCAGCAGCCCCGCGAAATAGACGTCCTGTGCATGCAGCTCGCTCATCCCGGCGGCCAGCGCGAGCCGCCGCGCAATCTCGCCGACCCGCATCGCGTGACCGCTGGCGGACCCGCAGCGCATCTCGATCATGCTCGCGCAGACCTGAACCATCGCGGTGAAACTGCTTTTCAGGTCACGTTGCGCGGCTTCGAGGAACATCACGGTCTGGCCGAGCTCTTCGGTGCGCGCGCGAACCTGCGTTTCGAGTTCCGTGTTGAAACGGCGCAGCGCTTCGTTCTGCGCTTCCGTCAGCGCGGCGAGCCGGGCCGCTTCACGCCGCAAGCGCCGCTGCTCCAGCGCCTGTTCGAGAGTCAGCAGCAGGTCGTGATCGTCCCACGGCTTGTTCAGGTAGCGATAGACGCCGCCGTCGTTGACGGCCTGCACGACCGACGCGATCTCCGCATAGCCGGTCAGCAGGATGCGCATCGTGTCCGGGTAGAGCGCCCGGGCCCGCGCGAGGAACTCCGCGCCGCTCATGCCCGGCATCCGCATGTCGGACACGATCAGGTCGACTTCGGTCGATGCCAGTATCTCGAGGGCCGCCTCACCGCTTTGCGCAGTCAGGATCTCGTAGCCGGCAGGCCGGAACACGCGCTTGAGGGCCGACAGCATGCTTGGCTCGTCGTCGACCAGCAGGATCGACGGTACGCCACCCGCATCGTCGGATGTCGCCGGCGCCCCGCTCGTTTCAGGCGATACCGCATTCGGTCCGTTTGTTGCAGATGTCGTCATGATAGGCCTCGGATCGTGTATTTATATTCTCTCTGCATCATCGGCATACACCGCGCATTCCATATCCGGGAAAACGCTGATGCGCTCGTCCGGAACACGCCGCGGATGCGTTACCGCGGCGCGCGACCGCATGCGATCTACCCCGCCGTCGAAGCCGGTTCGCGCACGTAGAAGATGTCCCACTCCGCTTCGTCCGCCTGCACGAAGCCGTGCCGCGCATAGAAGCGGTTCGAATCGCTGCCGCGCAGCGCACCGACGCGTACGGGCACGCGCATCTCGTCCGCCTCGGCAAAGATCCTGCGCAGCACGGCCGCGCCGATGCCCTTTCCCTGATGCTCGGGCACGATGTACAGATGATCGAGCAGCCAGTGGTCTTCCTGCCGCCGAACCACGAAAAAGCCCGCGTTCACTCCATCGGCTTCGATGAAGCGGCACAGCGCCGGGTCGAACGACGCGAGAAAGCGTTCGCGCGCACGCCGGGGATCGAAGCGGCCGATGCGTTCGAGGCTGTCGCGCATCGCGGCGATGCGGATCGCAACCAGCGTTTCGGCGTCGGATCGGGTGGTAACGGGAAAGGTCAGGTTCATGGGCAAATCGCGCTCACGCGGAGAAAAGGCCCGGCGTCGCAGCGCAAGCGTCGAAGCGTTCTCGCGACGCCGGCCGCCGGCACGAACGGCGCGTCAGGGCGTCTCGATGCCTTCCGCCCGCGTCGCCAGGAATCGCAGATACTTGCCGTCCTCGTCCTCGAACAGTTCCGGCCCGCCGCCCATGTACGCGCGCATCAGCTCGTCGGCCGCGCGGTCGAGATCGCCCAGTTCGAACTGGCACTGACCGAGCCTCAGGTGCAGGAACGGGTTGCCGATCGCGTTCGGGAAATGCATCGACTGGGCGAGCGTGTCGCGTCCGGCCGCGTAGTCCGCTTGAAGAAAATTCGCGTCGCCGATCGCGGCCATCAACCAGGTTCCGGCTTCCCATTGGGTCTTGGGTTCGGGAAGCAGGTCGAATCCCGCCCAGAATTTCGCCAGTGCGCTTGCGTAGTCGCCGTCTTCCATCAATGCATCGCCCGCGTCGCTCAGCGCGCCGATCCGTTCGTACAGTGCGTTGTCCAGTTCTGCCATGTCGAGTCCCTGTTCCGGAGTTGAAATCGGCCCGGTGTGGCCGGTGGTTGCGATGCAATCGCGGTGATTGTGTGCGGTTTTGCCGCCCGGGTCGGTCATCCGGATGGCATTCATCCAGCATACCCGAGCCGTATGACCCGCGCGCCGCGACTTTGGGCTCGCCTTCGTGTGCCCTGGCGCACCGCGCCTCGCATTACACTATCTGCCGCAACGCTACGCGTCCTGACAATCCGTGCTGCCGGGCATCCTGCTGACCGTGGTCCAGGTCACGCTCGCCCGGCAAATTTTCGTTTGACTACCGATCCATGCTCCGCTTCGACAATCTCGGCAAGCGCTACGACAAGCGCGTCATCTTCAAAGGACTCAGCCACGCATCCGGTGCCGGATGCGTGGCGCTGTGCGACGAAACCGGCAGCGGCAAATCGACGTTGCTCGCCATTCTCGCCGGCGCGATCGACGCGGACGAAGGCGAGGTGTGGATCGGCGGCCATTCGCTGCGCACCGCGCCGCACGATGCGAAATCCGCGCTGGCGTATGTGCCCGACGATTGCCTGGCGTATCCGTCCCAGACCGGTCGCGAGTTTCTCGGTCTCGTCGCGGCCGCCAGGAATGCCGTCGTCGACACCCGCACGCTCGAGCTGGCGGATCGATTCGGGCTTGCACCGCATCTGGAGAAGCGCTTCGAGCAGATGTCGTTCGGCACGCGCAAGAAACTGTTCCTGACGGCGACGACGCTCGGCGCGCCCGCCGTCGTGATCGCCGACGAACCGGACAGCGGGCTCGATGCCGCGTCGCGTGCGGTTCTGATCGACCTGTTCAGGACGTTGGCGGCAGACCGGACCGTCTTCTTTTCGAGTCACGATCCGGCATTGGCGCGCGCCTGCGACGCAAGGATTACCTGTTTTGCGGAGCTTGGATTCGCTGCCGGATAGACGGCATCGTCGCCGGCGCGGTCACGGGGATGGACAAGGCGCGGCGGCATGACACGGGGAAGAAAGGCGCCGGTATCGTTCGCGGCAAGTACGGTATCGCCGGCAGGCGAGACCTCGGTGTTCGTCAAGTGTTCGTGCGGTCAGGCGCGACCGCGCCTTGGGGCGGGAAGGACAGCGGCCGACCGGAACCATTCCGGCAACCGGCGAAGCCGCTGCGATCGTCACGCCAGCGATGCGGCGGCCTCCCGTTCCAACGGCATCGTGCGCGTCGATCGTCGATCTGCGCGCCGGCAATCGATCGCTGCCTTTTACCGGCAGGCAGTGCGAAACGTACCACCCCGCTTCGCACTGCCGTGCCTTCCCCGATGCGCATGCCCGGCGTGCCGGGCCCCGATCAGCCGACTATCCGACGGCTGTCGTTCGACCCGCGCACGCACCCGGCGATGCTCCGCGTCAGGCCTTCAACGCCCCGAACACCTCGTCCAGCATCTTCTTCGCGTCGCCGAACAGCATCCGGTTGTTGTCCTTGTAGAACAGCGGATTGTCGACGCCCGCATAGCCGGACGCCATGCTTCGCTTCATCACGATCGAGGTCCTGGCCTTCCACACCTCGAGCACCGGCATCCCGGCGATCGGGCTCGCCGGATCTTCCTGCGCCGCCGGGTTCACGATATCGTTCGCGCCGATCACCATCGACACGTCGGCTTCGGGGAAATCGCCGTTGATCTCGTCCATCTCCATCACGATGTCGTAAGGCACCTTCGCCTCCGCGAGCAGCACGTTCATGTGCCCCGGCATGCGCCCGGCCACCGGATGGATCGCGAAACGCACGTCGACGCCCTTCTCGCGCAGCACCTTCGTGAGTTCATGCACGGTGTGCTGGGCTTGCGCCACGGCCATCCCGTAGCCGGGCACGATGATCACGCTCTTCGCATCGCGCAGCAACTCGGCCGTCTCCAGCGCGCTCACCGCCACCACTTCGCCGGCCGGCTGGGCACTGCCGCCCGCCGCCGCGGGCGCACCGCTGCCGGTGCCGAAGCCGCCGGCAATCACGCTGATGAAGTTGCGGTTCATCGCGCGGCACATGATGTACGACAGGATCGCACCCGACGAGCCCACCAGCGCGCCGATCACGATCAACAGGTCGTTGCCGAGCATGAAGCCGGTGGCCGCCGCCGCCCAGCCCGAGTAGCTGTTGAGCATCGACACCACGACCGGCATGTCCGCGCCGCCGATCGCCATCACCATGTGCACGCCGAACAGCAGCGACACCACCGTCATCACGATGAGCGGCGTCATGCCGTCCTGGATAGTCTCCGCATGCAGGAATGCGCGGCCGAACACGATCACGATCACCAGCGCGGCCAGGTTCAGCCAGTGCCGTGCCGGCAGCAGCAGCGGCTTGCCGCCGATCTTGCCGGAGAGCTTGCCGAACGCGATGACCGAGCCCGCGAAGGTCACCGCGCCGATCAGGATGCCGACGTAGATTTCCACTTCGTGGATCGCGTGCTCGGCACCCGTGAACTGCACCGACGTATCGATGTAGCTCGCGAAGCCCACCAGGCACGCCGCCAGACCGACCAGGCTGTGCATCAGCGCGACCAGCTCGGGCATCTGCGTCATCTGCACCTTCTTCGCGGCGTAGAGGCCGACCGCGCCGCCGACGACCAGTGCAGCCACGATGTACGGAATGCCCCCGGCCGAGACGCGCGGGCCGAGTACCGTGGCGATCACGGCGATCAGCATGCCGATCATGCCGAGCAGGTTGCCGCGCCGAGCGGTCTCGGGATTGGCCAGCCCGCCCAGGCTGAGGATGAACAGAATGGCCGCGCCGATATAGGAGACGGTAGTCAGGTTGGAAGTCATGGTTGTCGTCTCCTTACTTGCGGAACATCGCCAGCATGCGTCGCGTCACCGCGAAACCGCCGAACATGTTGACGGCCGTGAGCGTCAGCGCGCCCACCGCCAGGCCCAGGATCAGTCCTGACGGACGGCCCTCCGCCGCCGCGTCGCCCAACGGCGGCGCGACCTGTACCAGCGCGCCGATCGCGATGATCGACGAGATCGCGTTGGTGACGCTCATCAGCGGCGTATGCAGCGACGGCGTGACATTCCAGATCACCATGTAGCCGACGAAGCAGGCCAGCACGAATACCGTGAAGTGCGACAGGAACGTGGCCGGCGCGAACTGGCCGACCAGCAGGAACGCCAGTGCGCCGACGGCGAACACGATGGCGAGCGACTTCGCCGACATCGGCGCGCCGCTGCCGTGACCGTGCCCCTTGGACGCGGTTGCCGCGACCGGCGGCGTGGCGGGTTTCGGCGCGGCGGCCGGCTGCTGGATCGGCGGCGGCGGCCAGGTGACGTTGCCTTCCTTGATGACCGTGAGGCCGCGGATCGCGTCGTCGGCGAAGTCGACGTTGATCGTGCCGTCCTTGGTCTTGCACAGCTCTTCGACCACGCGCAGCAGGTTGGTCGCATAGAGTGTCGACGACTGCCGTGCCAGGCGCGACGCGAGATCCGTGTAGCCGATGATGGTCACGCCATGACGCACCACGGCCTCGCCCGGCACCGTCAGCTCGCAGTTGCCGCCTTGCTCGCCTGCCATGTCGACGATCACGCTGCCCGGCTTCATCGATTGCACCATCTCGGCCGTAATGAGCTTCGGCGCGGGCTTGCCGGGAATCAGCGCGGTGGTGATGATGATGTCCGCGTCCTTGGCCTGCTGCGCGTACATCGCGCGCTGTGCCTGCTGGAAGCCTTCGCTCATCACCTTCGCGTAGCCGCCGCCGCCCGAGCCCTCTTCCTCGTAGTCGACCTTGACGAATTCGCCGCCCAGCGACTTGACCTGGTCGGCCACTTCCGCGCGCGTGTCGTTGGCGCGCACGATCGCGCCGAGGCCCGCGGCCGTGCCGATCGCCGCGAGGCCGGCGACGCCCGCACCGGCGATGAACACCTTGGCCGGCGGCACCTTGCCCGCGGCCGTGATCTGCCCGTTGAAGTAACGGCCGAATGCGTGGGCCGCCTCGATGACGGCGCGGTAGCCGCTCACGCCGGCCATCGACGTCAGTGCGTCCATCTTCTGCGCGCGCGACAGCGTGCGCGGCAGCGAATCGATCGCCAGCACCGTGGCCCGCTTCGCGGCCAGCTGCTGCATCAGTTCAGGGTTCTGGGCCGGCCAGACGAAGCCGATCAGCGCGCCGCCCTCGCGCATCAGCGCGACTTCTTCGCTGCTCGGCGGGCGCACCTTGAGGACGATATCGCTGCGGCCCCACAGATCGGCAGCCGTCGCCACCACTTCGGCTCCGGCCGTGCGGTAGTCGTCATCGCTGAAGTTCGCGCCGGTGCCGGCGCCGCTTTGCACGGCCACCGAGAACCCGAGCTTGATCAGCTTCTCGACCACGTCGGGAACGGTCGCTACGCGCCGCTCCTCGTGGGCCGTCTCCAGAGGGACCCCAATCAGTAGTGTCATATCCTGAACTGTCAGTAGTGGCCGTCGCAAGGAATTACGGCCTGCGTTTCAAGTCACCCAACTCAATCAATCCGTGTACGACTTTGCTCCGCGCGCAGCTTGGCACTCCCGCGCGGATTTCACAAACGTTCGATCCTCTAATCGACCCTCTAGTCGATCGTCTTGCCGGAGCAAACCGGTTCATGCTCTTGCCTGATTACCCTGACGAATATCCGGCATGTGTTCCGACCGGACAAGGCCCGCTGAGCATATCCCGTGCCAGGGTCTTTCCGAAATTTATATTTTGAATCGATGCGCATTCAATCCATGAATCCCCTGCCTGGACACGAAGGGGCGGCAACGCCCGTTCACCCGCCAGAGCCGCACTGGCCGCCCCGTCAACACGGCAATTCGTTTGAAACGTGAATAAATGGAGATCGGCATAAAAACACCGGAATCGGTTTCATCGAGAATTCCCCGCGTATCGGCACAATGCCATTTGTCGCGCGCGAACGACATAATCCGCGTGGCTGACGCGCTTCATTGCCGGCGAATTCAAAGGGGAAGGCTCACTGACTGCCCGGACCCCATCCGGTGACGATCATTCGCGCTGCGCGTCGACGTGCGCACGTATGCGGCGCGCGCCTTCCTCCGGCGTGCAGGTCGATGTGTCGATGCGCAGCGAGTACGGACGTGAATACGCCGGATGCCCGAATTGCGATCGAGCCATGCCTTCGCCCCGATCCGGTCTCGCGCGTTCGCGCTGCTCGAGGATGTCGAGCGGGCACGTAACGCCGATGACGAAGGTCTGACGCGGCGACAGCGCGGCGATGCACTCGTCGAGCGCGGACAAATCCCGAAGCACAAGGTCCAGCACGATCTCGAAATGGCTGGCCGCGATCCGTGCGAGCGTCGACTGCAGGTTGAGCAGGTGAAGTCTCAGCGCCTGATTCCGTTCTTCGTCCGATCGCATGTCACGCCGGCGCGACATTTCGACGAACGCGTCGAGCGACACGTGAAACGTCGGCACGCCCGAACTTTGCTGGAGCGCCCGCGCCAGACTGCTCTTTCCTGCACTGGTCGGGCCGTGCAATACGACAGCGACGGGTTTCATGGCGATGGTCCGCTGGTGAGATTGTCGGTTGCCCGGTTGCCGCGCTAGATCAGCTCGGCAACGCGCACGATGACAAGCGCGGCCGGCACGAGCACCGCCTGCGCGCACACCGTGCCGAGCACGCGCGCAAGCGCGAGTGTCGTGATGGCGCGCCGAAAGCTGTTCTCCGATATCCGCCCTTCGATGACGTCGTCGGTCATGACGGAAACCTGCGGGTCGATGACGACCGCCAGCACGACGGTCGCGAATCCGTTGATGACGGACGACAGGTTCGCGCACGTCACTCGCAGTTCGGGCTTCAGATAGCCCGCATACAGCGACGCGAACACGCCGACCGTCCAGATCGCCATCGCGGCAACGTTCAGCGCAATGACGCCCCATGACACGCCGATGTTCGCGGTCAGTTGCGTGACGTTCTGGCTGGACGGCAGTCGCGCACCGACGCGGAGATAGTTGATACCCGCACGACTGCACGCGTGCAGCAGCAGGCGGGGAATCGAGCGGTTCACCTGGAAGTGTTCGACAGCGCGACTGAAATAACGCTGGAACGTCGGGATCAGGAACGACCCGGCGATGGTCGCCGCGGTGGCGGCGAGCAGGAACCACCGGAAGTCGGCCAGCAATCCGCTCCCCATCCGGTGCGCGATGTCCATTTCAACCCGTTTCGCGATGAACGGCCCCTGAAAGGAATTGGCCGTTCGCGACACCAGCGCGATGATCCCGAACAACGAAAACGACAACGCAATGCGACGCGTGCGAACGCCGGCGATGCGCACCGCATACGCCAGTGTCGCGATCACATGGATGACGAAGGTAAGCCCGCAGATGATCCAAAGCTGACTGTCCATGCTGGTGCCGCGTGCGTGACGGGATCACGAGTGTACCCGAGCGCAACCCGCGCCCGGCGCGTCAGCCTGAAGAAGCCGTTTGCGCAGCGGTAACGGTTTGGCGACGCGCGTCAGTCGCGACCGTGTGGCGCCGAGGCCCGCGCTTCATTCAGGATCCAGGTCGCGAACGCCTGCAACGGCCCGTCGGCCAGTTCGATCGGCTCGGGCAGGACGAGGCAGAAGTTTTTCGTCACCGCCGTGCCCACCGGCCACGGTGCGACCAGGCGGCCCTGCTCGAGCTCCGCGTCGATGTAAAGGCGCGGCACCAGCGCGACACCCAGGCCGGCCAGCGCCGCCTCGATCAACATCGAATGAAGGTCGTAACGCGCGCCGACCGCGGAATTGCTCAGCACGATGCCGGCCGCCTGTGCATAGGCCTGCCACGCGTCCGGGTTTTGTCGCCGGTGAAGACGTGGCAATGCATCCAGCGACGGGTTCGCCCCGGCGCCGGCGAGTAGCGCCGGACTGCAGACGGGCACCAGCACTTCCTCCAGCAGCGGATGCAGATGCATCCCCGCCCATGCCGGATGCGCGAAATGAATCGCCGCGTCGAAACCGCTCCCGGCCAGCAGGAACGGTTCCATCCGCTCGGCGATATGCACGGTGATGTTCGGATGCCGATCCTGAAAGTGTTTCAGCCGGGGAATCAGCCAGCGGGTGGCAAAGGTTGGAATGGCGGCGATATCGATACTCGCGCCTTCGATCGGCTGCCCCATCAGGTACAGGCTGTCCCGTTCGAGTCGATCCAGAATCTCGCGAACCTGCACCGCATAGCGCGCGCCGTTCGGCGCAAGCCGTACCCGATTGCCGATCCGCTCGAACAGGGTAACGCCCAGGAACGCCTCCAGCCGGCCGATCTGACGGCTGACGGCGCCCTCGGTCCGCGCCAGTTCCTCGGCGGCTCGGGCAAAGCTGCCGTGTCGGGCCGCGGCTTCAAACGCCTGGAGTGCGGCATTGCTTGGGATCTTGCGGGACATGGGCGTCGTGTCGGTCAGGGTGTGTTCGCCATCAGCTTGATCAAATATCACTGAAGGCTGACTTTAATTCGTTTTATGCCGCGAAATTGCGAGCTTAGCATTACGTTACTGCACTGAACATCGGACGTTCCCGGATGGATGTGCATCCTGCCCAAAGGACAATCCAATGATCTACACCGTAGAATGCAGCTTCGCCGACCGCGACAGTGAAGCCGAATGGAACGACTTCTACAGCCTTGAAAAGCTGCCCGCCCTGATCTCGGTGACGGGGTTTCACACGTCGCAGCGGTTCCAGGCGATCACGGGCGGTTGCCCTGTCTATCTGGCGATCCACACGATCGACGGCCTCGATGTCCTGACCGGCGACGAATATCGCCGGAAAGGCGGCGGCAATTTCGCGAAATGGCAACGCCACATCACCGACTGGCATCGGAATCTCTACAGCGATATCGGCCTCGCGCCGGCGATAAAGGAAGGTGAACGCCTCGCACTGAGTGCCGGCGGCCCCGATCCGTTGATTCGGTCGGGCCTCGAACCGCTGGCCATGCAGGCCGTTGCGCTGGAGAAGTTTCCGGAGCGACGTTGGCTCGCCGTCGTGCCACCGCAAAGCGCGCTGCTCGTCGAGCCGCGCCCGGAAGGCGTTCACCTTTACGCGCCGATGACGAAGCAGTTGACAAGCACACGTGCCCTGTCGATCGCGCAGGAGTAGGCCACGATGCCGAACGTCACTTTCTCGATCGATGCGAAGCGGATGCCGGCTGATGAAAATCTTGCCGAGCTGTCGCGCGACTGCGTCGAACTCTGTACGCATGTGCTCGAGGCGGAACTCAAGAACGTCCACGTCATTTTTCTGGCGGTTCGCCACGGGCATGGACACCCCGTCTTCGCAGACATCCGCTATCGCGACGGGGCGTCTCGCACACCAGCGGTCATGGAACGGTTCATGGCAGCGCTGGATCAGGCGATCGCTCGCCGCACCGGCCTCACGGCGCGCATTCGGTGTTTTGGTTACACCGCGTCGAACATTCACGCTCGCAACTAGCCGATTCGGAGAAACACGATGTCCACCCTTACCTTTCCGAGCCAGCAAGTCGGGGACTTCACGATTACCGCCATCAGCGATGGATATCTCACGGCGAGTCTCGACTTCCTGTCGAATATCGATCCGGACGAGGCGTCGAGCATGCAGCGGGACGCGGGACAAAAAGAGCCGGCGACGGTGCATATCAACTGCTACGTCGTACGCGGAGCGGGCCGCACCGTGCTCATCGATGGCGGGGCGGGCGGGTTCAAGCAATGGGGCGGCCAACTCCGGACGAACCTGGTGCGTGCCGGTATCGAACCCGCTGCGATCGACACCATCCTGCTTACCCACGCCCATCCCGATCATGTCGGGGGGCTGGTGAATGATGCGGGCCAGGTCGCGTTTCCGAACGCGGAACTGGTCGTGCATCAGCGAGAGGTCAGGTTCTGGCAGGACGACGGAAACCTCAGTCGCGCCAGCGAGCGGGCTCGCGGCAACTTCGCGAAGGCGCGTCAGGTGTTCGATGCCTATGGCGACAGGCTTCGCATGTTCGAGGACGGACACGTGCTCCCCGGCATCGGCGCGCTGCCGCTGCCGGGACACACCGATGGCCACACCGGATATGTTCTTGAATCCCGCGATCAAGGCCTTCTCGTGTGGGGGGACGTGGTTCATTTTCCGCATATCCAGATTCGGCGGCCGGACGTATCGATTGCCTTCGATCACGATGCATCGCTGGCAGCTGCCACCCGATCACGGCTTCTCGATCGGGTCAGCTCGGACGGGCTCCTGATCGCAGGCATGCATTTGGGGGAACTCGGGTTCGCCCGGGTCAAGCGCACGAGTCGAGGATATGAATTGCTTTACGAGCGTGAAGCATGAAGCCACACGTATCCGGACACGCGACGCCACCGTCCAACGCCGATATCCATTGGTCGCCCGATTAAGCCGAGTGACGCTTTTTGAGGGTTATTCGACCTTTGCGCCATTCGCCTCGCGTTCCATACTTCGCGTGGACGATCGAGCCGAGAAAGGTAAAAACGCGATTGCGTTTTGAGCTTTCGGCCCGATCAATCACGACGGAGAAAGGAGCAGAAAATGAGGCTTAAAAACAAGTCGGCGTTAATCACAGGTGGTACCAGCGGCATCGGTCTTGCCACCGCGAAGCTGTTCATTGCCGAAGGCGCCCGGGTAGCGGTGACGGGTCGCGACGAAACGGTGTTCGAGCGCGTGAAGGCCGAGCTCGGCGAGCATGCGCTCGTTCTCAAGGGTGACGTTCGTTCGATCGAGGACATGCGGGCAATCGCCGCCGAGATCAAGGAGAAGTTCGGCGGCCTGGATGTCGTGTTCGCGAACGCCGGCTGGGCGTTCCCGTCCGCAGCCAACGACATCGACGACGCGCTCTACAACGAGATCATGGACATCAACGTCAAGGGCGTGGTGTTCACGCTTCAAGCGGTGCTGCCGGACCTGCGCGAGGGCGCGTCGGTCATTCTCAATACCTCGTTCGTCGCGCAGACCGGCAAGCACGGCATCTCGTTGACGGCAGCCACGAAGGCCGCCGTCCGATCGCTTGCCCGCAGTTGGTCCTACGAGTTTCTCGACCGGAAAATCCGCTTCAACGCGATCGCGCCAGGCGCGATCGACACGCCGCTGCTCTCGAGGTGGGGCATGCCGGACGAATGGGTTCGCGATCGCAAGGCCGAGTTCGCCGAAGCCATTCCGGTGGGCCGCATGGGCAAGGCCGAGGACATCGCCAACGCCGCGCTCTATCTCGCCAGCGACGAATCCTCGTACGTCGTCGGCGCCGAACTGGTCGTCGATGGCGGCGCCTCGCAGCTTTGAGCCTGCGACGGCCGATTCCAGGCCCTGCATGTCATCGCGGCTCATCCCCCTTATCCGATCTCACGTCCGCCACGCATTGCGTCGCGGCGGTTATTCCATCCGGCCCAGCCTGGTTGCGCTCGCACAAGGGCCGACGCGCAAGGAGAAATGATCTTGACCGACAGTAGCGAAAACAAACCGTCCGGACAGCCACTCACCGTGGCCGGTCGTTCCCGCCGCGATGTGCTCAAGTTTGGCAGCATCGCCACGCTCGGCGCCGTCCTCGGCGGCGGAGCCCTGCTTGGGCACGCCACCCCTGCGCTTGCACAGACCGGCAGCGCCGGAGAACTTGCCCCGGGTGACCCGCTCAATATCCTGATCGTCAATTACGACGGCGGAACGCTGCTCGACTTCGCCGGCCCCAGCGAGATCTTCCATCGGCTACCGAATACGAACGTTCGCTATGCGAGCCTCAATGGCGGCGACGTGACGCTCGAATTCGGCGTCGTGTACGGCAAGACCGAGCGGCTGGCCGATATCGACAGGACCGACGTGCTGCTGGTCCCCGGCGGGTCCGACCTGTCGGCGCCGATGCGACCCGCGTATCAAGCGCAGATCCGGCGTCTGGCGGAAAGCGCCAAGCACGTGACGTCCGTCTGCAACGGTTCGCTCGTGCTCGCCGCAACGGGCGTCCTCAAGGGCAAGCGAAGCGCGTGCCATTGGGCCTTCGTCAACAAGCTGGCCGAATATGGCGCCATTCCCGTGCCCGATCGCTTCGTCGAAGACGACAACGGCCGGTTCATGAGCGGCGGCGGCGTGACGGCCGGCATCGACTTCGCTCTGCGCGTGGCCGCGAAACTGCGCGGTCAACAGGCCGCCGAATTCACGCAGCTCGCGATCGAATATGATCCCGCGCCGCCGTTCCACTCCGGCCATCCGAGAGACGCGCGGCCGGACGTCATCGCGATGGTCGACAAGGAACTGCCCGGTGCATCCAGGGGGCTCGCACGCATACCCGGCGTTCGTTGAAACGCGTGCGGGCAATGTGAGCCAACCCATCTGCAAGCCGCGATGGACACCTCAACCGACATTGCCTGCCTCACCCTCCAATTTTCGCAGTCCTCTCAATTCAAGCCACGATTGGAAACCGTTCGATGAAAAACACGCGTATTTTCACTGCTGCGCTTGCAGCCAGCGTCACCTTTTTTGCGTTTGCTGCGCCGGCGACTGCCGGTGGTGCGCAACGTCCGCCCGAAGCGGCCATCAAAGCCGAGAATGCGCGATGGGCGAATGCCTTTGCGCGAGGGGATTACGAGGCGATCGGCCGCCTCTACACCGCCGACGGCACGCTTTTGCCGCCCGGAGGCGACAAGGTAACCGGGAGCAGCGCGATCGTCGAATACTTCACCAAGGGGTATGCCGGATCAAAGCCCGCGATCGTTTCGTTCAGCAATGACGAGTTCTACGGTAACGACCGGATCGTGACGGAAGTTTCGGATGCGGAGATCCATGACCACGATGGAAAGCTCAAATACCGCGGCAAGCAGATTCTCGTCTTTCTGAAAGAGGGCGGCGCGTGGAAGTTGCATCGCGACATGTGGAACGATTACGGCCCGCTGACCACGGATGACCATTGAGAATCGTGACCTGCCCGGAGCGCCACTAGTTCGTCAGAAGGACCTTGGCCAGGCGGCGCGCTGATCGGCCGGCGGCCGACGGTCGATCAGCGCGCGCCGTTCGAGCGGCTCTCGCGTCGAATCGCCTGCGGCGGGTGCCCGTGCAGCTTGATGAAGGCCCGCCGCATCCGTTCCGGATCGGTGAATCCCACTGCCAGCGCAATCTGTTCGATCGGTTCGCTGCCACTCTGCAGGCGCAGCCGCGCCGCCTCGACTCGCAAGCGCTCGACCGCCTTGGCGGGAGTTTCGCCGGTTTCCCGGCGAAATGCGCGCCCGAACTGTCGCACACTCAAACTCGCGGCCTCGGCGAGCCGTTCGACCGGCAACGCTTCCGCCAGATGTTCCCTCGCAAAATTCAGCGCGATGCGGATGCGATCCGATTCCGGCTCCATCTGCGACATGGCCGAGAATTGAGACTGACCGCCTGGCCGACGATACGGGACCACCAGGAGCCGGGAGACAGCGCGCGCAACTTCCGCGCCCATGTCTTTTTCGATCATGCCGAGCGCCAGGTCGATTCCGGACGCGATGCCCGCCGACGTCCAGATGCGGCCTTCCTCGATATAGATACTGTCGCCCTCGACCCGGGTGAGCGGGAAGCGCGACTGCAATTGAGCAGCGTATCGCCAGTGCGTCGTCGCTCTCAAGCCGTCCAGCAAGCCGGTTTCCGCAAGCAGAAACGCCCCCGTACACACGCTTGCCACTCGCGCGGCCCGCGCGCCCAGTTTCCTGGCGGCGGCGATGTTCTCCGGTGTCTGCATCGGATCGATATCGCCGCCCACGAAAACGACCGTGTCGAACGTGCGCCTGCCGATCGGCTTCGTTTCGATTGAAACGCCCGTATTGCACGGAACCGGTCCGCCGGACTGCGAGATGACATGGAGATCATAGGGCGTATGGCCCGCCGCTGTGATCACCTGATTGAAGGCCGACAGCGGCCCGCCCAGATCAAGCGCGTCGTAGCCACGGCAAACAAAGAATCCGATTCGATGCATCACGCAATCATCAACTGAGAACCCCGGAAAGGCGCATTTTACGAGGAACCCTCAAATTGCGCCACCTGGCCTGAAATGAGGGAAAAATGTCGTTTACGATCAGCCCCGATCGGAGACGGCTCAACATGGAAGGCTGAAGCAGATCGCGCAGACAGCGTCAGGTTGTCTGACGTCAGTAGCGGACGAAAATCAGCACACGATCTGGAACTGCATTAAATAGAATCTCATGTCGTCGCGACCCGGCATTGAAACCGGTACCGGATCGCGATTAAAGCCGAGCATTTCATAAAATGGGTATGCCGATTCGCGCGCCGTGCACCAGAGCAGCATTCCATGCTGTTCGCGGACATGGCGAATGGATAGATTGACCAGAAGGCGTCCGAATCCCAGACCGCGTACCGATGGATGGACAGCCATGCCGCGAAGGCGCCAGGCTTCAGGGTTCAAAATACCGGATTGCCCTTCTTTACACACTGATGCCACAGCAACAATGCCGCGATTATCACGAACGGCAAAGTGCCGTGTCGTTGGGGCGAGGTCTCCGTGCAGGGCGCTCCCCTCCTCATCTCCGGCCATCAGGATTGCGGCCCTGAGGGGATAGGTTTCTTCCGCACGAACGGCGCAGATGGTAAAGCGCACATCTTGTGAAGTCATTTAAATATCCGCCCCTTTCGTCACGCTGATTTTCTTCAGGTTCTCTTTCGGCAACCCTACTGGCAAAAATAGCAGTTGCCGGGCACAACCAGTAAGGGTAATTTCCTATCAGCCATCTCTTTTCCAATCATACGATAACTGCGATCACAGATGACGTCGAAAGTTTCGACCGATGCAGAGCTTGCCTACGACGAGATCCGATCGAGGATTTTTGACGGGCGTCTTGCGCCTGGGCAGAAAGTATCCCATCGAGGCCTGTCGGACGAACTTGGCTTCGGCCAAATGCCCGTGCGCAGCGCATTGCATTTGCTCGAGTCCGAAGGGCTGGTCGTCGTGATCGAAAAGAGTGGGACCTATATCGCATCGCCGACGACGAGCGATCTCCGCGAAATCTTTGAAATGCGGCTCGCTCTCGAGAGCACCGCTGCGTTTCTTGCAGCCAGGTCGGGCGTAACGGCTGACCTTCGCGAGGCGGCAGAGAAAATGCAGCAGCTGATTGACCAGGACGTCGCGGACATCATGCTCGAGCAACGCGTCGGCTGGGTGTTTCATCAAGCGTTGTTTGCCGCCGCAAGGAACGCGCGAATCTCGACGGCATATGGTCTATTGCGGGCTCAAACCTTGGCCCTGAACGAACTCCCGCGGAGTGACGCCGAAACCGTTCGGCGCGGCACGATCGAGCACCTGCACATCTTTCACGCAATCGAAGCGAACAACGGCGAGCTTGCACGTCAGCACATGTGGAATCACATCGTCGACGGTACTCCCGCACGGATAAAACTACTAAAGGCGCGGCATGAACACGAAAAATAAGGGGCTTTCCCTCCCGATACAAATGCTTGGCGGGCTTGTCCTGGGCGTCGCTTGCGGCGTGTTTGCTCCTGGCTTTGCCGCGAAGCTGGGCTTTCTAAGCACCATGTTCGGCCACGCGATCAAGATGGTCGTCATGCCATTGATCTTCCTGTCGGTCACGGTCGGGGTCTTTCGTGCGGGCCGACTTCGCGAGCGGCTTGGAAAGGTCGCACTATCCAGTATCGGCTTCTTCGTTCTCATGACGGGCCTGGCGGCATCGCTCGGCCTGCTGCTCAACTTTGCATTTCGACCGGGTCTCGGCGCGAGCGTCATTCACTCCGGATCGATGCCCGCAGCACTCGCGTCCAGCATCGACTGGACGAAATTTCTCGTCGATTTGATCCCCGCAAACATCGTCGCCGCGCTCTCTGCAGGGAACTCGCTCCCAGTACTCGTTTTCGGAGTCATTTTCGGTGCGGCATTGGCGGCTGCCCCGGAGCGGGCCGAGCCTGCGATTGCCGTTTTCGAGGCGCTGCTGTCGGGACTGTTCAAGATGACCCAGTGGGTGATCGCATGGTCGCCGCTCGCGATCTTCGCCGCGATCGCGCAGCTGCTGTCGGCCAAGGGTTTTACCGGCGTGCACTCGCTTGTCGAACTTCTGGGCGTGGCCTATCTCGGCATGGCAATTCTGGCGGTTGTCCTCACCCTCGTCATTCGCGTCGCCGGCCAGTCGCCGCTCGCCGTTTTCAGAAAGGTGAAGGAACCCCTGATCCTGGGTTTCACGACGCGTTCGTCTGAAATTACCTACCCGTTGCACCTGAAGAAGCTGGTTGAATTGGGCGTTCCCTACGGCGTGGCGTCCACGATCTTGCCGCTCGCATATATCTTCAATCGCGACGGCGCGGTCCTCTACACGGCCCTTGCGGTCGGCTATCTGGCCGACGCATATCACCTTGCCTGGTCCTGGCCGCTGGTGATTACGATTTTGATCTTGACGATCATCACCATCGACGGCGCAGCCAATGTGCCCTCCGGGGCGATCGTAGCCATCACCATCGTTCTGACGTCGATCGGGTTGCCGGCCGATGCGGTGCTGCTGCTTTTGGGCGTCGACGCCTTTTTCGACATGGGAAGAACCGCCCTCAACGTCTACGGGAGCACGGCGGCAGCGGCTGTTGCGGTGAGACTTTCCGGTTCGGACAGTCTCGCCGCGGAAACCGTGACGCGTCAGGCAAGCGTGTAGGTGCTTCGGAAGCTGCGGGCGCAGGGCGCTTCCATGTTGCGCCCGCCCATTGCAACGCGCTGGAGCGCATCCACTCGAGCATCCAGGTGCGACGACGAGAACAGGATTGGATGAACGTTCGTTTTTATTGATCCTCGGTTAGTAGAGCGATGCATGTTTGCAGGAGAAACAGTATGGTTGGTTCGGAATCTGCAGATTACTTTATGCTGCGCTTAGGCACGCCGCATCCGACGTGGGCGTTGACTGATGACAGCAACATGATTGCCATTGGCGATTGTGACGGCGTGATGAGTGCCGTGTTCGAGCTGGATCGCGACCAAGTCGCACGGATTAGAGGATTGGGCCAGTCGGTGGAGAGAATCAGGTGTATTTGCGAACGCGCCGGCCGTGAGCTGCACTTTTATCTCCATGGCAGACAGGTGTCTCAAGGCGTGTGGGCCGGGGTCGCGTCGGCCGATCCTGACTATCTGCCGACTGCCGCGATGATCGCAACATGGGACGTGCCCAAGCAGCCCTACGATGCCTTCAGGCTTCCGGGCGTGAGTGCACGTCTGGCCGCATGCGCTAGCCCAGCCTAAACTGCGATCACAGATTGTTGCGCACGCCGTTCAGTGTCTACGGTCCTGGCACACCTCAACCTCGGATCGCCAGGACCATTTTGCTGGCCAGTTCACCGGCCAGCGTTTTTCATTCATGGGGATGCGGTCATTGAGCGACGCCCTTTCATCGCGAGGCTCAATCACGAGACTGCGCGAAAGAAATGTTTCCCAGTCCCTGTCAATTACCGCATTCCCGCCCAAGCCCCCTGCTCGCCCCGGCCACTGCCCGTTCGAACAAAATCCGACACATTCAGCGACACCGTATCGGCCTTCGCCTTTGAGCGCGTCTTCCGTGCGACCGCCAGGATCGGCGCCAAATGCTCGTAAAAGCATTCGAGCTGTCGCGCGTCAGACGCCAGTCTCTCAAGGTCGCACGCCTTCTCGAGAATCAATCGAGCAATATGAAAACGCTGAAGCCCGCGGCCGACCCGAATCTGAAACACGACGCCGTCGCTGCTATGCGGCACCCCCGCCCACACAAGCGAACTGCGATCCATAAAGCCTCCGAACAATCCTAATCGTCACATCAATATGCCAGTCATCTCCGACGTTGCATATTTGTATTTCAAAATTGTGGCGATTCACACGTTGGCATGTTCGCGAGACTCGAATATTGCGCCGCAGCAAAAGTGCTCGTAGACTGGGTTCGCGCGTCCGATGTAGTTGCCCCGCAGTCGCCCTACGACGGGAGAGCACGCCATGACGACTTCTTCACCCGCACTGGCCCAAGCGCCTCATGCCCTCCACGTGTTCCAGCAAGATGGAGGCTGGCACTGGGGCATCACGGTTCCCCGCTCCGCGGGATCCGGCTTCAAACTGATCGCATTCAGTACCGACATCTTTTCCACGGAAGACACGGCCCAACGCGACGGCGATCGGGCGTTGGCGTCGATCGTCGCAAGTGATTTGCATTGAACCTGGCGAATCGGGCAGTTCCGCTGCCCTTGAGTTTTCACAGCCAGCAGCGGCGGCCCCCAAAACGCCAACCATGCCTCCATGGCTGGCACGCCTCATCCCAACGAATCAGGACGGGCGCTTGCCACGGCCGCCAGCAGGTTTGCCAGCCGGCTTGCGCGCGCCCGCGGCCGGCTGGCCGGCCGGTTTGCTGCGTGGCTTCTGCGCGCTGAACGGACTGCCACTGGACGAGCGCTTGCCCTGACCCGCAAGCCCAGCGCGCGGCGCCGCAGCCTTGTGTTTGCTCTCACCACCTTGCGGACGCGGCTTTTTACCCGGCGCCGGCATGGCACCCGACGCAGCTTGCGGCACTTTCGGCTTCTTGGGCTTTTTGGGTTTCTTGATGATCTGGCCCGTCGCGCTGGTTTCCGGCACGCGGTGTTCAGCCTCGAAACCCGGCTCTTCTTCACGGCGCAGCGTTTGCTTGATCAGCGCCTCGATCGCCGCCAGTTGCGGCGCTTCGTCGGCACACACCAGGGACACCGCCACACCGCTGGCGCCGGCGCGGCCGGTACGGCCAATACGGTGCACATAGTCTTGCGCCACGATCGGCAGGTCCACGTTGATCACCAGCGGCAGGTCGTCGATATCCAGCCCGCGCGCGGCCACATCGGTGGCCACCAGCATCTGTACTTCGCCCGTCTTGAAGCGTTCCAGCGCACGCAGGCGCGCCGGTTGCGGCTTGTCGCCGTGGATGGTGTCGACCGCATAGCCCGCTTCGTCGAGCATGGCCGCGAGGTAATCCACGCCATTGCGCGTCTTGACGAATACCAGCGCATGCTCCCACTTGTTCTCGGCGACGAGGTGCATGAAAAGGTCGGGCTTGTTCCGCTTGTCCACCGTCACCACCCACTGCTTGATCTTGCTGGCCGTGGCATTGGGCGGGCTGACGCTGATATTGACCGGGCCGCGCAGAATGGTCGCCGCCATCGCGCGGATGTCGTCGCTAAACGTGGCGGAGAACAGCAGGGTCTGGCGCTGGGCGGGCAGCGCGGCAAAGACGGCGTTGAGCTCACGCGCAAAGCCAAGATCCAGCATGCGGTCGGCTTCGTCCAGCACCAGCGCTTGCACCTGGTCGAACTGCACCGCGTTCTGGCGATTGAGATCCAGCAGACGGCCCGGCGTGGCCACGAGCACATCCACGCCCTTGCGCAGCTTCATCATCTGCGGGTTGATGCTCACGCCACCGTAAGCGGCCAGAAATCGCAAATCGAGGCCCTTGCCGTAAGCGACGAAGTTTTGCAGCACCTGTTCAGCCAGTTCACGCGTGGGCACCAGCACCAGCACACGGGCGCGGTTGCTGGACACCGCCGGGCCGTGTTGCACCAGCCGCTGCAGCAGCGGCAGCGCAAAACCCGCCGTCTTGCCCGTGCCGGTCTGGGCCCCAGCCATCACGTCCTTGCCACCGAGCACGGCAGGAATCGCCTTGGCCTGCACCGGCGTAGGGGCCTGGTAATTGAGGTCCTGCAGATTACGCAGCAAGGGATCGATCAGGCCAAGCGAGGCAAAAGACATGGACGTATTCCGGACTAAAACCGTAATTCTAGCGGTTGCCGGGCGAATCAAAGCCCACTGTTCCCGGCTGGACGGCGCCGACGCGGTGCGACGACACGGCCAACCGCCCGCCGCCGCCGGCGCGGAGCAAGCAAATCCCCCTCTTTTCCCGCATCCACTCGCCTGTCGCATCCGTTCAACTCCTTCGCCCATCGATAACCGTTCGGGCCACAAGACGAGGGGGAAGGCGCATCTATCGCGTCTCCCGGCTGGCGACGCAGGCAGGCTTGCGCCGCTCGACGCCGCTCCATGACGAAAGCCCGGTGATAAGCTCGATGCCGACGCACCGTCGTACCTCGACGCGCCCCAAACCCTGACCCTACGACCGCAACGAGCCTCCCATGCCCCTCGCCCCTTCCGTTCTCTCCGCGTTCACGCCGACCGGCAAGCTGCGCGCGTCGATCAACCTCGGCAACCCGATCCTTGCGAACCGCGACCCGGCGACGGGTGAACCGTTCGGCGTGTCGATCGACCTCGCGCGCGCGTTCGCCGAGCGCCTGTCGGCCGAACTGGAGCTCGTAGTGTTCGACACCGCCGGAAAGTCGGTGCAGGCGCTGACCGACGAGCGTGCCGATTTCGGCTTCTTCGCGATCGATCCGCTGCGCGGCGAAACGGTCGCGTTCACTGCGCCGTATGTGCTGATCGAAGGGTTCTATCTGGTGCGTGACGCGTCGCCGATCCGCACGAACGCGGACGTCGACCAGCCGGACAACCGCGTGACCGTCGGCAAAGGCAGCGCCTACGACCTGTTCCTCACGCGCGAACTGAAGGCCGCGCAGATCGTGCGTGCGCCGACGTCGCAAGCCGTCGTGCCAACCTTCCTCGAACAACAACTGGAAGTGGCGGCAGGCGTGAAGCAGCAGCTCGAGGCCGATGCAGCGAAAACGCCCGGCCTGCGCCTGCTCGACGAGCGGTTCATGGTGATCCGGCAGGCCATGGGCGTGCCGAAGAGCCGCGGCGAAGCGGCCGCGGCGGCGCTGAATGCGTTCGTCGAGGAAATGAAGGCGTCGGGTTTCGTCGCGGATTCGCTGCGGCGGCATGGCATCACCGGCGCATCGGTCGCGCCGCAAGCGTGAATGCATGGGGCGCGGCGCAGCGATCCAGGACTGCGATCGCCCCGCTTGCCGGCCGTTCGACTTCGCGCGGCAGCCTCGGGCGCGGGAAGCTACGATCGCTTCGCGCGGATCATCATCCCCATCGCCCTCGTTGGTGGCGATGCTGCCCGGCGGCTCCGCGGTGAAGCCATGCCCTGACGCTTCCGGCGACGCAAACTCCCGTGGATGAATGGCCCCGCTGACCTGCCGGAGTCCCAGGCAATTGGGCTGAGCCAGATCGGCCGGCGTCTCCGGCTCGTCGTGGCGCTTGAAAGAAAACACCCCTCGAAGAGGGGTGCGTGGGTCGGATTGCGGTGCGCCCCCAGCCACTTGCAAGTTGGTTGGGGGACATCCTCGCCCGGCAGCGGGGCCGTCGATACGAAGCGTCACGCTCACCCTACCCGCGCTTCCCCCTCGTGCTCGGCTTCCCCTTCGTCCGTACCCGTTCGCGCCAGCACCGGCTTGAGCGCCTGCCCGGTGTGGCTCGCGCTCACCTGCACGAGCACTTCCGGCGGCGCCGCCGCGACGATCGTGCCGCCGCCCACGCCGCCTTCCGGCCCGAGATCGATGATCCAGTCGGCTTCCGCGATCACGTCGAGGTCGTGCTCGATCACGACGACGCTGTGCCCCGCATCGACGAGCCGGTGCAGCACGCGGATCAGCTTCGCGACGTCCGCCATGTGCAGGCCGACCGTCGGTTCGTCGAGCACATACAGCGTGTGCGGCGCCTTCTGGCCACGCCGCGTGATGTCGTCGCGCACCTTCGTCAGCTCGGTGACGAGCTTGATCCGCTGCGCCTCGCCGCCGGACAGCGTCGGCGACGGCTGGCCGAGCGTCAGGTAGCCGAGGCCGACATCCTTCATCAGCTGCAGCGGATGCGCGATGTTCGAGATCGGCGCGAAGAATTCCACCGCCTCGTCGATCTCCATTGTCAGCACGTCGCCGATGTTCCGGCCGCGCCACGTGACGGCGAGCGTTTCCGGGTTGAAGCGCTGCCCGTGGCACACGTCGCACGGCACCTTCACGTCGGGCAGGAAGCTCATCCCGATCGTGCGCACGCCTTGCCCTTCGCATGCGGGGCAGCGCCCGTCGCCGGTATTGAACGAGAAACGCGACGCCGTGTAGCCGCGCGCCCGCGCTTCGAGCGTATCGGCGAACAGCTTGCGGATCGTGTCCCACACGCCGATATAGGTGGCCGGGCACGAACGCGGCGTCTTGCCGATCGGCGTCTGGTCGACTTCCAGCACGCGATCGATCTGCTCCCAGCCGCTCAGCGACTCGCAGCCCTGCCACGCATGCGTGACGTTCAGCGACGGCCGCGGTGCGCTGCGCGCGAGCACGCTCGAACGGCGGTTGGCGCCCGGCGTGTCCTGCTGCGCGGCCTTGCGTGCGCGGCGCGTGGCCGGCGACGACAGCACCGAGCGGCCGACCGCGTCGAGCAGGTTCGTCATCAGCACGTCGCGCGCGAGCGTCGACTTGCCCGAGCCGCTCACGCCCGTCACCGCGACGAGCCGCGCGAGCGGAATGCCGACCGTGACGTCACGCAGGTTGTGCAGCCGCGCGCCATGCACGGTCAGCCAGGCTTCCGGCACCGTGGCGCCCCCCTTCTTGCCCGGCAGGCTCACACTGCGGCGCGGCTGCAGCGGGTGCGTCATCGGCTGCGCGAGCAGGCGCCCCGTGACCGAATCGGCCTGCGCGGCCAGATCCGCGACCGCGCCCTGCGCGACCAGCGTGCCGCCGCGCTTGCCCGCGCCCGGGCCGACGTCGATGATGTGATCGGCCCGGCGAATGGTGTCCTCGTCATGCTCGACGACGACGAGCGTATTGCCCTTGTCGCCGAGCTTGCGCAGCGCGTCCAGCAGGATCTGGTTGTCGCGCGGATGCAGGCCGATCGTCGGTTCGTCGAGCACGTAGCAGACCCCCTGCAGGTTGCTGCCGAGCTGCGCGGCGAGCCGGATGCGCTGCGCTTCGCCGCCCGACAGGCTCGGCGCCGCGCGATCGAGGCTCAGGTAACCGAGCCCGACTTCCTCCAGAAACGCGAGGCGGCTGCCGATCTCGCTGACGATGTCGCGCGCGATCTGCGCATCGCGCCCCGTCAGTTCCAGCCCGTCGATCCAGCGCCGCGTGTCGGACACCGTCCATTGCGCAACCTCGACGATCGGATGCGCGTCGAACGTGACCGCGCGCGCGGACGGGTTCAGCCGCGTGCCGTTGCAATCCGGGCATGGCTCGTTGCCCACGCCTTCCGGTTCCTGCTCGTCGGACGGCAGCGTCTGCTCGCGGCCTCGATCATCCCCGGCGAGCACCGTGTCGTCGTACGCCGCGCGCTGTTCGCGCGTGAGCGTGACGCCGGTGCCGACGCAGGTCGTGCACCAGCCGTGCTTGCTGTTGTACGAGAACATCCGCGGATCCAGCTCCGGGTAGCTCGTGCCGCACACCGGGCATGCGCGCTTCACCGACAGCACCTTGACCGTGCCGACGCGCGCGGTCGAATGATCGTTCTGCATCGCATCGTGCAGCCCGTCGAGCGGCGCGAGCAGATGCATCACCCCCTTGCCGAGCTCGAGCGTCTCGTCGAGCACGCGCCGCAGTTCGGCCTCGTTGTCCGGTGACACGACGATGTCGGCCACCGGCAACTCGATCGTGTGCTCGCGGAAGCGGTCGAGCTTCGGCCACGGATCGACCGGCACGAACTCGCCGTCGACCCGCAGATGCGTGCTGCCACGCGCCTTCGCCCACTTCGCGAGATCGGTATAGACGCCCTTGCGGTTGACGACGAGCGGCGCGAGCAGCCCGACGTGCTCGCCGCGATGATCGCGCAGCAACTGTGCGGCGATCGATTCGACGGACTGCGACGTGACGGGCGTGCCGTCGTGGATGCAATGCTGCAGGCCGAGCTTCACGTACAGCAGCCGCAGGAAGTGCCAGACCTCGGACGTGGTCGCGACCGTGCTCTTGCGGCCGCCGCGCGACAGCCGCTGCTCGATCGCCACCGTCGGCGGAATGCCGTACACCGCGTCGACTTCGGGGCGGCCGGCCGGCTGCACGATCGAGCGCGCATACGCATTCAGCGATTCGAGGTAACGGCGCTGGCCTTCGTGGAACAGGATGTCGAACGCGAGCGTCGACTTGCCGGAACCCGACACGCCGGTGATCACGTTGAACTTGCCGTGCGGGATGTCGACGTCGAGCGATTTCAGGTTGTGCTCGCGCGCGTTGACGATCCGCACGACATCTTCGCCTTCGATCGCCCGCCGCTCGCGCGCCGCGTTCAGCACGGCCTGCAGCGGCTTGCCTTCGTCGGCGGCCGCCAGTTCGGCATCCATCGCGCGGTCGTATTGCAACAGCGCCACGCCGGTATGCGATTCGGCGCAGGCCTTCACGTCGTCGGGCGTACCCGCGCACAGCACCCGACCGCCGCCGTCGCCACCTTCCGGCCCGAGATCGATCAGCCAGTCGGCCGCGCGGATCACGTCGAGGTTGTGCTCGATCACGATCAGCGAATGGCCGGCCGCCAGCAGCTTGCCGAACGCCTGCATCAGCTTCGCGATGTCGTCGAAGTGCAGCCCGGTGGTCGGCTCGTCGAACATGAACAGCTTCGCCCGCGCGATGCGCGCCTCTTCCGAGACGACCCGGCGCCCGTTCACGGCTGCCGCCGATTCGGCGAGGAAGCCGGCCAGCTTCAAGCGCTGCGCTTCGCCGCCCGACAGCGTCGGCACCGGCTGGCCGAGCTTCACGTATTCGAGGCCGACGTCGACGATCGGCTGCAGCACACGCAGCACCTCGGCGTCGGTCGCGAAGAACGCGGCCGCTTCGCTGACCGTGAGGTCGAGCACGTCGGCGATGCTCAGCGCGCGGCCGTTGCGCTCGATGCGCACTTCGAGAATCTCGGCGCGGTAGCGGCTGCCGTCGCAGTCCGGGCAGCGCAGGTAGACGTCGCTCAGGAACTGCATCTCGATGTGCTCGAAGCCCGAGCCGCCGCAGGTCGGGCAACGGCCGTCGCCCGAGTTGAAGCTGAACGTGCCGGCGCCGTACCCGCGTTGCAGCGCGAGCGGCGCCTTCGCGAACAGCTTGCGGATCTCGTCGAACGCGCCGACGTAGCTCGCCGGGTTCGAACGCGTGGTCTTGCCGATCGGCGACTGGTCGACGAACACGACGTCGCCGACCTGGTCGGCGCCCGTGAGGCCGCGGTACGCGCCCGGCGACTCGGTCGCCTTGCCGTGGTGCCGTGCCATCGCCGGATAGAGCACGTCCTGCAGCAGCGTCGACTTGCCGGACCCCGACACGCCCGTCACGCAGACGAGCCGCTGCAGCGGAATCTCGACCGTCACGTCGCGCAGGTTGTGTTCGCTCGCGCCTTCGAGCACGATGCGCGGCGTGTTCGCATCGACCACCCGGCGCGCCCAGTTCGACGCGTGCGCGACGTGCTTGCGGCCGCCGAGATATTCGCCCGTCAGCGTGTGCGCCGACCGGATGTCGCCCGGCGTGCCGTCGTAGACGATCGTGCCGCCGCGCTCGCCCGGGCCGGGCCCCATGTCGATCAGCCGGTCGGCCGCGAGCATCACCGACGGATCGTGTTCGACCACGACCAGCGTATTGCCCGCGTCGCGCAGCCGCTGCATCGCCTCGACGATCCGCGTGAGATCGCGCGGATGCAGCCCGATGCTCGGCTCGTCGAGCACGAACAGGGTTTTCGTGAGCGACGTGCCGAGTGCCGTCGTCAGGTTGATCCGCTGCACCTCGCCGCCCGACAGCGTGCGGCTCTGCCGGTCGAGCGTCAGGTAGCCGAGCCCCACGTCGCACAGGTATTTCAGGCGCGTGCGCACCTCGGCGAGCAGCAGCTTCAGCGCGTCGTCGAGCAGCGCGCTCGGCAGCGAGATTTCATCGAAGAAGCGACGGATGCGCTCGATCGGCAGCAGCATCAGGTCGTGCACGGTCAGGCCCGGCAGCGCTTCGAGCTGCGCGCGGCTCCAGTCGACGCCGCGCGGCATGAAACGGCCGGCGGGCGCGAGCACGCCGTCGGCGTTTTCCTTCGAGCCGAGCCGCCATTGCAGCGATTCCGTCTTCAGGCGCGCGCCGCCGCACACGTCACACGGCGTGTAGCTGCGATATTTCGACAGCAGCACGCGGATATGCATCTTGTACGCTTTCGACTCGAGATAGCCGAAGAAGCGCTTCACGCCGTACCACTGGCTCTGCCACTTGCCGTTCCAGTCCGGCGACCCGTTCACGACCCAGTCGCGCTCGGCGTCCGACAGCTCGGCCCACGGCGTGTCGCGCGGAATGCCGGCTTTCGCCGCGTAGCGCATCAGGTCGTCCTGGCACTCCTTCCAGGCGGGGGTCTGCATCGGCTTGATCGCGCCGCCGCGCAGCGTCTTGCGCGCGTCGGGGATCACGAGGCCGAGATCGACGCCGATCACGCGGCCGAAGCCGCGGCAGGTTTCGCACGCGCCATACGCCGAATTGAACGAGAACAGTGCCGCCTGCGGCTCCGCGTAGCGCAGGTCGCTGTCGGGATCGTGGAGCCCGGTGGAGAAGCGCCACACCTGCGGCTCGGCGGCCGCGCCATCCGGGCTTTCCGGCTCCGCCGCGAGCACGTATACGTTCACGCGCCCGCCGCCGCGCTTCAGCGACGCCTCGATCGCCTCGACGACGCGCACCTTGTCGGCGCCCTGCACGCGGAAGCGGTCGGCCACCACGTCGAGCACCTTGCGCGGCCCGGTGGGCGACGCGACCTCGCGCTGCGCCTGCACGCGCGTATAGCCGCTCGCCGACAACCACTGCGCGATTTCTTCATCGGACACCGCCTCCGGCAGCTCGACCGGGAACGTGACGACGACGCGCGGATCGTCCGCCTGGGTGCGCGCGACGAGATCCGCGTAGATCGTCTCCGGCGTGTCGTGTCGCACCTGCCGCGCGGTCTTGCGGTCGAACAGCTCGGCCGCGCGCGCGTACAGCAGCTTCAGGTGATCGTTCAGCTCGGTCATCGTGCCGACGGTCGAGCGCGAACTACGGACCGGGTTGGTCTGGTCGATCGCGATCGCGGGCGGCACGCCGTCGACGCGCTCGACCTGCGGGCGATCCATCCGGTCGAGGAACTGCCGCGCGTACGCGCTGAACGTCTCGACGTAGCGCCGCTGCCCTTCCGCGTACAGCGTGTCGAACACGAGACTCGACTTGCCGGAGCCCGACGGACCGGTGACGACCGTCATCTCGCCGGTGCGCAGGTCGAGATCAAGATTCTTGAGGTTGTGCTGACGCGCTCCGCGAATGCGGATCAGATTGCTGGATGACAATTTGCCTGCCCGTCTGAATGAGTTAGCCAGATTTCACGGTGCCGGAACGCTGCGGCGGATGCCCGCAGGCGCGGCGCACGTGCCGCAAGGTTGTACCCGTGCGGCTCGATTTCGACGGACACTATACTGTATATTCATACAGTTTTCCATGACGACCCTGGAAGCGTCATGGGCAGGCGGTCGGCTATCGGGATTCACTTCAGCCGGCACGCTGTTCGCCGAAGCTGGAACCCGGTCTGGACAAGGCGCCGGCCCCGATGCGTTCGTGGCCCGCCATCCTTGGTCGGAGCGATTGAGGCCCGATTCAAGGCGGCCGTCGAGATGGGGAGGACCGGGAACGGCCGAACGGCCAAGTCCGGCCGTGTCGACACGTTCGACATCGAGGCGGCGCCTCCGCCGGCGGCATTTTTAAATATCCGCTGCAACGCTTCCTCCGTCTTTCTTCTGGCACCTGACGAAGTTCGTTTCGATACCGTCATTTTCGACGATTCGTGCAGTGCAGTCGAATGACCGGTCGTGACCGACTGACGGCGATAACGAACAGTCGCGAGGTATCGAACTCAATGGGACAACGATCTGCCTTAGCTAGATATTGCGGCCGGTAGCGCACGCTCCATCACGATTGCTTGGGCGGCAAAATCCATCGCTGGTTTGCGAAGCAACTCAATGAAGCCTTCGCGTTTCCAGAATTCGAACGCTCTCGGATTGGTATCGATGACTGCAATGCGTAATGCGCGACACTGCCAGCCCATTCCGATTGCTTCGGCGAGCCGCAAAACCTGCGGGCCCAAGCCCCGTCCCTGCGAACTTTCCCGGAACAACAGCAAGCCGATGAACGCGATGTCGACCTCTGGATAGCCCCGTACCATTTCCAAACATCCAACCGCCTCGACGTCGAGAGAGATATCGTAGACGAATTTGTCCGAGTGGCTTTTGCCGGGCGGTAGCGCATCAAGTACCTCGATGGCGGCGTTCGGAGGGGGCAGCCTGCCTTCCACGGCCAGGCTATAGCCTGGCGCATCTTCGAGCACGGCTTGCAGACGTTCGATGTCGTTCGACGACTGGCGGTCGATTAGGCGTAGCGTAGGCGTATACATGGTCATGGCGGTTCGGGCGGGAATCTGCGATGCCGATTGTGGACGATCAGGGCGTCGAAGTCGAAGGACCGCTTCTGGCCGGCCGCCGCCGGTCGTGATCTCCAGCAACTGGCCGAACGGCGAACTTCGAGCGGTCCCGTGCGGGCCGCTGGTAAACTCGGGCAGCCAAAGTAACTTTTCCCGGTCACATGAGCACTCACCCCACCGCCGCACCTCCACCCGTCACTCCAACGATGCAGCAGTACCTGCGGCTTATCTGACAAGGGTCGGCGCACAAAGCTACGCCAACACCTACGCCTACCCTTGCCGTTACCGACCCAGAACGGACGCTCGACGTCCGGGTTGGCGGACATTCGCTTACCTATCGACTCTGAGCGTCACGAACAGATGGTGGTAGAGCCCTCGGCTCCAAAAATTCAAGATGTGGCTTCGGGGACGTTGGTACCTGCCCCTTCCGGCAGGTACCGTGCAATTTCGGCGACTTCTTTATCGCTCAATCGAAAGTCCGCAGCATCAATCAGTCCATCCACCTGGTCGGCGCGACGGGCACCAACAATTGCCCCAGTGATCGCTGGCTGTCTGAGCGTCCAGGAAATAGCAACCGCCGCCACGCTCAATCCGTGTCGATCGCCGATACGCCTGAACGCTTCGACTAAAGCCAGATTTTGCGTCAGCCGAGGCTCTTGAAAGTCTGGACTTCGGGTCTTCCGCCAGTCGTCATCCGGTAAGCCGGCTATGCGCTCACGAGTCATGGAACCGGCAAGTAATCCAGACTGCAACGTGGAGTATGGAATGACGCCGATTCCGGCCTGTTCGCAGTAGGGCAGGATGTCGGTCTCGACGTCGCGCATCAAGGCGGAATACGGCGGTTGAAGTGAAGCAATCTCGGTGACGGCTTGAGCGCGCTTGATCTGCGGCACATCGAAATTGGACACGCCGATCGCGCGAATTTTCCCTTCCGCTCGTAGCTTCGCAAGTGTGGTGAGGGCCGCTTCTATCCCGTCATCCGGGCCGCCCGGCGGGAACGCCGGCCAATGTATCTGATAGAGATCGATCACGTCGACCCGCAGGCGGCGCAGACTATCCTCTACTTCACGGGCGAGGGAAGCTGGGTCCAACGAATGCGAAATGCGGCGCGTAACCGAATCCCAGATCAGGCTTCCCTTCGTAAATACCAGCGGACGGCGTGATGGCGGGACCCGCCGGAGCAGCTCGCCCACCACCTCCTCAGCATGACCCAGCCCGTACACGGCAGCTGTATCAATCCAGTTCACGCCCCGCTCGACTGCGTACTCCAATGCGGCAAGGCTATCCTTATCATCTTGTGCGCCCCAACCAAATTCCCAACCTGGACCAGCAATGGCCCATGTACCGAGGCCGATGGCAGAGACCGAAAGTCCAGACTGCCCCAAATCGCGTGTTTTCATGTGCGTCCTCCCGAGTGGTTTCCGAGAGTATGGAACGCTTTATATCGCTGGATAAGTTACGGTATTCTGGATGAACTACTGAGCCTGATTCATCAATTTATGCCTGATCTACACGAGCTGGACGCCTTCGCTGCCGTTGCCCGCCATCGTAACTTCCGCAAGGCTGCAGTCGAGCGCGGCGTGTCTGCGTCGGCACTTAGCCATGCTTTGCGCGGGCTGGAGGAGCGGCTTGGTGTTCGTCTCCTGAACCGCACGACCCGCAGCGTGACTCCCACCGAAGCGGGCATGCAACTGCTTTCTCGACTGGAACCGGCCATTCGCGACATTGCCGACGCGTTGGCGGAATTGAACGCGTTCCAAGCGGCTCCGACGGGAAAGCTCCGCCTCAACGTGCCGCGTCCTGCGGCTCGGCTGCTGCTAGCGCCTATCCTCACGCGTTTCGTTAAGACCTATCCTCGCATCGAAGTGGAAATCGTCACCGACGATAGTCTGGTGGACATTGTCGGCGCGGGCTTCGATGCGGGTATTCGATTTGGAGAGAGCCTCGCAAAAGACATGATCGCAGTGCCGTTCGGCGATGCACTGCGCTTCGTTGTCGTTGCTTCTCCGGAATATTTGTCTGCCCATGGTCAGCCATCGGAGCCGCGCGAATTGATGGTCCATGCCTGTATTGGTCGACGCTTTCCAAGCGGAAGCCGCTACGCCTGGGAATTCGAACGGGCGGAACAAGCGCTGACAATCACGGCTGGCGGCCCGCTGGTGTTCGACGACGACGAAATGATGGTGCGAGCCGCCCTCGACGGCGCGGGTCTGGCTTACGTGTATGAGGCGTACGCGGAAGCGTTCATCACAACAGGCAGGCTCGTTCCTGTACTGCGTGACTGGAGTCCGAAGCCCTCGCGATTTTTTCTCTATTACCCGAGCCTTCGACAAATGCCACCCGCACTGCGCGCATTCATCGACGCGATTCGGCTCGACCAGCCTTGAGGAGCCCGGGTGCTGATGATGCTTGCAGTGTGAGTCCAACCACTACCGTGATTGCGGACGCGGCGCCGGTTTTCGGCAATTGTCGGCAATCGTGGTCGTAGGCCTGGATGTCTCAAAGTGGCCGAACTCGGCCGGCCGCCGCCCGGCGCACGCGACCGGCGCAGATCGACCCGCTCCGGTCATTGCAAACCATCCTTAGTAGACGTCTGGTTTCGAGGTGCAACGGTCCTTCCTTTCATCTTTGTTCGCGCCGGACAGAAGGTTCACGTTTCCAATCAGATCGCCTCACCGATGCGGTCCTTTTTCAGGTTATCCTCGAGGAGGCTCGACTAACGCCTGCGGGCACTTATGGCCTTCTAAACGGAACTGCCGTCGGTAAAAGGGCTTTGACTGGATAGTTTTCCGACCTCATCGGTTTTGGCTTTTCGCCGATACGAAGATGGCTCGACCAGAAGCAAATTTATCCCTCCCTGCTGGAGTAACGGTTCATGCCTTTAGCACTCACGGTGTTCGGTGTCGTGGCCGACGGACTCAATCCTACGCTTTGCTACGCGTTGATTCGAACTGTGCGCGGACCTGGCATCTATCCCGAGCCCAACTTGCCGAACGATGTCGCGATTGATGGCATTAGCCGTTCAGCCGTTTTAGATACCCCGTTTGATCTCATCGTCTGGGATAAGATTATTCCAGCAGACGAAGAGGTCGGACTTCAAAATGCGATCAATGAGGGCCGTCTGACATTACCTGATGAATGTCCGATCGCTGCCGGGCAAACGATCGAGGGCCTGCCGTTTGGCCCGCTCACAGTCGAGGAGAAAAATCAGAGGACGCGCATAAGCGGCGTTGGCCTTTTATATCGAAAAGGCATTGCGACGGAAACACCCTTCAAGGCGTTGAAAAAAGCGCTAGACCAGAAGCTGAAACCAGGCACCGTGTCAGAAGCGCTTGAAATGCTGGTCTCAAGAATCGGTGCTATCTCCGGAACCGGTGAGATCTTCGGGCGGCACAGACCGATCGGAGCTATAGACTATTTCTACCGCGCACCGGCGAGCATGTATCTAGATGGTCCACTGTTTGATGTGGTTCCTGAAAAGCCTGACTTCCGAACCAAAGCCCCCACGCTGCGGCTGTTCGTGCGCCGCCACGCCGCACCGCTAGATCAAAAGTTCAGCTTGCAAGTCACGTTGGGAAACCACGACGAAGTTCTCAGTGCGGTACTTCTCGACATCGACGCCGGCACACCTGAGACCGTCGTTTCGGCGCCAGCGCACATCACCGACGTTTCGATAGGCGTGTTCGACGAAGCTGGCAAGCTTGTAGATCAGTTGAACGCCATGTTCAACCAAGGGTTCCAGTTCGCCCTGTCAGCCTTGGGCGCTGTTGACGCACTTCCTCCGCCTTTTCCGGGTGCGCCTAAGAGTCCTGACCTTGAAGCTCGACACCGCGTTCACACTACTTCATTTGAAGGACCGTCGATCGCCAATCGCTCGGGCGGCCTCGACATCTTGCGAAAGAATCATGCGAATTTGACCGCACTGGTCGGACCGCTTTCGCCTACGTTTGAAAACGTTTGGTTCGAGCGTGGCGCGGAGGGACAGCTCGAGGTCATTCGATGGATTAAAAAAAAGGTCGAGCAACCTGGTCTGGCAAAAGCGTATCTCGTCGACCCGTACCTTGGAAGCGACTCGCTTAAGCGGGTCGTAGCCCGCCAAGGAAACGAAACCGCAGAGCTTTTTATCATCGTATCGCCAGGCAAGGTCGATCCTGACGCTGACACGGCTGCTGCGACGGCCGGCAGTGATTATCTTGCTAAACTGATCAGCATGGCTACGGAATGGGCGCCGAAGTTGGCCGGGCGAGTCTCCATTGTGCATATCAAACACGGTAACGGCTCGGAGCAGGCGTTCCACGATCGCTACATTTGCGTCGTCGATCAGAAAGGCGTTCCAAAGGCGTATCTGCTTTCCAATAGTCTGAGCAAGGCGGCCGGGGATTGGCCCTTCGCCATCTGCGAGCTCAACCAAGTAATGTCGTGGCGTATCTATGCCTACATTTTGGAAATGGTCGGCGGCCAGACCCAAGGACTCCAGCCTGAAGTTATTTGGAAGAGCGCAGATGTACCGACAGCGCCTGCGCCTAGCGCAGTAATAACTTCTGCCTCCAGCGATACAGAGCCTACGTGGGCAGCACCGGTTAAGGCCTTTTTGGCAGATGTCTGGAACGTCATTATTCGCAACTCCGAGTTCAAACCACAGGTAAGCGCCTGTATTGACGCGCTTTTGTGCGCTTGGCCGGAGGACATCGACGTAGAGAATTTCGCAGACGCCCTGTTTAAGGTCGTCAAGCACCGTGACGCCATCGTCGTGTTCGTTTCCGACTATCTCAGGAGCCGCGGGACGGACGAGCTTGCAAACATGCTGGACGACAAATTGCTTAATGGCGTTCTCGAACGACTTCCGGACACGGGACAACGGAGTGGCTGGTTTTTGCCTTTTGACGTGCGGCGTTCGGTCCTCGAAAATCTGGGAAAAACCATTGCGCGCAAACAAAATTCTACCAACTTCGTTCGTGCCAAACTTAACCCGAAAGTCCACGGATTCGTTAGATTGATCGAGACGCAACGGTTTGAGCAGACGATTGCATGGGATGCGCATGAAGCCGCACTGTTCCTTTCCATTATCGCGCTAAACGTTGCGGTACTGTCGGCTGCGCCAGAATCTCATCGAATTGGCGTCGCTACCGACTACATTCATTGGCTTGGCCGACTGATGCGATCGGACATTGCCGCTGGAATGTACGTTGGCCATGATGTCGCTCCGCCTGAATTTCTGAATGATCTGATCTTCGCTGCGCAAACAATTGCGAAGGTTCGTCACGTGTTGGGCGAAGACTTGAATACCGCTATCGATAGAGTGAAGGACGATCCTTGGGTCGCGCCGATTTTCAGGGAAAAGCTTCTTTCAATCCTACTCTAACTGATGAAGGAATCGACGCGATGATGGCTTTGGCCACTCGTCGACCCCAGGCTGCATTAGTAGGCGATCTGGTCGCTCTGAGCGGTGCTCGACGCCTCTAATCGGCGGCCTAGGGTCCGTTGTCTAGATAGAATCTGACGTTCGAGCGTCCTCCTTGGCGTGCGCGCAAATGACTGGAAATGGCCGAACTGGGCCAGACGATCTGACGCTGCCTGTTTGGTCTAGTCCGGCCTTATACACGTGAGTCGAACGGCGTGCGCCGCTTAGACTGCGTCGCGTACCCGCATGATCGTCTGGCGGCTCGTGCCGAATCGCCGAGCAAGCGCGGCCACGCTCGCCCCCGCGTCCAACTCGCGCAGCACGTCCGCCCGCTGCTCGTCCGACAGGGCGGACGGCCGCCCCATCGCTTTGCCTTCCGCCTTCGCGCGAGCGATACCAGCGTGTGTGCGCTCAATCAACAGATCCCGCTCGAACTCGGCCACCGCGTTCAACACCTGCATCGTCATCCGGCCGGCCGCGCTCGTAAGATCGACGCCGCCCAGGGCGAGACAATGAACCCGGATCCCGCGTTCTGCCAATCCCTCGACCGTGGCCCGTACGTCCATCGCATTGCGGCCGAGCCGGTCGAGCTTCGTCACGATCAACACGTCGCCTTCTTCCATCTTGACGAGCAACTGCGCAAACCCCGGCCGCTGACCGGCGCTTACGCTCCCCGAAATGCTTTCCGACACGACGCGGCGCTTGTCGACCGAGAAGCCGGCCGCCACGATCTCTCGTAACTGGTTCGCGGTGGTCTGGTCCGACGTACTGACGCGGGCATAGGCAAAGGTTCGGGACATATCGGGCACTCAATCTGTACGAAATGGGTGTTCGAATATAAGCCCATGTCCAAAACATCTCAACCCTTATTTTCGGACAGGGCGCCCCCCTGTCCGAAAGGAATCGGTTTTGGACAGGCGCATTTGATTGGAGGCCAGATTGCCTTCTGGTCGGTCGCTGGGACAGACATGAAGGTGCCACTATTCGAACTACAACAACCGACCCGAAGCGGTCAGAGGGGAATTCTCATAAGCGAACACTGGTCAACAAGATACGTCGTTTAACGCCGGACTTAGCCACCCCAACCTCGGCTCAGATGAGATGTTGGGCTTGCCAGGAGATCATTGCGGCGAATCCAAGATGACCTGCTCGACTAGCTCCGGGAAGCCAAGCGACGTTGCGCCCTTGGCAAAGGCTTTGCGCTCTGCTGTCGATGCGACTGCAAGTGCAGATGCGATCTCCTCAAGTGCGTTCACGTCGTCGTCCTCGGTGTGCGAGTTGCTCCGCTGATCGATGTACCTAACGGCAAGTACCAGTGCCTTGGCTAGTGCATCCATATGTGCCTTCAAAAAAAGCAAATGTGATGTGAAACACCCGCGCAGAAGAACGCTATTTTTGACCAATCTCCAACGACCGCAGCCGAATTCGGTCCGGCAATGACGGTTGAGCTACATCCCCGGAAGCTTTGAACACCGAAAGACGAGTGCGACAGCGCAGAGGAAGAAGAATAGTGAACCTTCAGCCGCCGCCCTAAAGGGATTCGATGCGCTTACTGCTGACGTGCAGACAAATCCAGCCGACCACCATTGCGGTGAGTGCCCGCGTGAGCCATAGCTTGGATGCCATCGGGAAATCAATGGCGTTGAAAGCTTGAATCAGGTTGTAAAGTCCGACGCAGATAGACGCGATACCCAGCGCGAGAAGAACAACGGCAAATGCTTGCCGCATGGACCTGCGACGCGCATCATTCTTTACTTCCGTGACGTCTGCAGTCGTCGATGGTTCGTAGCGCTGCTCACCGATTGACGTCATGTAGTCAGCCTCCGTATTTGCTGGCTGTTGCCGGCGGGCGAACCGCTTGCGTCGTCAGCCAACTTGCCAACCTGGATGAATTGCACCATGAGGCACAGTACAAAGCAGAGAATCATGAGGCAACGTACTGGCGAGAAAAACGCGCTGTTTCCTGGCACGACGAAGTTCACGGTGCCAATTCTAGTATCGGCAACAACACCTTGCGCAACAGAGGAGCGGGTGGTAGGTCCCTTCAATGACGCAGGAGTGCCCTGAATGAAGCGAGTGATCGCAAACGCGCCGACGAACGCACACGCCGCATGCAATTCGATCAACCAAACGGGCTGCGGCTGTTCCGGTGTTGCAAGCACCAGATTCAACGTTGTCACAATGCCGGCAGAGACGGCGCTAGTTACGAACGCCAGCAACCATGATTTGAATCGGCGGTTCATGAGTTTCCGCTTCGATGAGAAAAACGCTCGGCTCTTGTATCTGCGAGCAATGAAAATCGTTGAGCAATCCTCTGGATGCACAATGAGTCCCTCGCCCCCACCCACTGTCCCGACGACGGATCTGAAAACCGCGATCATACGGGGCTAGATGGATCAACAGTATTCCGAGACGGAGTGCGGTGTTGTCAACAATCGTCAAAAGCATTCAGCGCCGCGCTACAAGTCCGTCGATGACGATTGGAGCGTCGATGTCGACTGACCGCTCCTGGCGAATACATCCCGATGCGTTCGGCTGCATCCAACCCACTGCAATCACCCGATTTTCTCCGAACCCGTCATTCGTGTTAGCGTCATCCCCACCCTTCGTTCCCGCTTCTGCCATGGCTTATCGACTCCACATCGAACGTGATCCGCCCATCTCCCTGGATGAATGGCTGGCCGCCATCCGCGGGCAAGCCGCTTTGAAAGAAGACTCGAGCGCAGTCACGTCGGTGAATCCCGTGACGGGCGAGAGGATTTCGATTCCGGGAAGACCCGGCGATGTGTCGATCCTCGTCGGTGGCGAATGGATCAAGACCTTTAGCTGGAACAGGGGCCGCGCAAGTTTCAATGCGCCTCGGAATCTATCCGCAGTCGATCCAACGATGGCGGCGGCCATGCACCTGGCGGTGGCGCTTGCTGCCCTCGTCCGGGGCGACGAAGGCGAGCTCTACCCTCTTGCCGGCTGAACGGGTGCTGTCCATCAACACCGTGACCGCCCCATCAGCGACAACTGCAATTCCCGAAATCGCCCGCACATTACGTCGACTTCACTCTCCCCCCCTCTGCGAAGGGCACTTGCCAAGAAGCTCGACCAGCCGTGTCTCGCATCCGGAGAACGCGTACCCGCGCCGCTGCGAGATCATGAACGTCAGGGGGTGCATGTGCCACCCGCGCCGTTTGAGCTCGACGAGCGTTCCCTTCGCGAGGTCCGCCTCGACCATATGGCGCGGCATGTGTCCCCAGCACAAGCTCCCCCTGAGCAGGTCGTGCTTCGCGCCGAGGTCGTTCACCCACCACTGGCGTTCACTGGCGACCCCTTGCTGGGTCTTTTCCGCATCGGGCTGGTTGTCGGTGACGACGAGTTGGATGTGCCGGCCGAATTCTTCCCGCGGGATCGGCTGCGCCATGGCGGCCAGCGGATGCGACGGCCCGCATACGGTCACCATCTGTGCATCCCATAAATGATGTCGTTCGATGGTGCCCGGGCTCAGCTCGGGCACGTCCGTGATCGTCACCGCCAATCCGCACGTGCCCTGCAGAACCAGGTGCTCGCCGCCCTGCATGGTCGTCATGCGCAGATTGATCGCAATCGTTGGAAACTCCGCCTGCAGCGTGCGCAGGCATTCGATCAGGTGCGCACGCGAAAAATAGGTGTCGACGGCGATCGAGACCTGCGGGACGCCGGTTTCGGCAATCGCGGCCGCACGCATCTTCATTTCCTCGGTGCGTGAGATCACCCCGCGCGCATCGGGCAGGAGGCTGCGGCCTGCGGCCGTGAGCGTCGCCTTGCGCGTGTTGCGCTCGAACAGCACCACGTCGAAGGCGCTCTCGAGCGCGCTGATCGCGTGACTGATCGCCGACTGCGCTCGCCTCAGTTCCCTTGCCGCTCCGGAAAAGCTTCCCTGGTCGCACACGGCGACGAACGCCCGAAGTTGGTTGATGGTGACGTTGTCCAGCATATCTATCTATAAAGTAGATGGTACTTATAGATATTCAGTCAATTGGCTTCATGAATCAAGCGCGCCAGAATCAGGTTCGTCACTTTTGTCTCGAAGGATGCACGACATGAACAGACTGAACGGAAAGACCGCCGTGATCACCGGTGGCGCAACCGGCATCGGCCGCGCCGCGGCAAAGCGCTTCATCGAGGAAGGCGCGTTCGTCTTCCTCTTCGGCCGTCGGCAGGAAGCGCTCGATGCCGCGGTGGCCGACCTTGGGCCCCATGCCCGCGCGGTGAAGGGATCTGTCTCCGATTCGACCGATCTCGACCGGCTCTACGCGGCAGTGAAGGCGGAGCGCGGGACCCTCGACATCGTCTTCGCCAATGCGGGGACGGGAAGCCCGCTTCCGCTCCGCCAGATCACCGCCGAGCACATCGACGACATCTTCGACACCAATGTGAAAGGGACGATCTTCACGGTCCAGCAGGCGCTGCCGCTGATGGGTGCGGGCGGTTCGATCATCCTGACCGGGTCGAGCGCCGGAACCACGGGAGCGCCCGGATTCACGGCTTACAGCGCGAGCAAGGCCGCCGTGCGCAACCTCGCCCGGACGTGGGCGGAGGACCTGAAGGGCACCGGCATCCGGGTCAACGTGCTGTCGCCCGGGGCGACGGCAACCGAACTGGCCAAGGAGGCGCTGGGCGAAGAAGGCCAGCGGGCCTACGGTGCGCTGACGCCGCTCCAGCGTATGGCCGATCCGGCGGAGATCGCGGCGGCGGCCGCCTTTCTTGCGTCGTCGGACAGCAGCTTCATGACCGCCAGCGAGGTCGCCGTCGACGGCGGCCTGGCACAACTCTGAGGAGCAAGACAACATGACCCAATCGCTAAAGGGCAAGACCGCGCTCGTGACCGGCGCATCACGGGGCATCGGCCGCGCGATCGCCGAACGTCTGGCCAGGGACGGGGCGACAGTCGCACTGACCTACAACGCCAGCCGATCGGGCGCGGACGAGACGGTCGCGGCCATCGAGAAAGCGGGAGGCGCCGCGTTTGCGATCCATGCGGATCTCGTCGCCCCGGCGAGCGTCCCGGCCTTGTTTGAAAGACTCGACGACGAATTCACCCGACGGCACGGCAGCAAAACCCTCGACATCCTGGTCAACAACGCCGGCAATTCCGGCTGGCTTGGCTTCAAGGACGCGACGCCGGAGAGCTGGGACACCCTGATGGCGGTCTACGCCCGTGCGCCCTTCTTCATCATTCAAGCCGCGCTCGATCGCCTCGCCGACGGCGGACGCATCATCAACATTTCTTCCGCTGCCGCCACGAAGCCCGTTACGGCGGCGCCCGTCTACTCGATGGCGAAAGCGGCGATCAACACGCTGACCCATGTGCTCGCCATCGAGCTGGGGCCGCGCGGCATCACCGCGAACGCCGTCGCGCCGGGCTTCACGCGAACGGATGCGAACGCCGCCCTTCGGGAGAACCCCGAACTCGTCAAGGCGCTCGAGGCGCAAATCGCGCTGGGCCGCGTTGGCGAGCCGTCGGAAATCGCCGATGTCGTGGCGTTTCTGGCTTCCGATGAAGGCCATTGGGTGACCGGCCAGACGATCGAGGCGAGCGGCGGCTACAAGCTCTGAGCCCACCGCGAAACGAAGGAGAAACACATGCGTTACGCAATCATCGGCTTCGGCAAGATCGGCCGCGCGCTTGCCAGGGCCTTCGCCCGCCACGGCATCGAAGTGGCCGTTGCAACCACACGCGATCCGGCAAGCTTTGCGGCCGATGCCGCCGCGATCGGGCCAACGATCGTCCCCACCACCCTTGCGGAAGCGGTCAAGGCGGACATCCTCTTTCTGGCGGTTCGTTTCGAGTCGCACCCGGCGGTCGCCCAAGCACTGGCCGACTGGACCGGGAAGACGGTCATCGACGCGATGAACACGCAGGCCCCGCTTGACGAACTGGACGGCCTCCCGTCCTCGGCCTTCGTCGCGAAAGCGTTCGCCGGCGCGAGGCTGGTGAAAGGCTTCAACCATCTGGTCGCTGCCGTCCTCGACCAGGACCCGGCCGTCCACGGCGGCCGGCGCGTCGTGTTCCTGGCGAGCGACGATGACGGCGCCGCAGCGGAGGTCGGTGCGCTTGCGGAAAAACTCGGTTTCGCGCCGATCCAGCTTGGCGGGCTTTCGAAAGGCGGATGGCTGGTGCACGCGCGCGGAAAAAGCTGGGGACACCTGATCTTCAAGGACCTGATCAGGTTCGACTGATCGACCGCCCCGATCCACCCGAAGGCCATCGGCCGATCGCTTGCGCGAACGACTTCAGATACTGCATGCCCGTGTCGCACATGATCGTCACGATCGTGGCGTCCGGGCCAAGCCGTTCGGCGAGTCGCAATGCGCCGGTTACATTGGCGCCGGTCGGGTGCTCTGCACCACCGTCCGCTTCGCGCCGGCGGACGGCCGTCAGGCCCGTCGAGGGACGATGACCGATGATGGCGGGCTACCGCCTGATGCGGTCGACCGTAGTCGACCCGGCGCAGACTTTCGAAATTCTCGATAACGGCCAACAGAATCGGCCGTTCAGCGTCACAGTCTGGAACAGCCGCGTCCAAACCGCCGGCAGCAACCTTATCGCGAGCGGTTAGGCACTCCAGGATTACCGGGTGAATGGTTTGAGTCTGATAGGGTTCTCGCAAGTGAAGAAGCGTCAGTTGCATCGGGCAGACTCGATGCCTTTAGATCGCGGGGCGAAGGCATACCGAACTTGTTAAACAGCCTTGCCAGATAGGATGGCGATTCGATCCCTACGCTCAAGGCCGCCGACAGCACGGTCGTGCCGGGAACATCCAAGAGCGAACGCGCACGCATTACACGTTGTCGGACTTGATAAGCGGTGAGGCTTTCGCCTGTCTCCTCGCGGAAGATCCGAGTGAGATGACGTCGCGATATGGCGAATTCTGAAGCGATTGCCTCTATATCAATTCGCTCCGCCAGCATGACGTCAAGATACGCCTTAATCTCACCGACCAGTTGTCCGCGCGAAACCTTCGGATTGGTATCGCTCGGTGCGGCACTTAGCACGGCCTCCACGCACGCAGATGCAATCAGCCGATCGACCAGATCGTGTTGATACCGCGACATATCATGTGCTTCCCCCGTTTTGCCGGCCGCGTCGAACTGTCTTTGCAAACGCAGCGCGCCAAGCAGTGCATGTGGCGGCGCGCAGTAGCGCGGTGCCTCGCCCTTGGCGATTCGACCATTGGATTTGCGCGCACAAAACGAAACGAAGTCGCGCTCCACATATACCGCCGTATGGCAATGCTCTCCGCGATTGCTCGCCGTGTCGTGAAAAATCCCGGCCGGAACCATCGCAAGCACGCCGGCGCTGATGCGCTGCGCGTGCTTCGAACGCTCCGAGGTCAGCGTCAGCGCGCCTTGATGTGGCAGCAGGAACATGAACTCTTCGTGCTCGTGCCATGACGTCACGTAATCGGCCATCGTGATGCGACAGGTCGCGGCCACACGGTCGGCGGGAATGTGCGATTTAGACGTTTGATAAAACATAACGCGAACCTGCGACTTGGGATTTTCCGGTGGATTGTAGCAACGCACTAACGCAAACCGCCATGGCCCAATAGTGAGCATGTTCCGGCCCAAACGGAAGCGAAGAAAAAACGCCGATCGTGCATGCTGCGAGAAATGACGGACTGGCCTTCGCGCCGGCTTCACAAAGGGCAGCACGCCGATGAGCAGGATTAATTTCGGAACAATCGCATGAGCATCGTACAACGAGTACGACTTGTACGGGTATTTTCCACCACTGACGAAGGCGGCAACCCGGCCCCGGTTGCCCTCGACGCGAACGGCTGGACCGAGGCGCAAATGAAAGACGTGGCCCGCGCCTATGGTCTGGAAAGTGGGTTTGTGATGCGCGCCGTCGACCCGCGCCACGATTTCCGCTTCCGCTTTTTCGTGCCCAACCACGAGATGGAGATGTGCGGACACGCGGCGCTGGGCGCATTGTGGCTGCTGCGTCACACAGGCGCATGGCGCACGAACACCGCTCTGATCGAGACGCTGAGCGGAAGCGTCGAAGCACGGTACAACACGTCCGACGCGCGGATCGAAGTCAGCCAGCCTGCGGGACGCGTCGAGCCGGTCATTGACGCGGCGCTCATCGCAAGAACACTCGATGCATTGAACCTTGATGCGAACGATCTGCTGCCCCTCGGCATCGCCAACGCGACGACGAGCCGCACCAAAACGCTGGTACCGATCCGCACAATCTCACGGCTAAATGCGATCACGCCGAAGCTAGAGCTCATCGAAGCCTTATGCGACGCGCTGTCGTCGACCGGTCTGTATCCGTTTTCGTTCGATGCCAACGCACCGCACGTGTTCGAGGCACGGCAATTCCCGCGCGCATCCGGCTACCCGGAAGACGCGGCGACAGGCATCGCAGCGGCAGCGCTGCTGTTCGGCGCGCATCGCTATGGGCTCGTCGCGAAGGGGGTACGCGGCGTTGTCGTGCGTCAAGGCGTGGCGATGGGACGTCCATCCGCGATCACGGTGAACTTCCGGGATGTGGCCGATGAAGGCCGTGGTTGCTGGCTCAGTGGCCCGGTTTGTCTGATTGACGAGGTCTGATGCCATGTTGCTAGGCACACTCGAAGTCGATTTGTCGACGCGCTCATTGCGACGTGATGGGGAAGCTATCCACGTAGGTTCGCGTGCCTTTGACGTGCTCGCGGTACTTTTGTCTGCGGCGGGACGTCTCGTAACGAAAGACGAGTTGATGGACGCGGTCTGGCCTAGAACAGTAGTTGAAGAAAACAATCTGCATGTACACCTTTGCGCGTTGCGAAAATTGCTCGGACCGCAGCGCGACCTGATTGTGACCGTACCCGGTCGCGGCTACCAACTAAGGCAGACGCAGGCCCCTGACGCGAAATTGACGGTGGCTACACCGGTCTGGCAGAGCGACGGCGATATCCCGATACGGCACCGCGCACTCACGGGACGCGACAGACTGGTCTCCAATATCGCGGCAATGCTGGACACGACGCGTGTATTGACACTGGTGGGCGCCGGCGGAGTCGGGAAGACCAGCGCGGCAATTGAAGTTGCTCATGCGGCAGTATGCGGCCGCTTTGACGTCACACGTTTCGTCAAGCTTGCCGATGCTGCCTCTCCAGACATGGTTCTGCAAAAAGTTGCTGCGGCATTCGGCGTATCGATACGGGACGACAGGTCGGGGGTTGACGAGCTAGTCGCAGCATTGCCGCAAGACCGCACACTACTAGTGCTAGACAACGCAGAGCACGTCATCGATGCAGTCGCTCGACTTGTCGATTCACTTAGCATGCGGCGTGACAATTTACAGGTACTCGTAACGAGCCGCGAACCGTTGCGGGTATTAGGTGAGGTTGTCTTCCAGGTACACCCGCTTGAAGTGCCGCTTCCAGGTTCATCCACCACGGAGGTTCTGGATTGTGCGGCAGTGCAAATGTTCTTGCAGCGCGCGCAACAGTCAGGTTTCGACGTTGATAATTTAAGAAAAAGCGCTCATCTCGTTGGTGATATCTGTCGTCGGCTAGACGGTAATCCATTGGCGATCGAAATGGCAGTCGGACGTGTCGGTACATTGGGCGTTCGAGGTGTTCACGCATTTCTCGACGATCGCTTCGAGTTGCTGACGCATGGATACAGGACCGCTCTTGCGCACCACCAGACGTTACGGGCCAGCTTCGACCGGAGCTTTGCGTCGCTGAGCCCATCGAGTCAGAAACTATTCGGTCACGTTGCGGCATTCCGGAGTGCTTTTACTTTTGAAGCGTTGCGTGCGCTAGTGGGTGATACGACATATACGCTGTCTGACGTTGCCAGCGGCATTGCTGAACTGACTGAGAAGTCGTTGGTGAGTGTGGAACCCGGTAACGGCGAACATCGATTTTTCCTTTCCGAATCCGCTCGAGCATACGCGTTGCAAAAGTGTCTCACCGAAGGGAACGACATGCAAATGTTCGCGCGCTATGCCGGTTACAACTTCGGTGCTTGTGACGCGGCCCCAACCATTGGAACGGATCCGTTCAAAGAGAAAGTGGAAGAGCGGGAGCTTGCATAGGATGTCTGAGCATGCAATGAAAAGGTGGGCGCAGACCCGCCAACGCGGCCTGAACTTCAGGTGTTGAATGGCACAAAATCTCGAGCCCGCAGTGCGGGCAGCGAGGTCATCCAATCACGAGTGGGCTGTGAGCAAGTCTCACGCAGCAGTGCGTCCCCCGTTGACCCGAAGCACTTCTCCGGTCATAAAACTCGCTTTATCCGACGCCACAAAAACGATGGCATCTGCAATCTCCTCGGGCGTTCCCGCGCGTTTAAGTGGCACGGTGGCGAGCATCGCGGCCTTGCTCGATTCGGAACCCGTTATGCGGTCAAGCATTTCAGTCTGTATGGGCCCCGGAGCCACCGCGTTGACTCGAATATTGTGCGCCGCCGTCTCGAGTGCGGCGGATTTCGTCAGGCCCTCGACCGCATGCTTGCTGGCGACGTAAAGTGCGTTACGGGGGGCGCCGCGAATGCCCATCGTTGACGATACATTGACAATGCTTCCGCTGCCCTGGGCCGTCATCACGCGGATTTCGTGCTTGAGCGCCAGCCACGTGCCGAGAACATTCGTATCGAAAACGAACGCATATTGATCGACGTTCTGCTCGACGATCGGTGCCGGCTCGCCCTCGTAACCGGCGCTGTTCACCGCAATATCCAGACGACCAAAACGGGAAATGACGCGGTCGACCAAGCCTTGGACCTGGTCCTCGAAACGCACGTCTGCCTGCACAAATTCCACATCGGCACCAGACGAACGCAGTTGCTCTGCGAACTTCCTGCCTTCTTCGAGCCGACGGCCCGAAATCACGAGCCGCGCTTTCTCTTTAGCGAAGGCAATTGCTGTCGCGCGACCAATTCCAGAAAGCGCTCCCGTCACAAGTACTACTGGCGAATGATTCATGTTCAGACTCCTTCGGTAACCCGTTACGAAAAAAGATTCAAAGTCATCCGAGCCACGAAACGCGACCATCGCGTCACATGGCTCGTATTGCGTTACGCGCTGTAGCCCCCGTCAACGGGAATGATCGCGCCGGTAATGAAGCTCGCCGCCGGGCTGGCGACGAAGGCGACCACGGAAGCGATCTCTTCAGGCCGACCAAAGCGCCCAAGCGCCGTGGCGGCTGCCTGCGCCTCGGCAAAGGGACTGTTGTCAGGATTCATCTCGGTATTCGTCGAACCGGTTCCGATAACGTTCACGGTAATGCCCTTCGGGCCCAGATCCCGCGCAGCACCTTTGCTGTAGCCCTCAATCGCGCGCTTTGTTGCGCTGTAATCGGCAAGGCCTGGCCAGGTCGATCGCCACGCGAGGGCCGACGAAATCGAGATAATCCTGCCGCCGCTATCCATTACCCGCGATGCTTCCCGAATTGCGGTTACCACGGCTTCGTAATTGATCTTCTGCTGTCGCTCGAAGCCCGATGTGTCGGTGGTCTCGGCCACCGTGCCCGTCACGAAAACGGCGGCGTTGTTGACCAGAATGTCGATCCGGCCCAACCGCTCGACAACGTCGGCAATCAATGCTTTAACCGCAGTTGCGTCCGCCTGGTCGGCCTTCAGGGCAATAGCCTTGCCACCGGACGCTTCGATCGTTGCAATGACCGCTCTGGCCGCGGTCTCGCTGCTGGAATAACTTAGCGCTACGGTCGCGCCTTCCGCGGCGAGCTGGATGGCGGTTGCGGCACCGATACCGCGTGAGCCGCCCGTCACAAGAGCGATCTTTCCTTGAAGCGTATTTGCCATGATGCTGTCCATTGAGTAGAGGGTGAGTCACGCGCATATCAATCGCCCGATGCTTTGCAACCGCTGCAAAGACGAGTTGAAAAAACGTTGCGCGGAAGTTCGCTGCGGACGACTGCCGCAAATTACAGCGTGATTACGATCCTGCCGATATGCTGGTTCTTCTCCAGCTCGCGATGCGCTTCGACGATTTGTTCGAACGGGAAGTACTTCGAGATGGTTGCCTTCAGCTTGCCCGCTTCGAGATTTTCATAAACGAATCTGGCTACCTTGGCCTGACGGGCCGGGGTGGTCGTAATCGAGAACAGGTTATAGCCCCGGATTACAACCTCCTTTGCGAGCGTCCGGAGCATCGGGAGCGGTGTCACTTCGTCGCTCAATGCGCCATAGATCATGACCGTGCCGCCCGGCGCCAGGGCGTCGACAAGCTTGGGGAAAGCGGGACCACCGATCGGATCGAACGCGACGGTTGCACCCGCGCCTTGGGTGATCCGTTCGACCTCGACCGCCAGATCCTCGTCGTCGGTGACGACGACATGGTCCGCACCGGCCGCTCTGATTGGCGCGACCTTCTCCCTGGTGCGCGTCGTTGCGATGACCTTCGCCCCTGCAAGCTTCGCAACCTGGATCGCACCGATGCCCACGCTGCTCGAACCGGCAGTGATGATCACCGTATCGCTATGCGTCACGATGCCGCTTTCGATGAACGCTCCCCACGGCGTGATGAAGGGATTCCAGATTGAAACCGCTTCTTCGAACGAGATTGACGATGGCTTCTTCACGGCGGCACTTGCTGGCGCCAACACATGGTCGCCATACAGGCCGTAATCGTTCATGGAGAAGGCCGGCATGGTGGAAACTTCATCGCCCACCGCGAGGTGCGTGACGTTTTCTCCGACGGCCTCGACAACGCCTGCGGACTCATAGCCCAGCCGTCCGGGAAGATTGACCGGTTCGACATAGACGCCGGTGCGCCACATCGATTCCGCACGGTTCAAACCGATCGCCTTGACGGCGATGCGGATCTCATCCGGTCCCGGTTCCGGCAATGCGACGTCCTCGATCTTCAGAACATCGGGTGCGCCATATTCAGCAAATGTGACGATGCGTGCCATGGAGAAATCCTTTATCGGAAAATGAAATCAGACGACCTCGCTGGGCTCGTGCGGAAAGAAACGGTTGGTTGGCCGTGGAAGGCCGAGATGCTCGCGCAATGTGTGCCCTTCATATTCGCGTCTGAACAAACCGCGCTGCTGGAGCTCCGGGACGAGCTTGTCGACCACCTCGTCGAGGCCGCCTGGAATCCAGGGAAACATGACGTTGAAGCCATCGGCGGCTTCAGTCTCCAACCACTCCTGCATCTCGTCGGCGATCGATGTTGCAGTGCCGACGAAGGCGAAGCCCGAATAGCTGCCGGCGGCTCGCGCCAGCTCCCGGATCGTCAGACCCTTCTCCCGCGCGAGATTGACCATGCGCTCGCGCTGCGAGCGGCCAGCTTCAGTCTCCGGGATCTCCGGTAGTGGTCCATCGGGATCATGGCCAGAGACGTCGATTCCGAGCATCGCGTTCAGAGAGCCGATGCCACTGTCGTAGTGGATTAGGCTGTCGAGCGTCGCGCGGCGCTCGAGCGCCTCATCCTTGCTGTCGGCCACGACCACGAACGCGCCGGGCAAGTAACGCAGCGCGTCGGGGGCGCGGCCGATCGATGCCATGCGGGTACGGACATCGGCATTGAAGCTGCGTGCGGCCTCTATCGTCGGCGGGGCGCCGAAAATGACCTCGGCGGTTTCCGCCGCGAACTGCCGCCCTGCCGGTGACGCACCGGCCTGCACGATCACAGGCCAGCCCTGCGGAGGCCGTGCGATGTTGAGCGGGCCGCGCACTTTCAGTGAGGGACCAGCATGACTGATCGCATGAATTCGTGCGGGATCGACGAAGACCCCGCTCTCGGTGTTCCTGACGAAGGCGTCATCGGCGAAGCTGTCCCATAGACCGGTGACGACATCGACAAACTCCCGTGCAAGCTCGTAGCGATCGTCATGCCCCATCTGGGACTCGTAGCCGAAGTTGAGGGCCGCGTCGGGGTTCGCCGTTGTCACCACGTTCCAGCCGGCCCGACCGCCGCTGATGTGGTCCAGCGACGCAAACCGCCTGGCAACGTGGTACGGCGCATCGAAGGTTGTCGAGGCTGTTGCGATCAGCCCGATCCGCTCAGTCACCGCCGACAGCGCCGAGAGCAGCGTGAAAGGTTCGAATGACGTCACCGTGTGGCTCCTCATCAGCGCCGCGATCGGCATGTTCAATAACGCCAGATGGTCGGCCATGAAGAAGGCATCGAATTTCGCCTCTTCCAGTCGCCGGATCGAGCGACGCATCTGGTCGAGGCTGAAATTCGCATGCGGATCGGCGCCCGGATAGCGCCACGCACCCGTGTGGATGGCCGCCGGCCGCATGAATGCGCCGAGGTGGAGTTGGCGATGTCTGGTCATCTGGTGCTCCGTCGCGTCAGGTGCCGCCGGTTCGATTGACGAGTCGGCGGCGGGCTTCAGGCGTCGAGGAAGGTCGTCGCATGGGCGACGAACGTCTCCGGATACTGATAAATCGACCCGTGATTGGAGTCCGGATAGACGATCAATTGCGCGTTCGGCAGATGCTGCTGGAGCGTGAACGAATGCCTCGTCGGAATGATGACGTCGTTGCTGCCCTGGACGATCAGCACGGGCTGCCGGATCTCTTTCAGATACGCCAATGCGCTATCGTTCGGCACGTGCCATTTGCCGATCGCCTCGCCCTGAGCGGCAATGGTTTGCTCGCTCACTTGCGGATCGCGATCCTGACGACGCAGCTTGCGCTCAAGAAAGGCGAGGCCGGCCTTCTGGCTGGCTTCGGAAGGTCCGAAATGGACAGCAAGCCACAGATGTTCGGGCGGGTCGTAGCTGCCGGCGAAGATTTCAGCGGAGCGGCTTTCCGACATGTCCTGTGAACGATGCCCGGTACCGACGAGGATGATCTTGCGGACCAGGTCGCCGCCCTGCAGCGCGATCTCCTGGGCCACGAAGCCCCCGATCGAAATGCCGAGCACGTCGACCTGGGTCAGGCCCAGCGCGCGAATGAAGGCGATCGCATTGGCACCCATCTCCTGGAAACTCGTCGGGGTCTCGCCCGAGGAGCTGGCGACGCCGGCGTTGTTAAACAGGATCACCTCGCGATCCTTTGCAAAACCGTCGGTTACCGCCGGATCCCAGTGGTCGAGGGTGCCGGTGTAGTGCTGATTGAAGACAAGCGGCACGCCGCCCTGCTTGCCGAACCGGCGGTAGGCGAAACGGATGCCGTTGGCCTCGACGAATTGGGTCGGTGCCGTATCGTGATTGATGCTGTTCATGGTTTAATCCTCTATGCTCCAACGCGCTAACCAGGAAGGTGGCGGCCTGTCGGAATTGACGGTTTCGTGCTGCTACGGTGTCAATATAGAAGGCGGACTCGCCACGCACTAGCCATGAAACGCGGTTATGACCTATCCGGAATGTGCATAGATAGAACGTAGGACGCATGGAGGAAGACGATGGACATCAACGCGTTGCGGATTTTCTGCCGGGTCGCCCGACTGCAAAGTTTTTCGGCCGCCGCGCGGGAGCTGTCCATCTCGCAATCGCAGGCATCGCGCGCCGTGTCGGACATCGAGGCCGAGTTGGGCACGCTTCTATTGGCGCGGACGACACGCGCCGTGATTCCGACGGAGGCAGGCGCCGACTATCTCATCCGCGTCGAAGCCGTGCTCGACCAGCTTGACGATGCCGGGCAGAGCGTCCGGCAGGACGAACTTCGCGGAACGCTGCGCATCGGGATGCCGACGAGTGCCGGGGTGCGGGAGATCATCCCCCGACTTCCCCGTTTTGCTGAACGTCATCCGCGACTGCGGATCGACGTGGTGCTCGACGACCGTCGCCAGGACCTTGTCCGGGACGCGGTCGATGTCGCCATTCGGATAGGCACCCTGCCAGACTCCAATGCGACGGCGCGTCTGCTCACGAGCTACGCACGACTGATCGTCGCCTCCCCTGCATATCTCGCGCGATGCGGCACGCCCTTGTCACCGGACGCGCTCGTCGGTCACCGGATCGTCTATGGACCGGCGGCCACTGTCAGCACCGCCTGGACATTCACGCACAACGGAATAACCAGCAATGTGCCAATCGAACCCAATATATCGTTCAGCGACAACGAAGGCGCGGTTGCAGCCGCGAAGGCGGGCTTGGGTATCACCTCGATAGGATACTGGGCCTGCCGCAGGGAGCTCGAGGAAGGATCGCTCGTGCCGATCCTCACCGACTGGTCGATGGTCGGCACCAACGTGCATGCCTATTTCCCCCTCGGTCGCGCGACCCGGGCGGCGGCCCGCGCCTTCATCAATTTCTTGCTGGACGAGTTTGGCGAAAGCGTCGACGTAACACGCGCTGGATGATGTCGCAGCATTTCAGCCATGCGTTTGCCGCGTATCGATGGGTGACGGTTCGTCTCTCGCTAACCGCCATTCACCGAAGGCTTCCGGGTGTCTACTTGTGGCCGAAATGAGCCGGACAACCCGGCGTCCGCGTCGCTCCCTGCATCAGGTTCGGCCCAGCCCCGCAGTCGATGGCTTCGGTTGCAACGCGTGCGCCTGATGACTGTCGGCCACCGGTCGGCGCAGCACAGCGCCGAGTTCCGGGTTCCGAGTCGAATGGCAAAAATTCAGCGTGACGTGAATTTCGACATCGCCAGTTGCTCGCTCCCTGGCTACGCCTTTTTCGTATAAGTGCTGCACCACCCTTTCGCATTGACCAGCTTGCCGCCGAAAATCGCGCACGGCCCCGTCATGGCGCCGGCCTTGCCCTGGAAGAACTGGCAATTCGCACAGGCCTCGCCCGCCCGGAATTTCGGGTACTTCGCATGGTCGACCCGGCTGGCGTCCGTCTTGTAGCCAAGCGCCTGGGCATTTGCATCGGTTTCCTGCACGACACCGGCACCGGCATCTGCCGCCGCCGCGCGGCGTCCGACGGCGAGCGCGGAGGCGAGAACGCTGGTGACTGCAATAAAACGTCGGCGTGAAAATTTCATGGGGGCCTCCCTTCAGGTTTGCATGAACGGATGTCCGGGACGCGTCGTTCCCCAAAGACGCGATGCCGCCCGCTCCGACACGGCGCCCATCGCCCGTGGATCGGCCGGAGAACGCATCAGTGAAAGAACAGCGCCCGCATCCCGAACGTGTGATGCGCTTCCGCCGCCATCAGCACCATGAGCACCAGCAGGCACAGCGGCGGTATCAGGATCGCGTACACCAGCGCCAGACGCTCCCACATCATGTGCATGAAGATCGACACAATCAGCCCGGCCTTCGCGATCATCAGCACGACGATCAGCACCCAGCGCATCAGGCCCTGCACATTGAAGTAATCGACCAGGTACGAGAACGTGCTCAGCACGAACAGCAGGCCCCAGATCTTCAGGTAGAGGCCGATCGGATGCTGCTGGCCGTGCGCGGCGTCGGGTCGATCGGCGGGATCGGTATGTTCCATGGCCTGCCTCACCACAAATAGAACAGCGCGAAGATGAACACCCACACCAGGTCGACGAAGTGCCAGTACAGGCCGGCGATCTCGACGATCTGGAAGTTGCCGTGTTCGGTGAACCCCGGCTGCAGGATCTTGCGTGCGATCAGCAGCAGGTAGATCACGCCGCAGGTCACGTGGAAGCCGTGGAACCCGGTGATCGTGAAGAAGCACGCGCCAAACTGCGCCGCGCCCAGCGGGTTTCCCCACGGGCGGATCCCTTCACGGAAAATCAGGTTGCTCCATTCGAACGCCTGCAGCGACAGGAAGGTCGCGCCCAGCAGCGCGGTCGCCAGCAACAGCGCGGCGGCGGGCCTCGCGTTGCGCCGGTAGCCGAAGTTGACGGCCATCGCCATGGTGCCGCTGCTGCTGATCAGCGTGAACGTCATGATGGCAATCAGCAGCAACGGCACTTCCACGCCGCCTACGCTCAGCCCGAACACTTTCGCGGTATCGGGCCACGGCGCCGTGGTCGACATGCGCACCGTCATGTAGCCGATCAGGAAGCTGCTGAAGACGAAGGTGTCCGACAGCAGGAAGATCCACATCATCGCCTTGCCCCACGGCACCCTGAAGGCTTCGCGGTCGGACGACCAATCCGTGACGATGCCGCGCCAGCCGTCGGGCCGGGCATCGGCGGGCGGGGCCGCAGGCGATTCGGCCGCGGATTCGGTGTGGATCGTGGGCGCGGTCATGGCGCGGCTCCATACACCGGCCCGCAGATGGCGACGACGATCCCGGGGGTCAGCCACCACATCGCCGCCAGCAGCACCAGCCAGACTGCGAGCAGGAAATGCCAGTAGAGCGCGCACAGCGCGATGGCGCGTTGAGCGCGGAACGGGTCGGCGCGCCGGAGCCGCGCGATCGTCACGCCCCACGCCGCCAGGCCGCCCAGTACATGCAGCCCGTGCAGGCCGGTGAGCAGGTAGAGGAAGCTGTTGGACGGATTGACGGCAACGGTCTGCCCGGCCGCCGACAGCACGCGCCACGCGGCCAGTTGCCCGATCACGAACCCGGCCGCCAGCACGCCGCCGCCCACCAGCCACGCCGTGCGGTGCAGGGTCGGTTGCCGGGCGCGCTGCATCGCGATGCTGGCCAGCGCGAGCGCGCCGGTGTTCCACCACAGCAGCGCCGGATGCGGGATCGGCTGCCAGTCGGATTCACGCATGCGCATCGCATAGGCGAGCAGCAGCAGCGAAAACAGCATCGTCGCAACCGCCATGAACACGACCAGGCCGGTACGGCCCGCATTCGGCAAGCCGGGTGGCGCATCGGGCACGAAGGGGCGCGGCAGCGTGGTCATTTGTGCGCCTCGCCGGGGTGCAGTGCCGGATGGGTCGGTGCAGGTTCAGGCGCGGTCTCGGGCGGCTGGTTCTGCGGCACGAAGTCTTCCTGTTGCCCCGGCGGGCTGTATTCGTACGCCCAGCGATAGACGACGGGAAGCGCCGCGCCCCAGTTGCCGTGCGCGGGCGGCGTTTGAGGCGTCTGCCATTCGAGCGTGGTGGCCCGCCACGGGTTGCCCTCGGCCCGCCGGCCGCGCACGAGGCTCCACGCGAGGTTGAACAGGAACAGCAACTGCGCCGCCGCGACGATCAGCGCGACGATCGTGATGAACGTGTTGAGCGTCTGCGCCGAATGCGGAATGAAGCTGTAGCCCTGGTACGCGTAATACCGCCGCGGCATGCCGAGGATGCCGAGATAGTGCATCGGGAAGTAGATCGCATAGGTGCCGACGAAGGTGATCCAGAAGTGCGCGCGACCGAGCGTGTCGTCGAGCATGCGGCCCGTCACCTTCGGGTACCAGTGGTAGAGGCCGCCGAACACCACCAGGATCGGCGACACGGCCATCACCATATGGAAGTGCGCGACCACGAAGTACGTGTTCGACAGCGGGATGTCCACGCTCACGTTGCCGAGGTAGAGGCCGGTCAGCCCGCCGAGCACGAAGGTGCTGATGAAGCCGATGGCGAACAGCATCGGCACGGTCAGGTGGATATCGCCGCGCCACAGCGTCAGCACCCAGTTGTAGACCTTGAGGGCGGTCGGGACGGCGATGATGAGCGTGGTGGTGGCAAAGAAAAAGCCGAAGTACGGATTCATGCCGGCGATGAACATGTGGTGCGCCCAGACCACGAAGCTCAGCGCGCCGATGATGACGATGGCCCACACCATCATCCGGTAGCCGAAGATGCTCTTGCGCGCGTGCGTGCTGATGAGATCCGACGCGATGCCGAAGGCCGGCAGCGCGACGATGTAGACCTCCGGATGCCCGAAGAACCAGAACAGGTGCTGGAACAGCAGCGGGCTGCCGCCGGCGTGCTTGAGCGTCTGCCCCATCGACACCACGGCCGGAATGAAGAAGCTGGTGCCGAGCGTCCGGTCGAACAGCATCATCACCGCCGACACGAACAGCGCCGGAAACGCCAGCAGCGCCATGATGGTCGCGATGAAGATGCCCCACACCGTGAGCGGCATGCGCATCAGCGTCATGCCGCGCGTGCGTGCCTGCAGCGTGGTGGTCACGTAGTTCAGGCCGCCCATCGTGGCCGCGACGATGAAGATCGCCAGCGACACGAGCATCAGCACGATGCCCCATTCCACGCCCGGCGTGCCCGGCAGGATGGCCTGCGGCGGATAGAGCGTCCAGCCGGCGCCGGTCGGCCCGCCCGGCACGAAGAAGCTCGACACCAGCACCAGCACGGCCAGCAGGTAGACCCAGTAGCTCAGCATGTTGAGAAACGGGAACACCATGTCGCGCGCACCGAGCATCAGCGGGATCAGGTAGTTGCCGAAGCCGCCGAGGAACAGCGCCGTCAGCAGGTAGATCACCATGATCATGCCGTGCATGGTGACGAACTGGTAGTAGTGGTTCGCGTCGATGAACGCGAACTTGCCCGGGAAGCCGAGCTGCAGCCGCATCAGGTCCGACAATACGAGGCCGACCAGGCCGATCGCGATGGCCGTCAGCGCGTACTGCACGGCGATGACCTTGTGGTCCTGGCTCCACACGTAGCGGGTCCAGAAGCTCTGCGAGACGTGGTCGGTGTGCGCATAGGTCATGGCGTCTGCTCCGTCTGTTCCGCTACGGCTGGGCCGCGGTGCGGGCCGGTGCCCCGCCCTGTGCCTCGATATAGGCCACCAGCGCGGTCAGTTCCTGCTCGCTCAGGTCGAAGTGCGGCATGATCGGCGAGAAGCCCTTCACGACGCGGGCCGTCGGATTGCGGATGAACGCGCGCAGATAGGCTTCGTCCACCTTCGCGGTGCTGCCGTCGGCCATCGTTTCGGTCTTGCCGTACAGGCCTTTCCAGGTCGGGCCCACGAGCGGGCTGCCGTCCACGGTATGGCAAGCGACGCAACCCTTGGCCGCCGCGAGCGTCTTGCCCAGGTTGGCAAGCGCCTGCGCGCTGCCGCCCGCGGCGGCCGGTGCGGCCTGCACGCGGGCCAGCTGCTGCTGCGCGAACGTGGTCTGCTGCGCCAGCCAGCGCGAGAACGCGGCTTCGTCCTCCACCACCACCACGCCGCGCATCCCGGAGTGGCCGATCCCGCAGAGCTGCGCGCACAGGATGTCGTAACGCCCTGCCCTGGTCGGCGTGAACCAGAAGGTGGTCACCATGCCGGGCACCATGTTCATCCGCGCGCGGAACTGCGGGACGTAGAAGTCGTGCAGCACGTCGCGCGACCGTGTCAGGACCTGGATCGGCCGGTTGAGCGGAAGGTGTACCTCGGGGCTCTCGATCAGGTAGTTGTCGCGGCCGTTCGGGTCGGCGGGATTCAGGCCGAACGGGTTGTCGTTGCTGATGTAGCGCACGTCGGTCGTGCCCAGCTTGCCGCCGGGGCCGGCGAACCGGAATCGCCATTGCCATTGCTGGCCGAGCACTTCCATCTGCAGCACGTTGCGCGGCGGCCGGATGTAGTCCGCGTAGACGAACAGCCCCGGCGCCAGCAACGCCGCCACACCGACGACGGTCAGGCCGATCAGCCACCATTCCAGCTTCCGGTTATGCGGTTCGTAGGCGGCGCGATGCCCGCCGCGGTGGCGATAGCGCACCAGTGCGACCACGATGAACAGGTTGATGGCGACGAAGAATGCACCAGTGATGACGAGCGTGATCGTCAGCATGTCGTCCATGCGCACCCAGTTCGACGCGATCGGCGTGATCCACCACGGACTGGCAAAGTGAAACCCCACCGCCAACAGGATGATCAGGACCAGGGCAATCGCAAGGGCCATAGGCCGCCTCGCCGTGTATCACTCGCCAGAGCCGCCGACACCAGGTTCCGTGTCTCCCGCGGGCGCCGCGCGTTCAAGCTCGGCGCGGCGGGAAGCGCGATGGGTCAGTCGCCCGCGTTCTGCTTGCGCAATCGTTCCAGCCTGCCGTAGGTGATGGCCGCAACCACGCCGAACAACAGGTTGGCCAGCAAGGGCCCGGAACCGCGCTCGGAGACGAACCACGGGAACACGGCCGTCATGACGTAGAAGTTCCACCCATACGCGACGATCCCGAACGCCAGCCCGATCACGGCTTCCATGCCCACGCTCGAATCGAAGCGGAAAGGCGCCATGATCGCGGCAAGCATCATCCCCATGATCGCGCCGAGCACGTAGTGCAGCAGCAGCGCCATCGCCACGATTTCAAGGTTGAACTGCGTCAGCTGGCCAAGCGCGCTGCGGCCCATCACCATCGCCGCGATCTTGTGGGTCGGTTGCCACGGGCTTGTGCCGAGCACGAGGGTCGACCAGACGAATTCCAGCGCGATCACCAGCGCACCGCCCGCGAGCCCGGCCACGGCAGCGGCGACCCAGTCGGGCGTACGACGCTCCCAATGGTGAGATTGAATGTGCAGTTCCATACGACCTCCTTGCCGACGGTTCGACGTCGGCGCTTCCGTTCCGAAGGCGCCACCGCGTCGGCCCTGCGTCCCTGGCCCGATCCGGCATGGCGGACAGGGTCGCCTGCACAATCGGCGAACGATCCGCTCGTCGCGTGGCACGGCGGCGGCGTTCCGTTCGCGGTTCCGGATCGGCGCATCGGCGGGCCGTCGGCGCGTGGCGTCGCGCGGCCGCGGCCATGCAACGGCGCGCGCGGCGAAACGCATCGATGAACCAGGCTGTCGGGCGGGCCGGCTTGCTGTTGCGCGTCAGGGGAAGATCGGTGTAGTAGGCTCAGCGCCCTCCAGGTCCGCCTTCGGAAAATGCTGGGCGACCATCTCTTCGATTTCCTGCTCTCGCAATGCCGGCACGTCGGCCATGATCAGGATCTGGCCTTCCTGTATGGCCTCGCGAAACCGCTGGAGTCGCGCGTTCGGCTCGGCGATGCCGATCATCGCGGCGGTCCACGCCCCGAAACCCGCTCCCGCCAACGTCAGCCCGACGACGGCGCCGCCCGCGATCACGAGCTCGGCCGGGGGAAATACCAGCGCGACGAGTCCGATCAGCGCACCGGCCGCGCCGCCGAGCGCGACACCGCGTTCGAGCGCATGCACGACGTCGCTGCTTTGCAGCAACGATGCTTCGGGCAACTGATCGAGTGTGACACTGTGATCGGCGAGAACGTGGATATGGCGCCAGATGATACGTGCGCGCAGTAGATCGTCGACGATGGCCTTCGCCATCTGCGTATCGGGTACGAGGAAATAAAGGCGTCTCATATGGCACCCCTTTCTTGCCATCAACTCGTCCTCAAGGGACTGTTTTCTATTCTATGTCAGCAGCGGCAGCGCGGTGATTCCGCAGACGAGGCGGGGCCGCCGCAGCGCGCTGCGTCGATGGCATCCGACCGGCGCTATCCGCGTTTGCGCAACGGCTCCAGCAAGCTCCGCAGGCCGTTGTGATCGATCTCGTGCATCAGCGCAAGCTGACGGCCGATTTCGCCGCGCGGGAACCCTTCGCGGGCCAGCCAATTGAGGTAAGGCCCGGGGAGGTCGGCAATGAGCCGGCCCTTGTATTTACCAAAGGGCATGGTGACGGTGACGAGGTGTTCGAGGTCTGGGTTTTGCATGCCGGTATTGTGCACGGCTTTTCGCGCCGGTCGCAGGCCTCGCGGAAAGGACGCTGCAAACCGCCTGCACCCCTTTTCCGGCCTGCTAGACTGGAATTCCCCCCTGCAAACGATGGAGGGAATCATGTTGTCCGTCTACGTCGTGAAGACCGGCGAGCAGTTCCTCTGCACCGCCGAGGATGGCGATATCGGCATGGCACCGGCGGTTGAAGATGCCACGTCGTTTGGTTCGTATGAGGAAGCGGAAAAGGCGGCGCACGTGCATGCCGACCCCGGATACGAAATCGTGGCCGTCTGCGTGCTCAGACACTGACAGGGCGCCCGCTGCCGGGCGCTAGGCGACGAGATGCCGCTCGCAGTTTCGCTGGCGCCATGCGACGCGAGTGCCGTGACCGGCTGCGTCCGAAATCACCTGCGGACGGATTGCGTGTCGGGCTGCTTACGATGGGTGCGCCGTGCGCGTCGGCAGTCCTGCCGCATCCGGTGCGACGCAGCGCACGCGCAACGCGGAACGTGGCATTCCTGACACGCCTGGCATACGGCGCGTATGCCCCGCATGCGGCGCTGCAGGAATCGGCGCGTCCGTTGCGCCGCGTCTATCGTCTCGGCCCTTTCATGCCCTCCGACTCCATGGCCGCGTGCCACTCCTCGTTCGCCTCGATGGGATCCATCGCTTCGTCAACCGAAGCCGTCGCGCGCTCGGCGGCTGCCCGGGTTTCGTCCGCCGCGGAAGCCGGATCACCTTCGCCGTCACCCGGGGGATGCAGCATGTCCTTGAGCATTGCGTTCAACTCCGGCGTGTCCCATGGCAGCCCGCGCCGAGTTCGATCCTTGATGTAGTGCCTCACTTCCGCGTCCTGCTCCACGGTTAGCGGCAGCCCTCGGAAGGTTCTTTGGGGGCCAGCGTCGATCATCGCATTCTCCTGTTTCCAAGGCATTTTCAGTGTACTCGCCATTGCGGGCAAGGGAGACGCAATCGCTGCGCGCTTGCGTCGAATCAAACGTGCGGACTCGATAGTCAAGCAGCGGCCGGCAACTGACGCCCTCCTTCCTGATTCCCTCGAATCCCGGACAGGTCATCCAGGCCGCTGGACGACCCGGCGTGATCGCCACCCGGCCCGACATTTGACGGATTGGTGCAGTGCCGCGTTTGCTCCGGCGCCAGGCGAATTCACGGAAACGGTCACGCCTTCAATCGATCGACGCGTCAAAGCGGGCAACGGAAGTCAACGCTCAGACCTCGCCATGCGCGGCGATGTTGCGATATTGCCCTTTGAAATACAGCAATGGCTGCGTAGCAGCCGTTTCCTGCCGGTTCAACGCCTTCACTTCACCAATCACGATCAGGTGATCGCCCGCGACGTGTTCGGCGTGGATTTCACAATCAAGCCAGTGGAGGCTGCCGGCAATGATCGGGTTGCCCAGCGGCGATTCCTGCCATTCGACTCCATGCCACTTGTCCGTGCCTCGCCGGGCAAATTGATTAGAGATACTGACTTGCCCCTCTGACAGGATATTGACGACAAATCGACCTGCCTGGCGAATCCTGGGATAGCTGGCCGAATCGGACATGACGCTGAATGACACCAGCGGCGGGCTCATCGACACGCTATGGAACGACTGGCAAGTGAAGCCGATCGGCTCACCATCGACGTGCGATGCAATGACCGTGATGCCGGATGCGTAGTGCCCGAGCGCTTCGCGAAAGCTCAATGGCTCGATGGCCGTGCTGGAAAGTGACATGGTAGATACTGAATGCCGGGGGGGCTCGAAAATGTCAAGGGAGGCCTGAAGCAGTCGGGAAATGTTGACTCGCTTCAGCCTTTGCGAACTGGTGAACTGGCGAACTGGCGCAGGATGGGGTCTCGTACAGCGCCTCTTCCGTCGCGGGGCCGCTAGAGCCGAACCAATGCCGCATCAGATGCACGCGCAACATCGCCATCAACGGATATCCGGCCCCCTTGCCTTTCCACAACGGCGGCTTGAACGGAGCAAGCCCCCGTCCACGGCGTCGCCTGACCCATTTCGATCGGAAACGACCTTCGGGCCCGCTTGCGTTTGCCAGCTTAACCGGAGTCGACAAAAATGCTTGCTTCATCTGGATGCTCGGGCAATCTGGGCGGCGTATTCCAGCAGATTCAGGGAGTCCTTTTAATGGACTCCCTGAAACCTGTCGCCGTCAACCCTGCCAGGCATCGCATCGACTTCAGCTCAGAACGCGTTCGAGTGTTCTCTCCGGACGATTTCCGCGCCTGCACTTAAAGCATTCAGCTTGCCTCTCGCTACGTCACGAGACAAAGGCGCCATGCCGCAGTTGGTGCAAGGATAGAGCTTGTCGGCATCGACAAACTGAAGCGCCTTTCGCAAGGTGCTGGCGACTTCCTCAGGCGTTTCGATGGTATCGGTTGCCACATCGATGGCCCCCACCATGACCTTTTTACCTCGAATGAGTTCGATCAGATCCATGGGAACACGTGAGTTGTGGCATTCCAGCGAAACCATGTCGATACTGGATTTTTGCAGCTTGGGAAAGGCTTCCTCGTACTGGCGCCACTCCGACCCCAGCGTCTTTTTCCAATCCGTATTGGCCTTGATGCCGTAGCCATAGCAAATATGCACGGCAGTCTCGCACTTGAGACCTTCAATCGCCCGCTCCAGGGTCGCCACGCCCCAATCATTCACTTCATCGAAGAAAACATTGAATGCGGGCTCGTCGAATTGAATGATGTCGACGCCAGCGGCCTCCAGCTCCCGGGCTTCCTGGTTCAGGATCTTTGCGAACTCCCAGGCCAGTTTTTCGCGACTCTTGTAATGATCGTCGTAAAGCGTATCGATCATGGTCATGGGGCCTGGCAGCGCCCATTTGATGGGCTGCGTGGTCTGCTGGCGCAAAAACTTCGCATCTTCGACAAAAACCGGCTTTTGTCGAGCAACGGCATCGACGACCGTCGGCACGCTGGCATCATAGCGATCACGGATTCGAACGGTCTTGCGGTTCGCGAAATCAACGCCACTGAGGTGCTCGATGAACGTCGTCACAAAATGCTGGCGCGTTTGCTCGCCGTCACTGACGATATCGATGCCCGCATGTTGCTGCTCTTGCAATGACAAGCGCAAAGCATCTCGTTTGCCTTCGATCAACCCCTCATCCTGCAACTTCCAGGGCGACCAGAGCGTCTCGGGTTGGGCGAGCCAGGAGGGTTTGGGCAAGCTGCCGGCAGTTGAAGTCGGGAACAATTTCTTCACAATAGATGACCGTGGTTTTTGGGTTAATCAAAGCGCGTAGTTGGCGGACCACTGCTCAAGGACAGCGTGGTACGGTTTGATGAAGTGCTCTTCGACAAACCTTCCCTGCTCGATAGCCAGCCGGCTGCGTTCTTCCCGATCGTAAACAATTCGGGTCAGTGAAAAATCCTGATGCTTCAGGCTTGGCCGATAGGATTTTCCGGCTGCGGAATTCGCGTTGTAAATCTCGGGCCGGTAGATCTTCTGGAACGTATCCATCGTGCTGATGGTGCCGATAAGCTCGAGATCGGTGTAGTCGCCAAGCAAATCTCCGGAAAAATAGAATGCCAAAGGCGCAACGCTATTCGGAGGCATGAAATAGCGAACCTTCAACCCCATTTTTTTGAAATACTCGTCAGTCAGCGAGTATTCGTCCTGCTCGTATTCAAAACCCAATACCGGATGCTGATTGGCGGTCCGATAATAGGTCCTGCTACTCGACACGCTCAGGCAGATAACGGGCGGCTTCTTGAAATTGGCCTTGTAGGCGCTTGAATTCACGAAGCACTTGAACAGCTTGCCGTGCAGATCTCCAAAATTCTCCGGCGTACTGAACTCGGACTGATTCCTGGTGTGCTCCAGCAGCAGAACGCTGAAGTCATAATCCCGCACGTAAGACGAGAAATTATTCCCTACGATGCCTTCGATGCGCTCATTGGTCTTTCGGTCGACAATATTGGTTTTCAATATCTCGATCAAAGGGAGCGGATTGCCACGGCTTTCACCGTCAACGCTCATTTCGACGGAAATGATTTCAAGCTCGACGGCATAGCGATCACCTTCAGGATTGTCCCAATGCGCCAGCGCATTGAACCGGTTGTTAATCATCCTGAATGTATTGCGCAAGTTCTCTTGACGACTCGCGCCTCTAGCCAAGTTGGCGAAGTTGGTCGTGATACGCGTGCTGTCTGACGGCCGATAGTCCTCATCGAAGCAAATGCGCTTGATGGCAAATTTAAAATCCTGACTCATTTTGATCTGGCACCCTGATTTCCGAGATAAAGCCTGAATTCAGGCCGTGACTTTTCAATGCTTTCCGATTTTATTTTCTGATTTTTTCTCAGAAATATTGTTGACATCGGCATTCAAGTCGAAATTCTATGCCGGGCCATCCATGAAAAAAAGTGAATTTATCTCATCGACCCATTAGCCACGTTCATGGCACGGCGTGCCTGTTGGTTTGCCCGCACACTCGCCCCTCTCCATCCGCCCCTTCATGGCCTGACGGCACAGTCATGGAGCGCGCGTGGCGAACGCCTCACGCGATAAGCGGATTCGCTAGGTTCGGATCGAATCGAGCGGCGAACCGTGAAATGCGGCATGCGTGAAGGAGACGTCCCTCACTGCGGAGGGAAGGGGCGACGAATGACGAATGGCATGGCCGATAGCCGGCTCGATCTCGTGCTGAATCGCAGCAGACAAGGAGCAGGTAGATGCCGAGTCGCTTCCGATGCGCCAGCGCCATGCCAAAGAGCCTGCGCCCTGGCGATCCGGGACATACGCCGGACGGTACGCAGCGCGACCGGGGGTTTGCTCGAGTCCGGCGCCTTCAAGCCGTTCGGCTTGTTGATCCGGGCATGGATGGCGACGTCAGGACTCGATCGCGGCGTCGTCGTCGCCGTAGAACTTCACGCCCAGCTGAATGCGTTCCCGGCCGCTTGCCAGGCGATGCCGATTGGTGTCGCGTAGCGAGTAGACGCAGCCGCAATATTCTTGCTGGTAGAAGTTTTCCCGCTTGCTGATCTCGATCATGCGCGCCGAGCCGCCGCCTTTGCGCCAGTTGTATTCCCAATACAGCATGTCGGGATAGTGCGAGGCCGCGCGCACACCGCACTCGTTGATCTGTTGCATGTTCTTCCATCGCGAGATGCCCAACGAACTGGTGATGACCGGGAAACCGTGTTCATGCGCATACAACGCCGTGCGTTCGAAACGCATATCGAAGCACATGGTGCAGCGGATGCCGCGCTCCGGTTCGTGTTCCATTCCCTTGGCACGCTCGAACCAGTTGTCGCGATCGTAGTCGGCATCGATGAACGGGATACCGAATTGATCCGCAAACCGGATGTTTTCCTGCTTGCGCAGTTCGTATTCCTTCAGCGGATGGATATTCGGGTTGTAGAAGAAGATCGTGAAGTCGATGCCGGACGCCTGCATGGCTTCCATCACTTCGCCCGAGCAAGGAGCACAGCAGGAATGCAGCAGCACTTTCTTGTGCCCGCCGGGTAACGCCAATGGCGTGCGTTCGATTGTGGATGCCATGAGATGTGCGTTGAAATACGCCCGCGTCCGTCGAACGGGGTAGCCGCGCATTGTGGCCTTCGACCGGGAGAAATGAAAATGGAAATATTTTCATGCTCCCATGAAGGCCGCTCATGGAAACCGCTGCCGCAACGCATCAAGCCACGCCGCGGCCGCCGGCGACCCTCTGCAGCATGATGTCGGTGGCCTCGATCGCCTTGTGGCGCCTGGACGTGATTCCGGCCGGCGTGAGGAACATGCTGTAGATATCCAGGCGGTCGACCGGCACCGGGCGGCTCTCACGCCCTGCGCGGCAATGCGGTGGCGGGCGCCGATGAACCGCGACATCGGCGCCCGCCAACCGGCCCGCGGGCCGGTCACGCAGCGTCAGCCTTCCTTGCCGCCCGCCCCCTTTCCGCCGAAGGCCTCGCACTCCGGCCTGTCCCACCGCGTCTTCACCACGCGGTTATCCGAATCGAACTGGATCTGGTACTGGCAGGTCGCGACCTTGCCGGCGTCGCGGAACTGGAACAGGTAGTTCCACGTCCGCACGTGGAAGATCCACTCGTGGAAATGCGGCGGGCCGAGCAGCTCGTAGAGCTGGTTCTTCGTCACGCCCGGCTGGACCTGCGCCAGGTTAGCGGGATTCGGGTACGTACCCTCGGGCAGCGTGGCCGTATCGGCCGACGGGAACGGCGGATCGCCCTGCTGCGTGGCGCATCCGGTCAGGCCGGCGGCGGCGAGCAGCGCCGCGGCCGCGAACTTTGCAAGATTTGCGTTCATGTTTGCCATTGTCTGAATGGAAGGGAAACGGCACGGGCCGCGGCTCACCACTGATACCCGGCACCGACCACCGCGCCATACGCGCCGCGCGTGTTGGTCGAGACGGCCGCCTTGTAGACCCAGTGGTTGTTCTCCGAGATCGTCGAAATGCCGAGCGCCTGCCCGGACTGGCCGCGATACACGCTGCCGGCCAGCGCGACCATGCTCTTGCCGGGCCCGGACGGTTGCGGCAGGCCGGCCACGGCCATCGCCGTCGCCGTGCCGCCGTCCGCGTCGCGGCGGTAGCTGTCGAGGCTGTTGCGCAGGCTGGCGACCTGGCCGTCCGTGTAGCTGTTCGCCTGCGACAGCGTGTTGCCCACGCTCGCGTTCAGCTGGTTCACGTTGACCGCGTCGGTGCCCTGCGTGCCGGCCGCGACGTTGACGACCTGCCGCGCCGAATCCGCCGAGCCCACGGCCACGACGTTGGAGCGGCCGCCGTCGTTGCTGCCCGTGCCGATCGCGGCCGAATTGCTGCCCGTCGCGCTCGAGCCGACGCCGATCGCGGTCGACCCGTTGCCCGACGCCAGCGCCCCGTTGCCGACCGCCGTGCTGTTCGAGCCCGACGCGACCGCCCCCGAGCCGCCCGCCGACGAGTTCGCCCCCGTCGAGCCCGGCGGCAGGTTCGTGCCGGCCGGATTCGTCGTGTACGAGCCGCCGAGGTTGGACGTGCGCTGCGTGATCAGCGTCGTCAACTGGTTGGCGACCGAGTCGAGCTGCGACACGTTCACCGCGTCGGTGCCGTTCTTGCCGGCCGCGAGGCCGGTGATCTGCCGGTTGCCGACGTTGACCTCGCCGGCCGACGACTGCGGGCTGCTCAGGCCGTACGCGATGTAGTTCGTCTGCGCGCCGACCGTCGTCAGCGACCCCGCGCCGAGCGCGACGCTGTTCGCATAGGTCGCCGACGCGCCGGCGCCGAGCGCGAGCGCATCGGTCGCCGTGCTGTGCGCGCCCGATCCGAGCGCGACGCTGCCCACGCTGGCCGCGACCGCGTTGGCGCCCTGCGCAACCGACTGCGCGCCGGTTGCCGTCGCGCCGCTGCCGAGCGCGAGCGCGTCGGCCTGCGCGGCGCTGGCCGCCTGTCCGATCGCCACGCCGCCCGGCGCGGTGGCGTCGACGATCGCGCCGTTGCCGATGCCCACGCCGTTATCGCCGTTGACGACCGTCGTCGGGCCGACCGCGACCGAATCCGCGCCCACCGCGAGCGAATCCACGGCCGTCGAGTTCGCATGGAAATACTTCTGGCTCGTGACCGCGAACGACTGCAGCGCGCCGGCCAGTTGCCGCACGGTCACGGCGTCCTGCTGCCCGGTGCCGTCCGCGACGTTGGTGATCTGGCGATACGTCTTGCTGGCGGCGTCGCCGACCGACACCGCGCCCAGCAACGTCTGGTCGGTCGTGTTGAACGGAATCGACGCGCTGCCGTTGCGGATCACGCCGGAGGCCGGCACCGTCGCGCGATCGGACACCGAGCCGGCGCCGAGCGCGATGCTGCCGTCCACCTTCGCGACCGCGTTCGGGCCGATCGCGACGCTGTCGAGCCCGAGCGCCTGGCTGTCCGGTGCGGTCGAGTTCGCGTGGAAATACTTGATGCCATTCGCGTTGATGTTGTCGATCGCCGAGCCGACGTTGTTATTGATCGTCGTCGAACCGTCGCTGTTGTACGTCACGTACGACGGCGCGGAAATCTTCCCGGTCGTCGGATCGTAGGTGGCCCCGCCGCCGATCGCGCCCGCCGTGCTGTTGCCGAGGTTGGTGTTGTTGCTGGCGATCGAGCTGAGGCCGGTCGACAGCGAACCGATGCCCGTCGACGTCGCGGTGGACAGCGACGTCAGGTTGCTGTTCGTGCTCGACAGGCCGGTGGACAGCGAGCCGACGGTCGTCGAGGTCGAAGTCGACAGCGACGCGATCGAGCTGGTCGTCGAACTGAGCCCGGTCGACAGCGAACCGATGCTCGTCGAGGTCGCGGTCGACAGCGACGTGACGTTGCTGTTGGTCGTGCTCAGGCCGGTGGACAGCGATACGACGCCGGTGGACAACGAACCGACGATCGTCGAGGTCGAGGTCGACAACGACGCGATCGAGCTGGTCGTCGAACTCAGGCCGGTGGACAGCGAGGTGATGCTGGTCGACGTCGACGTGGACAGCGACGTGACCGTGCTGTTGGTCGAGCTCAGGCCCGTGGACAGCGAACCGACGATCGTCGACGTGGACGTCGACAGCGACGTCACCGCGCTGTTCGTCGAGCTCAGCCCCGTGGACAGCGAACCGACGATCGTCGACGTGGACGTCGACAACGACGTCACCGCGCTGTTCGTCGAACTCAGCCCCGTCGACAGCGAACCGACGATCGTCGATGTGGACGTCGACAGCGACGTCACCGCGCTGTTCGTCGAACTCAGCCCCGTCGACAACGAGGTGATGCCCGTCGACGTCGACGTGGACAGCGACGTGATCGAACTGTTGGCCGACGACAGGCCGGTTGATGCGGACGTCGACAATGACGTCACTGCGCTGTTGGTCGAGCTCAGGCCGGTCGACAGCGAGCCGATACCCGTCGACGTCGAGGTGGACAGCGACGTCACCGAACTGTTGGTCGAACTCAACCCCGTCGACAACGAGCTGATGCCGGTCGAGGTCGAAGTCGACAACGACGTGATCGCGCTATTCGCCGACGACAATCCGGTCGACGTGGAGGTCGACAACGACGTCACCGAGCTATTGGTCGAACTCAACCCCGTCGACAACGAGCCGATGCCGGTCGAGGTCGAAGTCGACAACGACGTGATCGCGCTATTGGCCGACGACAATCCGGTCGACGTCGAGGTCGACAATGACGTCACCGAGCTATTGGTCGAACTCAACCCCGTCGACAACGAGCCGATGCCGGTCGAGGTCGAAGTCGACAACGACGTGATCGAGCTGTTGGCCGACGACAACCCGGTCGACAACGACGACACCCCCGTCGACAACGAACCGACGCTCGACGCCGTCGACGTCGACAGCGAATTCACCGCCTGGTTCGTCGCGTCGAGCTGCGACCCGTTGATCGCATCCGTGCTCGCGGCGTTGATGCGCCCGGCCGCGACATTGGTGATCTGGCGCTCGGTGCCTGCCGCGCCGACGCTGACGACGCTCGTCGGCGTCGTGCCGTTGAACGTGTACGTCACGCCGCCGATCGTCGCGCTTGCCGTCGGGTTCGGCGCGGCCGTCGTCGAGCCCGAGCCGAGCGCGACATCGCCGGCATTGTTCGCCACGGCCGATGCACCGAACGCCACCGCACCGGCAGCCGCGGCCGTCGACGTGTTGCCGAGCGCAAGCGAGCCGGCGCCCTGCGCGTTGTTCGAATTGCCGATCGCCACCGCGCCGTCGCCGTTCGCCGTGTTGTTCGAACCGGCCGTGACCGCGCCGGTGCCGATCGCGGTACTGGGATCGCCGATCGCCACCGCGCCGTTGCCGCTGACCGTCTGGCCCGCGCCGAGCGCGACGGCGCCGATACCGCCGAGCACCTTCGAGTTGTTGCCGGCGGCAATCGAGCCCGCCCCCGCCGCGGCCGCGACCGAGTTGCTGTCGCCGATCGCCACGGTGGAAGCCGCCGCCGCGACGCTGTTGATGCCGATGGCCGTCGCATTCGTGGCGGACGCCGTTGCACCCGAGCCCAATGCAGTCGCCGACACGCCGGTCGCGAGCGCAAGATTGCCGAGCGCAACCGCGGACTGCTGCGTCGCCGTCGACTGAACGCCCATCGCAACCGAACTGACGCCCGACGCATTGGCGCTCAAGCCGTACGCCTGGGCATTGTCGGCGCCCGCCGTCGTTTTCGAGCCCAGCGCGATCGAACTGGTGCCGAGCGACTGCGTGCCCGAACCCGGTACGCCGGCTGTCCCGCCCCAGCCGATCGCGATCGACGTCGCGCCTTTCGCGCCGGCATTGACGCCCATCGCGACGCCGGAATTGCCGGACGCCAGCGCACCGCTCCCCACGGCAACCCCGGCCGCGCCCGAACTCGTCGACTGATTGCCGAGCGCGATCGCGCCTTGATTGATGGCTTGCGACGAATAGCCGAGCGCGATGCTGGCCATGCCGGACGAGACGGCCCCGAGGCCCAGCGCGGCGGCATATTGACCGGAAGCCGTCGCATTGTTGCCGAGCCCGACGGCCGACACACCGGTTGCGGACGCCCCGCTGCCCATCGCCACCGATCCGCTTTGCGTCGCATTCGACTGGTTGCCGATCGCGACCGAGTAGTTGCCCGAACCGATCGCCTGCACGCCCATCGATGCGCTGTTGATGCCGGTCGCCTGCGCGTTGATGCCGACGGCCGTCGAACCGTCGGCCATCGCATGCGCACCCGGGCCGAGCGCCGTGGCCGACAAGCCCTGCGCCGTCGACAGGTTGCCCAGCGCCGTGGAATTCTGCTGCGCGGCACTCGAACCGACGCCGATCGCGATCGACGTGACGCCGCCGGTCGCCGAGCCGCCATCCGGCTGGTACTGCGCGTGCGCGCCGGCATGGAACAGCGCGAGATACGCGGACGCCATCAGCATGGTGAGGCGCCTGAGCGACGGAGCCGAAGGCGTGCCCGCGCAGGCCGCGGCTCCTCCATCCATGGCACGCGCCGGCGTGCCACGCGACGACGCGACGCGCTTTCCGCGCGCGCGATCAAGCTCCGAAGCCGCAACCCAGGCTCCCAATGCTTCGTTCCAGATCGACTTGAACGACTTGTTCATCTTGTCTTCCCTCGGTTCTCATGTGCTGGATGACGCAACGTCGAACGCGGCGGCCGGCGAGAACGCCCTCTGCACATTCCCGCCCGCCTCGCGACGCGTCGCTATTCACTTTGGATCACTAACTAAACAGCCGGGTAACACTGCACGACACTCGCGATGGATCTCGCGATCGCGCGACCGTACGCCGTCCGTGTCGGTCGACACGATGCAACGCGACGATCGCCGGTTATCGAATCATGGACGCCGACGTGGCAGGCCCGGCGGCACGATGCGCGCCGCGCTTCCGCGCACGCGTGCGCCATCGCGCCGGATCAGCGACGATCTTGACTCTCATGGGAAAGCGTCACTCGGACGCCGGATGGCGGAAGCCGGCCCGCACCCGGGGGCGGCCCGCCCTGGTTCATTCAGGAGGAGGATGGCGCCATGCGATCCCCGGGACTGAAGCATGCGCCGCCGGTTCGTGCGAACCGGGGCGCTGGCCTGTCATGCCTGCTGTATTCATCGTTTTCGTGCCCGCCTGATTCGAAAGCGCACCGCGCGCGGCCGTCCCCCGACGGATCGAACCCTCGGACGGCCAACGCGCAGCCACTCACCCTTTCCGTCCGGCATTCAAACGCTTTTTCCGGATTTCCGGAATTGCATCGACGACTTGCCGGACGACCCCTGCACCGAATGAATCGATCGAATTTCCTTGACGATTTCGTCTCGACCGGTATCACACACCCACCCGAATTCCAGAATTCGCCGATTGCTCTTATATGACTACGTATTCGGCGAATTATGAAATTTTCATTACCCTCGTGCCAGTTATTCGTTCACCGCCGCATTCCCAGATCATGGGAATCACATCGTGCAATGTCACATTGGTATCGCATGCCCAGGAATGGGACTTCGACATGCGATCCGCGCGATCTCGCCCGCCTCGAAAGAACCGATTCCAGCCGCGCCGGGGCTAGTGTGCGGGTATCCGTCCGAACGAACCTTTTCTCGAGCGGAAAAATACTTTTCCCGAGCGGACGGCATTTACATTCATACATTCCGGAGCAAATCGCGATTTCACGACTAGCATGTTTCCATTCCATGAGTCGAAAAAAATTAATCATTCAAACGACCTTCCCTTCATCTTCTTTACATCGCACATATCAACATCCGGACGCACGTCAAACGGATTCTTCACTCGTGCAAAGGCTAATTTTTCGCAATTGAACCGGCAATAAAGACCGATCATTAAAAATCAATTCGGCACGTTTTTCCGCTTCCGTTTCATTCGACCGAACGCAATGGCGGCCAACACGCAGCACCTTGTCGCACAAGCCCCCACGGGTCGCGCGGAATCCTCACAACATGCGCTGTTGTCGGCATATAATTTTTCGCAACAATCGCGCACATAGCGATGCGCTCACCCTGACCGGCCACCCTTCCAACGCGTCCGCCACCATGTCATCCCGCTTGTCCAGTTCGGCGTCGCCTCGTCCCACGCCGGATCTCGCCGACGCTCATATTCTTGTCGTCGACGATCGCCCGAACGACCTGCGGCTCCTGACCGAAATCCTGCGTGCCGCACGGTGCCGGATCAGCGTCGCGTTCGACGGGCTGCAGGCCTATCACCGTGCGCAGGCGATCGCGCCCGACCTGATCCTGATGGATGTCCGCATGCCGCGCATGGACGGCTTCGCCGCGTGCCGGCTGCTGGCGTCGACGCCTTCGACGCAATCGATCCCGGTCATCATCCTGACGGCCGCGGGCGATCTCGCGGATCGCATCGCCGGGCTCGAAACGGGCGCGATCGACTACATCATCAAGCCGTTCGAGCCGACCGAAGTGCTGGCCCGGATCCGCAATCACCTGAAACGGGCGCGGCGCAGCCAGCCGTTCGCCCATCTGCCCGAGCTGCCCGACAACCCCGATGCGGCCCTCGTGCGGGCGGCGTCCGAGGTTCTGCTGCGCGACCTGCGCCATCCGCCGGCGCTCGAGGAACTCGCCAGGCAGGTCGGTACGCACGAAAAGCGCCTGTCCCGCGTGTTCCGCGACCATCTCGGCCAGACCGTGTTCGAATATCTGCGCGACACGCGCCTGCGCGCCGCGATGCACTTCCTGGCAGAGACGTCGATGGGGATCGGCGACATCGCCGAGGAAATCGGCTTTTCCACGCCCGGCAACTTCGCGACCGCGTTCCGCGAACGCTTCGGCAGCACGCCGTCCGACTGGCGGCGCCAGCGCCATGCGGTCAATGCTCCTCCCGTCGCACCCGCGGAGCACCATCACGATGGGTAGGCGCCACGCGGCATGGGCAGCCGGATGTCGCGCGACGCTGCTGCTTCTGCTCGCGATGGCCGTCACCTGCGCGACGGCGCGCGCCGCGCCGACGCCGAACCCCGCGCAACTGGACGCCGTATCGGTGTTCGAGGACGCGAGCACGACGATGTCCGCCGACCAGGTCGCCGCACGGCTCGCCGATCCGGTTCATGGCACGCCGGTGGCCAGCACGGCGTCGTTCAACGTCGAGTTCTCGCGATCGGCATGGTGGATCCGCGCAACACTGACCAACCGCGACGGCGCCGCACGCCCGCTGGTGCTCGCGATTCGCGACGCGCGCGTCGACCGGGCGGATTTCTATATCGGCCGGAACGGCCGGTGGACGCTCGACAGCCGCTTCCCGGCCGCCGGCGCCGGCGGTGATGCCGCCGGGCCGCCCTCGCGCTACCCGACGCTCGACGTCACGTTGCGCGCCGGCGAAAGCCTCCCCGTCCTGATCCGCGTCACGTCGCGCAAGGAAATGCGACTCGCGCCGGCCGCGTTCACGCATGCGGCGTGGGATGCGCTGGAACGGCGCGCGACGATGTGGGACTTCGGCTTCTTCGGCGGGCTGCTCGCGCTCGTGTGGTGCGCGCTGCTGATCGGGTTCTTTTCGCGCAGCGGCGTGTTCCACGTGCTGGCCGCGGTGGCGCTGGGCACGACGCTGTTCGAAGCGGCTTACCGCGGCTATCTGGCGACGGCGTTGCCGCCTGCGCTGCGTGAATGGTCGGCGCGCGGCGAAATCGTCTTTGCCTACCTGGCGATCTCCTGCTTCATCGTGTTCATCCTGATGGTCGCCCGGCGCGAGCAGGCGAAGCTGCCGATGCGCGCGATCTACACGGCCTTCCTTGCGCTCGAAGGCGTCGGCATGGTCGGCGCCGCGTGCGGCGACCTGCTGACGTTCACGTGGTTCTGCCTGCGGCTGAACGCGCTGGTCGGGATCGTCAACATCAGCGTCGCGCTGGTGCTCGCGATCCGCCGGACGCCGACCGGCCGCGTGATGCTGATTGCAGTCGCCTTCGCCACCTTCAACATGCTGATCCGCGTGCTCGACGGCATGAACACGCTGCCGCCCGCGCTCTCCTGGCTGAAATCCGACATCTTCCCGAACCCCGTCATCGCGATCGTCGGTCTCGCCACGCACCTGCTGGTGCTGGCCGCATGGATCCACCACGTCGGCCGCCAGCGCACCGAGGCGAGGAAGCGGCTCGAGCACTGGCAGCTCACCGAACAGGATCGCCTGCGCGACGAAGTCGCACGCCGCACGCTCGCGCTCAACGACGCGCTGCAACAGGTGACGACCCACATGCAGCAGAAGATCGAGACGCTCGGCTACGTCAGCCACGACCTGCGCGCGCCGCTGTCCACGATCAACGGCTACGCGAAGCTGCTGCTGCAAGGCGCGACACCCGGCCAGGCGCGGCTGATCCGGTCGATCGACCGCAGCATCCGCTACCAGCTCACGCTGATCGACGAACTGCTCGCGTTCACGAAAGCCGAACTGCAGCCGCTCGGCGTGTCGCCGGACACGACCGACCTGCCCGGCCTGCTCGACGATATCGGCCACTACGCGGTCGCGCTGTGCGCGCAACAGGACAACCGGTTCGTCTACCGGCCGGCCACGCCGCTGCCGCGCACGGTGTCGATCGACGGCATGCGGCTGCAGCAGGTGTTGCTCAACCTGCTGTCCAACGCATCGAAGTTCACGCGCGACGGCACGGTCACGCTGTCGATTCATGCCGCGCGCGAAGGCGACACCTGGCGCCTGCTGTTCGAGGTGGCCGATACGGGCATCGGGATCGACATCAGCGGAAACCGCGACATCTTCCGCGCGTACCAGCAGGTGCAGGCCGTGAACGGCGGCACCGGGCTCGGCCTGTTCATCGCGCAGCGCATCGTCGGCGCGATGGGCGGCGAGCTGGCCGTGGCCAGCCAGCCGGGCGTCGGCACGGCATTCTCGTTCGCGATCGTCGCGCCGGCCGTCGGGCACGCGCTCGTGCCGGTGCCGGAACTCGTCCGGCGGTTTCATCCGGACGGCGATGCCGAACCGGACCTCCCCGCGCCCGCGATGCCGTGCCCGCCCGACGATGCGCTCGACCAACTGATCCTGCTGGCCGACAACGGGCAGCTGACCGATATCGAGGCATGGCTCGGCCAGTACGCGGACGAGCCGGATTACGCGCGCTTCGTGCGAGACGTACACGAACACCTCGATGCACTGGACCTGGACGCGATCGGGAAACTGGCCGGCTCGCTGAAACATGCGCGCGGCGCCGCCGCGGCGTTCGACGCCGAAGCCGACACCGCCGGGCCGGCCTGACAGCGCGGCCCGGCGGTGTCGCTCACGCGCCGATCGGGCACCGGCCGGCCGCCGGACGCGACCGCCCGCCGTCACGTCGGGACGCGTTGTGCCGCGCCCCCCCGCCGGACGATGCGCGCGCTACAGCCGCCGCATCGTCGAAACCAGTTCGGCGCCCTCATCGGGCGATGCCGGCCGCGCCCGCACCGGGTCGCGTTTCGGTCTCGGCGCGCCGAGCCCCGTGCCGCCCGTGCGCCGCCGCGTTGCGTGCCGTTCGATCACCCGTTGCAGCACGCAGAACACGCACAGCAGCGCGCCGATCACGATCCGCGTCCACCACGAACTCAACGTGCCGTCGAACGTGATCAGCACCTGGATCGTGCCGAGGATGCCGACGCCGAACACCGAGCCGACCACGTATCCCACGCCGCCCGTGAGCAGCGTGCCGCCGATCACGGTCGCGGCGATCGCGTCGAGCTCCATCCCCTGCGCCTGCAACCCGTAACCCGACAGCACGTACAGCGTGAACACCACGCCGCCGAGCGCCGAACAGAAGCCGCTCAGCGCATAGACGCCGATCTTCGTGCGCGCGACCGGCAACCCCATCAGCAGCGCCGAACGCTCGTTGCCGCCGATCGCGTAGACGTTGCGGCCGAAGCGCGTGAAATGCGCGACGTAGATCGCGCCGGCCAGCGTCGCAAGGGCGATCAGCGCGCCGGCGCTCAGCATCCCGCCGCCGACCGGCACGCTGAAGCCCGCGATCGCATGAAACACCGGCTCGTTGATCGTGATCGACTGCGTCGTGATCAGGAAGCACGCGCCGCGCGCGAGAAACATCCCGGCCAGCGTGACGATGAACGGTTGCAGCCGGAAACAATGGATCAATGCGCCCATCGCCGCGCCATACAGCGCGCCGAACGCGAGCACCAGCGGCACGATCGCCCACACGGGCCAGTGCAGCCGCTCGGCGCCGACCGCGCAGAAGATCGTCGTCAGCGCGACGACCGAACCGACCGACAGGTCGATCCCGCCCGACACGATCACGAATGTCATCCCGATCGCGACGATCAACAGGAATGCGTTGTCGACCAGCAGCCCGGTCAGCACCTGCATCGAGAAAAAGCCCGTGTAGGTCACGGACCCGAAGCCGAACAGCGCGGCGAACAGCACGATCGTCACGACGATCGGCAGCGTGCGCGGGTCGGTGAGCCGGCCAAGGAATCGGTTCATCGCGGCGTCGCTCCGGAAGTGGCGCGCGAACGCGCGGAAGACAGCAATCGCGACGCATGCCGGACGACCAGCGCGCGCGCCGCGTCCGACTGGATCAGCGTCACGACGATCACGACGACTGCCTTGACGACGAGCGTCGCCTCCGGCGGCACGCCGATCGAATAGGTCGTGTAGGTCAGCGTCTGGATGATCAACGCGCCGAGCACCGAGCCGGCGAGGCTGAAACGGCCGCCGAGCAGCGACGTGCCGCCGAGCGTCACCGCGAGGATCGCATCGAGCTCGAGCAGCAGCCCCGCGTTGTTGCCGTCGGCGCTGCGCACGTTCGAGCTTGCCAGGATGCCCGCGAGCGCCGACATCACGCCGCAGCACAGATACACGCCGAACACGACCGCGCCCGAGCGCAGCCCGACGAGCCGTGTCGCGACCGGGTTCACGCCGATCGCACGGATGAACAGCCCGAGCGCCGTGCGGTTCACCAGCAGCGCGGTCGCGGCGATCGTCGCGACCGCGATCCACACCGCGCACGGCGCGGCCGCGAGATAGCCGCCGCCGAGCGCGAGGTAGCCGGGCGCGCCGATCGGGATGATCTGGCCGCCCGTCAGCAGTTGCGCGACGCCGCGGCCGGCCACCATCAGAATCAGCGTCGCGATGATCGGCTGCATCCCCACGAACGCCACCAGCAGCCCGTTCCATGCACCGGCCAGCAGCCCGACGCCGAGCGCCGCGGCCAGCGCCAGGCCGACCCGCGACGGATCCGCGTCGAGCACGATCGCCGCGGCCGCCCCCGCGATCGCGACGATCGCGCCGACCGAGATGTCGATCCCGCGGGTCGCGATCACGAGCGTCATCCCGAGCGACACGATCACGAGCGGCGCCGCGCGGTTCAGGATGTCGACCGGCGCACCGAACAGGTGGCCGTCGAGCAGCGTGATCGACAGGAAGCCCGGGCGATGCGCGACGTCGAGCGCGAACAGCAGCACGAGCGTCAACGCCGGCCACGCGAGCGGATGTCGAAACAGCGTGCGCAGCAGCGTCATGACTGACCTCCCGCGATCAGCCGGTACACCTGCTCCTCGGACGCATCCGCGCCGGTGAGTTCGGCGACCTTGCGGCGATCGCGCAACACCGCGATCCGGTGGCTCACGCGCACGACTTCGCTGATTTCCGACGAGATGAACAGGATCGCGAGCCCCTGCGCGCACAGCGCGAGCACGCGCTCCATGATGTCGAATTTGGCGGCGACGTCGATGCCGCGCGTCGGCTCGTCGAGGATCAGCAGCTTCGGTTCCGTCGCGAGCCAGCGCGCGAGCAGCACCTTCTGCTGGTTGCCGCCCGACAGCAGGCCGATCGGCTGCTCCGCGTCGCGCGCCTTGATGCCGAGCCGCGCGATGTACGTCTCGGCGAGCTCGCGCTGGCGCGCCCGCCCGATCAACCGCCACCAGCCGCGCCGCGCCTGCAGCGCGAGGACGATGTTCTCGCGGATCGACAGCGCGGCGACGATGCCCTCCTTCTTGCGGTCCTCCGGACAGTACGCGATGCCGTGCCGGACCGCGTCGTGCGGCGACGCGAGCCGCGTGCGCGCCCCGTCGATCTCGATCGCGCCGGTGTCGGCGCGTTCCGCGGCGAATGCCAGCTGCGCGGCTTCGGTGCGCCCCGAGCCGAGCAGCCCGGCCAGCCCGACGATCTCGCCGGGCCGCACGTCGAGGTCGAGCGGGTTCATCATCCCCCGCCGGCCGACCTGCTGCATCGACAGGAACGGTTCGGCGTCGCCGGCGGTGCGCTCGACAGCCGCGGCGCCCGCCTGCAGCGTGTCGGGCATCCGCTCGCGGCCGGTCATTTTCGCGACGAGCGCATCGACCGGCAGGTCGCGCGCCAGGTACTCGCCTTCGCGCTCGCCGTTGCGCATCACGGTGATCCGGTCGGACACCGCATAGGTCTGCTCGAGAAAGTGCGTGACGAACAGGATCGCGATGCCCGATGCCTTCAGCCGGCGCAATACGTCGAACAGCCGCGCGACCTCGCCGTCGTCGAGGCTCGACGTCGGCTCGTCGAGAATCAGCACGCGCGCATCGACCGACACGGCCCGTGCGATCGCGACCATCTGCTGCACGGCGATCGGATACGCGTCGAGCGAGCGCGTGACATCGAGCGACAGGTCGAGTTCGGCCAGCGCCGCACGCGAGCGCGCATGAATCGCGTTCCAGTCGATCGCGCCGCGCCGCATCGGCTGCCGGCCCGCGAAGATGTTCTCCGCGACCGACAGGTTCGCGCAGAGGTTCACTTCCTGGTAGAGCGTCTGGATGCCGGCCGCCTCGGCTTCGCGCGGCGCGGCAAAGCGCACGGGTTGGCCGCCGACGCGAATCTCGCCCGCGTCGTGCGCATGCACGCCGGTGAGCACGTTGATCAGCGTCGACTTGCCCGCGCCGTTCTGGCCCATCAACGCGTGGATCTCGCCCGGAAACAGCCGGAAACTCACGCGCTGCAGCGCGCTGACGCCCGGAAACGACTTGTCGATGCCGATCATCTCGACCACCGGCGGATGCGTCATGAACCCTCCCTCGGAACGGTTGCCGTCCGGGCGGCCGCCACGCCACCGCCCGTGCCGGATTGTCGGTACGTTGCTCAGTACTTGCGGGTCGGCAGCACCTGGGCTGCGACGTTCATCGGGAACACCGTCTCGTTCGTCACGATGCGCTTGGGCAGCGGCTTGCCGGCGACGACGTCCTTCACCGCGCTCATCAGTTGCGGGCCGAGCAGCGGGCTGCATTCGACGTCGACGTTGATCTTGCCGGCGACCATCGCCTGGAAGCCGCCCTTCGTCGCGTCGAACGACACGACGCTCACATCCTTGCCCGGCTTGATCCCCGCTTCTTCCATCGCCTGGATCGCGCCGAGCGCCATGTCGTCGTTGTGCGCGTAGACGACGTTGATCTGCTTGCCGTAGGTTTTCGCGAACGCTTCCATCACCTGCTTGCCGCCCGCCAGCGTGAAGTCGCCGCTCTGCGACGCGATCACCTTGAATTTCGGATTGCTCTTGATCACTTCGAGCAGGCCGGCCCGCCGGTCGTTGGCCGGCGCCGAGCCGACCGTGCCCTGCAGCTCGACGATATTGATCGGACCCGGGTCGTTCTTGTAATGCTCTTCCATCCAGTGGCCGGCGCGCCGCCCTTCCTCGAGGAAGTCCGAGCCGATCATCGTCACGTACAGCGACGGATCCTTCACGTCGACCGCGCGATCGGTCAGGATCACCGGGATATGCGCGGCCTTCGCTTCGGTCAGCACGGGCTCCCAGCCCGATTCGACGACCGGCGAGAACGCGATCACGTCGACCTTCTGCGCGATGAACGAGCGGATCGCACGAATCTGGTTCTCCTGCTTCTGCTGGGCGTCGGAGAATTTCAGGTTGATGCCGGCCTCCTTCGCCGCGCTCTTCACCGACACGGTGTTCGCGGTACGCCACGCGCTTTCCGCGCCGACCTGCGAAAACCCGAGCGTGATCGGTTTCTGCTGCGCGTGCGCGCCGCCAGCCAGCGCCGCCGCCGCGGCAACGATCGCGCCGGCCGCCAGCTTCCTGATGAATGTCATGGTTCGTCTCCGATGATGTCGTTCTCTGCCGCTGCGCTGTTCTGCTTCTTCGTGGCGCAGGCGCGGGTCGGGGCTGCGACGGCCGGGGCATCCCCTCGGCCCGGTCCGCACGCCCCGCATCAGTCTAGGAACAAGCCCGATAACCTTCCAATGAAATATTGGATTGAGGCGATATCGGAATCGGCATACGTATAAACACCTAAGCGCAAGGAGAAGATGGCTTCGGCGCGCCTGTCGAGTCGTTTTGAACGCGAAAAGGCCGGCGCATTCGGGGAATGCGCCGGCCACTTCATCAAGAGAATCGTGCTGCGTCGCGCCGCAGAGGCTAACCATCCGTCGGGCAGCGTGCGATGCACGCCTGCCGGCACGCCCTGGCGTCGCCCGCTGCGCCGTCAGGCAACGGCGCCTGCCGGATCAGCGCAACGCGCCCTTCGCGTGCAGTTCGCGGCCGATGCGCACGATCTCGCGCTCGCCTTCCGCCAGCGCGGCGGCACTCGTGTGCACCGAGTAGCTGCCCAGGTGCAGATCGTGCGGATGCGGGACGGCCGTGCCGACCACGAAGCGCACATCGGTCACCGCCTCGAATTCGATCGCGGCGTCGGACGGGTCGAACACCACCAGTTCGCCCTGCCCGACCGGATCCGGTACGCGCAGGCTGCCGTCCATCACTGCGGTCCAGCCGACGCTGCAGCCCGGTTGCGGCCGGCAGGTCCAGCGCTCGCCGGCCTTGAGCTGCACGACGACGTAGTGGAGGCCCGGCGGCGCATCGATCGGGCTGACCGCGTCGCCGCTGCGGCCGAGCAGCACGCGGGCCGGGCCGTCCGACGGGATGTCGGCGATCGACAGATGCTGGCTGAAGGCCGGCGCCAGCTCACGCTCCGGCGGCAGCGCAACCCACAGCTGGAACACCTTGACCGGCGGCACGACGGTACCGGCATGCCAGACCCCGCGCCCGGCGTGCATCCATTCGATGTCGCCCGCCACGATCGTGCCTGCGTGGCCGGTGGATTCGGCGTAGCTGCCGCGACCGTCGATCACGAGCGTGAGCGTGGCGATCCCGGAATGCGGATGCCAGCCGAAGCCCGACCCGATCGACGCTTGCGTATCGACCCGGTCGAGAAAGACGAACGGCTTGATCATCTCGCCGACGTCGGACGGGCTCACCATCCGGACGATCGGCCCGTGCGCCCGGCCGCGCGTGCGCAAGATGACGCGACGGCCGGCAACGGCGACGTCGGCGGGCAGCGTGGCATGTGACATGGTGGCGCTCCTGTGGTCGGTCTCGGTCGTGCGGCGTCAGGCCGCGAGCGCAGCCGCCGCTTCCTTCGCCGATGCGATGGCGCCGTTGCGCGTGTCCTGCCCCATCGCCACGCCTTCCGCGCGGACGAACGTGATGTCCGTGATGCCCAGGAAACCAAACGCCGCTTTCAGATAGGTTTCCTGATGATCGAACCCCGCAGCAGGCGAACCTTCGCTGTACACGCCGCCGCGCGACGACGCGACCACCACCTTCTTGCCGCCGCACAACCCGACCGGCCCGTTCTCGCCGTAACGGAACGTCGTGCCGGCCACCGAGATGCGATCGATCCACGCCTTCAGTTGCGAGGCGATGCCGAAGTTGTACATCGGTGCGCCGATCACCACGATATCCGCGGCGAGAAATTCGTCGAGCGCGCGCCGGCCGATCTCGACGTCCGCCTTCAGTGCGTCAGAAATCGGGGCGCCTTGCGCGGCGGCCAGATGGTCCGCCGTCAGATGGCCGATCGGCGTGGCGGCGAGATCGAGGCGCGTGACGGTGAGGCCCGGATCGCGGGCACGGAACGTCGCGACGGCTTCCGCCGACAATTCGCGGCTGACGGAGCCCTGGCCGAGGATGCTGGAATCGATATGGAGCAGTTTCATGCGTATGTTCTCCGAACGGGATTACTGCTTGAGCGCTTCGGCCGTGATCAGCAGCTTCGTCTTCATCCTGAAGCCGTACTGCTTGCCGTAGTCGAGGCCGAAATCGCCGCGGTCGAATTGGCCGACGGCGTCGACACCGCACACTTCGCGCTTGAGCATCGGGTGCGGCATGCACTTGAATGAGTCGATCTTCAGCGTCACCGGCTTCGTGACGCCATGCAGCGTCAGGTTGCCGACCACCGACACCGGCTTGTCGCCGTCGAACTTGATCGCGCCCTTGTAGTTCGCCTGCGGGAACTTGGCCGCGTCGAAGAACTCGGCCGTCTGCAGATGCTCGTCGAGCTTCGTGCTGCCGGTGTGGATCGATGCGATGTCGGTCGTCACGTCGACCGTGCCCGTCTTCGCCGCGCGGTCGAGCGTCACGGTGCCGCTCGACTTGTCGAACTTGCCGCGCCAGACCGACAGGCCACCCATGTGGTCAGCCTCGAAGCTCGGGTACGTGTGGCTCGGGTCGAACTGGTACGTCACGCTTTCGGCGAAGGCCGGGAACGACAGCGACGCTGCCAGCGCGCCTGCGGCGATGATCAGTTGCTTTTTCAAACTCTTTCTCCCTGGAACGTAAAGGTTCATCTGTAGCGTGAGAGCAGTATGGAGAGTGAAGCCGCTTTACACTAGATGGATAAACAGGATTTGATTAATCCATTTTTGGAGGAATCCGATGCTCGATCTGAATGACCTTGCGCTGTTCGTCCAGGTCGTCCGCGCCGGCAGCTTCTCGGAGGCCGGGCGCCGCCTGCGCATGCCTGCCAATACGCTGAGCCGGCGCATCGACCAGCTCGAGGGGCAGCTCGGCACGCGCCTGCTGCATCGCTCGACCCGCAAGCTCGCGCCGAGCACCGAGGGGCAGGCGCTGTTCGAGCGCTATGCGCCGGCGCTCGACCGGATCTTCGAGATCGAGCGGCTGCATGCGGACGGGCAGGAACCGTCCGGCACCGTGCGCATGACGGCAATGGCCGGCCTGTTCGAAATTTTCCGGCTGGAATGGCTGGCGGAGTTCTATGCGCGCTACCCGCAGATCAGCATCGACTTCCTGCTCGACGACACGCCGTCGGACCTGATCGGCGAGCGCATCGACCTGGCCTTGCGCATGGGGATCGAGACCGGCGGCAGCTTCCGTGTGCGCCGGATTGCGCCGGGCACGATGATCCTCGCCGCCAGCCCCGCGTATCTGGAACGGCGCGGTGCGCCGCGCACGCCGCGCGAACTGGCCGACCACGACTGCCTGACGGTTTCCGGCCGCCAGGGCCGCAGCATGTGGCGCCTGCAAGGGCCGCGCGGCACCCAGGAAATCTCGATCGACAGCCGCTTCTCGGTCAACGACATGCGCGTGGTGGTACAGGCCTGCATCGCCGGGCTCGGGGTCGCGCTGCTGCCGCAGTTGCTCGCGGAACCGGGCATCGAGCAGGGAAAGCTGGTGCGCGTGCTGCCTTCCTACCGACGTTCGAGCAGCGACCTCGGGCTGCAGCTCGTCTATACGAGCCGGCCGCCATTGGCGCCCGCAGTCACGGTGTTTGCCGATTTCCTGCTGGAAAAGCTCGGCGAAGCGTTGCCCGGGCAGTCGAAGCACCCTGCCGACCGATAACGTTTCGTTGTTGCGGCAAACGGCATTTCTCGTTGAACGCCGAATTTCGGCGATCGAACACCGCGGGGCGTCGCGTCGGGGATCGGCTGGCCGTGCGGGACGATCGATTGCCGCAGCCGGTCGGCCGGCGGGTTCGCCAGCGCGTCGTGAAACGCGGATGGCACGGGGCCCCGCCGGATTGACGTCCGGCCGGACGCACAGCGGCACGCTCGCATCGAGCCGCGACGGCGCGATACGGCCGAACTATCCGACGCGATACATCGGCACCACGTTGCTGCCGCCCGTTTCCTGGTCCGACGCGAGCGGATCGCGCGCCTGTTCGAGCAGCCAGTTGGTCAGCACCGCGATATCGAACTCGTTGCATGCATCCGGGTTCTGCACCAGCACGTAGCTGCCCGATGCGACCGTACAGTGCGGAAACAGCTCGACGAGCCTGCCTTGCTTCAGCAGCCCGTCGACCAGCGGCCGCCGCCCGATCGCGATGCCGTGCCCGTCGACCGCGGCCTGCACCAGCTGGTCGTACTGGCTGAAATGCAGCGCCCCGGCGGGCCGCAGGCGCGGCACGCCCAGTTCCTTCAGCAGATGGCTCCATCCGTGCCACGGCCACTCGCCGCGCGGATCGTCGAGATGCAGCAGCACGTGCTTGTCGAGGTCGGCCGGCTTCATCGCCGCCGCGTCGCCCGCCGCCGGCATCAGGCTCGGGCTGCAGACCGCCACGACACGCTCGCGAAACAGCACGTCCGTCTCGTCCGTCGACGTATACGGCCCTGCATATCGCACAGCCAGGTGCAAACGTTTGCGTTTAAGATCTTCAATTTCGCTCGTTGCCGACACGCGTACGTCGATGTCGGGATAGCTTGCGCGGAACGAACCGAGGCGCGGAATCAGCCACAGCGCCGCGAACGAAACGGTGGTCGACAACGAGATCGAACGCTGGCCGACACTCGACGACAGCTTGCCGATCACCGATTCCAGGTCGGACAACGCGAACGAGATCGCGTCGTATAGCTCCCGCCCCTTGTCGGTCAGCGTCAGCGAACGAATGTGCCGATGAAAGAGCTCGATCCGGAGCTGCTCCTCGAGCGCCTTGACCTGCCGACTCACGGCGGATTGCGTGACGTTCAGTTCCTGCCCGGCACGCGTAAAGCTCAAATGACGCGCCGCGCATTCGAAGCCTCTCAGGAAATCCAGCGAAGGCATACTTCTCAATCGCTTTGCCAATCTCACATTAGCCATACCGCCGCCTCAAAGTTGCACCCACCGACAGGCAAATCGCCGCTCGTCTCCCTGAATCGTTTCTCCTATTTGGATTCGGGAACGATTTTATATTGAAGCTTGGATGCGGATCATTCTTATTTTCAATCGTGACATTCGTATTTATCTATCTTTTTTCATCGACCCGATATTATTACATCAGCATTATGAAGTAGTGATTTTGTAAATAAGCGCACACCCGGAACGACGCGAAGAACGATCGACAACGGCATGCAAGAACAGGACATTTCAGGCACAAACCCGCGCTCCACCAGCCACCTTGATGCCAGAGCAGAGCCGCACCCCGATTCCTACAATACAATTTCATTCACCAAACATTTTTATTATCTTCCCGGATTACGAAAAGAATACGCATCTCAACATACATGCGGAATACTATTTAAATATTCAATTTCATGTTTATTAAAATATACTAAACGCATGAAATTGAATTGCACCATGCAATTCCCGGAAATTGATGAACCAATTATGTCCGGAAATGCATATTGCGCCGACCGGACACGGCAACCCGCATACGTCGCGCCACCACACCGTACGGAATCGGTTCCTCCCTTTACCGGACGGAACGCGTGTCGCTATACGCCGTCCACCCCGCTGTCAGCCATCCGATTCGTCCGCGCGGTCACTTCGCGGCGATAGCGGTTCAACTCCTGCGCGGTCGCGAACGTGCGCTCGAACAGGATCGACAGGTTGTGCAGGATCCGCTCGACAACCTTCTTTTCCCACTCGCCGTCGAACCGGATCTGCTCGTCGAGCCAGCGCTCGAGCCATTCCGGATCGGGCAGGCGCGACTGCACCGTGTCGCGCGGGAACAGCGCCTGGTTCACGTGCAGGTTGGTCGGGTGCAGCGGCTTCTCGGTGCGGCGCGCCGACGCCATCAGCACGCCGATCTTCGCGAACGCGGCACGCGCAACGTCGCCGCAGTTGTTCAGCGCCTTCTTCATGTAGCGCAGGTACGCGCCGCCGTGGCGTGCTTCATCGCGCGAGATCGTTTCGTAGATGTGCTTGATGACCGGCTCGGTATGCCAGTCCGCCGCGCAGCGGTACCAGTGGTTCAGGCGGATCTCGCCGCAGAAGTGCAGCATCAGCGTCTCGAGCGGCGGCGCCGGATCGAATTCGAAGCGCACCGCGTGTAGTTCCTCTTCGGTCGGCACCCTCTCCGGCCGGAAGCGGCGCAGGTATTCCATCAGCACGAGCGAATGCTTCTGCTCCTCGAAGAACCACACGCTCATGAACGCGGAAAAGTCGCTGTCGTGCCGGTTGTCGCGCAGGAACATTTCCGTCGCGGGCAGCGCCGACCATTCGGTGATCGCGTTCATCCTGATCGTCTCGGCCTGCTCGTCGGTGAGCAGCGAAGCGTCGAACGTGTCCCACGGAATGTCCTTCTCCATGTCCCAGCGCACCGCTTCCAGCGACCTGAAAAGTTCCGGATAGAGCATCGTCGTCACCGTCGTCGAAAAGCGTTCGGGCGCCGCACCGGCCAGCACCGTCGCGCTCATGCCGATTGCGTGGATGCCGGCGCCGCCGCGTCGGCGTCGGGCACGCGGTCGTCTGCGTCGTCTTCCACCGTGCGCGGCGACAGCCTGCCGCGCAGCAGCGCGTAATAGAACTGCCGGTACGTGCGGTGGTAGTAGCGGATGCGCGGCCCGATCGCGCCATGCAGATCGTGCAGCCGCTCGATCGGCAGGTTCGGCATCATGTGGTGCTCGACGTGATAGTTGTTGCCGTTCGTGAACCACGTCATGAACGCATTGCTCTCGATCGTCCGCGTGTTGCGGAACGGATCGGTGCTCGTCAGGTCGCAGCGGTAGTGCTCGGGCATCTCGACCAGCGCATGCACGGGCGCGGCCACGAACACGAGCGGCACGACCCACACCCACACGACGAACCACGTGTGCAGCGCGAACGACACGCCGGCCAGCAGCGCAATCGCCGCGACCATCAGCAGGTGATCGCGGCGGATCGCGCGCGACACGAGCGGATTGTCGCCGAAGCGTGCGCCCGGCACGACGAGTTTCGCGACGTTCTTCGCGAACTGGATATAGTGCGCGGCCATCGACAGCCGCCACGCCCACAGGCCGAGACTGACGACGGGGCTCGCGCCGTACTGGTCCCCGTAGTCGAAGAACTCCTTGTTCCCGGGCGTGCCGAGCAGCCGGTGATGGCGCAGGTGGCTGTCCTGGTACGCATGGAACGACACGAGCATCGGCATGCCGAGCAGCACGCCGAACACCATGTTGAGCCGCTTGCTCCTGAATCCCTGGTAATGCAGCGCCTGGTGCTGCAGTTCGACACCGTGCGCGTACATCGCGCCGATCAGCAGGATGCCGACAATCTTCAGGACCACATACGTCGACAGCGCGAACAGCATGCCGTGCGCGATGAGTGCGACGTAGACCGCCAGCTTCAGCGAGAAGACGACGCCGCTCGGGCGGCTCTTCAGGTCTGCAACCGGCTTCGGGCGGGCGACAAGCGATGAGGTGACGGACAAGACGCTCTCCTTGAGCCGGACCTTGCCCGGCACGATGACGCGGCGACGCTGGCGCGCTGCCGGGTTGCAATTCTTCTGTGAGTCGATGCTTCGGACAAACGAATTTTCCGAACGCATTGCATGACGCCCGCGCATGAGCGCCCCACATAGTGAACAAGACGACCGGTCGAATACGTACCGACCATTCACCTCGCACGTGCTCACGCGTATCGCCACGCCGAGTGGATGCGTGCTGCTCATGCATAGCCTGCAAATATTCCGTTTGTCGCGCCATGACGATCCGGCAAGAATCCCCCTCACTCGACGAACGGCGCCGCCGGCACCGTGGCCCGAGCGGCCGTGTTCCTCAAGGGGAGAATCCTCGTGACGAAGTACGCATCCACCATTCATCGCCTGATCGAATCGCTCGAGGACGTCGCCGGCGCCATGCATCGCATGACGTTCGTCGACGACGCCGGCAACGAGGCGAGCATCACGTACCGGCGCTTCGCGGAAGAAGTGTTTCGCCAGTCCGGCGCGCTGCGCGAACTCGATGTGCGCGAGAACGACATGGTGATGCTGGCATTGCCCGCGTCGATCGAGCACGCGGCCGCGATGATGGCCTGCGTGATGACGGGCGCACTGCCCTGCACCGTGCCGGTTCCCGCGCGCCGCGCCACTGCCGGGCGGCAGGTGATCGACGTCGCATGCGAGCTGTACCGGCCGCGCCTCGTCATCGCCGCGGATGCCCGGTCCGCCGCATGGCGCGACGACGCGTTTCCCGCCTCGTCCACGCGCGTCGTCGATCTCGAGACGCTGTCGATGGCTGCGGACGCCGGCGCACGCGCGCTGATCAGTGCGAAGCACGGCAGCGATCCGCATCATGTCCAGCTCACGTCGGGCTCGACGTCGCACCCGAAGGCGGCGGTGCTCAGCCACGAGAACGTGATCTCGAACGTGCTCGGCATCGGCGGGTCGGTGCGTTTCGACCTCGCGGCCGGCGACGGTACCGCGTCATGGCTGCCGCTCTATCACGACATGGGGCTGCTCACGCTGCTGTCGAACATGCATTACCGCGCGCCGCTGCTGATGATGCAGCCGAACAGCTTCATCCGGAATCCGCTCGGCTGGTTGAAGCGCATCGCGTCGGCGCGCGCGACGACGACGTCGGTGCCGACCTTCGCGCTGCGCTACTGCGTGCGCCGTTTCAACGCCGCCGCGATGGAGGGCGTCGACCTTTCCGCGTGCCGCAACATCTTCATCGGCGGCGAACGCGTGGACGACGCGACGCTGCGCGACTTCGCCGCGACGTTCGCACCGTACGGTCTCGCGGCCTCGGCGCTGCAGCCGTGCTACGGGATGGCCGAATCGACGCTCGCGGTGTCGATGCATCGCGCGTGGCACGAAGGCACGGTCGATGGCGCGCCGTACGTGATCGCCGACACGCTCGACCGGCGCGCGCTGATCGAGCGCCGCGACGCGCAACCGGCCGCCGCGAACGACGGCGCCGACACCGACACCGAAACCGTGCTGGCGATGGGCACGCCGATCGACGGCATGGCGTTCCGGATCCTCGACGACGGCGACCATGCGCTGCCGAACCGCGCCGTCGGTGAAGTCGCGATCCGCGGCACGTCGGTGATGCTCGGCTACCTGAATCCCGAAGACGGTTCGATCGCCGCGCCGCTGACGGCCGACGGCTGGTTCCGCACCGGCGACATCGGCTACGTCGCCGACGGCCAGCTGCATATCCTCGGGCGCAAGAAGGAAGTCATCATCATTCGCGGCAGCAACTACTTTCCGCACGAAATCGAGGAAGCGCTTGCGTCGCATCGCACGCTGCGCAAGAGCACCTGCATCGCGTTCGGCCTGCCCGACCCGGAGACCGGCACCGAACGGCTGGTCGTCGCGATCGAGGCGCGGCCCGTCGATGCGACGCCGCAGACGCGCGCCGAGTGCCAGCAACTGCTCGCATCCCGGATCGGCTTCGCCGCGCAGGACCTGTGCTTCGTCGAACCCGGCTCGCTGCCGCGCACGACGAGCGGCAAGCTGCAGCGACTGAAGTGCCGCGACCTCTATGCGAACGGCGCGCTGTCCGTCATCCACGCGGCGGCCGCCGCCGAAGCCGGCCAGGGAGCGTACGCATGACGACCGCCACGCTCACCCCGGTGCTCGAATTGCGCGACGTCACCCGCATGTACGAGGGCGCGGGCCGCGTCGTCGCGGTGCGCGGCGCGACGATCTCGATCGGCCAGCACGACGTCGTCGCGCTCGTCGGCCCGTCGGGCAGCGGCAAGAGCACGCTGCTCAACCTGGCCGGTTTTCTCGACGTGCCGAGCAGCGGCGAACGCTGGCTCGAAGGCCACCGGATCGACGACGCGCCGGACACGCTCGAACGGATCCGCCGCGAGCGCATCGGCTTCGTGTTCCAGCAGTTCAACCTGATACCGGTGATGTCCGCGCTCGAGAACGTCGAACTCGGCTGCTTCGCGTGGGGCACGCCGCGCACGCGCCGCGAACGCGCCCGCGCGATGCTCGACGCGGTGGGGCTCGCCGCGCGCGAACGCCACCGCCCCGGCGAGCTGTCCGGCGGCGAGCAGCAGCGGGTCGCGCTGGCCCGCGCGCTCGCCAAGGAGCCGGCGATCGTGATCGCGGACGAGCCGACCGCCAGCCTCGACAGCACCAACGCGCGGGCGGTGGCCGAGCTGATCCTCGACACCAACCGCACGCTGGGCACCGCCTTTCTGATTGCGTCGCACGACGATCGTCTGTGCGCGCACCTGCCGCGCCGCATCGAGATGCGCGACGGCGTACCGGGAGTGAATCGTGAACTGGTCGACGTTTGCGTGGCGTAACCTCTGGCGCAACAAGCGCCGCACCGTGCTCACGATGGCGATGATCGGCGTTGCCGCATTCGCGTCGAGCCTCGCGCTCGGCTACGTGATCGCGACCTTCGACGCGGTGCGCGAAGGGTCGATCGACAGCGGCGTCGGCCATGTGCAGGTGCTGCACCACGGCTATCTCGACCTGATCGGCGAGCGGCCGCTGCAGTACGGGCTGAGCGCCGACGAGCAGGCCGCCGCAGCGCACGCGATCGCGGCGCTGCCCGGCGTCGCGACCACCGCGCGCGGCATCGACTTCGACGGGCTGATCTCGAACGGCGACCTGAGCGACGGCTTCGTCGGCGAAGGCATCGAGCCGAACCGCGAGCCGCCCGGCTTCTTCGACTATCACACGGTGCTGTCGGGCCGTTACCTGTCGCCGACGAATGCCGGCACCGAAGTCGTCGTCGGCGCCGAACTCGCGCACAAGCTCGGCGTGCACGTCGGCTCGGTCGTGCAGCTGATGGCGTCGACCGCGCACGGCGGCATCAACGCGACCGACGCGCAGATCGTCGGCGTGATGAGCACGGGCAACAAGGACGTCGACGAGCGGATCGTCAACGTGACGTTCACGGCCGCGCAGGCGCTGCTGCGCACCGACCGCGCGTCGCGTATCGCGGTGTTCCTGTCGGACACGGCGCACACGCCGGCCGCCGCCGCGACGCTGCGCGCCGCGCTGCCGACGCTCGACGTGAAGACCTGGGACCAGCTCGTGTCGCTCTATCACCAGGTCGTCGCGCTGTACAAGAACCAGTTCTCGGTGTTCGGCGCGATTCTCTGCCTGACCATCCTGCTGTCGATGAGCAACTGGATCCTGATGAGCATCGTCGAGCGCCGTCGCGAGATCTCGACCCTGCGTGCGCTCGGCGTGCCGGCTGCAACGGTGCGCGGCGTGCTGATCCAGGAGACCGCCTTCCTCGGCCTGCTCGGCGCGGCCGCCGGCATCGCGGTGGCGCTGCTGACGATGGTCGCGCTCAATCACGCGCAGATCCACCTGCCGCCGCCGCCGGGCCGCGTGAAGCCGATCCTGCTCGAATTCACGGTCTCGCCGGCCGCCGTGGCCGCCGTCGAAGGCGCGTTCGTCGCGCTCGGGGTGGCCGCCGCGCTGCTCGCGACGCTCGGGCTCGCCAAACGCAACATCCTCGAAGGACTCGCCCCATGATTCGCATTCGCCACCTGGCCGCCGCGCTCGTCGCGTGCGCGCCGCTCGTTCATGCCGCCGACACGCCGACGGCCCAGGCCATGCTCGCCCGCGCGGACGCGTACCGCAGCACGGCCGCCGATACGCAGACGAACATCCAGATCACGAACGAAGTCGGCGGACAGTCCGGCGACGCGACGCGCTATCTCGTCTATACGCGCGGCAACGGCGACACGCTCGCGCTGACGCGCAGCGGCGAGAACGACGGCCAGAAATACCTCGCGACCACGCGCGGCCACTGGTTCTACGTGCCGAACACACGCAGCGCGGTCCGCATCAACGGGATGCAACGGCTGCAGGGCGAGGTCGTGATCAGCGACATCACGCGCACGCACTGGGCGGACAGCTATCGCGCATCGGCCGCGGCCGGCGCGACGACGATCGCCGGCAAGCCGGCCACCGAGCTCGACCTGACCGCGACCGATCCCGACAACGTCTACCCGACGATCAAGCTGTGGGTCACGCCCGACACCGACGTGCCGGTGCGCGCGCAGTTCTTCCTCGCCAGCGGCCTGCTGTTCCGCAGCGCCGACTTCTCCGCGCCGGTCGACGCGAACGGGCGCAAGGTGATCCGCAAGATCACGTATCGCAACGAGATCGAAAAGCAGCGCGCAAGCGTCGTCGACATCCTCGACGGCCAGCCGCGCAAGATTCCGTCGGGCTGGTTCAATCCCGACACGCTTGCCGATGGCCAGTGACCACGACGCCCATGTCGACGCCCATCGTGACCGCCTCCGCCCATCGCCCGGCCGACTCTGGCCCGCCGTCGCGCTCGCCGTCCCGCTTGCGCTCGGCTGCCCGCCCGCGCACGGAGCATCGCTGATGGAACAGTTGAGCACGCTGAACGGCATCGCGTACGCACGCTCGGTCGACAGCATGGACGGCCACGCGCTGCTCGGCAGCCTGATCGGCGACGAACCGCGCAACCAGCAGGAAGCCGGGCTGCTCGCGCGCATCGACGGCGAGAACCTGTTCATGAACGCGCGCGCCGTCGCCAGCACCCATTCGCTCGGCGCGCAGGCCACCCGCTTCAACGAGGCCGGCGTGCGCTACGCGTTCGACAACGGCATCACGCTCACCGCCGGCAAGCGGATCGATCCGCTCGACACGTCGCAGGCGTTCTTTCCGCTCGGCTTCTTCCAGAAGCGCGCCGCGACGGCCGACATCTACGACCGCTACGGCGATGTCGAAGGCACGCCGCTCGTCGAGGCGAAATGGGCCGGCGAGCAGACCACGCTGCAGTTCATCGCCGGCGAAAACCGCACGCTGCGCAACGACGTCGACAACCGCGACGTGCAGGGCGCGACGCAGCTCGTGCGCGGTGCATACAACTGGGCCGGCGGCTCCGCGGCGTTGCTCGCCGGCCGTCACGCGGGCCGCGGCGGCACGGGCGCGACGCTGTCGTTCGACGTCGCGCGCTCGAACACCGTCTATGCGAGCGCGTGGCTTGAACGCGGGACGACACGGCCGCTGCCGGCCTTCATCGCGAACGGCACGCCGCTCGATTCGCCGGCCGCCTACGACGCGGTCGATCGCCGCAATGACCGCCAGGTCATGTGGCGCAGCGCGGTCGGCATGCAGAGCGCGCTGCCCGGCAACCTGTCGCTGATCGTCGAGTGGTCGCACGACGAGGCGCGTTACGACGCGAGCCAGTGGCGCCAGATGGTCGGCGCGGTGCGCGCGAACAACGCGCTGCTGCCCGTCGCGCCCGGCGCGGCGCTGTCCGGGCTCGGCGGCACGGCCGATTTCGTGAGCGTCGACGGCAACCTGCGCGACTACCTGTTCGCGCGGCTCGGCAAGAAGATCGGCCGCGTCGAGTACTCGCTGCGCGGGGTCTATTCGCCGCAGGACAAGGGCCTGCTCGCCATCGCGCAAGTCGTCGCCGACGTGAACCGGCGCGTGAGCGTCGATGTCGCGGTCACCCGTGCGTTTTCCGACAGCCACTCCGAGTACCGGATGGTCGGTCTCGGCACCCGTATCGACGCCGCCGTGCGCGTGCGCTTCTGACAGGAACCCTGCCCCATGTCCACGCTTTCCATCCCCGCTTCGTCCGCCGGCCCGCTCGCGACCCCGCCGCTGCCGCGCGTGGCCGACCAGGCCGCCTATCCGGTGCTGCGCCACTTCGACATGATCGCGTCGCTCGGCACGCCGCCGCGCGCGGCGGCCCGGCTCGTCGAGGCGGCCGCCGTGCGGCTGCTCGACAGCGAAATGGTGATCGCGCTGCACGCCGCCACGCCAGACGTGCTGCCCGATTCGTCCGCGTCGACGCCGCTGCGGCACGACGAGGCGCCGCTCACCGAAGCGCTGCTCGACCAGATCGGCCGCGAAGGCTTCCATCACCTGTTCAAGCCGTTCATGCGCGCCTTCATCCGCATCATGTTCGGGCTGTTCTTCTCCGACGACCAGAACCGTCGCGCGTGCGACTGCATCGACAGCGGCCATAACTTCGCGTTCCTGATGAGCGACGGCGGCGGTCCGACGCTCGCCGCATGGCGCACGGTCGTGCGCAGCGACGACAACGGCCTCGCGCTCACCGTCGACAAGGTATGGGGCATCGAGGCGCATCGCGACTGCATGGCGGTCGTCGCCGCGCGGTTGCCGGGCGTGATGTTCCCGGCCGCCTACCTCGTGTGGCCCGACGAATACCGGAAGCTCACGCGCACGACCTGCGGCGCACCGTTCCTCGCGGGCAACCTGCAGCTCGCGAACGTCGGCGGCCAGGTGCGCGTGAGTGCCGAAGATCGCCTGCGGATCGGCGGCCCGACCGTGTTCAACAAGTACCTGACCGTCGTGCGCCCCTACTTCGTCCGCGCGTTGATGGCGCATGTCGGCTGGCTCGAACGCACCGGCCGCGTCGAACTCGACGCCGACGCGCGCGCCGTGCACCGGTTCATCGCGGACGCCGCACGCAGCCAGACCGACGACGCGCACTACAGCTTCGGCAAGGTACAGCGCGTGCTCGCGATCAAGCTGCTGTCGAACGAGTTCCTGACGGCGCTCGTGCGCGACGGCAGGGTCGCCGCTTTCGATGACCAGCGCGACCTGCTGGCGTTTTCGAAGATGGAAGGCAGTTCGTACCGTTGTTATCACGAGCTTCGCAAGAGCCTGCGCTGCGAAGCCGGCAGTTGACCCACGCGACAGGCCGATCGATCCCGATCAACCCACTTCATTATCAGGAGCTCCTCTCATGACGACCCAGAACGTTCCGGCCGACGCGCTCGACATCCTGTCCCGCGAAGTCGCGAAGATCCTCAACGTCGAAACCGTCGATACCGACGCCGGCATCGGCGAGCTCGGCATCGATTCGCTGAACATCGTCGAGCTGATCGTGTTCTGCGAACAGCTCTACGGTTCGATCGACCCGGAAGCACTGAACATCACGCAGTACACGACGCTGCAGCAGCTCGACGCGCAACTGCGCCGCCAGCAGCACGCCGCCTGATCCGACGATGCTGGCGCCCCTTGCGACCGTGGCGGCACCCGCCGCCCAGCCGGCCCCGGCGACCGCGCTGACCGTGCAGGCACTCGCGTACCGGCGCGTCGCGCCGTCGCGCGACGGCGCGGCCGTGCCGCTCGACGACACGGCCCGCGCGATCGGCCTGCTCGCGTGCGCCGAACGCGAGCGGCTGTGCGGCGCGGTCGGCGCGGACGACTACGTGGTCAGCTCGACGATCCTGTCGATGCTGCTGATGAACGATTCGCCGCCGCATCGCGTGTTCGCCCAGGCACTCGCCGGCGCGAACGACTACACGCCCGACTGGATGACCTGCTCGTACGAATGCGCGGGCTGGGGCTACGTGCTGCGCCGCACGCTCGCGACCGCAGCCGAGACCGGGCCGCGCACGCTGCTGCTGCAGATCGTCGACATCGACGTGCACGGTTTTACGTACTGGCACGGCAACCCCGCATGGGGACGCTCGGGCTTCGGCGTGTGCACGCTGCTCGTCGACATCGGCCGCGAAGCGTCGCCGTCGGCGCCGTCGGTGCTGGCCGATGCCGCACCGCCGGCCAACGCGGTCGTGCGGCTGGGCCGCGACATCCGCACCTTCTGCGCGGCCCGCCCCGGCTTGCAGGCGGCGCTGCCGTTCTTTCCGGCGACGTCGCGCCGCGCGCTGCTCGCGTCCGTCGGCAAGACGCCGTTGCTGCCGGACGGCCACGGGCTGTTCGGTCATGCGTTCGGCAGCGATCCGTGGCTGTCGGTGCTGCTCGCGCATCGCGACGGCGACACGCCGCGCCGCGCGGCCGTCTGCTCGCTCGCGCTGAACGGCTATTACGCGGTCGCCGACGTCGCGTTCGCGCCGGACGCGACGTTCTCTCTCGACGACGAGGCGTGACATGGTGCGACCCGTTCACTTCACCTACCGGATCGAGCGCGATGCGCGGCAGCCGGTTGCGGTCGCCGCGAGCGCGTACCGGATGCCGCTCGAGACGCCGGCCGACTATGCGCGCGCCGCGCTCGCGGAATGCGCCGGCGACCTCTACGACGCGGGCGATGCGCCCGGTGGCGAGCGCCGCGTGCTCCTCGACCACGTCCAGTACTTCGCGTTCCTCGCGGAAGTCACCGCGCGCATCCGCGATGCCGTGCATCCGGACGCACGCGTGTTCATCGAAGTCTGCGCACCGTACTTCGGTGCGCTACCCGCCGAACTGCTCGCGCCGCACGTGCTGCTCGGCGTGCACCTGTACGACGAAGCATTACGCGATGCCGCGCGCGGCGCACCGGTCGTGTGGATCGGCGACCGGATCCTGCGCGATGCGGAGTTCGCCGGCGACAACCGCGTGTGCTGCGCGATCTGGCCCGCGCGGCTCGCCGACGTCTTCGACGCGCAGTTGCGCGGCCCGTGGCCGTCGTATGCGATCCGCCTCGACCCGCACCCTGCCATGCCGCGCGGCGCCGTCACGACGCTTACCGATTCCGCCCATGATTCCGGCGCCGCCGCGCGGCCGGGGAGACCTTGAAATGACTGACACGCTCACCGTTATGCAGGACACGGCCGACATCCGCTGGTCGATGCCCGTCGACGCACTGATGTCGAACGATTACGCGCTGCGCGAAGAGGCGCTGAACCGGCTGTACGAAAAGGCGAAGGCCGCGCAGTGGGACGTCGCGACCGACGTCGACTGGAGTCACGACCTCGATCCGGCGAATCCGCTGGGCATGCCCGACCCGACGCTGCTGATCTACGGCACGGAGCTGTGGGGCAAGCTGTCCGACGCCGACAAGCGCGAGGTGCGCCATCACGCGCAGGGCTGGCTGCTGTCGCAGATCCTGCATGGCGAGCAGGCCGCGCTGATCTGCGCGTCGAAGCTCGCGTCGGCCGAGAACGGCCTGAGCGCGCGGCTGTGCGCTGCCGCGCAGATGATGGACGAAGCGCGCCACGTCGAGGCGTACGCGAAGCTCGTCAACGAGAAGCTCGACGTCAGCTATCCGATGAGCCGCTCGCTGAAGGGGCTGCTGCACGACACGATCACGAGCAGCGCGCTCGACATGACGAACCTCGGGATGCAGGTGCTCGTCGAGGGGATCGCGCTGTCGATCTTCCAGAGCGTGGTCGCGTACAGCACCGATCCGTTCATCAAGGACCTGTTCGTGCGGATCCAGCGCGACGAATCGCGCCACTTCGCGGTCGGCCGGATCACGCTGTGCCGCGTGTATGCGGAGATGAGCGCGGTCGAGCTGCGCGAACGCGAGGAGTTCGTCTGCGAAGGCGCGGCCGTGCTGTACGAGCATCTGTGCGCGGACGACATCTGGGAACCGATGGGGCTGTCGAAACGCGAATGCAGCGCGATGGTGCGCGAGTCGCCGGTGTCCAGCTCGATCCGCCGCTCGATCTTCCGGCGCCTGGTGCCGACGATCCGCGAGATGGGCCTGCTCACGCCGACCGTGCAGGCGACCTTCGAAAAACTCGATGTCCTCGACTACGCGGCGATGCCGCTCAACTGAACCATGACGACGAACGCCTCCCAAGCATCCCGCGACGCCGGCTTCTGGATCGGCATCGACGCGGCGGCCTACGAGCTGCCGGGCCTGCCCGTCGATATCGAGGCCTGGGCCGCCGAGCGCGACTACCCGGCGCAGCGGGCCGCGGCGATCGCACACTCGGGCAGCCGCTATTTCCACATGGCGCTCGACACGAGCGAGACCGATCTCGCGATCGCGGCGTCCGGCCGCCTGCTCGACACCGCGCGCGTGCATCCGTCCGACATCGGCGCGATCGTGCACGTGCACACGCAGCAGTTCAGCGTGCCGCCCGCGCCGCGCAGCCTGCCGCACGAGCTGGCCGCCGAGCTCGGCATCGAGCCGCTGTGGCTCGGCTCGGTCGCGCAGCTGAACTGCGTGTCGGTCGCGGCCGGCATCGAGACGGTGCGCGCGCTGATGCGCCGCCATCCGCAGCTCGACGCGGCGCTCGTCGTGTCGTCCGACCGCGTGTACGGCGAGGACTACCGGATGCGGCAGATGACCGGCGTGCAGTGCGACGGCGCGGCCGCGATGCTGATCGCGCGCAACAGCACGAAGAACCGGCTCGGCGGCATCGCGATCGAGACGCATGCGAAATGGCATCGCGGCTCGGATACCGTCGCCGCGAACGAGGCCGACCTGATCATGATGGAGTGGCCGTACACGCGCAAGGCGATCGACGCGGCGGTCGCGCTCGAGCCGCACGCGCTCGACGCGTACGAACTCGTGCTGCCGCACAACGCCGACCTGCCCGGCTGGAATGCGCTGTGCCGCGCGATGCGCGTGCCGGCCGAGCGGCTCTATGCGGAAAACATCCATGCGCGCGGCCATGCGTGCTGTTCGGATTTCCCGATCAACCTGGCCGACGTCGGCCTCGACGCGGTCGCGCGCGGGCAGCGCGTGCTCGGCGTGATGCAGTCCAACTGCGGCGCGTACGCGGCCGCGACGCTCCATCCGGTGGGCCGCCATGACGCCTGAGCGCCCGCTTCCGCCCGCCGGCGACCACGCGTGGATCGCCGACCTGCGCACGCCGTGCTACGTGTACGAGCCGGAAGTCGCGATCGCGCGCTACCGGTCGCTGAAGGCGCGGCTCGGCACGCGGCTGATCGTGTCGCTGAAGGCGAACCCGAACCAGGACATGCTCGCCCGCTGCGCGCATGCGTACGAGGACGGCGTCGAACTCGCGAGCCGTGGCGAACTCGACGCGGTGATCGGCCGGATCAAGACGCCGCGCTACCTGAACAACCCGTCGATGGACGAGATGTTCATGCGCGCCGGGCTCGCGTCGCGCTGTCATTTCGTGCTCGACAACCCGGACGCGGTCGCCCGCTTCGTGCCGCTCGCGCGCGAGGCGGCGGCCGGCGGCAGCGCGCCGGGCCCGGTCCTGCTGCGCGTGAACGCCGGCGCGCTGGCCGGCGACGATGCGCGCCCGCTGTGGCACGACCACTTCGGGATGACGCCGAACGAGGCGCACGGCGCGGTGCGCACGCTCGCCGCCGCCGGCCTGGCCGTGGCCGGGCTGCACGTGTTCTCCGGCCCGCATTCGTTCATCCGCCAGGACGCGACGCAGCCCGACACGCTCGTGCTGCCCGAACGGCTCGCGGCGCTGGCCCGCGACCTCGCGCCCGCCAACGGCGCCCCGCTTGCGTCGCTGAGCCTCGGCGGCGGCTTTGCCGACGACCACCCGGGCGACGCCGCGTTCGAACGCTATGCCGCCGCGCTCGCCCCGCTGGCCGGCCAGTACTCGCTCGCGCACGAATCCGGCCGCGCGATCTTCGCGGATGCGGGTGTGTTCGCGACGCGCGTCGTCGCGGTCAAGACGTGGCAGGACCGCACGATCGCGGTCTGCGACGGCGGGCTGTCGCATGCGTTCCTGCTTGCGCAGACCGAATCGGTGATGCGCCGGCTGGCCGCGCCGTCGCTCGTGCGCCGCACGGCAGCGCCGCCGGTGCGCGGCGTGCCGACGATCTATGTCGGCAGCACCTGCAGCCGCGCGGACGTGATCGGCCGCGACGACACGGGCGCACCGCCGCAGGCCGGCGACATCGCCGTGTTCGCGCGCTGCGGCGCGTATCACCGCACGTACTCGATGGCGCATTTCCTGTCCCACGACGCCGCGCACGTGTACGTGCGGCCCGCCTAGACCAACCCGACCGAGGAACCGATCATGAACGCCCTGATCAGCGTCGCCGACCTGCTCGAACACGGCGCCGCGCGCTGGCCGCGGCATCCCGCGTATGCCGACGGCGGCGGCACGATGACCTACGAACAGCTTGCGCGCGCGGTTCGGCGCGCGGCAGCCGCGCTCGCATCGCGCGGCGTCCAGCCAGGCGAGCGCGTCGCCATCTACGCGCCGAAACGCATCGAAACCGTGGTTGCGATGCTTGCGGCCAACACGCTCGGCGCGATCTTCGTGCCGGTCAATCCGCAGTTGAAGGAAGCGCAGATCGAACACATCGTCGCCGACAGCGGCGCGGCGCTGTTCATCACCGGCGCGCAGCGCTTGAAGCGCCTGCCGGCGCTCGCCGCGCTCGTCGGCGAGCGCGCGATGCTGATCGAGGAACTGGCCGATGCGATCGATGCGCCCGGCGCCGACACGCCGGCGCAGGCGCTCGCCGGCCGGCCGGTGGACGACGATCCCGCCGCGCTGCTCTACACGTCCGGCTCGACCGGCAAGCCGAAAGGCGTGGTCGTGTCGCACCGCAATCTGGTGTCCGGCGCGTACAGCGTTGCCGCGTACCAGGGGCTGGCCGACGACGACGTCGTGCTCGGCGTGCTGCCGCTCAGCTTCGACGCGGGCCTGAGCCAGCTCACGACCGCGCTGGCGTCCGGCGCGTGTTACGCACCGCTCGACTTCCTGCAGCCGGCGGAAGTGCCGCGCCATTGCGACGCGTTCGGCGTGACGTCGATCACCGGCGTGCCGCCGTTGTGGATGCAGCTCGCGTCCGCGGGCTGGAGCGACACGGCGCGCACGCGGATCCGCCGCTTCGCGAACACCGGCGGCCATCTCGCGACGCCGCTGCTACATCGCCTGCAGGCGCTGTTCACGCACGCCGCGCCCTACCTGATGTACGGATTGACCGAAGCGTTCCGCTCGACCTACCTGCCGCCGGCCGACGCGGCGCTGCGCCCGACGTCGATCGGCAAGGCCGTGCCGAACGCCGAGATCCTCGTGCTGCGCGCGGACGGCAGCGAATGCGCGGCCGACGAACCCGGCGAACTCGTGCATCGCGGTGCGTTCGTCACGCTCGGCTACTGGAACCGGCCCGAGCTGACCGCGCAGCGCTTTCGCCCGCTGCCGCGCCGGCACGGCGAGATCCCGCGCCCCGACGTCGCCGTGTGGTCCGGCGACATCGTGCGGCGCGACGCGGACGGCTACCTGTATTTCGTCGCGCGCGGCGACGACATGATCAAGACGTCCGGCTATCGCGTCAGCCCGACCGAAGTCGAGGACGTGCTGTTCGCGCTGCCCCACATCCGCGAAGCGGCGGTGTTCGGCGTCCCGCACGCGTCGCTCGGCGAAGCGATCGCCGCATGCGTCGTCTCGACGCTCGACGCCGACGCATGCCGCGCCGACATCGCGCGCGCCTGCCGCGACGCGCTGCCGACCTACATGAGCCCGCTCGTCGTCGAGCCGCTGCCGGCGTTGCCGCGCAACCCGAACGGCAAGATCGACCGCCCCGCGCTGAAAAACCAGTATCGCGACGCGTTCGCGCGCACGAACGAGGAGACCGCCGCATGACCCTGTCGACGCTCGATGAAACCTGCCTCGGCGCGCGCCGCGTCGCTGAGCCCGGCACGCTGGCCCTGTCCGGCGGCGTCGTGGTGCTGCCGCCTGCCGTGGTGTTCAGCGCGATCCAGGCCCAGGAACGCCATCCCGGCTACCGGCACCTGCTGTTGCCGCAGGCACGCTTCGCGCGGCCGCGCGGCATGGGGGCGCTGACGCCCGACGAAAGCACGCGCCTCGCGCCGGGCGGCCGGCCCACGCTGCGGGTCGCGCCGCCCGGGCGCAGTCTCGCCGACCTGGCCGCCGACGCGGCCCTCGACCTGCGCGACCAGCTCGGCTCCGGGCAGCTGGCCCGCACGACCCACGTGATCGTCGCGAGCTGCGCGCTCAACGAAGGCATCGGCGACTCGGTCGTCGGCCGCATGCAGTACGAACTCGGCCTGCAGCGCGTGACGCCGTTCGCGCTCGGCCAGAACGGCACGCTCGGCTGGTATTCGGCGCTGATGCTGCTCGACGGGCTGCTCGACGAAGGCGACCAGGCGCTCGTGATCCTCAGCGACAAGTGGCTCTATCCGTTCTTCCGCCAGTTCGGCGACCTGGTCGGCTACGGCGACGCGGCGGCCGCGCTGCTCGTGTCGCGCGCGGGCCCGGCACCGGAGCCGGCCGACTGGGGCGGCGTGCGGTCCGTCGCGGTCGAATTCGGGCCGTCGATCGCCGATCCGTGGGCCGACGCGCCGGGCGCGCTGCGCGACGCGCTCGCACCGGTCGCCGCCCGCGCGATCCGCCGCGCGCTCGACATGGCCGGGCTGCGCGCCGGCCAGATCGACTGGTGCGTGCCGCCCGGCTTCGATCCCGGCTTCGCGGCGCGCGTGGCCGATGCCGCGTCGATCCCGGTCGCCGCCCGCATCCAGCATGAAGCCGCCGGCCACCTGTCGTCGGCCGAATCGGCCGCCGCGCTGATCCGGCTCGCGGGCGCGCTCGACGAAGGCGAACGCCGCACGGTGCTCGTGTGGGATGCGGCCCTGCATGGCGCGGCGGCGGCGGCCGTCGTCGACCTCGCCGGCGGCCTCGATGCCGCACTCGATATCGAAGGAGACGCGTGATGAGCGCCTACAAGGTGAGCCTGCGCGAGTTGCGCTTCTTTCTGTGGGAACTGTTCGAGGCCGACAAGCGGTTCCTGGCGGAACACGGCCTGTACGGCACGCACGACCGCGCGTCGATCGACGCGCTGCTCGAACGTGCGCGCGACTTCGCGCTCGATCTCGGCCGCAGCTACCAGCAGGCGGACGTCGAAGGCTGCACGCTGCTCGACGACGGCCAGGTGCGCATTCCGTCGCATTTCCACGCGCTGTGGGCGCGGTTTCGCGACGAATGGTCGAACACGCTGTTCGGCACCGCGCACGGGCTGCCGCCGATCGTCACGCAGATGATCTACGAGATGTTCATGGGCGCGAACCCGTCGTTCATGACGTATGGCGGCTTCACGCGCCCCGCGATCAAGCTGCTGCAGATGCACGGCACGCCGCACCAGAAGGCGCTGATCACACCGCTCGAGGCGTACCGCTGGGACGCCTGCTTCTGTGCGACCGAACCGCAGGCCGGCACCGACCTCACCGCGGTCGCGTTGCGCGCGACGCCGCTCGAACGCGACATTTATGCGATCGACGGCGAGAAGGTCTACATCTCGGCCGGCATGCACGAGCTGACCGAGAACACGCTGTACTTCGTGCTCGGCCGCATCGACACCGCGTCGCCCGACTCGTTCTCGCTGTCGTGCCTCGTCGTGCCGCGCTTCTGGCCTGACGAGGAAACCGGCGAACTGCAGCCGAACCATGTCGACTGCATCGGCCTGCCGCGCAAGATGGGGCTCAAGGGCTGCGCGAACACGCATCTCGTGTTCGGCGCGAACGGCACGACCAAAGGCTGGCTGCTCGGCGGCCGCCGCAACGTCGGCCTGCTGCAACTGATGCCGCTGATGAACCAGGCACGGATGAGCACCGGGATGTTCGGCGTCGGCGTCGCGTCGAGCGCGTACCTGCATGCGGTCGAGTATGCGGGGCGCCGGCTGCAGGGCCGGCCGATCGAGCGCGCATCGAACACCCACGCCGCACGCGTCGCGATCGTCGAGCACGCGGACGTGCAGCGCATGCTCGTCGACATGAAGAGCCGCGTCGACGGCTGCCGCGGCCTGCTCGGCAAGCTCGCCGCGACCGCGACGCGCGCGGCGATGCTCGAAGCCACGCCCGACGCCGACCCGGCCGAGATCGAGCGCCATCGCAAGCTCCAGCTGCTGCTGACGCCGATCTGCAAGGCATTCATCTCCGACCAGGCATGGCGGATCTGCGAAACCGCGATCCAGGTGCACGGCGGGCTCGGCTATACCGATGCGAGCCCCGTCGAGCAGAACGCGCGCGATGTGAAGATCCTGTCGATCTGGGAAGGCACGAACTACATCCAGGCGCAGGACCTCGTGCGCGACAAGCTCGGCTTCGGCCGTCATTCGCGGCTGATCCAGTACTACCGCGACGAGCTCGACGTGTTCCTTGCACGCCAGCATCACGCGGGCACGCATGCGGAGCTGCGCCCGCTGTTCGACGCGCTGCGCGCGGGCGCCGACCGCATCGCCGCCGCGCTCGACGACATCGCGCGCGACGTGCAGGACGGCCACACGCATCGCAGCAGCCAGTTCTACACGCGCTTTCTCGAGATGTTCGGCATCGTCACGTCGGCGTGGGTGCTGCTCGAATCGGCGACGATCGCCGCGCGGCGGCTCGACGCACCGGAAACGGCCGACACGCCCGCCGAACTCGCGTTCTATCGCGGCAAGCTGAAGAGCGCGCGCTACTACTTCGCGAACGTGCTGCCCGTCGTCGACCAGCACGCGGCCGTGATCGCCGCGATGGCACAGGCGGCGATCAGCGTCAGCAGCGACGAACTCGCGCAGGTGGAATGACATGGATACGACCCTCGACTCCGGCGCGACAGCTTCGGCCGCCACGCGCCCCCCGGCAGGCGACGCGCCGCGCAACCTGCTCGGCCGCCCGGCGACTCGCCATCGCGGCACCGACCTCGACGGCGCGACGCTCGAACCCGAAGCGCTGCGCGTGCGCGATCTCGACCTGAACGCGCTGATCGGCGCGACGACGTTCGAAGGCGCGCTCGCACACCTGTGGTTCGACGTCGCGCCCGGCAGCGCCGCACATCGCGCGCACGAGGCGGCAATCGGCACGCGGCTCGCGGCGTTCGCCGAGGCACTGGCGCCCGGCTCGGCCGCGCAATCCGTCGCAGCGGATCTCGGCGCGGCAGGTGTCGCGCCGGTGTTCGCGGCGGCATCCGGCCTGCTGCGCGGCTTCGACGACGTGACGGCCCGCCTGCGCGGCGAAGCGCCGGGCGACGCCGATCTCGACACGATGCTGCTGTGCGCGGCCGCCGCGCCGTTCCTGCTGCACGCGGCGATCGAAGGCCGCCCGTTCGCCGTGCGCGACGACGCAGCCGGCGCAGCGCTCGCCGCCACGTCGAACCACGCACAACGCATGCTCGTGCTGACCGGCGCGACGCGCACCGATGCCCCGGCGCAAGCCGCGATGGACATGCTGCTCGTCGCGTGGCACGCCGGCTTCGGCTACATCACGCCGACGGTGCTCGCGCCGCGTGTCGCGATCGGCACCGGCGTCACGCTCACGCAGGCGATCGCATCCGGTTTCCTCGCGAGCGGACCGTCCCACGTCGGCGCCGCGCTCGAAGCGATGCACTGGCTCGCCGCGCTCGCGCAATCGGTCCCGGGCGGCGCCGACGCACCACCCGCCGCGCTCGACGCGGCCGGGCGCGCGGCGGTCGATGCAACGCTCGACGCGAAGCACACGCTGTACGGCTTCGGCCATCCGCTGTTCGTCGCGGACCCGCGTCCGCCGCACATGCGCGCGCGGTTCGCGGCGCACGGCTTCGACGGCGCGTACGTGACGCTGTTCGACGCGTGCTGCGCGCAAGCCGACGCCCGCCGCGCCTTGCGGCCGAACATCGATTTCCTGACGGCCGCGACGCTGCTCGAACTCGGGGTCGCCGCGCCGTCGTGGGGCGTCGGCGTCGGGCTCGGCGCGCGCATCGCGGCGATGGCCGCGCATGCGGTCGAACGCCGGCGCCGCCCCGCTTTCGGCGTCAACAGCGCGACCGCGCGACGGCTGCTGGCCGCCGTGCCGGTCGGCTGGCTGTGAACCTTCCTCCCTCCGCACTCAGCAAAAGGAACGTCATGCTGCTCAAGAACCTGCGCCCGGCGAACGACTACGATCGCTTCGCCACCGAAACGCTCGAACCGTGGGACCTGCTGTTCATCAGCCGCATCCGCCAGCTCGCGCGCGGGATGACGCCCGGCGTGATCGCCGACATCGGCACGGCCACCGGCGTCGTGCCGGTGCGGCTCGCGACCGACCCGGCGATGCGCGGCTGGCGCTACGTCGGCATCGACCTCGATCCGGCGATGCTCGACGAAGGCCGCCCGCGCATCCACGAACTCGATCTCGACGACACGATCGAGATGCGCGTGGGCGACGCGCTCGCGCTGCCGTTCGACGACGGCGCGCTGACGATGGCCGTCGGCCGCGCGACGCTGCACCACCTGCCCGACAAGGCGTTGAGCCTCACCGAGATGTATCGCGTGCTGGAGCCGGGCGGCATCGCGCTCGTCCATGACATGCGCCGCGACGCGCCGCAGCACCTGCTCGACCGCTTCACCGAGATGCGCGCCGCCGCCGACTATCCGCCGACCCACGTCGAGGAAAAGATCACGCTCGACGAAGCCCATGCGCTCGTCGCCGAAGCCGGTCTCGCGGCAGTCGCGTCGATCTACAGCCCGAGCGCCGGGCTCGGCGCGCTCGGCTTCGAGATCCTGCTGAAGAAACCGGCGCTGGCCTGAGCGATGACCGACCTCGCCTTCCTCGCCGCACACGCCGCCGCGCGGCTCGGCGCCGACGACGTGCACTGCTCGGCGGTCGCGCCCGGCGCGACGCTGCCGCTGTGCGTGACGCCGCGCAGCGCCGAACTCGCGACCTCGCCGGAGATGTTCGTCGCATGGTACCGCTCGCGGCTCGACACGATCGACACGCTGCTCGACGCGTGCGGTGCGCTGCTGTGGCGCGGCTTCGCGGTACCCGACACCGCCGCGTTCGGCCGCCTCGGCGCGCTGTATCCGGCACACGCGCACGGCTACACGGCGGGCGCGGCGCCCCGCCGGCAGATCGACGGCCAGGTGTACGAGTCGACCCGCATGCCGCCGCCGTTCAAGATCGGGCTGCACCAGGAGATGGCCTACATGCCCGCGTTCCCGCGCCTCGTCGCGTTCTATTGCCGGCAGCCGGCCGACGCGGGCGGCGAGACGCCGATCTGCGACATGCGGCGCGTAACCGCGCGCGTGCCGGCCGCGCTGCGCGAACGGTTCGCCGAACGCGGCGTGATGTACCTGCGCAATTTCGCGGCGCCCGGCGATCGCGCGGACGGCCTCGCCGCCAACCCGAACCTGCCGTTCGCCGAATACCACCGGCCGTGGCATGACGCGTTCGGCACGCGCGAGCGCGACGAGGTCGAGCGACTGTGCGCGGAGCGCGGCGTCGGCTGCCGCTGGCTCGACGACGGCAGTGTGACCGTGTCGCACGTCGGCAGCGCGCTGCGCACGCATCCTCGCACCGGCGAGACGGTGTGGTTCAACCAGGCGAGCGCGCAACACCCGAACCCGCGTTCGATGGGCGAGCTGAGCTTCCGCTACCTGCAACGCATGTACGCCGGGCGCGCCGCGTTCCCGTACGAGATCCGCTACGGCGACGGGTCGCCGATGCCGTTCGACGATCTCGCCCCGATCTACGACGCGTTCGACAACGAGGAGCTTGCGTTCCCGTGGCAGGCCGGCGACGTGCTCGTCGTCGACAACATGCTGGTCGCGCACGGCCGCAACCCGTATCGGGGCGCGCGCGACACGCAGGTCATGCTGTTCGACTGACAGGAAGCCGACGATGAGCGATTCGTTCCTCGCCTCCGTGCGCGCGCTGTTCGGCCCGCACACCGCGTTCGACCGGCCGCTGCGCACGGCCACGCCGCCGCTGCCCGATGCGCACGCGCCGGGCGCGGCGCTCGGCGCGCGCGCGATCGACGTCGCGGCCGGCGATTTCCGTTTTTCCGCGCGGCATGTGCGGTTCCGGCTCGGCGCCGTCACCGCGATCGTCGGGCCGAACGGCTCCGGCAAGACCACGCTGCTCGAGACGCTGCTCGGCTTCCGGCGCGGCGGCACCGACGTGCGCGTGCTCGACGTGCCGGCCACGCGCTTCATGCGCGATACGCCGTCGCTGCGGCGCATCGGCGCGCAATTGCAGAAGGTCGAGTATCCCGACCATCTGCGCGTGTCGGAGATCGTCGCGCTGCACCGTGCGATGTACGTGCGCGCGGATGCGGCGGTCACGGATGCGCTCGGCATCGCCGAACTGCTCGACAAGCCGTGCCGCGCGCTGTCGAAGGGGCAGCGCCAGCGCGTCGATCTCTACGTCGCGCTCGCGCACCGGCCCGAACTCGCCGTGCTCGACGAACCGTTCACCGGCCTCGACCGCCGCTATGCGGGCGTCGTGATCGACCTGCTGCGCCAGCGCGCGCGCGGCACGAGCGTGGCGATGATCTGCCACGCGGAGGAGGAACTGGCCGTCGTCGACGATCTCGTGTGGGTGCGCGACGGCGGCGTGCGCTACCAGGGCGACAAGGACGCGCTGCGCGCCGAGCTCGTCGGCGAGGCGCGCGCGGTCCTGCATTGCCGCGATGAAGCCGATGCCCGCGCGCTGCGCAAGCGCCTCGCGGCGCTGCCGGGCGTGACCGGCGTGCGCGTATCGGCCGCGCATGTCGTCGAGGTGTTCGGCGATGCGACGCTGCATCCGAACGTGCACCGGATCGTCGGCGAACAGGGCATCCAGCATCTCGCGCTCGCGCCGAGCACGCCGGGCGACCTGCTGCGCCTCTGTACCGAGGGCCCTTCCCATGACTAAGGTGTTCCTGATCCTGGTGCGCAACGAGCTGCTCGGCTATCTGCGCAGCCGCTCGTCGCTGTTCTGGACGCTCGTGTTCCCGCTGTTCCTGCTGAGCGTGATGCTGTTCGCGTTCGGCGGCTCGGGTTCGCTCGGCACCGCGGACATCGCGTTCGACGTGCCCGGCGGCGCAACGCCGTACAGCCGCGCCTGCGAAGCGCAGATCGTCGCCAGCTTCTCGCACAGCGACACGGTGAAGGCGACCTTCGACGGCCGCGGCGCGGCGGCCGATCGCGTGACCGTCGTGCTCGGCAACGACGTGCGCACGCCCGCGACGATCCGCTACGACTTCAACGGCTCGCTCGCGGTCAAGGCCGCGTCGCGCGTCGTCGAGATCGCGCTCGCGCGCTGCGCCGCGCAGCGGCTCGGGGTGCCCGCCGCGCAGGCGCGCTTCGAGAACGCGGCGCCGGCGCGCCGCCCGTTCGACTATGGCGCGTTCTTCGCGACCGGCATTCTCGTGATGGCGTTCATGGCGATCGGCCTCAATTCGACGACGACCGCGATCGCCTCGCTGCGCGAACGCAATACGTTCAAGCTGTACGTGTGCTTCCCGGTCTCGCGCGGCGTGTTCCTCGCCGCGCTGATCGTCGCGCGGATGGTGATGATGGCGCTGTCGGCGCTCGTGCTGCTGACGGTCGCACGCGTCGCGTTCGGCATCGCGCTGCCGATCGCGACGCCGGACGGGCTGCGCGCGTTGCCGATCGTCCTGCTCGGCGCGGCGATGGTGCTCAGCATCGGCGTGCTGCTCGCGAGCCGCACCCAGTCGCTGGCCGCCGCCGAACTCGCCTGCAACGTCACCTACTACCCGCTGCTGTTCTTCAGCGACCTGACGATCCCGATGCACGACGCGCCGGCCTGGCTGAAGGCGGTGCTCGCGTTCCTGCCGACCAACCAGTTCGCGGTCGCGCTGCGCGGCGCGCTGGTCGACGGCGCCTCGTACGCGCAGCTCGCGCCGCAACTGCTCGGCATGACCGCGAGCACCGCGCTGTTCCTGTTCGCCGCCGTGCGGCTGTTCCGCTGGCACGACGCTTGACGCGTCGCCCGCTGTTTCGCTGTTTCGACGTTTCGACGAAGGAGAATCCCCCGATGAAATCGAGCAATCCCATGACCGACTACCTGCTGCACGCGAGCAACTTCCTGCCGGCGATCGTGTTCCTGTTCTATGGCCGGCTCGGCCCCGAGCAGCCGGACGTGCGCTGGACGCACGCGTTCCTGATCGGCGGCGTGCTGGCGCTCGTGCACGGCGCGTGGCTGATCCGCCGCGCGGACCGCAACAGCATCGCGCTCGGCGTCGACCTGTTCCTCGTGATCGGCGCGGTGCTGGCGCTCGTGTCGCCGACAGGTAGCCGTTTGTGGGGCGAGGAACTCGGGCCGGCCGCGATGCTCGTCTGCGTGCTGGTCGTCGGCATCGTGCATACCGCGTGGTCGGACGGCGGCTTCGTCGACGGCACGTTCGTCGACCACGCCCGGGCGCGCTCGCTGTCGATCGTGCTGCTCGCCGTCACCGTCGTCGCGCTCGCCGTGTCGATCACGATGCGCCACAGTCCGCTGTGGGGCGGCGTCGTGCCGCTGATCGCGCTGGTCGTCGTGCGCGGCCGCCTGCGCAAGCAGCTCGTGCGGGCCGGCTGACGATGAGCGCGCTGCCCGACCGCACCGCGCAGCGGCACGCGCTCGCCGCGACGCTCGGCGACGGCTGGCTCGACGGTGCGTCGGACGACGCATGCGAGCCCTACACGACGGACGTGACGCTCCACGGCGGCATCGCGCTCGGCGTCGCGCGGCCGGCCTCGACCGCCGACACGAGCGCGCTCGCGCGGATCGCCGTCGCGCACCGCATCGCGCTCGTCGCGCAGGGCGCGCGCACCGGGCTCGTCGGCGCCGCCGTGCCCGATCGCAGCGGCACGCAATGCGTGGTGTCGTTCGACCGGATGCGTGCCGTTCGCGCGTTCGACGCGGCGAATCGCAGCATCACGGTCGAGGCCGGCGTGCGGCTGTCCGACATCAACCGCGTGGCGGCCGAAGCCGGCCTCTGCCTGCCGATCGACCTCGGCAGCGATCCGACGGCCGGCGGCCTCGTCGGCGCCAATGCGGGCGGCAGCCGCCTGATCAAGTACGGCAACGTGCGCCGCAACGTGCTCGGCGTCGAAGTCGTGCTCGCCGATGCGGCGGGCACCGTGATCGACGCGCTCGCGCCGCTGCGCAAACGCAACGCGGGCTTCGACGTCGCGCAATGCTTCATCGGCGCGAACGGCGCCAACGGGCTCGTGACGGCCGTGTCGTTCGCCCTCGCGCCGCTCGAACGGTCGTCGTGCGCCGCGTTCGTCGCGTTTGCGTCTTACGACGCAGCGCTCGCCGGCCTGCTCGCGTTCGAGCGCGTATTCGGCGAGATGCTGTCGGCATTCGAATTCATGTCGGCGGCGGCCGTCGGCTGCGTCGCGGCCGCGTTTCCGGCGTTGCGCATTCCGTTCGACGCCGACGCAGCGGCATGCTATGCGCTGGTCGAGATCGCGACCGGCATGGCGGGGCTCGATGCGCTGCTCGAGGAACGCACGATCGCGACGCTCGACGCGCTGGCGGGCGAACGCGTGGTGCTCGACGCGGCCTGCGCGCCGGCCGAACGGTTCTGGCGAATCCGCGACGCGCTGCCCGCCGCGGTCGCGCAGGATGGCCTGCCGCTGTCGTTCGACGTGTCGTTTCCGCGCAGCGCACTGGCCGCGTTCGTCGCCGATGCCGAGCAATGGATCGCGGCCGCGCATCCGTCGCTGCGCTGTCATGCGTTCGGGCATTTCGGCGACGGTGGCTGTCATCTCGTCGTGTCGATCCCGCACGCGAGTGCGGAACGCTACGGGCCGCTGCAGCAGGTGGCGCTGCGCGGCGCGCTGTACGACCGCGTGGTGCGGGCCGGTGGCTGCTTCAGCGCCGAGCATGGCGTCGGGCCGGTGAACGTCGCGTACTACCGCAAGCATGTGCCGGCATCACAACGGCAGGTCGCCGCCGCCGTCCAGCACGCGATCGACCCGCTGGGTCTGATCGGGCGTGTCCGCTATTGATGCGCCGTTGCACGGCGCCACGGAGAATTCGCATGACCCTTCGACACCCGCCCGGCCCGGGCACCACTTCCGAACCGGATGCCGAGCCGCCGTTCTCCGGCATCCCGGCCACGCTGCCCGACTCGGGTGTCGTGGTCAACGTGCGCGGCGCCGTCTACGTGATCGCACTGTCGCCCCGCGATCACGCGCGCCCGGCGCTGTGGCGCGAGCTGGCGGATTGGCGTGATGATCGGCAGGCCGATGGACCGCCATGCAATGGGGGTGCCCCGGATGCGTCGGTCGACAGATAGGCTCTGCTCGCCGCGAGCGGCACTGCTGCGTGTCTTCGTGCTCACGCGTCTTCCGGTGATATGAATGGAGCGACGCATGCAAAGGCGGCGCCGGACCACCTCGGTCGTCCGGCGCCGCGACGGGCGAAGACAAGCGAAGCGCGCGATCAGAACACCGCGTGCCCGCTGATGACGCTCGGCAGCCATGTCGAGAAGAACGGCAGGTACGTGACGATGTTGATCGCACTGAAGATCGCGAGGTAATACGGCCACGCCATCTTCGTGGTCTCGCCGATCGACACGTTGCCGATCGCGCAGCCGACGAACTGCACCGAGCCGATCGGCGGGTGCACGAGGCCGAGCGAGCAGTTCAGCAGCAGCATGATCCCGAACTGCACCGGCCCGACGCCGCACGCCATCGCGATCGGCAGGAACAGCGGCGTCGTGATCAGGATGTGCGCGGCCATGTCGACGAACGTGCCGAGGAACACCTGGATGATGTTGATGTACAGCAGCATCAGCCAGGGCGCCGCGGTCGACTGCTTCAGCAGCCCTTCGATCGCATCCGGAATCTCGAGGTACGACATCTGGAAGCGCAGCATGTTGGACACCGCGATCAGCAGCAGCACGACACCCGTCGTGCGCGCCGCATGCGACAGCGCGCGGCGCAGCTTCTCGGCCGTCAGCGTCCGGTAGACCACCGCGGTCAGCACCAGCGAGTACACGACGGCGATCGCGGCCGCTTCGGTCGCGGTGGCAATCCCCTTCGCGACGCACACGAGGATGATCGCGATCACCATCAGGCCGGGCACCGCGCCGACGAAGCTGCGCAGCACCGCATACCAGCCGGGAAACGCGGGCAGCGCGGACGAGCCGTCTTCACGGCGCGGATAGCCGTGACGCACGGCCTGCCAGTATGCGGCGGCGAGCACGAAGCCCATCACCCACAACACCGGCAGCAGCCCCGAGAACAGCAGGTCGCCGATCGACACGCCGCTCACCGGCTGGCCGTGCAGCATGCCGGTGATGCCCTGCGCGGCGAACGCGTAGATGATCATGTTGGTCGACGTCGGCATCAGCGCGCCGGCGAGCGACGCATGCGTCGTCACGTTGACCGCGTACGCAGCGCTGTAGCCTTCGCGCTTCATCAGCGGAATCACCACGCCGCCCATCGCCGACGTATCGGCGGTCGGCGAGCCCGACACGCCGCCGAACAGCGTACAGGCGACGACGTTCGCCATCCCGAGGCCGCCGCGGAAGTGGCCGACGGTCGCCTGCGCGAAGCGCAGGATCCGGTCCGCGATGCCGCCGTGCAGCATCAGTTCGCCGGAGAAGATGAAGAACGGCACCGCGAGGAACGAGAACGCATTCATCCCCGAAATCATGGCCTGCATCGCGGTCGCGATCGGCAAGCCTTCGACCATATAGGTCAGCACGCAGGCGATCCCGAGCGCGAACGACACGGGCACGCCCAGCACGAGGAAAATCAGAAAACTGACGGACAGGATCGCGAGTTCCATGGCGTTATTGTCCCGGCGTAGAACGACGAAGCGCGAGCAGGTGCTCGAGCGAGAAGAGGATGATGGCGATCGCCGCGGGCATCGCGATCAGGTAGCGCACACCTTCCGGAATCCCGATGATCGGGATGCGATCGCCCATCGTCTCGGCGGCCATGCTGCCGCAGCCGACCATGATCATGATCGCGAACGCGATCAGGCTCAGGTGCTGGATCGCGATCACCACCGTGCGCGATGTCGGCGGCAGCCGGCGCACGAGCGAATCGAGGCCGATATGGCCGCCGTCGCGCACCTTCATCGCCGCACCGAACATCGCGATCACGATCACGAGCAGCAGCGCGATCGGCTCGACGAAATCCGGTGCGTTCTCGAACACGTAGCGCATCACGACCGCGTAGAACACCAGCACCGTCAGCACCGCGAGGCACGCCGACGCGATCACGGCCAGCACGCGGAACAGCACGTCGTTCACGCAGCGCAAGAGCGGCGCGGCATGCGGCCGCGCCGGCGCCGCGCCGTCCGGGGCGACGGCCGCCCCACCCGTGGCCGCCGCGCTGTTCAGGGAAGTGCGACGCGTCACTTGGTGGCCTCGATCTCGTCGACGATCTGCTTCATCTGCGGCGTCTTCTCGTACTTCGTCCACAGCGGCTGCATCGCCTTCACGAACGCCGCGCGATCGATCTGCGCGGCCGGCAGGATCTTCGCGCCGCCCTTCGTCACGGCCTGCTGCGCGGACGCTTCGCGCGCGGTCCACAGCTTCTGGTAGTACGGCACGGAATCGGCCGCCGCCTTCCTGATGGCCGCCTGCTCCTGCGGCGACAGCGTGTCCCAGACCTTCTTCGAGAACACCAGCACTTCCGGCGTCATCGCGTGCTGCGTCTCCGAGTAGTCGGGCGCCACTTCGTAGTGCTTGGTTTCCTCGTACGACGGCATGTTGTTTTCGGCTGCGTCGACGAGCCCCGTCTTCAGGCCCGTATACACCTCTGCGAACGGCATCGGCGTCGGCGTGCCGCCCATCGCCCTGATCTCGTCGACCATCAGGTCGGACGGTTGCACGCGCACCTTCAGCCCCTTCATGTCGGCCGGCGAGCGCACCGGGCGCTTCGCGTAGATCGAGCGCGCGCCGCTCTCGTAGAACGTCAGCGCGATCATCCCCTTCGCGGTGAACGCGTCGAGGATCTTCTGGCCGGCCGGGCCGTACATCGCCTTGCGGAAATGATCGATGTCGCGGAACAGGAACGGGAACGACGGGATCAGCGATTCCGGCACGATCTCGTTGAACGACGCGCCGTTCACGCGCGCCATGTCGATCGCGCCGATCCGCACCTGGTCGACCGTGTCCTTCTCCGAACCGAGCGCGCTGTTGCCGAACACCTTGATCGAATCCTTGCCGCCCGTCTGCTTCGACAGCTCGTCGCCCATGAACTTCACGGCCATGTTGGTCGGGAAGTTGTCGCCATGCACGTCCGCCGAGCGGAACACGCGCGCCTGGGCGGACATCGCGAAGCCGGCCATCAGCGCGACGGCCAGGGCGACTCGGGAGCGGTTGAATCGGTGCTTCATCGTCAGTCTCCTTGATGGTTGTGCTTGTTGTTGCGCGGCGGTCCGACGGCATGCGCATGCTTCGGCGCCGTGCGCGCTGACCGCTGAGTCATATGTCGTATGACGTGTTGACGCGAATGTACGTCGGTTAATCGTTTAACTCACTTGGTGCATACCCGTAGAACCATTGCCATGACGGGTTTTGGGGAAGTTTCAGGGAATCGCTTTCTCTGTTTAGGCGAATTTGCGCGAAACGTTTTCTGAAACGGGAGCTGCATTCGAGCAGGAGAGACGGCCCGTTGCTCCCGCTGGCATCGGGAAGTAATCTTTCGCGTCACTTACATTTGTCGTAGGATGACTGATCACACCGCTAGTCCGTTGGCGCTAGTCCGTTGGCGCTAGTCCGTTGGCGCTAGTCCGTTGGCGCTAGTCCGTTGGCGCTAGTCCGTTGGCGCTAGTCCGTTGGCGCTAGTCCGTTGGCGCTAGTCCGTTGGCGCGATGCCATGCACGCGCGCCGGCCACGCACCGCCGCGTGCGGCACGACCGGGAAGGAACGACAGGGAATCCGGGCAGCGGCAGGCGCCCAGGCCTGCCCCGCGCCCCATCACGTCTGCATGACCAGCGATGTCAGTTGCGCCGCGCGCGCCACTGCCGTCTTCGCGTAGATCGATTTGATCTGCGAGCGGATCGTGCCGATCGACACGCCGCGCAACCCGGCGCATTCCTGCGGCGACAGCCCGTCGCAGCACAGCAGCACGGCGAGTTCGGCTTCGGCCGACGACAGCCCGTAGAACACGCGCAGCCGCTGCGCGCGGGCCGACGGCGAGCGCAGGTCGGCGGCCGTCATCAGCGTCGCGACGCCCGGCCGCTCGCGCATCAGGCGGGACTGCTCGGGCACCGGCATCAGCGCCAGCGGCAGCGGTTCGCCCTTCGAGCGCCGCAACAGCAGCCCGCCGCGCGCGTACGCGCGCCGCCATTGCGCATCGTCGACACAGCCTTCCGGCGCGAATCGCCCGTTCACCACCCGCAGCGCCGGTTCGGCCGCGAGCAGTTGATCGGCAGCGCGATTCGTATAGCGCAGCTCACGCTGCTCGCCGAGCAGGAAGACCGGCACCGGAAGCGCATCGAGCGCCGATTCGGCGGCGGCCACGCGCGCCTCGAGCGCGCCGATCCGTGCCTGGATCTGCAGCGCGCGGCCGATGTGCATCCCCATGGTTTCGATCGCGTGGCGCTGATCGTCGGAAAGGCCTTGCGATTCGGGGCCGTTCTGGACGCTGAGGAATGCGCCGGAACCCTCGCTGCGACGGATGTACAGGCCCGAGATGCTGCCGAGCCCATAAGGGTGAAGGAATTCCTGGTAGAACGCGCCATGCGCGCGCTGGTGGGCGGACAGGTGCTTGACGTCCTCGAACCAGCGGCCCGCCGGCCAGTTGGCGGCGACCGGCACGACCGGGTCGTACAGATAGAACTCGGTGTTGTAGGCGTCGTAACACGCGGCGACCCACGACGCGTCGTCACCCGCCGCCTGCTCGATCGCCGGCACCCGCGCCTCGTCGTCGAACGACAGCAGCGTGACCATGCGCACGCCGACCCACGATCGCAGCCCGTCCAGCACCGTTTCCCATCGCTGATCGCCGAGTGCCGCAGCATAGACGTCATCGACCCATGCCGATGGAATCAATCCGTTCATTTGCATCTGGCCACCCCGCGCCGTGCGTTTTTGTCGAACGTCTTCTGCGCATCTTAGTCAATCGGCGCCCACGTTTGAATCACTCGTTCGCGCTTGATCGAAATACCACGTTTGTTACCGTTATCGTCTGACGTAATGGCCGTTTTTCCGGCACACGCGATGCCGATCGCTTTTCATCCGGATCACGGTATGCCATGATGCGGCGCATGACGATTCGAAACACCACGCTCTCGCTGCACCATCACCACGGCCGCCCCCGGTTGCGCCGTGGTTCGTTTCGCATCTAGCAATTGCATCGGGTCAATACCCGATCAAGACGACAACCAAGGCGCCTCCGGCGCCTTTTTTGTTTTTTACCGCCTTGAAAACCTGCCGCGCCGATCAATCGAACCCGTTATGGAGTGTCTTCAATGCAACAGCCCTGGAAAGCAATCGCGTTGCCGGATTTACCGCTCCGCGAGGATCTCGACTTGCAGCACGCGTACGGGGCGCCGCAGCTCGATGTGCCGGTCTGCCTGAACGTCAACGAGAATCCGTATCCGCCGTCGCCCGCGCTCGTCGAGCGCATCGCGACCGCGGTGGCCGACGCGGCGCGCGCGGCGAACCGCTATCCCGATCGCGACTTTGCCGCGCGGCGAGCGCATCTGGCTGCGTATCTGACGCACGACACCGGGGTGACGGTCGACGCCTCGCGCGTCTGGGCGGCCAACGGCTCGAATGAAGTGATCCAGCAGATCCTGCAGGCATTCGGCGGCCCGGGGCGTTCGGCGCTGGCCTTCACACCCGCGTATCCCATGTATGACGAATACTGCCGCACGACTTTCACGCGCCTGCATACGTTGCCGCGCACCAGGGATTTCGCGCTGGATCGGGATCAGGCGCTCGACAGCATTCGCGAGCACCAGCCGAGCGTGGTGCTGCTGACGTCGCCGAACAACCCGACCGGCACCGCGCTGCCGATCGACGATATCCGCGCGATACTCGACGTCGCGCCGGGCGTGGTCGTCGTCGACGAAGCTTATGCGGAGTTCCGGCGTCGCGGCGTCCCCAGCGCGGTGACGCTGCTGCCCGAGCATCCGCGGCTCGTCGTCACCCGCACGTTGAGCAAGGCGTTCAAGTTCGCGGGCGGCCGCGTCGGGTATTGCGCGTGCGCACCGGCGATCGTCGAAGCGCTGAAGCTGGTTCGATTGCCCTACCACCTGTCCGCGTTTACCCAGGCGGCGGCCTGCGCGGCGCTGGCCGCGCGCGACGAGATGCTGTCGCAAGTTGAGGCCATCAAGGCCGAGCGCGATTCGACCGTCCGCTGGCTGCGTGGCCTGGGCCTCACGGTAGCCGATTCCGATGCCAACTTCGTGATGTTCGGCGAGTTTGCGGATCGGTACCGGATCTGGAGCGGACTCCTGCGCCACGGCGTCCTGATTCGCGAGTCCGGCCCGCCGGCGTATCTTCGCGTGTCCATCGGCACCGCTGCGGAGATGGCCGCGTTTCGCGCGGCCCTGCTTGACGTGATGGCGCCCAGGCAAGCGACCGGCCATCCGGTCGGCGACGCGAGGGAGCGCATGTAAGCGCCGCATTCGACGATGTATTTACTTCATCGTCGTGAACCGCATTTCCATCGCGTCGAGCTTCGCGAGCACCGCTTCGCTGAGCGTCCTGACGTTGCGCGGCACATCGGGCGCCGACAGCAGCTCCTCGATGCGCCCGCGCCAGTAGCTCGGATGTCGCACACGCCCCGCGCCCGACATCGACACGTCGTCAGCGTTCGTCTCGCTGTCCAGGAGAGCGACCATTCTCTGAATGTGAGAGAGCTCTCGTTCTGCATAGTCTCGTGCCAGCATATGGATTGAAATTCCCCGAAATACGACAACAGGCCTTCCGTCATCAACGCGCCATCGTGTTGCGATGCAAACGACTCACCGCACACGTCGTGTCGCCATCGTACGCAGAAGCTGTGTCAGTCAACCTCGTAGGCATGTGCTGATTTCGATACGGAACGGTGGGCCTGTCCGTTTGTTCTGATGACATCCGGCCCGATGCCCTGCGGTCAATCGTAGGCTTGCTGTCGGGTGATTGGCATCTCCCAAAGTGGGGATGCGGGGCGAGATTGGCGGGACGGTGATTTCCGGTGGTGACGGGAAGCCCGGAGTCGCGCGGCAGGTAGGCGGTTGCCGGCCGGCGACGGGGCGCCATCGCACCGGCCACTTGAACGGCGCGCTGTCAGCACACTGCCGCCGGGCAGGCAGGAGGCACGGATGCGTGGCATGCACGGGCGTAGTGCACGCCCCCCATGCGCGACGACTGCGAGCGCGAACGTGGAGCGCCGTGCGCCGTATGCGTCGGCCACGGCAACGTCCGCCCCCTGCTCGACGAGCGAGATCGTCTGGATGCAGGTCGCACGACAGCGCAGCCCACCTTCCGCGCCCGCCGCGCAGGTTCGCATCACAGGTATCGAATGCCGCCTGAACCTTCGCGAGATCCTCTTCGTCGAGCGACGTTTCGAATTCGTTCGGCAGCCGTTTCTTGTTCTTTCGGCATTGCAGGGCCTGTTGTCACTCGCAGGCGCGTCGTGCGCCGGATATCCGAATGTTTCGCGGAACTACGCACCCGCGAGAGACGACCCGTTTCAGTCAGCCATCGGCATCGCCCTGCTTCAACCCGAAAATGAAATCCGCTTCCACCGACGCGCCTTTGGGTAATTGCAGCACGCCGACCGACGAACGCGCGTGGACGCCTGCGTCGCCAAGCACCGCGTACAGGACATCGGATGCGCCGTCAGCCACTTCGCTTTGCATCGTGAAGTCAGCCGTGCTTCGCACATAGACGGTGATGCGTGGCACCGTCGCGATCGCGTCGAGCGTGCCGCAGTGCTTTCTGATCAGCGAGAGCGCACGCAGCGCCGATACGCCGGCGGCCCGGCGAGCTTCGTCGAGCGAAACGGATTCCCCCACGACGCCAACGAAATGCACCACATCGCCGATCCGCGGAATCTGACCGGCAATGTAGGCCGTGTTCCCGTCGACCAGGACGGGCCGGTACTTTCCACCAATCCTGATTTCCTCGTCCGGATTGAAGCCGAATTCGGCCGAGATCCGGCTCAGCTTATCGTCTCTGTTCATGGGTGAATTCCCCGATACTTCATAAAAAATGTAAAGCGGAGTTAAGTTTATGCCGCTTGTCTTCAAGAAGAAAACCCGCCGGGAACGGTCAAAGCGACGTGCCGCTGCCGTTAAAAGTGTCCGGGTAACCCTCTACGATTTCTCAAACATGACACACTTTTCAGGTGTTCGAAGCAGTCCTGTGTCGTCTTATCGACAACAAAACGCGTCGTAGAAGAGAATTTCCTCAAAATTTTCCGCTGAAACCGCTATCATGTGTGTACTCAACCTGAAGAGTGATACATGGCAACGTACAAGGAACTGAAAGCCCAAATGGAAGCTTTGGCCGAGAAAGCCGAAGCTGCACGTGCCGCGGAATTCCAGGCGATCGTCGACGACATCCGCACCAAGGTGGCGGAATTCGGCATTACCGAGAAGGATATTTTCGGTACGCGCCGTGGTCGACCGGCCAAGCAAGCGGCCGCCCCCGTGCAGGCAAAGTATCGCGACCCGAAGACCGGGGCAACCTGGTCGGGCCGTGGTCGCGCGCCTGCATGGATCAAGGACGCGAAGAATCGCAATCGATTCCTGATCCAGGAATAAGATTCCAGACGTGCAACGGCGTGCGGTTCAGCACGCCGTCCTGTTATTTGGGCATCGATACCGGCGGTATTCAAAGACCGTTCCGGTTGATGAAGCTTTGTCTCATTCGGCGCGTGGCGGCATGCTACGCGCCCGATCGCATTCCGCCCAATTTTTCCTGATTCAACGTTCGTAATAAATCGCAAGCCAGACGGATTGCGTTTCTTCGTGCGTCCACGCGACGCGATGGCGACAATGCGGCTCGATCAGCACGTAGTCGCCAGGGTGCATTTCATGGCGCGTCGGGCCTTCTTCGAATTCGAGTACGGCTGCGCCCGACAACAACACGACCCATTCGGCGCGTGAGTCGTCATACCAAAAGCCGTCGGGGCTCTTGTGCCCCATCGATACGATTCGCTCGACGTTCAGACGCTGGCCCGTGACGAGGAGATCGATTTGCTCATCGTCGCCGCGCCGGCCTTCGGTGGCGAACAGGTTACCGGTTTGAAGTTGCATGGATTGGCCTCGTCGATGATCCGCGTAGGGGGAAGCCGGTTCGAAGGCGCCGGGGAAGCGCTCACTCTAGCCCAATGACCTGACGAACACCATTGCTCGGGCAAGACCGGTTCAAGCACATCCATGAACACGCCAATGAATCGATCGCGGCGAATTGATTGCATGACCTCGGCCGGGTTGCGTTCGCGTTCGCATTTGCCGACGACGGCAACCTACGCCGCGCAGATAGCCAGATCGCCATCTTTGCGCGTCCGGTTGCCATGTGTCGGGAATGTCTTTTGAGCACTCACGTATTGGCGTGACCTGAACTGAATAATGCGCGCCAGTTTTTCAAGAAATATTCCGCGACCGCAAACCGACACCCCACATGTCGGGAAAAATCCGGGCCCATTCTCGCCTCGATATATGGCGGCGCGAGTCGAGACTGCCTAATCTGCACATTGCAACTCGAACATGTCGACATCCTGAACCGGTTTGCAGATTCACCGGCAGGCCGGGATGGACGAAAACAACTGAATCGGCATTCGACGGACTTCATTGCGTAGAGAGTGCTTTTATCAACCTGGCTTGCCGGCAGAGGCACGACCTGCGCGAAGAGCAGGATGCCATCGTGTCCGGCAAGCGCCAGCAGCCATTGAGCGATGCCGTCGAGGCGGCGGCCTTGCTCCACTTGCCGCGGTTCCGGCACTGCAGCAACCGGTGAATCGGCAGTCTTGTCGGGTTGACCGGCGTTCTTCGCATCGCGCGACAGTGACCCCATGTTCCCGCCTGCATCGATTGTTTCGAGTGTGGCGCCGGAATGGAGACAGATATCTGCTCGATCAAACCACTTTGATTCATCGAAAAACCATCGAAACCAGAAAGACGACTCCAGATCGACCGACTCCGGCTTCAGGATCGAAAAAATCACGTTGAAATTATCGCATCAATAATTTCAACTTTATCAGCCATTTAAAATAAGACAAATATACATTGCATTTTGCTTGCAATGAATGACGAATGATGTAGGCTTGACGCCGCTGTCGTGAACTTCTTGCAAACCCTATTCATGGTGCATTTAACTATGCGCAATATATCAGGCCGTTCTGCATCGAATTCGATTAAAGCCATCGCTGGAATGCTGCTGATTGCAGCCAGCCTGGCCGAAATCGCCCATGCAGCGCCGATCGAGACGTCGTTGCAACGCTCGATCGAGCAGGCGCTTGAATCCCGATCGGGCAGGACGTTGGCACTGCCGGCCCAGTCGGACAGCAACCTGGTCGAGGCAATCAAGACCGATGACGTTTCCGGATGGATATTCGGTACTGCGACGCAAATCCTGCGTGATGACGAATCCGCCGATCCCGTCACGAAGCTGTTCATCGCGCGCAACGTGAATGGCCGATGGATCACGGGTGTGGAGGGCAGCAGCACGTTCGGAGAACTGCTCGATGCGGCGCCCCCCACGCTGCTCGCGGCCGACGAACGAAAAAATCTCGCGTCACGACGCGCCTCGCTCGCGCCACGGGCGGCGGCATTGCCGCAACCGGGCCTTGCGTTGCCGTGGGAGCCGAATGCCGGGTGGTACTGGACGGGCGGCGCACACGGCTGGTCCGGACAAAGCAGGCCGTATAACTCGCTCGATTTCTCGGGTGGCAACGGCCGCGTGCTGGCGGCGCGAGACGGCTATCTTTACAAGAGCTGCGAGCGCAACGGCAGCGCGATCGTGAAGGTGGTTCACGACAATGGCTATGCGACGACTTATTACCACATGGTCCAGCTGACGTCGCTGAACAGCGGTACGCGTGTCCGTCAGGGGGAATATCTCGGCACCGTCGGAAACGGCCTGCCGTGCGGCGGACAAACGACGGGGCCGCACGTTCACTTTTCATTGAGCAAGGACGGCAATGACGTGTCCGTCAATGGCATGACGATCGGCGGCTGGCAATTCTTCGAAGGCACTTCACCGTATTCCGGATACGCGGTTCGCAATCAACGGCGCGTCTCCCCGCAGGCCTGGCTGGTCAACTACGGGAGCGCGGATTCCGGCGATCCGTCCACGCCCGTCAGTGCGCGCGTACAGGCGCCGGGGCAGGCGAACCTGCGCAGCGCGCCTTCGCTGTCGGCGCCAATTGTCGGTACGCTCGAGAACGGGCGCACCGTGCAGCTCGCTTGCCACCGGTACGGCGACTCCGTGAATGGCAACTGGGGCGCCACACGGCTTTGGTATCGGCTCGACTCGAATCAGTGGATCTCCGACGGATTCGTCTACACGAACAGCAATGACCCGGTGGTGCCGGAATGCGTGAATTAGCGCGGGCGCGGCGGCGCACGCCGGGCTGCCGCAGTGCGCCGCGCGCGGCCCCGGGCCCGGTTCGAGTCATCGTGCGCGCCTGACCGCTACCAGGACGCACGGCCCCCTGCCGCGAACCGGCAGCTGCGTCCACGACACACCGGTCGACGTACCGCGCGGCAGCCCGTGCGCGCCGCGTGCGTCAGTCAACGCTCGCGTCGGCAACCGACTCACTCGGTCAGCAATTCGGTGCCGACGCGCGACGAGATTCCGACCCGCTGTTCGGCGGGCTGCGGCCGCGCGACCAGGAAGCCCTGCACCTGGTGGCAACCGATCTCCCGCAGGAAAGCCAGCTGCTGTTCCGTCTCAACGCCCTTCATCACGACATCGAGCCCCAGCGCGCGCACGATCGCAACGATCGCGCGCACGATCGCGTCGTCCGTGCTGCCCGAACCGCAGTCCGTGAAACGGGCGCCGTGACGGCAAGCGGCCGTTGGCATGTCCGTCGAACAACGGTGATCGCCGTGCCGAAACAAACCGTACTTCATGCGTTTCGGATATTGCGGCCGGCGCAACGCCGCCAAGGACGCCCCATACCTTTCAAGCCATTTCGATTGCCTTCCACACGATCAGAACGGCGACCGATTCGTCCCGCGGGAATAAAACCCAGCCGGCTCCGGTATATCGGGGCATCGCGCCGCTCATCACGTCGAACGAGCCGGTGCACTACGCCCCACCGCAACGGAGAGACCGCAATGTCACGCCCTGACCACGTCGCCTACACACGCTTCGCGATCGCCATGCACTGGTCGATCGCAATCTTGATCCTGTCGAACCTGCTGATCGGGATCTACATGGATACATTTCCGCACAACTCGTCTCGGTTCAACAGCATCCTGTTCTATCACGCGTCGATCGGCAGCCTCATCTTCATGCTGACCGTGCCACGCCTCGCATGGCGTGCGACGCATACACCGCCGCCGCTGCCGGCCAGCGTGCCGGCGTGGCAGGCGCGGATCGCCGGTGCACTGCACGGCGTGCTGTACCTGCTGCTGTTTCTCGTGCCGCTGACCGGCTACGTGCACCGCCTCGCTGGCGCCCATCCGGTCAGTTTCTTCGGAATCGCGGAATTGCCGGTGCTGGTCGGCCGCGACGAACCGTTGCGGCTCCTGACCGATGCACTGCATCGCGCGCTGGTGCTGACGCTTGGCTTGCTGCTGGTCATGCACGTCGCAGCCGGGCTGAAGCACAAGTTCGTCGATCGGGACGGTGTCGCGGAGCGGATGGGGATCTAAGCGCGACGCGGCGGTTGACGTTCGCCCAATGCGGCACCTTGAACATCGGTCACGCTGGCTGGGTACGCCCTCTTCATCCTCTACGGGTTTGCCTGGTGCTTTTCCGGGGGCCGCATACTTTGCAGGTTGCCCGTCCGCGCCGTTGGTGAACAAGGCACGTTGACCCAGTCTGCTCAGCACGCCACGATGCCCTGGAGATCCATTTTCCATGCGGTCCGCCAGGGATCGTCGTTACCTTTAGCGGATACGGATCTTCCGTCTGCCCGATATCGCCGATCGCTCCATGAAATACGGCGAAGAAACGCCACCCGACGACCGATACGGCATCAGTTTGAATGACGCGCAAACGCGCAAACGGGCGACGGTGCGACAGATCAACGGAGGCTGTCGGGCAACGCGTGCTTCCTGCGCCGCACGCCACGCTCGCGGCTCGCTTGCCTGAAAAGGACTGGCCTGAAATCGATCATCGGCAGAGCGGCACTGACACGTCAGCCATCGATCTGGCGTTGCCGATCGGCCGCCGTCGGTCGACGCCAGCGTCATGCTCACTGCGCGAGTGCGGGATCGATCTCGCCCTGCGTCAGGCCGAATGCCGCCATCCTGGCACGATGGTCCGGCGAACCCAGGTATGCACGGAGTTGCCTGTTGACCGCATCGAGCAGATCGCTGTCTCGCGGGTTGAACGAGAACGCGCCGAGCGGGAGCCCCTGTTGCTGATCCGCCGTTCCCCGCACGTGCGGCACGGCCTCGAGCGCGGAACCGCCGATCCGATTCGCCACGATGCGATTTCCGACGGCGGTACTCGCATATGCGTCGATTTTTCCGGAGAGGACAGCATCGATCGCGTCGGCTTGTTGCGAGAACATGACTATCTGGTCCCCGCTTACGCCCGCCGCTTTCGCCGAGTCGTGCTGAACCTGTCCGGCAATGATGCCAAGGCGGGCATCGGCGCGTTTGGCCAGCGACGCATAGCTGTCGAGACCTTTCGGATTTCCGGCCCGAACCAGAAAGCCGTCTCCGATCCCCCATACGGGCACGCTGAACGCCACCGTTTCGGCACGTTCAGGCGTGACGAAGAGCGGAACGTTCATGTCCCAGCGTCCGGTCGCAACGCCGGGCAGCAATTCACTGAACGTCGTCAGTCGATGCTCGATCTGCGTGACGCCGATCGCCCGAAGAATGGCATCGGCCAATTCAATGTCGGCGCCGGTGGCGGCACCTTCGGGTTTCGTCCATCCAAAAGGGGGTTCGTCGATGTACGCAATCGTCACCTTCATCGCCACGTCTCGAGAAGTGGGAACGGCGGCCGCATCAGAGCGGAGTGCTGATCATTCTACCTGGTGGTGCAGATGACTCGTCGGGGTCGTCCGGAGCCGTGCGCGTCGCCCAGGCGCCGCCATTCGCCGCTGGTCGCAGTGCCGATGCGGAATGACCGTCTCGTCAAGCAACCACTTCGTCACTGCCCGCAGAACGAACGATCAACGAGAGGAATTTTCAGCTCACGACACCCGCTTGAGGTGAAGCGCGGCCAGCAGAGTGCCGCTTTGCCGGAGTAGCGCAGCCACTACTCCGGACCTCCGCGCCGGCGATCAGAAGCCGTGGTACATGCCGATGTTGACTTGAACCTGGTTGCCGCCCGATGCGGTGTTGCCAAAGTCGGCAACCGAAGCCTGAGCGCCCTGAGCATGAACGTACCCGCCCATCGCATACAACGCGGTGCTCTTCGACAGCGAGTACGTCGCCCCCAGCGACACCTGGTTGATCGACGCCATCGTGCGGCCCTGGGCAGCCAGCGTGGGCGTGGCTGCGGAACCGTAGACGTACGTGTACCCGGTCGCCAGCGACAGCGCCGGGGTGACCTGGTACTGCAGGAGGGCGCCCAACACGTTGAAGTGGATCGACGGCTGGCCGGCGTTGCCCTGGTACTGAGCATTCGAGTAGCGTAAGCCGGCCGTGTACGGACCAATCTGGTATTGAGTCGCGACTTGCGCGATGCCCGCGCTCTTGAACGCATTGCCGCCGTTGTAACCCGAACTCGGATAGCCCAGCGCACCACCGAAACTCGGTTGCGCTGTTGCGTTCGTCCACCCGTTCTCACCCTGGTTTGCGGCATGGAAGTAGCCGCCGGCGACCGTCAGACCACCCTGAGCGTAGTTCGCAGCCACCGACCACGATTGCCCCGAACCCATCGAACCGGCAACGCCGCCAAACGAGTACGCGCCTTCAGCCTGGAAGCCATGGATGAGCGGCGAAATGTACTTCACGGCGCTGTTCTGGTTCGTCGTGTTGTCGTTGTTGTCCACGTCGCCCGGGGTCGAGAATGTCGACGCCGAAATGGCGTCGCCCGTCAGGACCTGAACCATTTCCGTCACGGCGTCGAGCTGGCGCCCCAGACGCACGGTACCGTACTGATCGGAAGCGAGGGATACGTAAGCCTGGCGGTTGAACAACGAACGCGTGGAACCGATGGGCCCCTGGCCGCCTATCCCGCCTGTACCGATGTTGAAGCCGTTTTCGATCTTGAAGATCGCCTTGAGGCCGCCACCGAGATCTTCCGTCCCCCTGAGGCCCCACTTGTTCGAACCTGCGGCACCGCCGTCGAGGCCGAACCGCTTGTGGCCATTGATGTTCGACGTGTAGCCGATACCCGCATCGAGCATGCCGTACAGGGTGATCGACGACTGTGCCATTGCTGCCGACGATGCTGCGAAGGCGGCAACAGCGATAACGCTGACCTTGATTTCCTTGTTTTTCATCGGTATTTCGCTGTCAGGAGTGGTTTCGGGATTGTTTGAAACGGTTTTTTTTGTATTCGAATGCAGATGACGGCGCACGGCCTGCGCGTCGTCTCGAGCCGCAACGGCCGGCGTCATGTTCTCCAGATCGGCATATCTGACTCAATCATTTCGTCATCCTCAAAATTTCATGCAGGAAGGCGTCTCGCACCTCGACCTGTCCGGCATTCTCTCGATTAGAACCATCGCGGCGTCCCTACCTGGACGAAAGCCGCTTTCTTGCTTCCGATGCCGTTCCAGCTCCACGGCGCCGCGGGTCGATAACATGCCGAGCCGCCTTGAAGCAGCACAAACACGTTGCCTTCCAGCACCGGCAACACTGCCTCGTCGATCACGCAAAGGGACTCGCCCCTGAGTGGCGACTTCCGAGCGCGTCTTGCCCATGGGCCAGCGCCCGAGAATTCACTCGAACCGACGTCCTGCCACCGCATTCGTGATCCGGACGAGCAGATTTGCCAAATCCACGCAGCCGAAGAACCCAAGCGAATCACCGCGCGAAACCGAACGTTTCTTCGATGTCGTTTCGAAGAAGCACGGCATCGTCACGTTCCACGCGCGCGCCATTCCCACGAGCGAGATCGGCGATGACGAAGCCGGACCACGCTCGACCCGCGCTACAACACGGCCTGGAAATACCGGCCGCCACGGCAAGCCGGTTGCGCGTCCGGTTCAGCCGCCGGCGAAGTACGCCGACCTGTTTACCGAGCGCCAACGCAACCGGGTCGCGCTTTGCAGGTGCGAAAAACCATATCAGGAACATAAATCGTCGTCAAAATTTGTTTGATATAAGTTAATCGCGTCTGATAACCCTAGCTTTACCGGGATTTCCCTAATAGGAACTGGCACCAAGACAAAGCTTCAGGGAGATCCGTGCCGTCACTCCGATGCACGGCTCGCATGGCATCGAGCCATGTAGCGCGCTGGCGCCGGGAGTTCCCGAGCAGCGAGGCGGGCCAGGCATCTGGCGGTCAAACGGTTTGGGTGCACCGAAACCTGTATGCCGCTATGTCGGCGTACGGATCAAAAACTTCTCCCGATCTTGTCCGGCCATCCAACGCGGCGTCCGTCCACGTCCACTCCAGACAGCGCCCGACACCGGGTCCCGATATTTCGGGATCGCCGGTGCGCGACGCCTGACCCGACAGGGCACACATTGGATCCCGGCAAACAAATCCTCGGGCCTCAGATCGAACTCGGCGATGATTCTCTGAACATCCTTTACGGCGTTCTCCATTTCATTCTTGCGCGCAAGTTCCACCTGAGCTTGAAGTGTACGCATCTTGGCTTTCAGCTCCAGGTAGGTAGACATCTCGGTTCCTTTGGTTGGGGCAATGTTTTGAACTGGTTGATTTGAAACCGTCACCGTTCTATATTTTTCGCAATACTTACTATATTTGACTGAACGAACGAAATGGTCGCTCGGAACAAAAGGTGCGATCGAGAGGGAGACCGCGAACCGCCTGCGCCGAGCGCTAACGCGTCGCAGAAGACAGGCGGGGCAGTCGACCGAGGCTAATGGTTCTTACAAGAATTTGCCGATCTGTTCACTGCATGATGACCTGGCTGCGTGCCGAGGGACGCACGGGGGTGCCTACGCAACGCGTTTCGGCAGGTCGATATCGTCGTGGCATGCGGTCAGCCATGGTGGTCTCTCGATGTGTACGCCAACGTCAGGCCGCAGACAATGCTCGCAGCATCGTCTACGGCCGCTTCCGACGCCTCACTGCCCGCTTTCGGCAAAATGCAGCGAGGATTCGTTCAGGAAGTCAACGAGCTCCAGCGCGTCTCATTGATTTCCCTTCAACTTCAACCAGACCTTGTTGCGTAGCTGAATCGCCGCAGGCGAGCACATCTTGTACGGCTTGAGCCTGTCCTTGTATTGCTCGGGCATCTTGGTCGCGGGGTTGTTCAGCAGCGCAGGATCAACGTAGCGCTCCGACCCGATGATCTCGTTGTTGTATCGAATCGCGTTCGTCACCAGCGCGATGTTTTCAGGCCGCATCATCCAGTCGACGAACTTGTAGGCCGATTCGACGTTCCGCGCTTTCGCTGGGATAAGCAGACTATCCATGAACAACCGGACGCCCTCTTTCGGATACACGAATCGGATGCTCGCCAGACGATCCTGCGCGCGCGCAGCGGCACCATTCCAGATGTGCTGAACGGTGATTTGCCTGGACGCGAGACGGTCGATCGTTCCGTCGTTGCTGTATGTCTTCACGAAAGGCTTCTGCTTCTGCAGGACGTCAAGCACGCGCTTCGCATCCTCGGGGCGCTCGGTGCATTCGTCTTGCCCCAGATACCAGCTCGCGGCCATGTACAACTCCTCCTCGACGTCCAGGTCGCCGACCTGGCCGCGCAGTGCCGCGGGGGGCTCGAAAAAGGATTTCCAGCTATCGTCGAGCCTGCCGCCCGGCACGCGCGCGCTGTCATACGCAAACCCGGTCAGGACGATCGTAAAGGGCATCGCGTAGTCCCGCTGAGAATCGAATGCCGGATGACGGTATTCCGGCTTGATGTTTGCGATATTCGGCAACTTGCTCTTGTCGAGCTTGAGCAACAGGCCGGATTTCACGAGCACCGGGACGTAATAGTCGCCGGCCACCACGACGTCGTAGCCGCCGCCTCCCGCCTGCAGTTTCTGGGTCAGTGCGGCATCGCTTGCATAGGTGTCCAGCGTCGTCTCGATACCGGTATCCGTCTCGAACTTCTTGATCAGGTTCGCAGGCAGGATGCCGGGCCAGCTTCCGATATGAAGCTCGGCAGCCTGCGTCGTCACAGCGGCAAGGAGCAACATCGCCCCGATTGTTTTTTTCATACTGTTCCTATTGCTTGGAGATTTGCGTGATGTATCTCGGATTGCCTGGGCGTGGATCTTCTTTTACCTCGAGCACCGATGAGCCAGACCGCGATCAGCTGCACCGACGAAAGGCCGATGACGACGGTCGATACCGCACTGACCTTGGGCGTGATCCCGATCTTCATCGCACTGAAGATGTACATTGGCAGTGTGGTCATGCCGGCCCCGGCGAGAAAGTAACTGGTGACGTAGTCATTCATCGACGCGACGAACGACAGCAGCGCCCCTGCGACGATGCCGGGTAGCGCCAAAGGCAAGGTGATGTGCCGAAACGCCGCCCAGGGCGTGGCCGACAGGTCCGCGGCGGCCTCGAGCAAGGTGCGATCGATCCGTTTGAGCCGGGCTTTGATCGGCAGGTAAGCAAGCGGCACGCTAAAGACCACATGCGCGAACAGGACGACGCCAAATGCGGGCTCGGTCCCGAACATCGAGAACAGCATCATGGTGGCGATCGCCAGCACGATTTCGGGTATTGCCAGAGGAAGCGCGATGAGAAGTCCCGCCGGGTCGAAACCGCGCCGATCGCTTCGCGACCACCAGGCGACCGCTGCACTCGTCGCAAGCATGGTGGAAAGCACCATCGACGCCAACGCCAGCAGCAGCGAGTTCTTCGCGGCGCGGACCAAGGTCGGATCAGACCAGGCTTCCACGTAACCACGGATACCGAACCCGTCCCATATGAGGGCCGACTGACCGACGTTGAAGCTCATCCCTATCACGATCAGCATCGGCAGATAAAGGAACAACAGTGCCGCAAATGCGATTGGACGGGTCAACGGAAACCGGCGCAGGTCACGCGAACTCATGAACGCGCTCCTGTCGTTGAAAGAGCACGCCCAGTCGAGACACGAGCATCGCCAGAAGCACGACGGCGAGCAATGCAAACGACATGGCAGCGCCCAAAGGCCAATCCCGTCCACCGGCGAACTGGAAATCGATCAAGTTGCCGATCATGAAGGCATGGTTGCCCCCGAGCAAACCCGGGATCGTATAGGAGCCCAGTGCCGGAACGAAGACAAGGCCGACGCCCGCCATGATGCCCGGACGACAGCACGGCACGACGACATGGGCAAGCGCGGCCGGCTTGTGTGCGCCCAGATCGTAGGCCGCTTCGACCAACCGCCAGTCGAGATCATCGAGCGCCGCGAAGATCGGCAGGATCATGAATGGCGTGAACGCATAGACGAGGCCGATCACCGTCGCGAGATCGGTATAGAGCAAGCCGAGCGGGCCTTGCATGAGGCCGGCCCTGGTCAATATCTGATTCACCAGGCCATTGTCCGCGATGATGATGATCCATCCGTACATCTGGACGACGACGCAGGTCCAGAACGGGATCGTGATCAAGATCAGCAACGCGGCTTTCCACTTCCGCGGGCGCGTCGCCATGAAAAGCGCCGTCGGGAATCCGATCAACAGACATCCCGCGGTGGTCAGCAGGGCCATGACCATCGACCGGGAGAAAATGGCGAGATAACCCCGCTGAACGACAAGCGAACCATCAAAGTCCCGATCGAAGACAACCCGCTCGTACGCCCGAGCAGTGAAGTTGCCCCACGCAACACCGCCGAAGTCGAGCGGCACGCTGAGCGAAACCACTGCCAGGACGATCATCGGAAGCACAACACCCGCGACCATGACGGGCACCGCCGGGTTATTCATCTTCCGCCATGATTTCAACAGGTTGACTATAGGGACTTGGCGCACTACCCATAACCTCAAATCGGTTCGATTGGCAGGAAGCGTATCAAATTGGCTGCTTTATTTACAGGGGTTGCCCGTGCCGTTCGCGCCAAAGTGTTACCCGTAAGCGCCAATGAAATTATAAATTTGGCGTTCGGTATTTTTAGGTAAATTATTTCGAATATTGAAATTCACTAATTAGTGTAATTGGGATCGTCGCAGGGATATTAAATTATTGGCAAATCGCCAGGCCGCCATGAACGGTCGCCGCGTGCTGTCCCACGCCGATGGCCGAGTGGCGGCCCGTGCGGCGCTTTGCGGCTTCGCCGATGGCCGCGTGCCCCTCAGTCCGCGGCGACGCATGTGGACATGCTATGCGGCTCCCGCGTCATGATCGTTGGTGGAATTGCAAAAATCGTGAGATAGTTGCCCAAGTCGTACCGCGTATATTTCATATAACGAGATGAGAGACGATATCGAATATGGCCATTGCTGAGAAACTGGAATACCGCCGAATGACCGAGCGCGACATCGGCGCTTTTTATGACGTGCGATTCTCCGTGAGCGAGAATAGAATCCATCCGCACCAAGTTCACCTGCTCAACCGCAATCTCTTGATCGAGAAAATCAGGCAGGGTGGCGGCTGGATTTGTGAATCTCGCGATGAGGTGGTCGGGATCTGCCTGCCGGTCATCACCGAAAGGCCATTCATCACCGCGTTGTTTGTGAGGCCGTCATTCCATGGCGCCGGCATCGGCCGCGCGTTGCTCGACCGTGCGTTGACGTGGTTGAAGGAAGAGGGCGTGGCCCAAGTCACGCTCGTGACCGATCCGGGCTCGCGAGCCGATGGCTTCTACCAGCGTCTCGGGTGGAAGCGCGGCGAACTGGACGAGTATGGATGCCAGGTCGTGTTTACGAAGTCGCTCGGAAATGCGTGATCCAAGGCGTCAAATGAAGCCGGTAGCCGACGTCAGTCACCGCACTGCAGCGCAACGTCCCGCGCCGCTTCACACCATCTTCATCACGCTCGACTTCATGAAGCGTATGGGGGTTCCCGTCGACGTCCTGCTGAGAGGCACGGGCATTTCTCCGTCGGACGTCGAGCGACCCAACGCAATGGTCACGCATGCACAGGAAATGGTGCTGTTTGCGAATGCACTCGAGGCAACCGGCGACACCGCGATCGGGCTTCATATCGGAAACGCGATCCCGGTGACATCGTACGGCCTGCGAGCCCACGCGATGCTGGTGAGCCCGACGCTGGGTGACGCGCTGCGCCTGGGCTTCGATCATCCATTGCTGGGGATCAGCTATTTCAGAATGAGGATGACGACGAGGGGCGATGTGGCCAGGATTGCGGTTGGCGGCTATACCTATCGCTCGGATCTCCTTGTCTTGAACACCGACATGGTTTTCACCGCCATTCGCCGGGAGATGCATGATTTGATCGGCAAATATCCGGCGTTTCTGAGGATAGGATTTTCTTATCCGGAACCCCCGCACGCGGAATCTTACCGCGCCTATTTCAACTGCCCGATTGAATTCAATTCCAGTGAAAATTTTATTGAGTTCGATCGATCAACGCTCGAGACCGCGCTTCCGCTCGCACACCCGATAGAATTCGAATTGGCAAAAAAGGCGTGCGCAAAGCGCGAATTCGAACTGGCGCACTGGGTTCCGTCGGACCTCATCGGACGACTGCTCGGCCTGATGTATGACAACCCCGCGTGTCAAGACATCGCCGATTTTTCCAGCGCGCTCGGGCTTTCACTGCGCAGCTTGCAGCGGAAACTCCAGGAAATGGGCACGTCGTTCAGCGCCATGCACAACCTTGTACGTCAAGACCTGACGTCGCAATATCTGTCCAAAAAGGAATATTCGATCAAGGAGATTGCTGCGCGATTGGGGTACAAAAACACATCCGCATTCAGCCGGGCGATGAAGCGTTGGTCGAAAGAAGCGACTGGATGACACCCGGAAGATTGTCTATGTGACCCACGCGATCGAGTCGCGGTAGATGCGGCTTCGCAAGATCATCAAGGCGGCAGCCGATCGTTCACGTCGCCAGCCGCCCTTCATCCCACCACCGCCCTCAACCACCCCAGCAACTCCGCCTGCGCACTCCCCGCCGCCACCGGTTCCGGCGTCAACAAGCAGTAATGCGAGCCATCCTCGACGAACCCCATCGGCGCGACCAGCACACCGCTTTCGATATCATCGCGAACGAGATGCCACGGACCCACGGCGACACCGAGCCCCGCGACCGCCGCCTGCAGGCTGAAGTAGAAATGGTCGAACACCTGCCCGCGCCCGCGGGCCACCGGCTGATTCGCCGCCACCGCCCATTCCTTCCACGCGTCCGGCCGAGTCCGCGTATGCAACCGCGGCACGTCCGCCTTCAATGAACGATCGCCGCGACGCGCAGAAAACCACGCATCGACCTTGTCCGGCCGGCAAACCGGCCCGACCTTCTCTGCGAACAGACGCTCCGCGTGATAACCCGCTGGCCATGCAAAGTCATTGCGTCGAATCGCCATGTCGATGCCGCTGTCGAATGAAAACGGACCACCCGCGGCAGCCAGGTGAATGTCGACGCCTGCATGCCGCTCCTGAAAATCCGGCCAGCGCGGAATCAGCCAGCGCATCAGAAGCGTCGGCTCGCACGACAGAACCCAGCGCCGCGCCCGGGCGGCCTCGGTACGCAATTCCTGCGCGGCGTGACGCATCAGCCCGAGCCCGTCATGGACGGCCTGCGCCAGCTTGCGGCCCGCATCGGTCAGAAACACGCGACGGCTGCGCCGCTGAAACAGCGCCACGCCCAGGTCGCCCTCGAGCAATCGCACCGCGCGGCTGACCGCGCCATGGGTCAAGCACAGTTCGTCGGCAGCGCGGCTGAAATTCTCGTGACGCGCCGCCGCCTCGAAGCAGCGCAGCGCCATCAGCGAAGGCAGGCTCCCGCGAACCGATTGTGAGTCAATCTCACCATTCTGGTCAGAAATCATCGCTTTTCCCGATGGAACATGATCCATAAGATTGGGCCATCAAGCCATCAATCGCAAGGACAAGACGATGACCGAGTTGATAGTTGTAGCCACCATCACACTGCTTGCCGTGATCAGCCCGGGGCCGGATTTCGCGATGGTCACGCGCAACAGCCTGATGCTGTCGCGCCGTTCGGGCGTGCTCACCGCGCTGGGTATCGGGCTCGGCGTGACGATTCACGTGAGTTACACGCTGCTGGGCGTCGGCCTGCTGATCCGCCAGTCGCTGTGGCTCTTCAATGCCGTCAAGCTGGTCGGCGCAATCTACCTGATCTACCTCGGCGTGAAGATGCTCATGACGAAGGCCGGCAACGGGCAGCCGGATGCACCGGCCGCACCGCTATCCGATCTGGCCGCGCTGCGCACCGGCTTCCTGACCAATGCGCTGAACCCCAAGACCACGGTGTTCATCGTCAGCCTGTTCATGCAGGCCGTGCGGCCGGACACGCCGTTGATCGTGCAGATCGGCTACGGCGCGTTCATCGCCGTCGCGCATGCCGGCTGGTTCAGCCTGGTGGCCCTGTGCTTCTCCGCAACGGCCGTCCGCGATCGGCTGCTGGCGCTGCGCCACTGGATCGACCGCACCTTCGGCTGTCTGCTCGTCGGCTTCGGCGTCGCGCTCGCCATCGCGCGCGGCGGGCGCTGAAGACCGAATTCGGCCACCGGCATGAACGAGCCCGGCGACTGATAACCGAGCCCGCGCGCATGGATCACCGCCGCTTTTTCCGGCCAGCTTGCCGGCGCTGCCGGAAATGAAATTCGTGATGATGCATGACGCGGCGATGCCGGCCGCCATCGAATTCGCCGCGACGATTTTCGATGAAACCGCCATGCGCAACGGAGCAGGCGCACGCAACCAGCGCTAGCGGGCATCGTTCACGGTTGAGGTCCGAACCACGCACTCGCCGACGCATTCGCCTTCGACCGCCACGGCGCGCTGCTTGCGAAACAGCCGTGCACCGGTCGCGGTGCGTCGCCGGTCTCAGCGCTTCGCGGTCAATCCCGCCCGCACGCCCTCCGGTTCCCGGCGCCGCCCGAGCAGCGCCGCCAGCGACAGGTCCGCGAGCTTGCCGAACGGCGCGCGCAGCAGGCTCGGCAGGTTCCAGCGCCCCAGCACGAACACGCCCTTGGCATGGCTCATCGCGCGGAATCCCTCGATGCCGTGATACGCCCCCATCCCGCTCGGACCGACGCCGCCGAACGGCAAGTCCTCCTGCGCGACATGCAGGAGCGTGTTGTTGATGCCGACATTGCCCGACGTGGTGCGCGTCAGCAACGACGCGCAGTCGCTGTCCTGCGCACCGAAGTAATACAGCGCAAGCGGCCGCGGACGCGCATTCACGTAGTCGACAACTTCGTCGAGCGTGCGATAGGTGCGCACCGGCAGGATCGGCCCGAAGATCTCTTCCTGCATGACGGCCGTATCGTCGCCGGCCCCGACGATCAGCGTGGGCGCGAGCGTCCGCTTGCGGGTGGCCGCCTGCTGCGGGTTCACGCCCGCCTCGATCACGCGTGCGCCTTGGCTGCGTGCTTCGTCGACGAGACGTTTCAGGCGATCGTAATGCCGGTCGCTGACGATCGACGTGTAATCGGGGCTGGTCGGCCCGTCCGGGTAGAAGCGCGCGACGGCCGCGTCGTATTGCGCGACGAACGCGTCGAGGTCTTCTTCATGCACAAGGGCGTAATCCGGCGCGACGCAGGTCTGCCCGCCGTTCGACAGCTTGCCGAACACGATGCTGGACATCGTCCGGCCATCGACGTGCCCTCTCGCGACGATCGCCGGGCTCTTGCCGCCGAGTTCGAGCGTCACCGGCACCAGATTGTCGCTGGCCGCCTTCATGACCTTGCGGCCCACCTGCGTGCTGCCGGTGAACAGCAGATGGTCGAACGGCAAGCCGCTGAAGGCGGCGCCGACTTCCGGGCCGCCGAGCACGACCGCGACTTCTTCGCTCGGGAAAGTCTCCGCGAGCATCCGGCGCATCACCTCGCTGGTGCGCGGCGTCAGTTCGGACGGCTTGAGCATCGCGCGGTTGCCCGCGGCCAGCGCGGTGGCCAGCGGAATGAACGTGAGCGCGAACGGGTAATTCCACGGCGCCATCACGCCGACGCACCCAACGGCTGGTATTCGACGCGCGCCTGCCCGGCCCGATAAAAAATCCCGACGTGCCGGCGCTGCGGCTTCATGAAGCGGCGCAGGTTGCGCGTCAGGTAGTCGATCGCCTGGATCACGCCGACCAGTTCCATGATCGCGGTCTCGTGTCGCGAGCGGTGCCCGAAATCGGCGCTGACCGCCTCCTCCAGTTCGCGGCGATACGCGAGCACCACGGCGCGCAGCCGCGCGAGCCGGGCCTTGCGCTGCTGCACGCTCGGCGGCCCCTCGCTGACAAACGCGTTGCGCTGGCGGGCCAGCAACACCGCCGGGTCGAAGCTCGAGCTGGATTCCGCGGAAACGTCCATGGTGCACCTCATGAGGTCGCGTCAATGTAGACACTGTCAACTTGCATGCGGCGGATCATAGGACCACAATGTGTTCCCTGTCAACATAGGAGCAACACGATGTCGTCGGATGGGGATGCGGACGCCGGGCAAAAGGCTTATCACCACGGGGATCTGCGTCGCGCGATCATCGAAACGGCGCTCGACACGCTGCACGAGCAACAGGGCTGGCAGTTCACGCTGCGCGAAATCGCGCGGCGCGCGAACGTCAGCCACTCGGCGCCATACCGGCATTTCCCGGACAAGGCCGCGTTGCTGCACGAACTCGCGCTGATCGGCTTCGATCGGCTGCACGACGACCTCGTCGCGTCCGTCGATCCCGCAGCGCACGCACCGGACGTGCTGCTCACTCTGGCCTACGCCCATCTCGCGTTCGGGCAGCGCAACCCGGATCTCTATCGACTGATGTTTGCCGCGGATGCCGGGGAGCCCACGGACATCCATCTCGATCCGCGCGTGCAGGCGCCGTTCCTGCTGGTCGTCGACATCCTGGAGCGCGGCCAGCGCGCCGGCACGATCCGCCCGCGCCCGGCGCTCGGCCAGGCGACCGCCTGCTGGGCGCACCTGCATGGCCTGACGATGCTGGCGATCGACGGGCGGCTGGTGCGCGAGAAGGTCGGCGATCACGCGATCGAGGATGCGCTGACCACCTTGCTGGACGGACTCGTGCTGCCCGCGAATCCCGCGAAGGCGGCGAAAACGAAAAGGCCTTGACCTTCAACTTTACTTCAAGGTTATGGTTTACCTCGGCAGCCTATCGAGGTCATGGGTATGGGTACTGCCATCCGACAATCCGGCGGTGCGTCGACGACGCCCGCCCGCCCGTGGCCGATGAAAGGGAAACCGCATCATGAGCAAGCGCATCCTCCACGTCGTCAGCAACGTCGCGCACTATGCCGATCCGTCGCAACCGACCGGCCTGTGGCTGTCCGAGCTGACGCATGCCCATCACATCTTCGCGGCGAAAGGCTATGAGCAGCAGCTCGTGAGCCCCAAGGGCGGCGTGTCGCCGCTGGAGCCGCGCTCGCTCAAATGGCCGCATGTGGACGCCGCCGCGAAGGCGTGGCGCGCCGACCCGGCCAACGCGGCGCTGCTGGCCAGCACCGCGCGCCCTGACGAGATCGATCCGGCCGATTTCGATGCGATCTACTTCACCGGCGGCCATGCGGTGATGTGGGACTACCCGGACGATGCGGGGCTGCAGCGGCTCACGCGCGAGATCTACGAGCGCGGCGGCATCGTGTCGTCGGTCTGTCACGGCTACTGCGGGCTGCTGAACACGAGGCTGTCGGACGGCTCGCTGCTGGTTGCCGGACGCCGGATCACCGGCTATTCGTGGTTGGAGGAAATCCTGGCCGGCGTCGCGAAGAAGGTGCCCTACAACGTCGAGCAGCAGATGCAGCAGCGTGGCGCGCACTACGAGAAGGCGCTGCTGCCGTTCACGTCGAACGTCGTCGTCGACGGCCGCCTGGTGACCGGCCAGAATCCGCAGTCGGCGAAAGCGACCGCGGAACAGGTCGTCGCGTTGCTGTGATGTGATGTGATGCGCCGGCGACGGCTCGAGCGCCGGTCGACCGGCGCGCAACAACTGCTTCGCCACGATCGACGGTGACCGTTGCAGCGTCACCGCTTCCGCGATCCGCCGCATGCCCGGGTGGGATCCGCGACAGTCATCGTTGCGCACGGGCTGCACAATCGACCGACTCCAACTTCGCGGCGATTTCGGCGATCCTCGACAGGATCCGTGCCTTGCGCTGCGCGAGCTGCGCCTCGAGCGCCTCGATGCCCTGCACCTTGCGGCCCAGCGCAGCCAGCAACGAATCGCATGGCCACTGCGCGAGATCGGCCGGGATCAAGGTGCGAATCTCGTCGAGACTGAAATCCGCCTGCTGCGCGGCCGTGATCAGATCGAGCACCGTCACCGCTTCCTGCGGATAAGTGCGATAGCCGTTCGCTTCGCGCTCGACGACCGTCAACAGACCGATGCGTTCGTAAAAGCGGATGCGCGAAGGGGTCACGCCGGTGCGTTGCGCCAGTTCCCCGATCTTCATGTTCCGATACTCCCCGGCCGGATCGCGTCCGGCCCTCTGCCCCGTCGTGACTGTCGGCTGTCTCCTGATATTGATTCGCAATCCGATCTTTATCGGCTTCCTGTCGAATGGCGAACGGCACGCGCTCAAATCACTTCGAAACGCAACCCCGCATGACGAACCAGGCGCTCGATGTAGCGCGCGTCGAACATCGTCGCGGGCGTCCAGAAGCCGCCGCCGCGACCGGTCTTGATGCCGTCGCCGGCGCAATCCAGTGCGAGACTGATCGCGGCCTGGCCGAGCATCTTGCCGGTGGAGCCGTAGCCGGGATCGCGGTCGCCGGTGACTTTCACCCGCAAGGTCTTCCCGTCGTCGGCCCGGCCGAAGAATCGCAGATCGTAGCGGCCGGCCAGTTGCGCCGCCGCGCTCGGCCCCTCGCCGGGTTTCGGCAGCAGGAAGCGCTCCATCAGGCTGCGCACGGGCTTGATGACGACACCCACCATGAACGCGCCAAGGCCGGCCACCATCGTCACCGCGGTCAGCCGGCCCTTGAGGCCCGTGCCCGTCATCACCGCTTCGTCATACGTGAAGCGGCTGCCGTACGCGTTGCCGGCAAGCGCATTGGAGCGATGCACGATACGCTCGTTGATCGCCGCCATCACGAATGGCGCGATCCACGCATCGAAGTCGCGATCGAATGCGGCGGACCGCACCGCATGCTGGCGCATCGTGAAGCCATGCCCCTTCGGGCACAGCGAATAAGGATCGAGCAGTTCCCTGCGCAATGCGGGATCGGCCACGGCCTCCCGGACGACGTTGATCACGCTCGCCACCGTGCCGCCCGACGCGCCGCCCTTCAGCGTCCTGACACGCATCTTCACCTGTGTGGCCGGCGCGCCCCACTGCTGCCGCGCCTGTTGCTGCAGGAAGAACACCCCCATGTCCGACGGCACCGAATCGAAGCCGCAGCAATGGACGATGCGTGCGCCCGATTGCCGGGCCGCCGGCTCGTACTTGTCGATCATCCGCTTGATGCACTGCGTCTCGCCGGTAAGGTCGCAGTAGTCGGTGCCGGTTTCCGCGCAGGTCCTGACCAGCGGCTCCCCGTAAAGCGCGTAGGGGCCGACGGTGGACACGACCACCCGCGTCTGCGCGCAGAGCGCTCGAAGCTGCGCTTCGTCGGCCGCGTCGGCGACGATGATCGGCACCGACTGCCCGGCCGCGCCCAGCGTGTCCCTGACCTGCCTGAGCTTTGCCTCGGAGCGGCCGGCAATGGCCCAGCGCAGCGTCTCGCCAGCGCCCGACAGGTATTCCGACAGATAGCGGGCCAGGATCTGCCCGACGAAACTGGTGGCGCCAAACACGACGAGATCGTGGATCGGACGGGTCGTGGGCGACGCCTTCGGCGCCGGCGTGCCGCGGTGTTGCGTGGTGTCAGCGTTGCTTTCCGGGTTCATCGAAGGCCTTCAAGGGAGTCGGCAGGTTCAGCACCAGTTGCGCGTCCTTCACCACGTCGAGACGCAGGATGGTGGACGCGCCCAGCCCGTCGAGCAGCTGGCTCAACGGACCGCCGTGCCGCACGAGCTCGACGTTGCGCGGCAGCAGGCGCTGGGCGAACGATAGCGCATTCGTCTGCACCCATGTCTGGTGCCATTCGCCGTCGATGCGGTTGATCATCGTCGACGTGCCCATGTGCGACTGCGACGCGACGCGGGTCAGCTCGGGCATCGGTACGCTCAGGCTCAGGTCCGGCCGGCCGCCCGGGCCGGCAATGCGGGCGCTGGCGGCGGCGCCGAGGTTCACGTCGATATCGGCGAGCCACTTGGGCAGTTGATAGCCGTGCACGCCGCGCACCCGCGCGATTTCGGTGGTGACCGGCAGCGCCAGGACGTGCGCAAAGAAGCTCCGGCGCCGCATCGAGTCGATCAGCTCGAGCGCGTGCGACCCGGTCGCGCCGGGCCGCCGGATCACCACCGCGACCGACACTTCGTCATACGGATCGTTGTCGCACACCGAATACGAGAAGAAGGTCAGCGCGACGAGCCCGTACCCGGGAAGCGCGCGCAGCGGCTCGAGCGGCACCGGCAGGGTGGTCCGCAGGCGTTCGAGCGGCGCGAGGAACAGCAGCTGAATGCTGCTGGAACGATAGTAGAAATTCGGCGCCCAGGTCGGGCCGACCCTCGACTCCACCTGACGCTTCGGAATCCGACGGAAAAAATCGATGTTCCCCGCCGCGGGATCGCGCGCCACCTCGTCGAGGTCAGGGTTCATCCGGAACCGGTCGTAGTACCCGCCTTCGGGCACGTCGACCTTGTGTGGTCCGAATTCGACCTGTGTCAACCGCCTGTCCATGTTCGTCGCCTCTCTTCGATGATCGACCGTGGCAGGCAACACCCGATGCCCGCTGACTCACTGCCGTCAGCAAGCACTCTAGGATTGAAGTCAACTTTAAGGTCAAGGGCCCGAGTAGAGGGGCACGTCGGATTGCGTCCGGGCAACCGGCAGGCGCTCGCCGCGCCGGCGTCGGATCATTTGGCGGCCGTGCGACGCCCCTTGACGGGTGTCGATACCTCGCCCGAATTGCGCAACCGGTCCATCACCCATCGCGTACGCTCCGAGCAGTTCAGCTCGGTCGGCCGGTTCTTGATGCTGTCGATCGCAACCAGCAGTTGCGCCTTGTTCTCCTTGAGGCGCCTCTGCATCGCCTCGATCTCGGCGACTTTCCGTTCGAGTGCCTCCACCAGCCCGTCATGCTGCCAGTTGCCGGCTTTCACCGGCAGCAGATGGCGAATCTGCTCCAGCGAGAACCCGGCGCTCTGTGCGCTGGCGATGATCTCGAGCATCCACACCGCATCGTCGCCGTAGTCGCGATAACCATTCGTGCCGCGCTCCACGGCCGTAAGCAGCCCTTCAGCCTCGTAGAAACGGATCCGCGATGCCGTCAGGCCACTGAACTTCGCGAGCTCCCCAATTCTCATACCTGCCTCGCCAGCGTATTGACATTAAACCTAACTTTAAACCTAGAGTGAGTACATCGCCAAGGCAGGCGGACGGCCGATGCCGCCACGTACGCAGCGCCCGCCTGGCGACCCTCGCGAACGGCAGGACCGTCACGGATCGATATCGCCCACCGAACAGGAGCAGACATGGGATACGTCACAACGAAGGATGGCGTCGACATCTTCTACAAGGACTGGGGGCCGCGCGACGCCCAGGTGATCTTCTTTCATCATGGCTGGCCGCTTAGCGCCGACGACTGGGATGCGCAGATGCTCTACTTCCTCGCACAGGGCTACCGCGTGATCGCGCACGACCGTCGCGGCCACGGGCGCTCCAGCCAGGTCTGGGACGGTCATGACATGGATCACTACGCGGACGACGTCGCCGCGGTCGTGAAACACCTCGGCGTGCAAGGCGCCGTGCACGTCGGCCATTCGACCGGCGGCGGCGAGGTCATCCACTATGTCGCCCGTCACGGCGAAGACCCCGTCGCCAAGGCCGTGCTGATCAGCGCCGTTCCGCCGCTGATGGTCCAGACGGACAGCAATCCGGGCGGCCTGCCGAAAGCGGTGTTCGACAACCTCCAGGCGCAACTCGCGGCAAACCGCGCTCAGTTCTACTACGACGTCCCGGCCGGCCCGTTCTACGGCTACAACCGCGACGGCGCAAAACCGTCGCAAGGCGTCATCTGGAACTGGTGGCGGCAGGGCATGATGGGCAGCGCGAAGGCGCACTACGACGGCATCGTCGCGTTTTCGCAGACCGACTTCACCGAAGACCTGAAAAGCACCACGATTCCCGTTCTCGTGATGCATGGCGACGACGACCAGATCGTCCCGTATGCCGACTCCGGTCTCCTGTCGGCGAAGCTGGCCAGGAACAGCACGTTGAAGACGTATGCCGGCTTCCCGCATGGCATGCCTACGTCGAACGCCGAGACGATCAACGCCGATCTGCTCGCGTTCATCCGCAGCTGAACGCCGACAACGCCAGCGCGACCTTCAGTTGCCACGGCGGCTGAAGGCCACCCGATTCGTATTCGATTCCGCCATATCGAGCAAACCGTTGCCTCCGGCGGAACCCGGCTGGTTTATAGTGCCGGTTGCCAATTCGACAAGGAGCGCTGCGATGACATCGCTAGCTAATGGTCCGTTTGAAGTGAAGCTGAATCCGGAATCCCTGAGTACCGTCGCGGAACGGTCCGGGCTCGGCCGCATGTCGCTGGACAAGCAATATCACGGCGACCTGGAAGCCGTCAGTCAGGGCGAGATGCTCGCGTTTCGAAGCAGCGTCCAGGGTTCCGCCGGCTATGTGGCGATGGAAACCGTGCAAGGTGCGCTGGGCGGCCGCCACGGCAGTTTTGTCCTGCAGCATAGCTCCACGATGACCCGCGGGCAGCCGCAGCAATCGATCACCGTCGTGCCCGATTCCGGAACCGGAGAATTGCTGGGGCTCTCGGGCTCGATGATCATTGCCATCGACAACGGCCAACATTCGTACCGCTTCGACTACACGCTGCCTGACTCGCCCCGCTAGCCGACGCATCGGGATGCGGCGACTTCATCGCGTCGCCGCGACGTGACAGTCACATCCGCCTGGCAGCATTCATCCGCCCGATACCCGGCGCTTGCGCTTCGACGAAGGCATTGCCGGGTTCGCTCATGATCGCGTGAAGGCGTTCGACCACGGCGATGCGCTCAACCGTCGCCGCGCCATCACACCACGGTCGCCACGCGTTCAATTCCACGCATGGCGCGCCGGCCGCACGCCGTTCAGGTAGTAGTTGCCGACGAGGTGGTATTTCCAGCGCACCGGATCGTGCAGCGTGTGCGTGCGTGCATTGCGCCAATGCCGGTCGAGGTTGTGCTCGGCCAGCGTCGACTGCGTGCCGGCCAGCTCGAACAGCTTCTCGCCCGCGAGCAGCGCGATCTCCGTCGTCAACACCTTCGCCTCGCCCACCGCCACCGACGCGCGCGCCACATCGCCGTCGGTCACGCCGCCGCGCGCCGCGATCTCGTCGAGCGTCCGCGCCGCGCGCTCCAGCAGCGCCTCCGCCGCATGCAGCTGGATGTGCAAGTGGCCGATCTCGCGAATCGTCAGCGGATCGTCGGCCGCCCGCTCGACGCCGCTGTCGACCCACGGACGCGTGCGCGTGCGCACGAACGCCAGCGTATCGTCGAGCGCGGCCTTCGCGATGCCCGCGTCGATCGCGGCCTGGATGATCTGCGACAGCGGGCCGTTCAACGTCGGCAGATCCGACACGCGCTGGGCCGGCAGCACGTGCGACGCAGGCACGCGCACGTGGTCGAGCACGACGGTGCCGCTCGCGGTGGTCCGCTGCCCGAACCCCGACCAGTCGTCGATCACGGTCAGCCCGGGCGTCGGCTGGCGAATGTACGCGAGCCACGCGTGGCGCTCGTCGTCGAGGCCGAGCACCGGCACGTAATGCGCGAACAGCGCCCCGGTCGAATAGAACTTGGTACCGTCGACGACGTAATCGTCGCCGTCCCGCCGCACGCGCGTCTTCAGGTCGAGCACGTGCTTCGTGCCCTTCTCCGAAAAACCGTTGCCGAACCGCTTGCCGCTCAGCACTTCCGAGAAGAAGTGACGCTTCTGCGCGTCGGTGCCGGTCAGCGCGATCACGTCGACCAGCCCGAAATGATTTTGCGGCAACTGCCCGAGCGACGGATCGGCCGCCGCGACGATCTTCACGACCTCCGTCAGCGTCACATGCGACACGCCCGCGCCGCCATAGGCCTTCGGCACCGTGATGGCCCACAGCCCCGATTGCGAGAACCATTCGATCTCGTCGTGCGGCAGCCGGCGCGCCCGGTCGCGCTCGGCCGCCCCTTCCGCGAGCCGCTGCGCAAGCGCATGCGCGGCCGCGATGGCCTGCGCGTCGTCGGCGATCACGCGGGCCGCCTGCGGTTGCGTATCGGCCGGCCGTTCCTGGATCGTGGCGCTCGTCTCTGACATCGGGCTCTCCTGCTGGTTGACGGAAAGATTCAATCTAGCAGCGCCCCGCATGCCGGCAAACCGATCGATTCGCACAACGATATTCCTTCGGATGACAAACGATCCGGCACGCCGCATGCAGGCAACCGCGCGTCAGCGGTGAGATCGACGCTTCAACATCGACACCACGCCGCCCCGCCCGCGTAATGCCCGATGGCGATAACGATGTGCGAATCCGTTATTGGATCGTCCTCAGCACGCTTCCTATACTGGCCTGCCGGCATCGACGGCCCCGCCTTTCAAGGACTCCCGCATGACTTCGTCTCCCGCAGCAACCCGCCTTTCCACCGGCGCCGACTATGACGCGCTTGCCGGCCGCTTCAGGCCGATCTTCGAACGCATCGCGGCCGGCACCGCGGAACGCGAGCGCCGCCGCGAACTCCCGCACGAGGCGATGGGCTGGCTGAAGGCCGCCGGCTTCGGCGCCGTGCGGCTGCCGGTGCACGATGGCGGCGCCGGCGCGTCGCTGCCGCAGCTGTTCCGGCTGCTGATCGAACTCGCCGCAGCCGATTCCAATCTGCCGCAGGCATTGCGCGGGCACTTCGCGTTCGTCGAGGACTGGCTGAACGCGCCGCCCGGCGCCGATCGCCAGACGTGGTTCGACCGCTTCGCGAGCGGCCAGCTCGTCGGCAATGCGTGGACGGAAACCGGCGACGTGGCGCTTGGCCAGACCATCACGAAGGTTTCGGAACGGAATGGCCGGTTCGTGCTGAACGGCCGGAAGTTCTACAGCACCGGCAGCCTGTTCGCCGACTGGATCGACGTGTTCGCGCAACGCGCGGACGACGGCCGTGACGTGATCGTCGCCGTGGCAACCGCACAGCCCGGCGTGATCCGCGAAGACGACTGGGACGGCTTCGGCCAGACGACGACCGGCAGCGGCACCACGCGCTTCGAAGACGCGGCGGTCGACGCACGGGACATCATCGACTTCGCGCGACGCTTCAAGTACCAGACGGCGTTCTACCAGCTCTTCCACGTCGCGACGCTGGCCGGCATCGGCCACGCGATCGTGCGCGACGCGGGCGACCTGGTACGCCGCCGCACCCGCGTCTACAGCCACGGCAACGCCCCGCGCGCGGCCGACGACGCGCAGCTTCAACAGGTCATCGGCGAGATCGCGTCGTGGGCCTATGCGGCCGACGCGCTCGCGCTGCGCGCCGCGCAGCCGCTGCAACAGGCCTACGAGGCGCACTTCGGCGACGACGCAACGGCCGAGCACGATGCGAACGTCGCGGCCGAGATCGAATCCGCGCAAAGCCAGCTCGTCGTGTCGGAACTCGTATTGCGCGCGGCGACGCGCCTGTTCGACGCGCTCGGCGCTTCCGCGACCCGCAGCACGACGGCGCTCGATCGTCACTGGCGCAACGCGCGCACCGTGTCGTCGCACAATCCGCTCGTCTACAAGGCGCGAATCGTCGGCGACTGGGTCATCAACGGGCGCACGCCGCCGTTCGTCTGGCAGATCGGCAACGGCGCAGGTGCTGATGGGGGCGCGAGCACGCAGGCAGCGACAGGAGCCGCCCGATGAGCAAGACCATCCGCTTCAACGCGTTCGAGATGAACTGCGTCGGCCACCAGTCGCCCGGGCTGTGGGCGCACCCGCGCGACCGGTCGTGGCAGTACAAGGATCTCGACTACTGGACCGATCTCGCGCGCGTGCTCGAACGCGGGATCTTCGACGCGATCTTCATCGCGGACGTGATCGGCTATTACGACGTCTACCAGGGCAGCAATTACCACGCGCTGCAGCAGGCCGCGCAGATCCCGGTCAACGATCCGCTGCAGCTCGCCGCGCCGATCGCGATGGCGACCGAGCATCTCGGCATCGGCATCACCGCATCGACGACGTTCGAACACCCGTACACGTTCGCGCGCCGGCTGTCGACCGCCGACCATCACACGAAGGGCCGGCTCGCGTGGAACATCGTGACGTCCTACCTCGAAAGCGGCGCGAAGAACGTCGGCGATCACGGCTTGCGCACGCACGACGACCGCTATGCGGTCGCGGCCGAATACGTCGAGGTGCTGTACAAGCTGTTCGAGGGGAGCTGGGAAGACGGTGCGGTCGTCCGCGATCGCGACGGCCGCGTGTTCACGCATCCGGAGAAAGTGCACGAGATCGGTCACAAGGGCCGTTTCTTCGACGTGCCCGGCTATCACCTGTGCGAACCGTCGCCGCAGCGCACGCCGGTGCTGTTCCAGGCCGGCGCGTCCGGCCCCGGCAAGGCGTTCGCCGCGCAGCACGCGGAATGCGTGTTCGTTGCCGCACCGACCCGCCCGCAACTCGCGCGCTACGTGGCCGACGTGCGCGCGCAGGCCACGGCTGCCGGGCGCGACGCGAGCAAGGTCCTGATCTACAACCTCGTCACCGTGATCGTCGACGAAACCGACGAGAAAGCGCAGGCGAAGTTCGACGAATATCGCCAGTATGTGTCGTACGACGGTTCGCTGGTGTTCATGTCCGGCTGGACCGGCATCGACTTCGGCCAGTACGCCCCGCACGATCCCGTCCGGCGCGTCGAAACGAATGCGATCGTGTCGGCGGTCGAACACCTGGCAGGCGGCGACACCGCATGGACGATCGAGGAACTGGCGGCCTGGGGCGGCATCGGCGGCCTGGGCCCGGTGTTCGTCGGCTCGGCCGCGACCGTCGCGGACATCCTGCAGGAATGGGTCGCCGCTACCGACGTGGACGGCTTCAATCTCGCGTATGCGGTGGCGCACGAAACCTTCGAGGATGTCGTGCGTCATCTCGTCCCCGAGCTGCAGCGGCGCGGCGTGTATCCGACCGGCTATGCGCCCGGCACGCTACGCGAGAAACTGTTCGGCGGATCGGCGCGGCTGCCTGACGAACATCCGGCCGCGCAGTTCCGCGACATCGAGCAGGTCAAGCGCGATGCCGAGCGGGTAGCGGCCTGAGCGTAACGGCAACGCGTCGGCTGGCTGGCCCGCGTGCGGGCCGGCTGGCCTCACGATGAGCAGAAACCGGTGTGTCGGGCCACCACTCGCCCGACACGCCGCCCGATCGCCCCTCTCCCGTCACTCGCCACCCGGTGCGGCCCCTACGTGCACTCTGCTTCCGCGCTCGCGCATCGAGCGGGCGAGCATTGCGGTCGTGGCAACGACGACGCGCGCACCAAGCGCGCCCGCTTTCCCAATGACGAGCGACCGTGACCTTGCTCAAACAACGCCCTCGTCGTCGATATCACGCGCCGTCGGCTCGTAACGCACGATCAGCAGGAACACGATCGGCGTAGCGGCGCTGATCGCGACGACCCAGAACATGTCCGTACCGAGCCGGGCCTGCAGGATCGGCAGCACGAACAGCGCGAGCGCCTGACCGATGCCGCACAGCGAACGCCCGAAGCCGACGCCGGTGCCGCGGATCGCCGCCGGATACGACAGCGTCGGGTAGATCATCATCTGAGCGCCGGGCCCGAACCCTTCGGCGAACAGCCAGGTCCCGAGCATCAACAGCACGAAGCCGATCGCGACCGCGCCATGCGGATGCCCCGCCAGCGCGAGCGCCACGAGCGCGACGCACTGGAGCGCGAATCCCGCGATTGCGACATGACGCGACGCATGGCGATGGGCAAGGCGCATGCCCAGCAAGCCGCCGGTGAACGCAAACAGGACGTTCAGCGCCAGCGACGCCGCGATCGTTTCGAACACACCCGCACCGAGAAACTGCGACAGGATCGACGGCAGGAAGAAGGCAATCGCCGTATATTCGAACGGGATGCACAGATTCATCACGCTGGCGACGATCGTGCGCCCCAGGTACGGGCGCTGGAACAGCACGCGAATTCGCACGGGCGGCGGGCTCGGCGCGCGTCGGGCGTCCTCCGCTTCGTGCGCATGAATCCCGTACGACTCGCGCAGAATCCGCGCGGCATTGGCCAGATCGCCCTGGTTCGCGGCCCACAGCGGCGATTCGTTCATGAAGCGGTTCCTGAACAGAATGATGACGAGCGCGGGCACCGCGCCAAAGATCAGCGACGCGCGCCAGAGCCATCCGGCGTGCTCGGCAGGCAGCAGGAAATACAGTCCGAAGATCAGCAGGAAGCAGACCGAGGAGGCCACGTACCACATCGGGCACCACGCCGCGAGCCGCGACGCCTTGTTGCCGTGACCGTTGAACTTCGAGAACTCCGCGAGAAACGCCATCGCGACCGGCAGATCGATGCCGACACCAAGCCCCATCACGAAGCGCGCGCCGATCAGCACCCAGACGTTCGGCGCCAGCCCGGCCGCGATCGCCGCGACCACGAAAAACAGCATGTCGGCCATGAAAACCTGATAGCGGCCGATCTTGTCGGTCAGCCATCCGCCGATCAGGCTGCCGAAGATCGTGCCGATCATGATCGCCGACCCGACCAGCCCGGTCAGCGCAGGTGTCAGGCCGAACTCGCGCGCCACGTCATCGATCCCATAGGACAGCGTCGTCAGGTCGTACGCATCGAGAAAGACGCCGCCGAGCGCCAGCAACACGATCATCCGGGCATGGCTGACCGGGCTGCCCACCGTGTTGATCAGGCGCGCGACGTCGCTTGCCGAGCGAATGGGTGACGATACCGGCGTGACGGCGTTCAGATCAATCGAACTCATCGCATTCCTTAGTTTTTCGCCGAATGATCGGCGAGGTCCGCATGGAGCCGGAACTCGGGCGTTCAACATGCGCGACCGACAGAGACCCGGTGCTACCGCGATCCTTTCGATACGCGCCGCCATCACGTTCCGGCCGCATGCATTCTGTTCTTCCGATCCGGTTATCCCAAGCGATATAAAGCGATAAATTATTCGGCCCGCGTCATTAAGTTGCTCGCCGTCCGCGCTTAGCAGCAGCGTACATGTTCAATCGCGGATTTCTTCGTTCGCGGATCGCCGACGCTTCGTTACATTAGCCGGTCACCCTGACTGTTCGCGGCACCTTGCCGCTCTTCCGGAGCATCCCCGATGAAGCTGTCCTGGCCCCGCGCGTGGCGCTCCGCGGCCCTCCTCGTTGCCGCGTTCGCCGGCCTCGTCTCGGCGCACGCACGCGCCGCGACACCCGCGGAGATCCGCGTCGACTACGCGTACTACTCACCGGAGAGCCTGGTGATCCGTCACTTCGGCTGGCTCGAAGACGAATTCAAGGCCGACCGCACGTCGATTCGCTGGGTGCTGAGCCTGGGCAGCAATCGTGCCCTCGAATACCTGAACAGCGGCGCGGTCGATTTCGGTTCCGCCGCGGGTCTCGCGTCGGTGCTCGCCCGCGCGAACGGCAACCCGATTCATACGGTCTACGTGTTCTCCCGCCCTGAATGGACCGCACTCGTGGTCCGCAAGGATTCGCCGATCCGCTCGCTCGCGGACCTGAAGGGCAAGAAAATCGCCGCGACACGCGGCACCGATCCGTTCCTGTTCACGCTTCGCGCGCTGCACACGGTCGGCCTGACCCGCGACGACGTCGAGATCGTCAACCTGCAGCATCCCGACGGGCGCACCGCACTCGCGAACGGCCAGGTCGATGCCTGGGCCGGCCTCGATCCGCACATGGCCGCGGCGCAGCTCGATGACGGTGCGCGCCTGCTTTATCGCAACGTTGCATTCAACACCTATGGTTTCCTGAACGTCCGCGACGCGTTCGCCAGCCAGTACCCGCAGGCCGTCACGCGTGTACTGAAGGTCTACGATCGCGCGCGTCAGTGGATCGTCGCGCATCCGGCCGATACCGCGCAGATCGTCGCCGACGCATCGAAGGTATCGCTGCCGGTGGCGACACTGCAGCTGCAGCGCAACGACTTCAGCGATCCCGTTCCCGGCGACACGCAGCGCGCGGCGCTGAAGGCGGCGGCGCCCGTGCTGACAGCCGAACAGCTGACCAGGCCCGGCGTCGACCCCGCGAAGATCGTCGATACGCTGATCGATCCGGCGTTCGCGCGCCCGCTCGTCGGCGCGTCGCGCTGAGCCTGCCGCCCATGACCGACACCGCCGCCCGCGACGACGCGCTCGCCCCCCGTCACACCGCTTCGGCACGCGCCGTCCGGCGCGATCCGCTGCGCGGATGGCGAATCGCGGGCCTCGCGCTGCCGTTCGCGGCGCTCGCATTGCTGGAGGTCGTCGTGCGGCAGGGCTGGCTGCCGAATCATCTCGTCCCGGCGCCGAGCGAGATTCTCGCCACGCTCGCGCGCATGGGCGTCACGCGCGTGGCGCGCCATGTCGGCGCGAGTACGCTGCGGGTTGCGGCGGGATTTGCCGCGGGCGCCGGGCTCGCGCTCGTCGTCGGCGCGGCGATGGGCCTGAGCCGCCGGATCGACGCGCTGTTCGAACCGACGTTCCAGGCGCTGCGCGCGATTCCGTCGCTCGCGTGGGTGCCGGTGTTGCTGCTGTGGCTCGGCATCGATGAAGCACCGAAGATCACGCTGATCGCCATCGGCGCCTTCTTCCCGGTCCACCTCGCGGTGGTCGCCGGCATTCGCGACGTCGATCGCAAGCTCGTCGAGCTCGGTGCGGTGTACCGGCTCGGCCCGCTCGCGCTGTTCCGTCGCATCCTGCTGCCGGCCGCGCTGCCGCAGATCGTCACCGGCTTGCGCACCGGCCTCAGCCTCGCGTGGATGTTCATGGTCGCGGCGGAGCTGATCGCGGCCACGCGTGGCCTCGGCTTCCTGTTGAGCGACGGCCGGGAAACCGGGCGCCCCGATCTCGTGTTCGGTGCGATCCTGCTGCTGGCGTTGCTCGGCAAGCTGACCGACGGCGCGATGGCGCGCATCGAAGCGCACTGGCTCGGCTGGCGCGACGCGTTCGACCACACGCCACGCAAGGTGTCGACATGAGCACGCGTCCTTCCGCGCACACGGCGGCGGGTACCACGACACCGCTGCTCGACCTGCGAATCGCCCGCAAGCGCCATGGCGATCGCACGATCCTCGCCGATGTCGCGCTGCAGGTCGCGCGCGGCGAGATCGTCTGTGTGGTCGGCCCAAGCGGTTGCGGGAAGAGCACGCTGCTGCGGATCGTTGCGGGCCTCGACACCGATTTCCGCGGCAACGTGACGCTGGGCGGCATCGCGCTCGACGGCCCCTCCCCGCGCGTTGGCGTGATCTTCCAGGAGCCGCGGCTGCTGCCGTGGCTATCGATCGCGGACAACGTCGGCTTTGCGGCCGGCCCGCAAGGCGGGCGCGAGCCGTCCGTCGCACGGCTGCTCGACGAAGTCGGCCTGGCCGCGGTCGCCCGGCAACTGCCGGCCACGTTGTCGGGCGGGATGGCCCAGCGCGCGGCAATCGCGCGCGGGCTGTTCGGCGAACCGGACCTGCTGCTACTCGACGAACCGTTCAGCGCGGTCGACGCCATCACCCGGATGCGGTTGCAGACGCTGCTGCTCGATGTCGTCGAGCGGCACCGGATGGCTGCGATCGTCGTCACGCACGATCTGGACGAAGCGCTGTATCTCGGCGATCGCGTGCTGATGCTCGCGCCCAACCCGGGCCGCATCGATGACGAGATCCACGTCGAGGTCGCCCGGCCGCGCGATCGCCGCGACCCGACGCTGGCCGGGCTGCGCGCGCGGCTGCTGGACACATTCCAGCAGCTTCAGGATCGTGCCGACGAGACGAGGCACCGAACGCGTGACCTTCAACCCTCTGAAGCCTGACTTCACGCCGGCTGGCTCACTCGGCATGCGTAAGGCACCGGGACGACGCATCCGTCATGGAATACCGGTGCGACAGGAATCGCAGTCATATCCGCGCGCCGATAGGGTGGCCTACTCGCCCCGCAGCGGCGCGACAGGCTGCAACGCGCCGGTGCACCGCCGCACCTCAACCGTGCGTATGCCGCAACTCGCCGTCGATCGTCTGCGGCAGTCGCAGCAGGTTGAAGATCGGGCACAGGGCCTCGACTGCTTGATGCAGTGCGCGAATCGTCTCCGGCGGTTCGGGCGACACGATATCGAGCGTATAGCGGAGGTTGTGCGGGAACACCGGCACATGCTCGAAACCCGGTTGCTGCGCGAGCGGATGCTGGTCGCCGGTCACTTCGACCTCGATCGAGTCGATTTTCAGGCCGCGCTCCGCGGCCTGAATCAGCGTGATGTGCGTCAGGCAACTGCCCAGCACGCCGAGTTGCAGCTCCGGCGACGCCGGCCCGAGGTTGTAGCCCGCGAAATCGGACGGGCTGTCGCTGATCACCTGGAAATCGCGAATGCGGATTTCCCGCACGCCGCTGCGGCCCAGCGCGCGTACGGTCGCTTTCAGCGGGGTCGCCTTGAGATCCGGATGGCTGCGGGCGGCTTCCTTTTTCGCGAGCCACGCGTCGCGCTTTTGCTGGAGATAGTCGTTCAGTGTCGTCATGTCGGGCCGGTACGGTCGCAATGACTGGCCACGCATGCGGCGGCCAATCAAGAGGGGGTTTCATGCTATGCCCTTTCGCAACAGCCACGAAACGATCATTCCGGCAAAGCAATTCACGGTACGTGATGTCGCATGGCGACACGCGCGCACGCGAACCGTCGGCGGTCCTTCGTCACCGTCGAGTTATCCACATTTTCCGTGCATAACCCTGTGGAGAACGTTCGAGAAATTACGCGGCCGCCTTGGCCGACAAGGATCGCGGCGGCGACGACATCGCCTCGCGGGCCGTGAACGCAGACCGCTTCACATCGGGTTCGGCGCTCGTCCGATTGTCGTGCTTCACCACGCCGGTGCATGAAGCGCGCGTCGACGTCGGCAGTCAGCATGTCCGCACCAGAACCGTGCCGCTTCGACGCCGGCGCACCGCGTCGGCCACACGCGCGGCCCGACGATCGCGCTCCGGTCGCGCGCATCGATGCGTCAGGCGAGCGCTGCGTCACGCACACGGAACTGCGCAACCGCCGCACTCAGCCGCGAGCCTTGTTCGTCGAGCGACAGCGCCGCAGCCGCGGCCTCCTCGACCAGCGCGGCATTGCGCTGCATCGTCTGCTCCATCTGGATGACGGCGGCGTTCACCTGCTCGATGCCCGACGATTGCTCCTCGAACGCGTTGCTGGTTTCGCTCATGATCGTATTGACCCGCTCGACCGCCGCGACGAGCTCGGCCATCGCCGAGCCGGCCTGTGCGACGAGGCCGCTGCCGTCTTCGACACGCTGCGCGGAATGGCCGATCAGTTCGCGGATCTCCTTCGCCGCCGACGCGCAGCGTTGCGCGAGCCCGCGCACCTCGGTCGCGACGACCGCGAAGCCGCGCCCCTGCTCGCCAGCGCGCGCGGCTTCGACGGCGGCATTCAACGCCAGGATGTTGGTCTGGAACGCGATGCTCTCGATCACGCCGACGATTCCGGAGATCCGCGTGGAACCGTGCGAAATCGCCGACATCGTCTCGACGACGCGCTGCATCGCCTCGCCGCCGCGCGACGCGATGCCGGCCGCGCCTTCGACATAGGTGCGGGCATCGCGCGCGTTGTCCGCGTTCTGCCGCACGGCCGCCGTCAGCTGCTCGACGCTCGCCGCCGCCTGTTGCAGCGATACGGCCTGCTGCTCGGTGCGCGCCGACAGGTCGACGTTGCCGCTCGCGATCGTGCGGACGTCGCCGACGATCGTCTCCGTGCTCGCGCGCACCTGGTTCACGGTGTCGACGAGGCCATCCTGCATCCGCTTCAGCGCATGCAGCAGATAGGCCATCTCGTTCTCGCCGGGCACGACCACCGTTCCGGTCAGGTCGCCCTTCGAGATCTTCTCGAACTGGTCGACCGCGAGATTGATCGGCTCGATGATCGCCTTGGCGAGCACGCGCTGTGCAAAAAAGCCGACGACGAGTGCGAAGGCCGCAACGGCCGCCATCCCCCACACGATCCGGTGGAAATGCACCCCGGCCGCCTCATAGCGCGCCTTTTCGCGCGCAACCTGGAACGACTCGAGCGCATCGATCGCCTCCTGGTAGGCGGCGAACAGCTCGGGCGGCGCGGTATGTTGCGTGTCGAGAAAGCCGAAACCGTCGTCGCCGTCGAGTTGCGACAGCGCCTTCAGGAACACGCGGTCGAGCAACGCCTGACGGCGATTCTGCAGCGTGTCGAACAGCGCCTGCTCGTCGGCGTTGCGTGCGTGCAGGCCCGCATAGGCATCCAGTTCGTCGTTGCTCTGCTTGAGGAGCGTGCGGAGTTTCGCGATCTCTTCCTTGCCCGAGCGGCCGGCGCTGATGATCTGCGCAACGTCGCTCATGCGTTCGCGCAGCACGAGCATCCGCTCGGAGCTGGTCTTCAGGTGCAGCAGCGACGCGGTGTCGTCGCGGTACATCGCCTCGAGCGAACCGTTGCCCATATAGAGGGCCGCGATGCACGCGCCGACCACCAGTACGAGCAGCACGGTGTAGCCGATGACGGTCGCGACGAGACCACCACGGATAGTGAGTTGTTTTCGCATGACGTTCCCTTGCGCCGGCCGGGCGCGGCCAGCGGCGGATGTGGATTCCGGATCACGAAAGGCGCGCGCCGCGTCGCAACACGGGGCGCAGGGGCTGCGAACGGGTTAACGGCGGGGGGAACGGGGAGGTTTTATCTGCACGCGACGTGAATCTTGACGATTGCGACAGGTGTCGGTTGCCTGGTGCCCTGTCCCGGAAATAACTTTACATAGCCGAGCCGCTTTCCGGAGAATGGAATCGGCGAAAGCGCTTGGAACGATGGGGCTGCACACCGAACAGCGACAGATACCGGGACACCGAACGCTTCGAAATCCGTGACTTCGCAGCAACAGAACGCACACCCCGGACGCTCCGCCGATAACGACTCCATCAGCACGGTCGCCTTCTTCGATTGCACGGCATCGTCTTGAGCGAAATAGCGGACCAACACGTTCGTATCCAGTCCGATCATCGCGCGGACGCTCCCTGTTCGGCGATGGCCCGATTCATGTCCTCGATTGATACCGGTTTCTCGGGCCTCTTCACGATGCCCTTGAGCGATGCGAGCGCGCGCGTGGCCGAGTAGATTTCGTACCGGCCCGTTGCCTCGTTGAAGCTGAATTCGATCCGGTCTCCGGACTCCAGGCCAAGCTGATTGCGGATGTTCACCGGAATGGTGACCCGCCCCTTTGAAGTGATAGTTGCTGCCGTCATTGCGATACCTCCAATATTCCTTACTTTGAGATAAGGCGAATGGAAGGGCAAGGGCCAGCCGCAGGCGTCCAATCGCCAACGACACCCCTAACGTGGCGCACGTCACCCGCCGAGATCAATCGCGGCGATCACCGACGAACCACCGCCGGAAGTGGCGGCGGCCGGACACGACCGCTGCGTCTGAATACTACTCACTGTTGGATCGTCGTAAGTCGTTGATCTGGTCGGCACTTCCACAACGAACAGGTTGTAGCTCGGCTCCCCGGTGTCAGCGTTAGCCCGCCTCCGAGAGCGTCGACCAACGCAAAATCGTCACCGTTTGCAAAAGAAGCAGATCACTTCGCCGGCGGACACCAATGCCGAAGGGGAAAATATCGTCATGCGTGCCGCGAAATGAAGTCGTCCGGCGCTCGGCGTTGCGAAGACTGACGCAATCTCGCCCAGGGGCAGGCGCATTGAGAGTCACTCACCGTTCACTAGCTTAGCATCCCTCAGCAATCAACCCTTAGGTACGCTACTTGATCTTGACCACGACTTTACCCTTCGCACGTCCTTGGGCCAGGTATTCAAGTGCATCCTTTGCTTGTTCAAACGGAAATACCTTGTCAATCACAGGATGGATACGTTCGGATTCGAGCAGTTTGCCGATCTCGGCAAGTTGAGCGCCGTCGGGGCGTACGAAGAGAAATGAGTAGGTAACATCCCGCTTCCTCGCAAGACGCATGATCTTGCGGCTCATCAGGCCGAATACACACTTCAGGACAAAGTTCAGCCCCCGGGCACGGGCGAACGCTGCGTCCAGCGGCCCGACAAGAGAGACGATCTTCCCTCCTGGCTTCAAGATTCCTACCGATTTTTCAACCGCGTCACCCCTGATCGTGCCAAGCACCACATCGTAGTCGCGCAGCACGTTCTCGAACGCTTGCTTCTTGTAGTCGATTGCTTCGTCCGCGCCCAGGCTTTTCACCAACGGGAGGTTACCCGTACTGGTATTGGTTCCCACCTTGGCGCCGAAATATTTGGCCAGTTGGATCGCCAATGTTCCAATACCGCCGGACCCCGCGGGAATGAACACCTTCTGACCCGGCTGAAGATTGGCCCGCTCCTTCAGTGCTTGCCATGAAGTGAGCCCGACCATTGGAACCGAGGCGGCCTGCACGAAGTCCAGATTGACCGGTTTCCGGGCTGCTGCGCTTTCCGGTACCACGGCAAATTCGGCGATAGATCCTCTTCCAAGGTCGAACAGACTTGCAAAGATGGCGTCGCCTTTCCTGAAGCGAGTGACGCGGCTGCCGACGTCGATCACGATGCCGGCCAGATCGCTACCCATGGTCGCGGGCAACTGGAACTTCAACACGGGTTTGAACATTCCCGTTGGAATCATGTTGTCGATCGGATTCACCCCCGCGGCGTGAACCTCAACCAGCAGTTCGTCGGGCTTGAGCGTGGGACGCGGCACTTCGGCGAACCCGATCTCGGGTGATTTGCCATAGCGTCTGAATGTGAGTGCTTTCATGTTGCGCTTGCTCCGATGCTGCGTCGTATTCGCGAAAAACTTCATACCCTCTGGTCCGCAACGTATTCATTGCGATAGAAATTCCAGTGCCGTGGGTACGAAGTGGGTGTGATGCTGGAAAATTCCACCGTGGCCAGCGTCCTGATAAATGACGAGCTGCGCCCGGGGGATGCGGCGGGCCATATCGTGGCTGAGTGCGGTGGGCACCATGATGTCGTTATCCCCATTGGCGATCAGGACGGGCATGGGCAGACTCGCGAGGTCCTGCGGCGCTTGCCGGCCCCACGCGTTGATCGCCTTGAGTTGATGAAGGAAGGCGCGAGGTGTCGGCCCCTGGTCGCGGCCGGCCTTACGTTCCTTCAACCGTTTCAAGAAGGCGCTTGCCGCCTGCTGGCCGTTGGGTGTGGACGTGAAGAACAAATACGCCTTCGGATCGCGCAGCGTCAGCAGGCCTTTGAGCATGAGCGGCCAGGATACGGCACCCACACGATCGATACCGTGACCGCCGGCAGGGCCCGTGCCAGTGAGGATAAGCTTGCGCACCAGGCTTGGCGCCTTGAACGCTACGTCCTGCGCCACGAAGCCGCCAAGCGAGAAGCCGAGCAGATCGACTTGATCGAAACCCATTGCGCGAATCAGCGCGATGGTGTCGCGCGCCATCTCGTCCACGGTCACGGGTGCGATGCCACCGGATAAGCCAATGCCTCGATAGTCGATCGCGATGACGCGATGTTCCTGAGCCAGGCCATCGACGATGCGCGGGTCGATGTTATCCAGCACGGCGCCCCAGTGGTTCAGCAAAACTAAAGGAATGCCGCCGTGCGGCCCCAGTTCACGGTAGGCGAAGCGGGTTCCAGCCGCGTTGACGAACTTGTTCGGTGCCCGCGCATACGACGTTGTCGATTGGGTGTCCGGGTTGACGCTCTTCATCATTCACTCCCTGGGCGCTGCTTTCATAGGTCAAGCATCATGCTGACGGGAAAAAAAGGTGGGACTTCAATCCGCGCCGCGAACCGATGCTCAAGCGTGGCCTCAAGCATCGATTCGGACAACGGCGCTTCTTCGACTGCGCACGCCAGCATCGACGATGCGCTCGTGCGGGGCTTGCGTCGATCGGGTGGTGGATCGTTGCATCTGACGTTCACCAGCGATGAGTTTCTGATCGCAAGCGTTCGGCGCTCAAATGCGTGCCCGTAGACGCCGCGTGCGAAACGTTCCCCAGCCGCTGCTGAACGCAGACTTCAAGAACGCGGCAAGCCCGCCCTCGTCGGGGCGCGGTTCTCTAGGCGAATCGAGTACCGTTGACATCCACGAAGCGCGTGGGCGTGGTGATAGGGTTGTCGGTCATCGTGGTATCCATTGTCCGCCGCTTGCCGCAATTGAATGGTCAGGCACGGAGCTGATAACGCTCGGCCGCGTGTGCCTGTCGAATGTCCGACAGCAGTCCCTGGCGAGCGCCGTCCAGCGCGTCCCACCGCCCGGCTACGTGCAGCGGCGGGATCGTGACCCGTTCGCGACGGTCGAACCCGACCAGTGCCGCATCGACCAACTCGCCCACTTCCATCACCTCGGGCAGCGTGTTCACGTCGATCCCGGCGCGCTCCCAGATCTCCGTGCGCGTCGCCGCCGGCAGGACGGCTTGCACGTAAACACCTTTGGGCGACAACTCGAGATGCAGGCCCTGCGACAGGAACAGCACGAATGCCTTGGTCGCGCCGTAGATCGACATGCCGAACTCGGGCGCGAAACCTACCACCGAGCGAATGTTGACGATCGCGCCGTTACCGGACTGCACGAAGCGTGGCGCGACCGCGGCTGCCAGCCTCGTCAGCGTCGTCGTGTTGAGCGTGATCAGGCGTTCGATGCTTTCAGGGGTTTGCTGAAGGAAGCCGCCCGACTGAGCCATGCCGGCATTGTTGATCAGAATTCCTATTCGATCGTCGTCGCGCAGACGAGCCTCGAGCGCGGACAGATCGGTGGACTGGGTCAGGTCGGCCTGCAGCACGTCTACCGCCACACCGGTTTCCTCCCGCAGGCGCGCTGCCAACGCATCGAGTCGCGCCTTGTCGCGAGCGACGAGGACGAGGTCATGGCCACGCCGAGCGAAGCGCTCGGCGTAGGTGGCACCGATGCCGCTGGAGGCGCCGGTGATGAGGACTGTCGGAAGCGTGGTCATGGGTACTTTCCTTTGCAAGGGTTCTGCTGGTGGAGACTCAGTCAAGGGCACGAGCCTTAGCCGGAAATCGTCGGGTAATCGATGTAGCCCGCCGCGCCACCGCCATAGAGCGTCGCCGGGTTGAGTTGTGTCAGCGGTGCGCCGTGCTTCAGGCGTTCGACCAGGTCCGGGTTGCTGATAAACGGACGGCCGAACGCGAACAGGTCGGCTCTGCCCTCCTGGAGTTGCGTGGTGGCGAATTCCAGGTCGTAACCGTTGTTGGCCAGATAGGTCTGCTTGAAACGGCGGCGCAGCGCGTCATAGTCAAACGCGGCGACATCGCGTGGGCCGCCAGTCGCACCTTCGACGACGTGCAGGTAGACGACGCCCTGGGCGCTGAGCCGTTCGGCGATGTAGTCGTACTGCGCTTGCGGATCGCTGCAGGAAATGCCGTTGGCCGGCGAAACCGGCGAGATGCGCACGCCGGTGCGATCTGCGCCGATTTCCTCGACCACGGCGGCGACGACTTCCAGCAACAGGCGCGCACGGTTTTCGATCGAGCCGCCGTAGTCGTCGGTGCGCTGGTTGGCCCCGTCCTTCATGAACTGCTCCAGCAGGTATCCGTTGGCGCCGTGAATTTCCACGCCGTCGAAACCGGCGGCAATCGCGTTGGCCGCGGTCTGTCGAAAGTCGTTCACGATGCCCGGCAGCTCGGCGAGTTCCAGCGCGCGCGGCTCGGACACGTCGGCAAATCCGTTGTTGACGAAAGTCTTCGTCTCGGCGCGGATAGCGGAAGGTGCGACCGGCGCCGTACCGTGAGGTTGCAAGTCCGTGTGCGAGACGCGGCCCACATGCCAGAGCTGCACGAAGATGCGTCCACCCTTGGCATGGACGGCGTCCGTGACCTTGCGCCAGCCAGCAATCTGCTCGGGCGTATACAGGCCGGGAGTGTCCTGATAGCCCTGGGCCTGGGCCGAAACCTGGGTGGCCTCGGTGATGATCAGGCCGGCCGAGGCGCGCTGGGCGTAGTAGGTCGCGGCGTGCTCGCCGGGCACCAGCCCGGCGCCTGCACGGTTGCGAGTCAGCGGTGCCATGACGATGCGATTGGCGAGCGTCAGGCCACCGAGCGCGTACGGCTCGAAAAGCGTTTTCTCTGACATGTCGTTCCAGCGTCGGATGGTGGGAATGGCTTAATGATGACGATCATAATCTAACGTGTCAACATTTTGATGATGACCAACATCAATGTATAGTCAGGCCATCAGACAGGAACGCGCCCACGGAGAGGAAAGTGAAAGTCACCAAGGCACAGGCCGAGGCCAATCGGGCCCACGTTGTTGAAACAGCGTCGACGCTGTTCAGGGAACGCGGTTTTGATGGGGTCGGAGTAGCGGATCTGATGGGCGCAGCCGGGTTCACCCACGGCGGCTTCTACAAGCACTTCCGCTCAAAGGCCGACCTGATGGCGGAATCGGCGGCCTGCGGCATGGCGCAGACCGTTGCGCTGTCGGCCGGGGTCGATGCATCGGAATTCGTGCGGCAGTATCTCGCGCGCGAGCACCGCGACTCGCGCGCAACCGGCTGCACGATGGCTGCACTGGGCGGGGATGCCGCGCGCCAACCCGAAGCGGTCCGGGCCACATTCGCGGACGGCATAGAAAGACTGCTGGCGGCGTTAATTCAAGAACGAGATCCGTCAGACGGTGCGGACTCGGCGGAGGTCCGAGCCAACTGCCTCGACATCATGGCGCATGTGGTTGGCGCGATTGTGTTGTCGCGCGCTTGCCCGGATGATTCTCCACTCGCAGACGAAATCCTGACGGTATGTCGCGACAAGATACTCGCGACACTGGACACATCGGCGACAGCGCGCGAATCGGGTCGCAATCATGGTATCGACATCGCCGCCAAGTCAAAGTGACACGATTTGCCGACTCGAGGCCCGTGTCACGAACCACACCTGGACGCAAGGAATAGACTCATCCACGGCCTCGGTGGCGACTGCCGAGATGCTGCGCTTCAGCCCCTTGCTCTTGACCCTCGGAATGGCCAGTTGCAGTGCCTCGCGCGCCTCTGCTCTGCTCCGGCGACGGGGCGCGGCCCCGGTCTGAACCTCGTCGGGCGCGCTGCCTGCGCGGGTGCGCATGCACCCTCCTGCGCGGCCCTGCAAGCCTGGGTCTGGCCAACGGTCGGCAGCGCGCAGCCGCGATCCCGCAGCACCTGCGTCGAGCGCTCGACCGCCCGCCGCGCCTTGTCCTCCACCGCGGGGCCGCAATCGGTGATCGCCGCTAGCCGCAGGTTGTCCAGGTGGATCATCTGCCACGCAGATGCTTGCCCTTGGTCGATGATGGCCTGCGAGCCACCTCCGCACATTGATGGGTCGTACACCCCTGCCTGATCGGGCGCGGGGCGTGCGGCGACGCAGCCCTCAAGGGACCGGGATCGAACCGGGCCTGCGCACCCGGCCATGTCGCGAGTCGCTACGACTCAGCCTCATCCAAACACTCAAAGGTTCGCTCACGGGCGATTGCCCGGAAAACAAGAACCCGCGTTCCGGGCGGGTTGTAACGATATCCATCCAGTCGATCGCTATCCCGCCGGCAACATGACGGCGCAAACAATCGAACGGGTTGGCGAATGGATCGTGCGCATCAGAATGATGAACGGCCCGATCGCGAGTGAGCGAATTGGAAGCGGCGCACGTCAACCCGTGCGATTGAAACCGGTACCCCCGCCGGAAATGAACATGGCGTTCCGTGGCGTCTGCGCGCCGCCCCGTTCACGCTCCGATACGGGCGGGTTCGACAGGGTCGACTACGCGCGTCCCGTCTTCCTACGACATACATCCACGCAGCCTCATGTTTAACTCATGCGCAACCGGATCGGGCGTATTCCGATTCCGAGCGGCACGCATCCTGAGTCTTCATGAGGCCAATCCATGCCTTCATGACGTCCGATGTGCCTGACGCACTGCCTGTGCACAGCGATGACGAACCGGCTATCGGCGTGTGAACCAACGCGCGCGTTGCCGCCGCCCCGTTGCTCTCCAAGCGAAGATTGCCGATGCGTCGCCATGGCAACAATGACTGGAACTTGAATGGTGAAAAACGCCGAACACGTGAATTTCCACAGCGCGATCGCCTGTGCGCCAGGCGCAAGTGAGCCGCTCGCATGCGCCTGATCTGCTTTCCCTACGCGGGCGGCTCGGCCGCCGTCTATCGTGCGCTGCAAGCGTTGTTGCCCGGCATCGAAGTGCGCCGTCATGAACTGGCAGGCCGGGGCAGCCGCCTGTCCGAGCCGGCCGTACAAGACATGTCGACGCTGGTCGACACGTTGCTGCGCGACCTGGCCGACTGCTTCGATCGTCCCTTCGCGCTGCTCGGACACAGCATGGGCGCGGCGATTGCCGTCGAACTGGCGCTGCGGCTGCCCGCCCACGCGCAACCGAATCTGCGGCATCTGTTCCTGAGCGCGCGCCCCGCACCGGGCAAAGAGCGCCCCGATCGACGCATGCAGGCGCTGGACGACCGCGCCTTCGTCGATGCACTGCGCGACATGGGCGGCACACCGAAGGCGGTGCTGGACAACAGCGAACTGATGGCGCTGCTGATGCCGGCGCTGCGTGCGGATTTCACGATGATCGAAAACCACCGGCCCGTGCCGGGGCGCAGGCTGGCGGTGGACATCACCGCGTTCGCGGGCCGCGCGGACGAACAGGTTCCCGTCGATGCCGTAGCAGGCTGGGGCGCCGCGACCACCGGGCGCTTCGATTTTCACGTCATCGAGGGCGATCATTTCTTTTTGAGGCACCAGATGCGGACGATGGCCGGCATCATCGCGGCCCGCCTGCGGCGCACGGAACACGTCGCGTTGAGCGCCCTGCAAGCATGAGGGGCCGATCCGTGCAATCGGCGTGCCGGCCGGTGCCGTGATCGTCGAACGAAGAGGCCCGCGCCCTATCCGCTTCCATGCCGGCGTCGCGGGCCGGTCAAGCACGCCGGGAGGCCGCGTCGCTTCCCTGCGCGCGATACTTGGAGTGCCATTGTGCAACGTAATCGAAAGCGAATCCTCGTAACAGGTGGCGCGGGTTTCCTCGGTTCGCATCTTTGCGAGCGCCTGGTCGAACTCGGTCACGACGTATTGTGCGTCGACAACTATTTCACCGGCACGAAGCAGAACGTGGCGGCGCTGCTCGGCAACCCGAGCTTCGAGGCGCTGCGCCACGACGTCACCTTTCCGTTGCACGTGGAGGTGGACGAGATCTACAACCTCGCCTGCCCGGCTTCGCCCATCCACTATCAATTCGATCCCGTGCAGACCACCAAGACCAGTGTGATGGGCGCGATCAACATGCTGGGGCTCGCCAAACGCACGCATGCACGCGTTCTGCAAACCTCGACGAGCGAGGTGTACGGCGACCCCGACGTGCATCCGCAACCGGAAAGTTACCGGGGCAACGTCAACCCGCTCGGGCCGCGCGCCTGCTACGACGAAGGCAAACGTTGCGCGGAGACGCTGTTCTTCGACTATCACCGCCAGCAGAACGTGCGCATCAAGGTGGTACGCATCTTCAACACGTACGGGCCGCGCATGCATCCCAACGACGGCCGCGTGGTGTCCAACTTCATCGTGCAGGCGCTGCGCGGCGAGGACATCACGCTGTACGGCGACGGCAGCCAGACCCGGGCATTCTGCTATGTCGACGACATGGTCGACGGCTTGATCCGGATGATGGCCACGCCCGCGGACCTCACCGGCCCGATCAATCTCGGCAATCCGTACGAGATCGCGGTCAGCGAACTCGCGCAGATCATCTTGCGCCTGACCGGCTCGAAGTCGCGGCTCGTATTCCGTCCGCTGCCGAAGGATGATCCGACACAGCGTTGCCCCGATATCAGCCTCGCACGCACCCACCTCGACTGGGAGCCGACGATCGGGCTCGAAGCCGGGCTCCAGCGCACCATCGATTATTTCCGCGCGACCCTCGCTGCTTGACGCCGCGCACGGAAACCACGCTTCGCTGATCGGAAGGCAGTGGCATGACGGGGTGACGTCGCGTTGCCACTGTCCCTTCTTTACGTGACAGACGTGGCGGGGAGACCATGCTCCAATCGGGTCGTACCGTTACACCATTGGCCAGGATGAAGCGATTCTCGTGTGCCAGTGTCCATCAATCCGCCTCGCAAGCCGGATCTGCGCGCATGGAAAAACTCGAGTATCTGAAGCAGGTCGAATCGAAGGCGCGAACCTACGCTGCCTCTTTCCCGCGGTTGTTTACCCATGCCAAAGGCGTACGCATACGCGACTCCGAGGGGCAGGAATACATCGACTGCCTGTCAAATGCGGGTACGCTCGCGCTCGGACATAATCACCCGGAAGTCAATGAAGCCGTCATGCGGTTTCTGTCGTCCGATCAAATGCAACAGGCGCTCGACCTGGCGACGCCGGCAAAGCACGCGTTCGTCGAGCAGCTGTTCTCGCTCCTGCCCGGGAAAATCGCCGAATCCGGCAAGATCCAGTTTTGCAGCCCCAGCGGAGCGGATGGCGTCGAAGCGGCGATCAAGCTGACCCGGCACCATACGGGCCGCTCGACGATCATGGCGTTCCACGGCGCCTACCACGGCATGACGGCCGGCGCACTCGCCGCGTCGGGAAATCTCACGCCCAAATCGGCCGGCGGCCACGGACGCGACGTGCATTTCCTGCCTTATCCCTATGCTTTTCGCTGCCCGTTCGGCACCGATGGCTCGGCGACCGATCAACTCAGCATCAACTATATTCGGACCGTCCTGTCCGATCCCGAGAGCGGGATCACGAAACCGGCGGCAATCATCGTCGAAGTCGTGCAAGGCGAAGGCGGCTGCATCCCCGCTCCCGACACCTGGCTGGTCGAGTTGCGCGAGCTGACGCTACGGCATGAAATCCCGTTGATCGTCGATGAAGTGCAGACCGGGCTCGGCCGAACCGGCGCCCGGTTCGCCATCGAACATTCCGGCATCCGGCCGGACGTACTGGTGCTGTCGAAGGCATTCGGCGGCGGCTACCCGTTATCGGTGGTGGTCTATGACGAGCGCCTGGACACCTGGCCGCCCGGCGCGCATGCCGGCACCTTTCGAGGCAACCAGATTGCGATGGTGGCCGGCTTGTCGACCATGCGCATCGTCGAACGAGAGGATCTGTCGGCGCACGCGGACAGAGTCGGCAAACGCCTGGTTGCCGGCCTCGAGGCGCTGGCCGAACGTTTTCCCTGTCTGGGCCAGATACGCGGCCGCGGCCTGATGATCGGCGCCGAAGTCGTCATGCCCGGCACACATGGCCGAACCGGCCCGACCGATCCGGAACGGGCAAAGGCCATCAAGCGGAACTGCCTGCGAAACGGGCTCATCATCGAAACCGGCGGCCGCAACGGCGCGGTACTTAGGTTCCTGCCGCCGCTGATCGTGTCGGAAGCGGATATCCACGAGATTCTCAATCGCTTCGAGCATGCCGTGGAAACGGCCTGCCGGGCATAGCCATACCGCGGCACGACCACGCAGACCCACCCGTCCGGTTTCGCCGCGATCCCCGTTCAGGAAAGGATGACTGAAGATGCTGGGCATGACGGAACGCAAGCTGCTTGCCGACGGAAGCTCTCCGTGGCTGCTGGAGCCCGTGTCGAACCGGCGCGATATCGCGCAGGCGGTGAACGACAACCGGGAGGCGCTCGAATCCCGACTGCTGGAACATGGCGCACTCCTGTTTCGCGGCTTCGACGTTTCGTCCGTGAGCGGCTTCGAAGCGTTTGCTCACGCGATTTCGGCCCATCGGTCCGACTACGTCTACCGCTCCACTCCGCGCACCGCGATCGGCAACGGCATCTTCACCGCAACCGAGTATCCGCCGAGCGAGACAATCGCACTTCATTGCGAAAACGCGTATCAACGCAGCTGGCCGCTGAGAGTGGCGTTCTGTTGCCTGACGCCGGCCACGACCGGCGGCGAAACGCCGCTTGCCGACATGCGGGAGGTGAGCCGCAGGATCGGACCGCGCATCATGGATCAGTTCGAGGCGAAACAGGTCCGCTATGTCCGGCACTACCGGCGGCACGTCGACATTCCATGGGAAACCGTCTTCCAGACCGGCGACCGCAACCAGGTGGCAGCCTTCTGCGCAGACAACGGCATCGAGCACGAATGGCTCGACGACGACACGTTGCGCACCGCGCAGATCAACCAGGGCGTGGCCTACCATCCGGTCACCCGCGACCGGATATTCTTCAACCAGGCCCATCTATTCCATATCTCGAACCTGGAAGCATCGCTCGCGAGCTCGATCGTCAGCCTGTTCGGCGAGGATCGAATTCCGCGCAATGCGTGCCATGGCGACGGGAGCCCATTCGATCTCGCCGACATCGAGCAGATCCGCAACGCGTTCCGCGAATGCGCGATCACGTTTGCCTGGCAACGAGGCGACGTCCTGCTGGTCGACAACATGCGCTTCGCGCATGGCCGCAACCCGTTCGAAGGCGAGCGCAAGGTCGTCGTGTCGCTGCTCGACCCGTACGCGCCCGACATCGACGGAATCGCCGATCGTTAGCGAGCGCGGGCGGGCGGGCAATTCAATGAACAGCCGTATTGATCCAGTGCGCGAAACGCCGTGTCCTTGGATTACGGGGCAGACGCCGGATTAGAGCAATGCTCTAATTTCAAGACCATCCAGTTCAAGAAGCAAGCTTGGCAGGATCGCCACAACCGGCCCTGAGACATTCAACGTTTAGAAGACCACGAAGGTTGAGCATGCTTCCCGATACAAAATTCAGGACTGTTACAGAAATTTTGTTGTTTCGCGGCAAAGTCGAAGCGGAAAAGACGGCATTCGTTTTTCTCGAGAACGGCGAAGCGGAACTGACTCGACTCACGTACGGCGATCTGGACCAGCGGGCTCGCGGCATCGCCGCCCGGCTGCAGGACATCGCGCAACCAGGCGATCGCGTGCTGCTGGTCTATCCGCCCGGGCTGGAATTCATCTGCGCATGGGTGGGTTGCCTGTACGCCGGCCTGATCGGCGTACCGGCCTATCCCCCGCGCAGGCATCGTCCCGCCGATCGTCTCAAGGCCATCGTCGCCGACGCCAGGCCGGTCGTCGCGCTGACCGACGCCGCCACGCTCGACGGCATCGCGCATCACGCGGACGGCTATTCCGACACGCTGGAACTGAAGATCCTGGCGACGGACCAGCGCTTCGACGCACCGGCCGAACAATGGCGCGCACCGGCAATCACGCCGCAGACGCTGGCGCTTCTGCAATACACGTCAGGCTCCACCGGTACGCCGAAAGGCGTGATGATCAGCCACGCGAACATCCTGAGCAATATGGCGGTCATCGCCGAGGCGAGCGATGCCGATGCGTCGGCGGTGTTCGTCAGCTGGCTCCCGGTGTTTCACGACATGGGCTTTTTCGGGAAGGTGCTGCTGCCGATCTACCTCGGTGTGCTGTCGGTGCTGATGGCGCCCGCGGCGTTCGTGCAGAAGCCCATCCGCTGGCTGCAGGCCATCACGAAGTATCGCGGCACGCATTGCGCCGCGCCGGATTTCGCGTACGACCTGTGCGCGCGCAAAATCTCCGACGCGTCTCGCGCGCAGCTGGACCTGAGCAGCTGGCGGGTGGCATTCAACGGCGCGGAACCGGTGCGCGCGGAGTCGGTGGCGCGTTTTTCGCACGCATTCGCCGCATGCGGCTTCCACGCGCACACCATGCGTCCGGTCTACGGCATGGCCGAGGCGACCTTGTTCATCTCCGGTCAGCCGGCGCGCGCGCTGCCGCGCGTGGCGGACTACGACGCCGACGGCCTGGCGCAACGCGTGGCGACAAGAAGCGGCCACGGCAAGCGCCACGCGCTGGTCTCATGCGGCCGGACCTGGGCGGAGCACCGCCTGCGGATCGTGAATCCGGATACCGGCGAGCGCTGCGCGCCCGGCCGGATCGGCGAAATCTGGCTGACCGGCCCGAGCGTCGGCGTCGGTTACTGGAACCGCGTCGAGGAAACGGAGCACACCTTTCGCGCGACGCTGGATGGCGACGACGCGCATTACCTGCGCACGGGCGATCTCGGCTTCGTCGATGGCGAGGACCTCTTCGTCACCGGCCGGTTGAAAGACCTCATCATCATCGCCGGCCGCAATCACTACCCGCAGGATCTCGAACAAACCGCGGAGGGAAGCCACGCCGCGCTGGCGCCCGCCGCATCGGCGGCGTTCTCGATCAACGTCGACAACGTGGAGCGGGTCGTCATCGCCTGTGAAGTACGGCGGGAAGCGCTCCACACCCTGGACGCGGAAGCCGTCGCCTCGGAGATCCGGCGCACGCTCGCCGAAGCGCATGACGTCGATCTGTATGCGGCGATCCTGTTGAAGCCCGCTACGATCCTGCGCACGTCCAGCGGAAAAATCCAGCGCAGCCGGATCAGGCAGGCATTCCTCGATGGACAGGGGCTCGCGATCGCGGGCGAGTGGCGGCGTTCGTTCTCCGCGGAGGACGCGCCCGCCACGGCCGCGGCGCGCGACACGCAAGCGCTGGTGCAATGGTGCATCGAGCGTGTCTCGCGTCTGTCGGGAATCGATTCCGGCAAGATCGACCCCGACGCGCCGTTCAGCGTCCATGGGCTCGATTCGAAGGACGCCATCATGCTCTCGGGCGAGTTGCAGGACTGGCTCGGGCGGCCGGTTTCCCCGACCGTCGTCTACGATTTTCCGAGTATTGCCCTGCTGGCGCGCCATTTGAGCGGCACCGGGAATGCGATGCCGGACTCCGCGCCCGGCGCAGCCGCGGCACGCGCGGATATCGCGATCGTCGGCATCGGATGCCGCTTCCCCGGCGCCGCCAATCCCGACGCATTCTGGCAGCTTCTCGTGGAGGGCCGGGACGCGGTCGGCGCGTCGACCAAGCGCGCCGCCGGCCTTCCGCCCGCCGGGCTGCTGGACCAGGTCGATCAGTTCGATGCGGCATTCTTCGGCATCAGCGCCCGCGAAGCCGAATCGATGGATCCGCAACAGCGCCTGCTGCTGGAGGTTGCCTGGGAGACGCTCGAGCATGCGGGGATCGCGCCCCGGCGTCTCGCCGGCGGACGCACCGCGGTCATCGTGGGCATCAGCAATTCGGACTACATCCGTCTGGCGCAGGAAGCAGTCGCGGACGTCGGCCCTTATGTCGCGACGGGCAATGCGCTCAGCGTCGCCGCCAACCGCATTTCCTACACGCTCGATTTGCGCGGCCCGAGCTGGGCGGTCGACACCGCGTGTTCGTCGTCGCTCGTCGCGGTTCATCAGGCGTGCCGCGCGCTGCAGCGCGGCGAGTCCGATGCGGCGCTGGCCGGCGGGGTCAACCTGATCCTGGCGCCGCAATTGAGCGCCTCCTTCACGCAAGCGGGCATGCTTTCGCCGGATGGCCGATGCAAGGCGTTCGATGCGGCAGCGAACGGTTACGTGCGCGGCGAAGGCGTGGGCATGGTGCTGCTCAAGCGCCTCGACGATGCGCTCGAGAACGGCGACACCGTGTACGCCGTGATCCGCGGCTCGGCGGTGAACCAGGATGGACGCAGCAATGGCCTGACCGCGCCCAACGGCCCGGCCCAGCAGGCCGCGATTCACGGTGCGCTGCGCGATGCCGGCGTACGCGCGCACGACATCGGCTTCGTCGAGGCGCACGGTACGGGAACGCCGCTCGGCGACCCGATCGAGTTGAACTCGCTGGCGGCCGTCCTGAGCGACGCTCGTCGGCCGGACGATCCCTGCTGGATCGGGTCGGTCAAGACCAACATCGGCCATCTGGAATCGGCGGCGGGCATCGCCAGCCTGATCAAGACCGCCCTGGCGCTACACCATCGCGTCATTCCGCCGAACCTCCATTTCCGGTCGATCAATCCGCAAATCGCGCTCGACGGCACGCCCTTCCGCATTCCGCAGCAGGTCACGCCCTGGCATTCGGAACATGGGCCGCGCATGGCCGGCGTGAGTTCGTTCGGCTTCGGCGGCACCAACGCACACATGATCCTGTCCGAAGCGCCGCAGCCCGCAGAGATCGAAGCCGCCCCGGCAGCACCCGCGGCGCGCGTCGTGACGCTCTCCGCGCGCACGCCCGAAGCGTTGCAGGCGCTGGCGGCTTCCCATGCAGCCTATCTCGACGCTCATCCCGAGGTCCGCCTGCGGGATGTCGCGTTCACGGCCAATACCGGGCGCACTCACTTCGCGCGGCGCGCGGCCATCGTCGCATCGAGTCTCGATTCGTTGCGTTCGCAACTGGACGCCGTTTCGTCCGGCGAGCCGGCGGAAACACCGCCTGCGCCGACCTTCCACTTTTGCGCCGACGACGGCGGCAGCGCCGAGGCGGCGCGGCAATTGCGCGCCGCCTGCCCCGCTTTCGACGCGCTGATGCAGCGGCAATCCGAGGCGCCCGGGCTCGCGCCCGCCGAAGCCGGGTTCACGGCATTCCAGCGCGCGCTTGCGCAACTGTGGATCTCCTTCGGCATCATGCCAGGCGCCGTCAGCAGCACCGGCGACGGGCATCGCGCCGCCGCCTCGTGGGCGGACGTGCCGCAGGCGCCGGACGCTGGTGCGGCGGGACACGACGGCATCGTGATCGAGATCGGCGCGCACGCAGCCGCGTGGGACACGATCCTGCACACGCTCGCCGCGCTCTACGTGCGCGGCGCGTCCATCGACTGGGATGCCGTGGAACAGGACGCACCGCGCCGCCGGCTCGCCCTGCCGACCTACCCGTTCGAGCGTCGCGCCTTCTGGATCAGCCCGCGTGCGCCTCGGCATCCGTTGCTCGGGCACCTCATGGAGCAGCACGCGCATGCGCCGGCCACGTGGATCTGGCAATCGCGTCTCGATGCGCCGGCCACCACCTTTCTCGACGGTCATCGCGTCAAGGGAGCGCCCGTCCTGCCCTATTCCGCCTATGTGGAAATGGCGCTGGCGGCCACGTCGGAAATCGGCGCCGCCGGCCATACGACGTTGAAGGACCTCGCACTGCATGCGCCGTTGCCGCTGCATCCGCATGCATCGCGCACCGTGCAGACCGTGCTGAGCCGCCGGTCGTGGGGGCCGTTTTCGTTTGCCGTCTATCACCGGATCGAGGACACCCGCGCCGCCGCGACGTGGCAGATGTGCGCGAGTGCCGAAATTCACGAATCGGATCGGAGCCAAGCATGAAATTCGGCCTGATGTTCTTCGCCAGCAGTGAAGAAGCGCTGTCCGGCAACAAGTACCAGCTCGTGATGGAAAGCGCGCGTTTCGCCGATGCGAACGGGTTCTCCAGCGTCTGGGTGCCGGAGCGCCATTTCACCGAATTCGGCTCGCTGTACCCGAATCCCGCCGTCCTGCACGCCGCGCTCGCCGCCGCCACCCAACACGTGAAGCTGGTCGCGGGCAGCGTGGTCGCCGCGCTGCACAACCCGATCCGGATCGCGGAAGAATGGTCGATGGTGGACAACCTGTCGAACGGCCGCGTGGGCGTGTCGTTCGCGTCCGGCTGGAATCCGGACGACTTCGTGTTCGCCCCGGACAAATATGCGAGCCGGCAGGATGACATGCTGACCTCGATGCGCGCCGTCCAGCATCTGTGGCGCGGCGGCACGCTGGATGCGACGAACGGCGTCGGCAAGCCGGTGCGGCTGCGCATCTATCCGACGCCGGTGCAGCCGGAACTGCCCGTCTGGGTGACGGCCGCGAGCAATCCGCAGACGTTCGTGCGCGCCGGCGAAGTGGGCGCCAACCTGCTGACCCACGTGCTCGACCAGGATCGGGACCAGCTCGCGCACAAGATCGCCCTCTACCGCGAGGCGCGCGCACGGCATGGCTTCGATCCGGCGGCCGGCACCGTGTCCGTGATGCTGCATACGTTCGTCGGCGACGACGCGGCGCAGGCGCGCGAACAGGCGCGTGTGCCGTTCTGCAACTACATCCGCAGCAATATCGGCCTGTTGAACGGGCTGGCGCAGAGTCGCGGCCAGTCGGTCGACGTGCGCGCGATGGGCGCGCGCGAACTGGACGAGTTCGTCGAGTTTCTCTATGAGCGCTTCGCGCAATCGCGCGGCCTCATCGGCACGCCGGACACCTGCGTCGAACTGGTGCGGGATCTCGCGTCGATCGGCGTGGATGAAGTGGCCTGCCTGCTCGATTTCGGTCCGCCGGTCGAACTGATCCTCGGCAATCTTCCGCAGTTGCGTCGACTACGCGAGATGTGCGCGCCCAGGCGAGTCGCCGCGCCGACGAAATTCGATGCCGCCGAGGTGCAGGCCCGCTGTATCGAAACGACGTCGGGCGCGGATTTCAACGGCGAAATCCGGCAGCACGGCGTGCAGATCGACGGCGTGTTCAACGCGATCCAGCAGATCTGGCGCACGACCGGCGAGGCGCTGGGGAAAATCAGCCTGCCGGCCGACGCGCTGGCGCAGTCGCCCTACCAGGTACACCCCGCCTTTCTCGACGCGTGCAGCCGCGTGCTCGCCGCCGCCATCGATCCGGACGCGCTGGCGTCGGGCGACCTGTACCTGCCCAGTTCGATCGGCGCGGTACGGGTTCATCAGCCGCCGTCGTCGACCGATGCATGGAGTCACGCCACGCTGCGCCAGCCGAGCGGACAGGGCGCGTTGGAGGGCGATATCCGCGTCCATGACCTGGCGGGGCGACTGCTGATCGAGATCGATGCGCTGCGGTTGCAGCAGGTGCGCACGGGGCGCGCCGTCGAGCGGCACGACTTCGCCGCGCTGCTTTATCAACGCGTCTGGAGACCGTCGAACGTCGACGCGGCAACCGGCGGTGCGGCGCCGGGCGAGTGGCTGATTCTCGCGGACCGTGGCGGCGTGGGCGCGCAGCTGTCCGCCCTGCTGGAAAGCGCGGGCGATACATGCACGCTGCGCTTCGCCGACGCGACGCCGGACCTGCCCGCGCCCGAGCGCCCGCTGAAGGGCGTCATCCACCTGTGGAGTCTCGATCTCGCGCCCGCCGACATCGCGGCGAGACGGCGTGCCAGCGCGAGCGTGCTGCACCTGGTCGGCGCGCTTGCGGCACGCGCGCCGTCGGCCCGGCAGGCGCGTCTGTGGCTGGTGACGTCGGGCGCGATGAATGTTCTGGATGGCGAATCGATCGCGGTGGCGCAGGCCCCGCTGTGGGGATTGGGCCGGGCGATCGCGGTCGAGCATGCGGCGCTGTGGGGCGGGCTCGTCGACCTCGATCCCGCGCAGCCGTCGGCGGCGCACATCGTGCAAGCCGTACAGGCCGGCGGCCGTGAAGACATGATCGCGTTTCGCCGCGAACAGCGCTACGTCGCGCGCATCGCCCGCGACAATCGCGAATACGTCAGCCACCGGCCGATCCGGTTCCAGCCTGACGCGACCTACCTGGTGACCGGCGGGCTCGGCGGGCTCGGCCTGCGGCTCGCGTCCTGGCTCGCCGACCACGGCGCCGGGAACATCGTGCTGCTGGGGCGCGGCGCGCCTTCCGCCGCGGCCGAGACCATCCTGCGCACGCTCGGCGCGCGGTTCATTCGCGCCGACCTGTCGCGCCGCGAGGACGTCGAGCAGGCGCTCGTTGAAATCGCGCATTCGATGCCGCCGCTCAAAGGAGTCTTTCACCTCGCCGGCGCGCTCGACGATGCGCTGCTGACGCGCCAGGACGTCGACTGCTTCCATCGCGCCGGCAGCGGCAAGGCCGACGGCGCCTGGTACCTGCACGAGCTGACGGCCGACTTGCCGCTCGACCATTTCGTCCTGTTCTCGTCGATGGCCGCGCTGATCACCATGCCGGGCCAGGGCAACTACGCGGCGGCGAACAGCTTCCTCGACGCCCTCGCGCAGCATCGGCGCGCGCAGGGCAAGCCGGGGCTCAGCGTCAATTGGGGGCCGTGGGCGGAAATCGGCCACGCCGCCACCGACTACGGGCGGCGCGCGCACGAACAACTGGGCGCGCTCGGCGTCGGCACGCTGTCGCCCGAACTGGCCATCGCGACGCTGGAACGGCTGATGGCGGCCGGCGTCGCCCAGTCCGGGGTCGCGCGGATCGACTGGCCGACCCTGTTCCGGGTCGATGCGCCGGCCGCCGGGTCCGCGCTGTTTTCCGAGCTGGCGCAACCGGCCGCGCAGCCTGCGCAGCAAGAGACGGCATTGCTGCGACAGCTGCACGCGTGCGCGCCGGGCGAGCGGGTCGGGCTCATCACCGACACGCTCGCGACGATGCTGGCCGAGACCTTGCGTCTTGCCGGCCCCGACGCCATCGCGCCCGAGCAATCGCTGCTCGATCTCGGCCTGGATTCGCTGGTAGCGCTCGAGCTGACCGATCGCCTCACCAAGGTGTTCGGCAGGCCGTTTCGCGCGACGTTGTTCTTTTCCTATCCGAACCTGCAGACGCTCGCCCAGTACGTGCTCAACGAACTGTCGCCGTCGCTCCCCGCGCCGGTCGTCGACGAAGCATCCGACGACCTCGACGAGGACGACCTTTCCGAACTGATCGCCCAGGAGATCGGCGCCCAATGAACGCCAAGGCCACGCATGCACTGAAAACCGCGCTCGACGAACTGCGCCTGCGGCGCGCGGAAATCGCGGCGCTGCGTTCGGACCGCAACGAGCCGATCGCCGTCATCGGCATGGCTTGCCGCTTCCCCGGCCGCAGCGATACGCCGGACGCGTTCTGGCAATTGCTCGATGGCGCGCGCGATGCCGTCACCGAAGTGCCGGGCGAACGCTGGGACATCGATCGCTATTACGACCCCGATCCGGCCGCGCCCGGCAAGATGGCGACCCGCCACGGCGCCTTTCTCGAACGCGTGGATCAGTTCGACGCGGCGTTCTTCGGGATCGCGCCGCGCGAAGCCACCTACCTGGATCCGCAGCAACGGCTCCTGCTCGAAGTGGCGTGGGAGGCGCTCGAGAACGCCCATCTCGCGCCCGAGCGCTTCCGGCAGTCCGCCACGGGCGTGTACGTCGGCATCACCTGCTTCGACCATGCGATCCAGGTGTCCAATGCGTCGATGCCGTCGAGCAGCTACGCCGGCACCGGCAGCGCGCTGAACATGGCCGCGGGCCGGCTATCGTTCGTGCTGGGCCTCACCGGCCCGAGCATGGCGATCGATACCGCCTGCTCGTCGTCGCTGGTGTGCCTGCACCTGGCCTGCGAAAGCCTGCGCTCGCGCGAAACCGGCATGGCGCTCGCCGGCGGCGTCAACCTGATGCTGTCGCCCGAGGTCATGGTCAGTTTCTCGCAGGCGCGCATGCTGTCGCCGGACGGACGCTGCAAGACCTTCGACGCGGCGGCGGACGGCTATGTGCGCGGCGAAGGGTGCGGCATGGTGGTGCTCAAGCGCCTCGCCGACGCGCTCGCCGACGGTGACCGGGTGCTCGGCATCGTACGCGGCACGGCGGTCGACCAGGGCGGCGCGGGCGGCGGGCTGACCGTGCCGAGCCGCGATTCGCAGGAACGCGTGATCCGCCGCGCACTGAACCAGGCCGGCGTCGCGCCCGGCGACGTCTCCTATGTCGAGGCCCACGGCACCGGGACGTCCCTCGGCGACCCGATCGAGGTCGAAGCGCTGGCCGGCGTCTACGGCGCCGGGCGCGCGGCGAACGAGCCGCTCGTGATCGGTTCGGTCAAGACCAATATCGGGCATCTGGAGTCGGCCTCCGGCATCGCCGGCCTGATCAAGGTCCTGCTGTCGTTCGAGCACGACCGGATTCCGGCGCACCTGCATTTCACGCAACCCAATCCGCATACGCCGTGGCAGGACATCCCGATCCGCGTCGCGGCCGATCCGGTCGCGTGGCGGCGCGGGGAACGCAGGCGCATCGCCGGGGTGAGCGCGTTCGGATTCAGCGGCACCAACGCCCACGCGATCGTCGAGGAACCGCCCGTCGCGCCGGCGCACGCCGCGCAGCGCACGCTGCTGCTGCTGTCGGCCCGATCCGAAGCGGCGCTGGCGGCGCTCGCGCAACGCTACGAGCGCGCGATCGCCGGCGCGACGCCGCGGGAGCTGGCCGCCATCTGCCGCGCCGCGGCCATCGGACGCAGTCACTATCCGTTTCGCGCGGCCTATGTATCGGGCGTGAGGGCAGCGTCGGCGGCAGCCGCGCGCACGGGCAAGGCGTTGCGCCTGGGCTTGATGTTCGGCGCGCCGGACACCGGCGTCGCGCACGCGCTCCACGCGTCGGAACCGCTGTTCCGCGACGCGTTCGCGCGTTGCGCGGTGCCGCTGGCGGCACTCGACACCGACGCGGGCCGTTTCGCGATGCAGTTCGCGTGGGCGGAACTGTGGAAGGGATGGGGCATCCGGCCGGCCGTCGTGTCGGGCCATGGCATCGGCGAATATGTCGCGGCCTGCGTGGCAGGCGTCGTGAGCGTTGCCGACGCGCTGCGCCTCGTGGCCGCCCGCCCGAATGCCGAAGCCTTGCGCGCCGTGCTTCAGGACATGCCGTTCGCACAGCCGTCGATCCGCCTGATTTCCGGCTGTCTCGGCGCCGAAGTGACCGACGAGGTGACACACCCGCAGTACTGGTTGCAGCTTGCCGGGGCGTCGGATCAAGCCGACGCGCCGCACCCGCCGGAAGGGCTCGCCGACGGCTGGCTGCCGCCGCCCTGCGCCGGCGATGCACTGGAGCGCGCGCTCGCGGCGCTGTACGTGCAGGGCGCGCAGTTCGACTGGCGCGCGCTGTTTCCGGGGCCCGCCCAGCCCGCCACGACCCTGCCGAACTACCCGTTCGAGCGGCAGCGCTTCAGCCTGGAGAAGATCCGGTCGCCCGGCGTCGGCCTGGATGCCGGCAGCATCGACGCGGCGGTGCGGCACCTCAAGTCGTCCGGCAAGTACCCGGAGGACATGCTGAACGCGTTTCCGGACCTGCTCAGGACGGCATTCGCCCCCGCCGACACCGCCGCGTCGAACCCAAGCCCGCTCTATCACGTGGTGTGGGAGCAGCAAGCCGCGTTGCCGGCGGCGCCGGTCGCCGCCGACGCGTCTGCGTGGCTGATCTTCGCGGATGCGAGCGGTGTCGGCGAGCGGCTCGCGGCGATGCTGCGGGCGCGCGGCGCCTCCTGCTCGCTGGTGCGCCCCGGCCCCGACGCCGTCGCCGACGGGGAAGCGGGCCGGCAGGTCGCGCCCGAGCGGCCGGACGATTTCGTCCGCCTGCTGGACGAGACCGCCGCCCCCGGCCTGCGCATCGTGTTTCTATGGGCGCTGGACGAAGCCGTCGGCGCGACGCGCATGTCCACGGCGCTGCTGCATCTGGTGCAGGCGCTGGTCGGCAGCGCGCGCGAGTGGACGCCTTCGACCCGCCCCAGGATCTCGGTGGTCACGCGCGACGCGGTGGAAGCCGGCGAAGCGCCCCGCGTCACGGGGCTCGCACAGGCTGCGCTGTCGGGCCTGGCACGCGGGGCGATGATCGAGCATCCGGAATGGTTCGGCACCGCGATCGATCTCGACCCGGCCGCGCCGGCGGACGAGACGCAGGCGCTGCTTCAGGAGATGCTCGGCGAGAGCCGCGAAGAACAGGTGGCGTTGCGGCACGGCGCGCGCCACGTCGCGCGCCTGAGCCCGCTCGCGCAAGCCGACACCGCCGCGTTGCCGGTCGACCCGGACGCGGCCTACCTGATCACCGGCGGGTTCGGCGCGCTCGGGCTGCACACCGCCCGGTGGCTGGCGGCGCGCGGTGCGCGCACGCTGATCCTGGTCGGCCGTCAAGGGGCCGCGAGCGACGCAAGCCGGCAGGCGATCGCCGAGCTGCGCGAGCGGAACGTCGCGCTGCGCTGCGAGCGCCTCGATATCGCCGACCCCGCGGCGGTCGCCGATTTCTTCGCCGCGCTCCGGCGCGACGGCGTGCCGCTGCGGGGCATCGTGCACGCGGCCGGCATCGTCGGCTACAAGCCGATCCTGCAGGTCGGGCGCGAGGAACTGGACGCGGTCCTGCAACCGAAGGTCGCCGGTGCGTGGCTGCTCCATCAGCAAAGCGGACACTTCCCGCTCGACTTCTTCATCCTGTTCTCGTCGATCGCGTCCGCGTGGGGTTCGCGTGAGCAGGCGCACTACAGCGCCGCGAACCGCTTCCTCGACGCGCTCGCGCATCATCGCCGCGGCCTGGGCCTGCCGGCCCTGAGCGTGAACTGGGGCCCCTGGGCGGAAGGCGGCATGACGTTCCCCGAGGCGGAAGCGCTATTGCGGCGCGTCGGCATCCGGTCGCTGGCGGCCGATCGCGCGCTCGACGCGCTGGATCGTCTGCCCGCCGTCCCCCAGGTCGCGATCGTCGACATCGACCTGGCGCTGTTCCAGGGCTCCTACGAGGCGCGCGGGCCCAAGCCCTTCCTCGACCGCGTGCGGATCGCCCAAAGCGCGCCAGCCGCGCCGGCGATGCCGGCGTTGAGCGCGGCATCGCCGCGCGAGCGAAAGCGCCTGCTGGCGGACAGCATCGATCGCGCGGTTGCCCAGGTGCTCGGCTACGGCGCGGGGACGCTGGATCGCGATCTCGGCTTCTTCGAGATGGGCATGGATTCGCTGATGGCGCTCGACGTGCGCACGCACCTCGAAAAGGCGCTTGGCATCCCGTTGTCGGTCGCGCTGCTGTTCGATCATCCGACGGTCAACGCCCTCGCGGATTTCCTCGCGGAGCAGTCGTCCGGCACGGCGCCGGACGCGCACGCGGCGCCGGCGCAGGCCGTGCCGCCGCAAGCTGTACCGCCGCAGCCGCAGACACGGCCGGTCGCACCGGCCATCGATGCACGCGAGGCCGGCACGCCGGAGCCGATCGCGATCGTCGGCATGAGTTGCCGGTTTCCGGGCGCCGCGCACGATCTCGACGCCTATTGGCGTCTGCTGATCGACGGGGTCGATGCGATCTCCGAAGTGCCGCGCGAGCGCTGGGACATCGACGCGTACTACGATCCCGATCCGGAAGCGCCCGGGCGCATGGTGTGCCGCTTCGGCGGTTTTCTCGACGACGTCGACCAGTTCGATCCGGCGTTTTTCCGCATCACGCCGCGCGAAGCGGCCGCGATGGACCCGCAGCAGCGCCTGTTGCTCGAAGTCAGTCACGAAGCGCTGGAGCATGCCGGCATTCCGGTCGACAGTCTCAAGGGCAGCCGCACCGGCGTCTTCGTCGGCATCACCACCAACGATTACGCGAACCTGCAGCTTCGCAACGGCGGCGGTAGCGGCATCGACGGCTATTTCTTCACCGGCAACCCGCTCAACACGGCGGCCGGCCGCATCTCCTACGGACTGGGCGCGCAGGGGCCGAGCATGGCGATCGATACCGCCTGCTCGTCGTCGCTCACCGCGATCCATACCGCCAGCCAGAATCTCCGAAGCGGCGAGTGCGATCTCGCCATCGCGGGCGGCGTCAACCTGATCCTGTCGCCGGACAACTCCATCGCCGTCTCGCGCACCCGGGCGCTGGCGCCGGACGGCCGCTGCAAGACCTTCGACGCGTCCGCGGACGGCTTCGTGCGCAGCGAAGGCTGCGGCGCGCTGGTGCTCAAGCGCCTGTCCGATGCGCTCGCCGCGGGCGATCGCGTGCTCGCCGTGCTGCGGGGTTCGGCCGTCAACCACGACGGCGCGTCGAGCGGCTTTACCGCGCCGAACGGACGGGCGCAGGAAGCCGTGATCCGCCAGGCGCTGGGCGGGCTTCCCGCCGCGTCCATCGATTACGTGGAAGCGCACGGCACCGGCACCCCGCTGGGCGACCCCGTCGAGTTGCAGGCGCTGGCGACGGTGTTCGGCGCAGGCCGCGACGCGGGCCGGCGGCTGCGCGTCGGCTCGGTGAAAACCAACATCGGCCACACGGAATCCGCCGCCGGCATCGCGGGGGTCATCAAGGTCGTGCTGTCGCTGAACCACGACCGCCTTCCCGCCCACCTGCATTTCCGCCAGCCGAGCCCGCTGGTGCAGTGGGACGCGCTGCCCATCGAGGTCTGCGCCGAGGCGAGCGCGTGGCCGCGCGGCGAGCGGCCGCGGCGCGCCGGGGTCAGCGCGTTCGGCGCGAGCGGCACCAATGCCCACCTGGTGCTGGAAGAAGCGCCCGCGCCGGCGCGGCCGGTGGCACCGTCCCGGCACAAGGTGCATCCGCTGGTGCTGTCGGCCAAGACGCCCGCAGCGTTGCGCGCGCTTGCCGGGCGCTATCAGCGGCGGCTCGAAGCCGAACCCGGTCTCGACATCGCGGCCGTGGCCTTTTCGGCGGCGACCGGCCGCTCGCATTTCGCGCATCGGCTGGCGCTGCCGGTGACGTCGCTCGACGACGCCATCGACAAGCTGCGCGCGTTCCACGCGAAGGAACCCGCCGGCGCGGCGCAGCCCGCCCCGCGCGTGAAGATGGCCTTCCTGTTCACCGGCCAGGGCTCGCAATACGCGGGCATGGGCCGCCGCCTGTACGACGCGTATCCGGTGTTCCGCGACGCCATCGACCGCTGCCGCGCGGTGGCCGATCCGCTGCTCGACACGCCGTTGCTCGAGGTGCTGTCCGCCCAGGGCGAGGACATCCACCAGACCGGCTACAGCCAGCCGGCCCTGTTCTCGCTGCAGTACGCGCTCACCACGCTGCTGGCGTCGTTCGGCGTGGCGCCCGACGCCGTGATGGGCCACAGCGTCGGCGAGTACGCGGCGGCTTGCGCGGCCGGCGTCTTCTCGCCGGAAGACGGCCTGCGGCTGATCGCCGAACGCGGCCGGCTGATGCAGGCATTGCCCCGCGACGGCGAGATGGCGGCCATTTTCACCGACCTCGCCACGGTCGAGCGCGCGATCGAAGCGTGGCCGCACGAGGTCGCGGTGGCGGCCGTCAACGGTCCGGCGAGCATCGTGATCTCCGGCAAGCGCGAGCGCATCGCGATGCTGGTCGACGCGTTCGCCGCGCGGGAGATCCGGTCCGTGCTGCTCAATACGTCGCACGCGTTTCACTCGCCGCTGGTCGAGCCGATGCTGGACAGCTTCCAGGCCGCGGCGACAGCCGTGCCCGTCGCACGCCCGGCGATCCCGTTCTATTCGAATCTCACGGGCGCCGTGATGGACGAGGCGCCCACCGACACGTACTGGCGCCGCCACTGCCGCGAGCCGGTGCAGTTCGCGCGCAGCGTCGAGCGCCTCGCCGCAGCCGGTTTCAACGTGCTGGTCGAAATCGGCCCCAAGCCGGTGCTCGTCAACCTGGCCCGCGCGTGCTGTGCGCCGGACGCCGGCATCCAGTTCCTTGCCCTGCAGCGGCCGCAAGTCGAGCAGCAAGCGCTGGTCGAAACGCTGTCGAGCCTGTATGCCCGCGGCGTCGATGTCGACTGGGCCTCGATCGAAACACCCGCGCCCGCGCGCGTCGCATTGCCGTCCTATCCCTTCCAACGCAGCCGTACCTGGTTCCAGAAAGCGGACACGTCCATGACTCAGACAAGCGCATCACCCATCACTGCAGCACCGACGCCCAATCGCAGCGGCGAGGTTCTCGAATGGCTTCGCGGCAAGATCGGCGAATTGATCCAGGCCGATCCCGCCACCATCAACATCGAACTGCCCTTCCTGGAGATGGGCGCCGACTCGATCGTGCTGATCGAGGCCATCCGGCACATCGAGGCGGAGTACGGCGTGAAGCTGGCCATGCGCCGCTTCTTCGAAGACTTGGCGACGGTGCAGGCGCTCGCCGAGTATGTTGCCGACCACTTGCCGGCGGCCGCCGCACCGGTTGAGGCCGAAGCCGAGGTCGAAGCCGGCTCCGTGGCGGCACCGTCCACGGCGGCGGTCGCGGTCGCGCCGTCCGCGGAGCAATTTGCGCCGCTCGCCGCCGCCCCGGCGGAATGGGTGGCGGCCGAAGGCGGCTCCACGGTCGAGCGCGTGTTGCGGGAGCAGAATCAGTTGCTGTCCCACGTGATGAGCCAGCAGATGGAACTGCTGCGCACGTCGTTGACCGGCCAGGCCGGCGCCCGGCCGACGACGGCCGCCGCGCAAGCCGTCGCGAACACTGCGAGCGTCGCACCGAAGGCCGCGATCGCGGCCCCGGCGGCCGCGCCCGCCGCGCAGCCCCGGCCTGCCTCAGCGGCGGCGCCCGCGGCCGACAATCCGCGCCCCAAGCCGATGATGCCGTGGGGCAGCCCGGTCGAACAGCGGGCACGCGGCTTGTCCGCCGTGCAGCAGGAGCATCTCGAAGCGCTGATCGTGCGCTACACGACGCGCACCCGGAAATCGAAGGATTCGGTGCAGGCGTCGCGCCCGGTGCTGGCCGACAGTCGCGCCACGGTCGGCTTCCGCTTTTCGACCAAGGAGATGCTGTATCCGATCGTCGGCGATCGCGCGGCCGGTTCGCGGCTGTGGGACATCGACGGCAACGAGTACATCGATTTCACGATGGGCTTCGGCGTGCACCTGTTCGGCCACACGCCGGATTTCATCCAGCGCGAGGTCACCCGCGAATGGCAGCGCCCGCTCGAACTGGGCGCGCGTTCCAGCCTCGTCGGCGAAGTGGCCGCGCGCTTTGCCCGCGTGACCGGCCTCGATCGCGTGGCGTTCTCGAACACCGGCACCGAGGCCGTCATGACGGCCATGCGGCTCGCGCGCGCCGTGACCGGGCGCGACAAGATCGTGATGTTCACGCATTCGTATCACGGCCATGCCGACGGCACGCTCGCCGCGGCGAACGCGGACGGCGTGACGGAAACCATCGCCCCCGGCGTGCCGTTCGGTTCGGTCGAGAACATGGTCCTGCTCGACTACGGCAGCGACGCCGCGCTCGAGGCCATTCGCGGCATGGCGTCGACCCTCGCCGCCGTGATGGTGGAGCCGGTGCAGAGCCGCAACCCCTCCCTGCAGCCCGTCGCATTCCTGAAAGAGCTGCGTCGCATCACCGAGGAGGCCGGCGTCGCACTGATCTTCGACGAGATGATCACCGGTTTCCGCGTCCATCCGGGCGGCTCGCAAGCGCTGTTCGGCGTCAGGGCCGATCTCGCGACGTACGGCAAGATCATCGGCGGCGGCCTGCCGCTGGGCGTCATCGCCGGCACCAGCCGCTTCATGGACGCCATCGACGGCGGCATGTGGACCTACGGCGACCACTCGTTCCCCGCCGCGGACCGCACCGCGTTCGGCGGCACCTTCTGCCAGTATCCGCTCGCGATGGCGGCCGCGCTGGCCGTGCTGGAGAAGATCGAACAGGAAGGCCCGGCGCTGCAGGCCGCGCTCAACGAACGCACCGCGCAGATCGCCGGCACGTTGAATGCGTTCTTCGCGGAGGCCGAGGCGCCGATCAAGGTGACGTGGTTCGGCTCGATGTTCCGCTTCGAATTCACCGAGAACCTCGACCTGTTCTTCTATCACATGCTCGAAAAGGGCATCTACATCTGGGAATGGCGCACCTGCTTCCTGTCCACCGCGCATACGGATGCGGACATCGACCGCTTCATCCGCGCGGTGAAGGACAGCGTCGCCGACCTGCGCCGGGGCGGCTTCATCCGGCCGCACTCGAAACACGGCACGGTGGCCGCGCTGAGCGAAGCGCAACGCCAGCTGTGGGTGTTGGCGGAAATCGATCCCGAAGGGTCGCTCGCCTACAACGTCAACACCACCCTCGAACTGAACGGCCGGCTCGACGAAGCCGCGATGCGCGCGGCCGTCCAGAGCCTGGTCGATCGGCACGAGGCGCTGCGCACCACGGTGATGCCGGACGGGTCGGGCCAGATCGTGCAACCGTCGCTGAAGCTCGAGATTCCGCTGATCGACACGGACCAGGACGCGTGGCGGGACCGCGAAAGCCGCCAGCCGTTCGACCTGGTGAACGGTCCGCTCTTTCGGGCCGCGCTCGTGCGCCTGGGCCGCGAGCGTCACCTGCTGGTGATGACGGCCCATCACATCATCTGCGACGGCTCGACGTTCGGCGTCCTGCTCGAGGATCTGGCCCGCGCGTATGCGGGCGCGGCGCCGGCCGAGGCGCCGCTGCAGTTTCGCGCATACCTGAAGCAGCTCGACGGCCAGCGCCACAGCGCGGAAACGAAGGCGAATCGCGCGTACTGGCTCGCGCAATGCGCGCATCAGGCCGCCCCGCTGAATCTTCCGGTGGACTACCCGCGGCCCGCGGTGAAGACGTTTCATGGGGCGCGCGTGTCCCTGCATCTGGACGCGGCGGCGGCCGCGACGCTGCGCACCGCGGCCCGTCAGAACGGCTGCACGCTCTACATGGTGCTGCTCGCGGGCTTCAATCTGTTCCTGCACCGCGTCGCCGGCCAGCAAGCGATCGTCACCGGCATCCCGGTGACCGGCCGCTCCGTGGCCGGCAGCGACCGCCTCGCCGGCTACTGCACGCATCTGCTGCCGCTGCACTCCACGCTGCCGGAGCAGGCCACCGTGGCCAGCTTCCTGGCCGGCACCCGGCAGAACCTGCTCGACGCGCTCGAGCACCAGGATTACCCGTTCGCCGAGCTGGTCCGCGAAATCGGCGCGCAGCGCGACCTCAACGCCGCGCCGCTGGTATCGGCGGTGTTCAACCTCGAACCGGTGTCGGCGCTGCCCGAACTGCCCGGCCTGACGGTCGGCCTGGTTGCCCCGCTGATCCGCCATACCGCGTTCGACCTGAACGTCAACGTGCTCGACGCGGGGCAGGCGCTCCTGATCGATTGCGACTACAACACCGACCTGTTCGACGCGAGCACGGTTCAACGTTTCCTCGGCATCTACCGGACCCTGCTGACGGGTCTCGCGGACGATGCGTCGGCCGCCGTTGCCCGGCTGCCGTTGACGAGCGATGAGGAGCGGAGCTTGGTGACGGTCGAGTGGAACCGGACCGACATGGATTTCGGCGAGGCCGCCGCGCAGCCGTTGCATCGGCTGTTCGAACAGCAGGTCGAGCGCACGCCGGATGCCATCGCCGCCGTCTTCGACGACGTCTCGCTCACCTACGCCGAACTCAACCTGCGCGCCAACCGCCTCGCCCACCGTCTCATCGAACTCGGCGTCGGCCCCGATGCGCTCGTCGGCGTCGCGATGGAGCGCTCGCTCCACATGAGCGTCGCACTGCTCGCGATCCTCAAGGCCGGCGGCGCCTACGTCCCCGTCGACCCCGACTACCCCGCCGAGCGCGTGCGCTTCATGATCGACCACGCGCAGTTGCGCTGGCTCCTCACCCAGCAGCATCTGCTCGCCGCGCTGCCCGACACCGACGCCCGCGTGATCGCCGTCGATACCGACGATCTCGATCTCGACGCCGCGCCCGAGTCCAACCCCGCGCCTGTACTGAACGGCGACAACCTCGCCTACATGATCTACACGTCCGGGTCGACCGGCCGGCCCAAGGGCGCGCTCAACACCCATCGCGCCATCACCAACCGCATCCTCTGGATGCAGCACGCCTACGCGCTCGACGCCGACGATGCCGTGCTGCAGAAGACCCCGTTCAGCTTCGACGTCTCGGTCTGGGAACTCTTCTGGCCGCTCGTCACCGGCGCGCGCCTGGTGTTCGCCCGCCCAGGCGGCCAGCGCGAGACCGACTACCTCGTCGACCTCATCGAGCGCGAACGGATCACCACGATCCACTTCGTGCCGTCGATGCTGCGCGCGTTCCTCGACCATCCGGACCTCGACGCGCACTGCGCGTCGCTGCGGCGCGTCGTGTGCAGCGGCGAGGCGCTGCCCCACGACCTGCAGCAGCGCTGCCTCGAGCGCCTGGACGTCAAGCTCTACAACCTCTACGGCCCCACCGAGGCCGCCGTCGACGTGAGCGCGTGGGAATGCCGGCGCGACGACCCGCACCGCATCGTCCCGATCGGCCGGCCCATCGCCAACACCCGCCTCTACATCGTGGACGCGCAGATGCAGCCCGTGCCGGTCGGCGTGCCCGGCGAATTGCTGATCGGCGGCACGCCGGTCGGGCGCGGCTACCACGGCGAACCCGAACTGAGCGCCGAGAAGTTCATCGCCGATCCGTTCTCCTCCGACCCGCTCGCGCGCCTCTACCGCACCGGCGATCTCGCGCGCTACCGCCCCGACGGCAATATCGAGTTCCTCGGCCGCATCGATCACCAGATCAAGCTGCGCGGCCTGCGCATCGAACCCGGCGAAATCGAGGCGGCGCTGGTTTCGCACCCGCTGGTCGATGCCGCCGTCGTGGCGCTGCGCGGCGTGGACGACGGCGCGAGGCTGGTCGGCTGGCTGTGCTCGTCGCACCCCGAAGCCGAACTGGTCGAGGCGGTGCGCGGCCACCTGCGGCAGCGACTGCCGGAGTACATGGTGCCCTCCGCGTTCGTCGTCGTGACCGCGTTCGAGCACCTGCCCAACGGCAAGCTCGATCGCGCCAGGCTGCCCGAACCCGGCGACGGCCTGGACCATGTGGCGCCCGTCAACGCGCTCGAAGCGCAGTTGGCGGCGATCTGGCAGGAGGTGCTCGGCCAGGCGCGGATCAGCACGACCGCCAACTTCTTCGAGCTGGGCGGCAATTCGCTCTTGGCGACGAAGGTCGTCGCGCGCATCCGTCGCGATCTGCATGTGAAACTGGAGATCCGCAGCCTGTTCGCACTCCCCACCATTTCGAGCCTCGCGAAGCGCATCGCCGATACGCAGCCGATCGATTACGCACCGGTGACGCCGCTGCCGGCGCAGGCGCACTACGAACTCTCTCCCGCCCAGACGCGGCTGTGGGTCCAGGATCGTCTCAGTGCGACGCAAGCGGGCGGACCACTGCCCACGTCCCTGCTGTTCGAGGGCGTGCTGGACGTGGATGCGCTCGTGCGGGCGTTCCGCGCGCTGAGCGAGCGTCACGAGATCTTGCGCACGCGTTTCGTGCCGGCAGGCAACCAGCCGGTCCAGCAAGTGCTGCCGCCCGGCGAAGCCGCGTTCCCGGTCGAGGTCGTGGATCTGCAGGATGCCGAGGACCGGGACGCCCAGGCGGCGTCGATCCAGGCGAGCGAACGGCTCGCGCCGATGGATCTCGCGACCGGCCCGCTGTTCCGCGTCAAGCTGCTCAGGCTCTCCGAAGTCCGTCACGTCTGCATCTGCACGATGCATCACATCGTGAGCGACGGCTGGTCCACGGAGGTCCTGCTCGACGACCTGTCGGCGCTCTATGACGCCTTCGTCGAGCGCCGCGACACGCCGCTGCCCGCCCTCCCGATCCAGTACAAGGATTACGCCGGCTGGCTGAACCGCCTGCTCGCCGGGCCGGACGGCGCGCGCATGAAGGACTACTGGCTGACCAAGCTGGGCGGCCTGCGCGCGCTGGAACTGCCGGGCGACGTCCCGCAGCCGGCCGCGCCGAGCTGGAAATCCTGGCGATTCGACCTGCCCGCCGCCGAGACGACGGCGCTGGAATCGCTCGGCAAGCGCCACGGCGCGACCTTGTTCATCGCGCTGCTGTCCGCCATCAAGGCGCTGTTCTACCGCCGTTCCGGCCAGGAGGACATCGTCGTCGGCACGCCGGTCGCGGGCCGCGAGCTGCCCGAACTCGAGTCGCAGGTCGGCCCCTACCTGAACGTGCTGGCGCTGCGCGATCGCGTCGCCGGCGACGACCGGTTCGACACGCTGCTGACCCGCGTGCGGGACACCACCCTCGAAGCGTTCTCGCACCCGCTGTATCCGCTGGATCGCCTGCTCGACGAGCTGCACGTCAAACGCGTCGCGGGACGCAACCCGCTCTTCGACATCGGGCTGACGCTGCAGAACCAGCGACACGGCCCCGTCGATCGCTACGCGGGACAAGTGCACATCGCCGAGCTGCCGGACCACGACCCGCAGGGCGCGGACACCGAAGCCGCGACCGACTTCTGGTTCCTCGCCGAACCGCGCGCCGAGGGCCTCGCGATCCGCATCGTCTATCACGCGGGGCGGTTCAGCGAGGCGCTGGTGCAAGGGCTCGCGAACGAACTGACGTCCGTCATCGGCGAAGTGCTTGCCGATCCGGGCGTTCGCATCCGGAACCTGACCCTGGGACAACGCGCGCTGCACGCCGAGGCCCGCCAGCCCACCGTCGAACTCAGCGCATTCTAAGGAGCCTTCGTTGACTATTTCGTCCAGCACGCAGGTCTACCTGCGACCCAACATCCAGTTCGAACCGCTGATCAACAGCTGGTACGCGTGGTATCACACGCTTCCGCCGCTGACCGCCGCCCTCAACGTGGCCGAGCGATTCCTGCCGCTGCTGAAGTCCTATGCCGCGTCGCCGATGATGCATGCGGCGGCCTGCAAGGATCCCGCGATGCGCGGCGGGCCGTTCCTCGACCTGGGCGGCCAGCGCGTCGACGAAATCCGCGCGCTGATCGAGCAGACCACCCGACGCGCGACCCGGCAACTGGAACTGGCGAAGGCTTACAAGGCGTTCTCGACGCTGCTGCTGGAACAGGCCAGGGGGATGGCGTCGGACCCGCTCTACCCCGAGATTCCGGAGGTGTTGAAGGGCTATGTCGAGATCTACTACGACCTGAACCACAACCCGTCCTTCCGGGTGTTCGAAAGCTTGCTGTACGCGAGCCCGTTCTATGCGCGCGATGCGCAGAGCATCGCGCTGTCGGCGATCGAGGAGAACACGCCCCGGCCATTCATCCTCAGCACGCCGCGGCTCAGCGACGCGCGCACGGTGTTCAGCAACATGGCCTTCGACGACCGCGCGCTCGACGCGCTGTTCCGCATGCGCGACACGCCCGGCAGCTACGCGAAAATCGTCGACCTGATGCGCGTGGAGGAGAAGGACGAGCCGCTGTTCCGCTCGTTCTTCGTCGAGGCGGCGCCGGCGCCGAAACCGGACCGTTCGTTCGACGGCGACGACATCCGCATCCGCTACTACGGCCACGCGTGCGTGCTGATCCAGAGCCGGGGCGTGAGCATCCTGATCGATCCGGTGATCAGCTACGGCTACGACACCGCGCTGCCGCGCTACACGTTCGCCGACCTGCCGGACCAGATCGACTACGTGCTGATCACGCACAGCCATCACGATCACATCGTCCTCGAGACGCTGCTGCAGCTTCGCCACAAGGTCAAGACCGTGGTGGTCGGCCGGAATCTCGACGGCTTTCCGCAAGATCCGTCGATGGAACTGGCGTTGCGCAAGCTCGGCTTCGACGACGTGCTGGAAGTTCGGGATGCGCAGGAAATCAAGCTGCCCAACGGCGCCATCACCGCCATTCCGTTCCTGGGCGAACACAACGACCTGGCGATCCACAGCAAGCAGAGCTTCATGATCCGCTTCGGCTCGCGTTCGGTGCTGTGCATCGCCGATTCGTGCAACCTGGACCCGCGCCTCTACGAGCATGTCTTCCGCCTCGCCGGCAAGCCCGACACGCTGTTCGTCGGGATGGAAACCGAGGGCGCGCCGCCGTCGTGGGTCTACGGCCCGCTGTTTCCCAAGTCGCTGCCGCGCGATATCGATCAGTCGCGCCGGGCGCGGGGCTGCCAGTTCGGCGAAGCCGCCGCGCTGGTGGACGATTTCCCGTTCAACGCGGCGTATGTCTACGCGATGGGCCAGGAGCCGTGGCTGAACCACCTCCTCGACAACACCTTCGACGAAAACTCGCCCAGCCACATCCAGTCCACCCAGTTCGTCGCGCACTGCAAGGCCAAGGGCATCGCTTCCGAAATCCTGTACGCGCAGAGGGAGATCGTGCTTTGTCAGAACTGAATCTCAACGCGCTCTCGACCAGCGGGCAATACCAGGAACACGTGGCGTTCTGGAGCGACGCGCTCGGCCGCATCGACGAAGACTTCCGCCTTCAGCAGGCGTGGCAGGCGTATGCGCTGCCGCACGGCCCCGCGCCGACACTGACGTTCGCGCTCGACGGCGACGCTGCGCCGGTGCTGGAGAAGCTCGCCGCCGGCAACGAGCTGGGCGCGTTCGTCGTGCTGCTGGCCGCGCTGTTCCGCGTGCTGGGGCGCTACAACGGCGCGGCCGGCCTGTTCGTGGCGTCGCCGCGCCTGATCGTCGGACCCGCGAGCGATCCGGCCGATGCCGTCCCGCTGCTCGACGCCGGCGAGCCCGGCCCCACGGTTCGCGCGTACCTGAACCAGCTGCGTGACCGGGTGCAGCGCAGCTATTCGTACCAGGATTTTCCGATCGCCGCGCTCGCGCACAAGCTGCATGGCGAACGGCGCGCGACCAATGTCGGCGTGCGCTTCGACGGCCTTCACGACGCCTGGGTGTCGGCGGACCATGACCTGTCGATCGAGATCCGGCATCGGGAGCGCTACGAGATCGCGCTGACGGGCCGGCCGACGGTGTTCACGCTGCATTATCTCCAGCATCTCGCGCGGCACCTGCGCAACGTCGTGGCCGGCTTCGGCGCACTGGACGCCGCGCTCGACACCGTCTCGCTGCTCGACGACGAAGAGTGCGCGCGCCTGCGTTCGCAGGCGGCGCCCGTCGCAACACGGGGAACCTTCCTCGAACAGTTCGCGCAGCGGGTCGCGGCCGCGCCGGACAGCATCGCCGTGGCAACCGCCGACGCGTCGCTGACCTATGCCGAACTCGACGACCAGGCGTCCCGGCTGGCGAGCTTCCTGCTCGCGGAATACGCGATCGAACGCGGCGACGTGGTGGGCGTGGTGGCCGACCGTTCCGAGCGCTGGATCGTCGGCATGCTCGGCGCGCTCAAGGCGGGCGCGGTGTATCTGCCGCTCGACCCGGAGTTTCCGCGGGAACGGCTGCGCTTCATGATCGAGGATGCGCAGGTCAAGGCGCTGCTGACGCACTCGGAACACCTGCCGCTGCTCGCCGATTTCTGGGCGATCCCGATGTTCGCCCTCGACTTCCAGCTCGACACGCTGGCGCCCGCGTCGGCGCAGGTCGAGGTCCGGCCGGACGATGCGGCGTACATCATCTACACGTCCGGCTCCACGGGCGTGCCCAAGGGCGTCGTGCTCGAACATGCAGGGCTCCTGAACATGGCGCAGTACCACGTGGACGCGTTCGGTTTCGATGCCGCCGACCGGTTCGTGCAGTTCTACTCGCCGGGCTTCGACGGCTCGATCATGGAGATTTTCGTCACGCTGCTCGCGGGCGCGCGCCTGGTGCTGGCGAAGACCGCCGTGATCCGCGACGTCCCGCGTTTCGTCGAGTTCATCGCGCAGCAGGGCGTCACCACCCTCAACGCGACGCCGGCCTATCTCGCCGCGCTCGACTGGCACGCGCTCGGCACCGTGACACGGGTCATCAGCGCGGGCGACAACGCCCGCGTGGCGGATCTGCGCGAGCTGGCCCGGACCCGCACGTGCCACAACTCGTACGGCCCGACCGAGGCAACCGTGTGCATCGCGGACTACGTGGTCGACCCTGCCATCGCCTATGGGGCGCGTCTGCCGGTGGGCCGCCCGATCCGCAATACGCACCTGTACCTGCTCGACGAGCACGGGGCGCTGGCCCCCGAGGGCTGCACGGGCGAGATCTGCGTGTCCGGCATCGCGCTGGCGCGCGGCTATGTCGGCCGGGACGACCTGACGGCCGACGCGTTCGTCGACCACCCGTTCGAGGCGGGCGAGCGCCTCTATCGCACCGGCGACCTCGGCGTCTGGCTGCCGGACGGCAACCTGGAAGTCACCGGGCGGCGCGACGCGCAGGTGAAGATTCGCGGCTACCGGATCGAAATGGGCGAGATCGAGGCGGCGCTCAGGCAGCACGCCGATGTCGCCGACGCGATCGTGTTCGTGCGCGAGGACGCGCCGCAGCACAAGCAGCTGGTGGCCTGCGTCGCGACGGCGACGGCCAGCGTCGCCAGCCTGCGGGAACACCTGAAGGAACGGCTGCCCGAGTTCATGGTGCCGGCGTCGATCGTGACGCTCGAACGCCTGCCACTGACGCCGAACGGCAAGCCCGACCGCAAGGCGCTCGCCGCGCTGGAACTGGCGCCCGCGCCGAGCGAAACCGCGTACGTTGCGCCGACCAATGACGTCGAGGCGCGCCTCGGCAAGATCTGGTCCGACGTGCTGGGCCGCGAGCCGATCGGCGTGCACGACAATTTCTTCGAACTGGGCGGCGACTCGATCCTGATCATCCAGGTGATGTCGCTGGCCCAGCAAGTCGGCCTCAAGTTCAGCGCCGACCAGTTCTTCGCGCATCCGACCATCGCCGAACTCGCCCAGGTAGCGACGGAGGCGCCGTCGATCCGTATCCCACAGGAGCCGGTGATCGGCCCCGCCTCGCTGACGCCGATCCAGCACTGGTTCTTCGCGCAGGACCTGGCCGATCCGCACCACTACAACCAGTCGACGATGATCGAGGTGCCCGCGTCGCTGCGGCCGGACACGATCGAGCGCGCGCTGGCGGCCGTCGCGACGCATCACGACGCGCTGCGGCTGAGTTTCGAATGCGTCGCCGGTGCGTGGCGGCAGTCGCATGCGGCGCCGCCGCTGGCCATTCCGCTCGGCGTCACGTCGCTGGCGGACGCGGCGCCCGCCGCACGGCAGGCCGCGATGCTCGCGACCGCCACCGGCATGCAGCAGAGCTTCACGCTATCGGCGCCGCCGTTGCTGCGCGCGCACCTGTTCCAGTTCGGTCCCGACGCGTCGCAGCGCCTGCTCGTGGTCGCGCATCACCTGGTGATCGACGGCGTCTCGTGGCGCATCCTGTTCGAAGACCTGTACACCGCGTGCCGCCAGCTCGAAGCGGGCGAAGCGGTGCAGCTCCCGGCCAGGACGACAGCCTGGCGCGACTGGTCGACACGTCTGTCCGAACTCGGCGCGACCAAGCTCGACGGGCTGGACTACTGGCTCCAGGAGCACGCCGGCGAGCCGGCATGCTTCGACGACATGCCGGTCGGCACCGTCGCCGAAGCCGGCTCGACGGTCGTCGAGTTCGACGCGCGGCAGACGCTCGCGCTGTTGCAGGACGTGCCGCGCGCGTTCAACACGCAGATCAACGAAGTCCTGCTGACGGCCCTGCTGCTCGCGTTCGGCGACTGGACCGGCAACGCGTCGCTGGTCGTCGATCTCGAAGGCCACGGCCGCGAGGCACTCTTCGACGGCGTCGACACGTCGCGCACGATCGGCTGGTTCACCGTCCACTACCCGGTATTCCTGAACGCCGGCGACGCCACGCTGGCGGTCGACGCGCTGCGCCACGTCAAGGAGCAACTGCGCGCGGTCCCGATGCGCGGGCTCGGCTACGGCATCGCGCGCTACCTCGGCCACGACGCCGGCATCGCGGCCGCGCTGGAGCGGCAGCCGCCGGCGCCGGTGCGCTTCAACTATCTCGGCCAGGTCGATCGCGTGCTGCCCGACGACACGGGCTGGAAGCCGGTGCTCGACTTCCAGAGTCCCGAGCACAGCCCGCGCGCGCGGCGCGGCCATCTGTTCGAGATCGACGGGATGGTGTTCGACGGCCGCCTGCGCCTGACCTGGCACTACAACCGCGCGGCCTGCGCGCCCGGCGTCATCGAGCAGCTGACGCAGTGCTACCGCAGCCGCCTGCTGTCGATCGTCGCGGCCAGCGGCGACGGCCCGCGCGCGCTGAGCCCGTCGGACTTTCCGGCCGCGCGCATCAGCCAGGAAGCGCTGGACGCCCTTGTCTCAAGGATCAAATCGTGACATCCCCCACCATTGCCGATATCTACGAGCTCTCCCCGATGCAGGAGGGGATGCTCTTCCATGCCGTGCACGAACCCGGCACGAGAAGCAGCTTCAACCAGCTCAGTTGCCGGATCACCGGCAGCCTCGATCCCGCGCTGTTTCATGCCGCGTGGCAGCAGCTCGTCGATCGGCATCCGGTGATGCGCACGTCGTTCCATTGGGAAGAATTCGACAAGCCCATGCAGGTCGTGCACGCGCACGCCACGCTGCCGTGGGTGCAGGACGACTGGCGCGACCTGCCGGAACACGAACAGCGCACGCGGTGGCGCGCGCATCTCGACCACGACCTGGCGGAGGGCTTCGCGCTCGATCGCGCGCCGCTCGTGCGCTGCCGCCTGGCGCGCGTCGCCGCCGACGCCTACCTGTTCAGCTGGAGCCACCATCACCTCCTCGCCGACGGCTGGTGCCTGTCGCTCGTCATCGAGGAGATCTTCCACGTGTATGGCGCGCTCGCGCGCGGCGTGCCGCCGGCGCTCCCGCCGGTGCGCCCCTATCGCGACTACATCCAGTGGCTGCAGCAGCACGAGCCGCAAGCCGCGCGGCAATACTGGACGCGCTATCTCGAAGGGTTCCGCTCGCCGACCCCGCTGCCCACGGCCGCGCGCGCGGACGCGGGCGAGCGCTTCGGCCAGGGCCTCGCGCAAGTGCAGGCCGACCTGTCGGCCGACCTGAGCGCGCGCCTGCGGCAATTCGCGGCCCGCCATCACGTCACCCTCAATACCCTCGCGCAGGCAGCCTGGGCGCTCGTGCTGTCGCGTTACAGCGGGGAGGCCGACGTGGTGTTCGGCGCCGTCGTGTCCGGGCGGGGCGCCAACCTGCCGGGGATCGAAACCATGCTCGGCCTGTTCATCAACACGGTGCCGGTGCGGGTGCGGGTCGACCCCAGGCAGCCGCTGGTGCCGTGGCTGAAGATGATCCAGGCGCGCGTGGCCGCCCGCGCGCCGTTCGAGTCCACCCCGTTGCCCGACATCCAGCGCTGCAGCGAAGTGCCGCCGACGATGCCGCTGTTCGAGAGCAACATCACCTTCATGAATTACCCGCTCGACGCGTCCCTGACGCATGGTGCGCACGGGCTGGCGGTCGACGAGGTGGCGCTCTACAACCGCGCCGACATTCCGCTCGAATTCGTGGTGACGGCGCGCGACGACTGGAAGATGGAACTGTCGTTCGACCCGCGGCGCTTCGATGAAGACACGATGCAGCGGATGCTGGGCCACGTGGCCGCGACGCTCGACGCGTTCGCGGCCGATCCGAACCGGCTGCTCGGCCGCGTGCCGATCTTGCCCGAGGCCGAACGCCGGCAGTTGCTGGAAACCTTCAACGACACCGCCGTGCCGTTCGACGCCGCGCTCACCGTGGTGCATCGCCTGGAGCAGGCCGCAGCGGATCACCCGGAGCGGCCTGCGGTCGAGTACCGGGATGGCGTCCTGAGCGCGGGCGAACTGAACGCGCGCGCCAACCGCATCGCGCACCGCCTGCTGGCCGCCGCCGAGCTGGGGCCGGACGCGCGGGTCGCGATCTGCATGCACCGGTCGGCGCACTTGATGGCGGCGATCCTTGCCGTCTGGAAGTGCGGCGCCGCCTATGTTCCGATCGACCCCAACTATCCGGCGGCCCGCATCCGCACTATTCTCGAGGATTCCGGCGCCGCCCTCGTGCTGACCTGCGACGGCCTCCTCCCCGCGGCGCTGGCCGGGATCGCGCCGGTCGTGTCGCTCGACGCCGTCACCGACGCCGGCGACGACACCAATCCCGGCCGCCCCGTGTCGCCCGACAGCCTCGCCTACGTGATCTACACGTCCGGCTCCACCGGCAAGCCCAAAGGGGCGATGGTCGAGCACGCCGGCATGCTGAATCACATGCTCGCCGAGATCGACGAGTTTTCGATCTCGGCGTCGTCGGTGATCGCGCAAACCGCGCCGCACTGCTTCGATATTTCGGTCTGGCAATTTTTCACGGCGCCGCTCGTCGGCGGCAAGACCGTGATCGTCGACGACGAATGCATTCGCGACCCCGCGAGCTTCGTCGCGTATCTGGAAACCGCCCGGATCGGCATCCTCGAACTGGTGCCGTCCTATCTGTCCGCCGTGCTCGACCGCGCGTCGGAGCAGCCGGCGCGGATGCGGCACCTGCGGCACCTGCTCGTCACCGGCGAGATGGTCAGCCCGGCGCTGGTGAAACAGTGGTTCGACGCGTTCCCGGACATCCCGCTGGTGAACGCGTACGGTCCGGCCGAAGCGTCCGACGACATCGCCCAGCACCGCATGACGTGCGCGCCGGCCACGCCTTACGTACCGGTCGGCAAGCCGATCCGCAACGTGCGCATCTACGTCGTCGACCCGCAGATGAACCTGTGCCCGATCGGGATTCCCGGCGAGCTTTGCGTGTCCGGCGTCGCCGTCGGCCGCGGCTACCTGAACGACGAAGCCGCGACGCGCGAGGCTTTCGTCGAGGATCCGTTCCATCCGGAGCGCGGCGTCCGCCTGTACCGCACCCGCGACATCGGCTGCTACCTGCCCGACGGAACGATCGTGCTGCACGGCCGCAAGGACCATCAACTGAAGATCCGCGGCTACCGCATCGAGCTCGGGGAGATCGACAACGCGCTGGCCGCCATTCCGGAAATCCGCCAGGCGGCCGCGCTCGACTATCGCGACGAAGCCGGCCGCGCCGCGCTGTGCGCGTATGTCGCGTTCCGCGACGGCGCGTCGCTGAGCGACGCCCGGATTGCCGCCGCGTTGTCCGCCACGCTGCCGGACTACATGGTGCCCGGCATCTACGTGGTGCTCGACGCGCTGCCCCTGAGCGGCAACGGCAAGATCGATCGCAAGGCGCTGCCGCCGCTGGAGCGCTCACGACTAGCCGCCACGGCACATGCGCCGACGCCGCCCCGCACGCCGACCGAGACGCTGCTGTGCCGCATCTGGGGCGAAGCGCTGGGCATTCCGTCGCCCGGCATCCACGACAACCTCTTCGCGCTGGGCGGCGACTCGATTCTGAGCATGCGCATCGTGTCGCTGGCCGCGAAGGCGGGCCTGAAGATCACCACCCGGCTCATCTTCCAGCATCCGACGGTCGCCGAACTCGCCGCCGTGGCAACGCGCGGCACGGTCGGCGCGGCCGAGTTCGTCGCGTCGTCCGGCCCGCTGCCGCTCACGCCCATCCAGAAGCGTTTCTTCGCGCAGCGCAAGGACGACCCGGACCAGTACAACCAGGCGGTCCTGCTCGAGGTGCCGGCGGATTTCGATCCGGTCGTGCTGCGCCAGGCGCTGCGGCACGCGGCCAAATGGCATGACGCGCTGCGGCTGCGCTTTCGCGCGGGTGCGTCCGGCTGGATCCAGGCAGTCGTCGACGATCCGGAAGTGCCCGTCGTCGTGTCCGACCTTGCGCGCGACCAGCTCGCGCAGCACATCGCGCGGTCGCATGCGAGCCTGAATCTCGCGGACGGCCCCGTCGTGCGCGCGGACCTGTTTCGCCTCGACGAAGGCCGTTCGCTCCGCCTGCTGCTGGTCGCCCATCATCTGGTCGTCGACGGCGTGTCGTGGGGCGCGCTGCTCGAAACCGTGTACGACGCCTATACCCGCCTGCGCAACGGCAAGGCGCCCGAATTCGCGGGCGGCGGCGCGACCTGGACCGCATGGACCCGGGCGATCTCGAACTGGGCCGGCGCCGGCGCCGCCGACGCCGACCTCGCCCATTGGCAGGCCCTCGCGCGTGCCGCGCTGCCCGGCCTGCCGCTCGATCGCGATGCGTCCGCCGACGCCAATACCGTGTCGTCCGCCGAAACGATCGTGGTCGAGCTGGGCGAAGCCGCCACGACGGCCTTGCTGGGCGCCGCGCCCCGCGCCCATGACGCGCAGGTCAACGACCTGCTGCTGGCCGCGCTTGCGCGCGCCGTCAGCGACTGGAGCGGCTGCGCCGACGTGCTGCTGGATCTCGAAGCGCACGGGCGCGAGGAACTGATCGACGACCTCGACATCTCGCGCACGGTGGGCTGGTTTACGTCGGTTTTCCCGGTCGTGCTGACCGTCGATGCCGGCTCGCACGATCCGGCGCGCCTGATTGCGTCGGTCAAGACGCAGCTGCGCGCCGTGCCGAACGCGGGCATCAGCTACGGCCTGCTGCAGGACCGGCTCGACGGCCCGGCTCCGCAGCCGCCACTGCTGTTCAACTACCTGGGCCAGACCGACCAGCTGTTCGCCGCCGCACGCGACTGGAAACAGGCCGCGGAGCCAAGCGGCGACGGCCGCCATGCGAACCAGCGGCGCGAGCACCTGCTCGACGTCAACGCCTACGTGACCGGCAACCGCCTGCACGTTGCGTGGGAGTTCAGCCGGGCCTGCCACGACACGGACACCATCCTGCGCGTCGCGCAGGCCTACATCGCGGCGCTCGACACCCTGGTCGCCGGCCACGCCGTGGAGTCCGCCTCGTCCCGGCCCGCGACCGGCCTGCCGCAGGCGCCGGCCTCGGTGCGGCCGGACGAGATCGCCGACGTCTACGCGCTCACGCCGACCCAGCAGGGCATGCTGTTCCACAGCCTGTACGAACCCGCGTCGGATGCGTACTTCAGCAGCCTGAATTTCACGATCGACGGGGCGCTCGACACCGAACGGTTCCGCCGCGCGTGGGATACCGTGGCGCACCGGCACGACATCCTGCGAACCTCGTTTCACTGGGAAGACATCGAAAGCCCCGTGCAGGTCGTGCATCGCCGCATCGACTTGCCGTGGCACGACGAGGATCTGCGCGCGGCGTCCGCCGCGGAAGCCGAACAGCGCTGGGAAGCCTACGTGGCGCAAGACCGGGCGCGCGGCTTCGACTTTGCCCGCGCCCCGCTGATGCGGCTCGCGCTGTTCCGCGTGGGCGATCACGCATGGCGCTTCCATTGGAGCCATCACCACATCCTGCTCGACGGGTGGAGCTCCGCGCGGCTCCTGAGCGAAGTGGCCGCCGCGTATCAGGCGCCGCCGGCCGAAGTTGCTCGGGAGCGGGACGCGCCGCCCGCCTTCGCCGATTACGTGCGCTGGCTGGCACGCCAGGACGCCGCCGCGGCGGAACGTTTCTGGAAGACGAAGCTGGCGGATTTCCCGGCGACGACGCCGCTCGTGCTGGGCCGCCCCGAACTCGACGGCACGGCCGCGCCGGGCGCCTACGTGGAAGAGCCGCTACTGCTCTCCGAAAGCGACACGCAACGGCTCGTCGCCTTCGCGCAAACCAGCCGCCTCACCCTGAACACGCTCGCACAGGGCGCGTGGGCGCAGTTGCTGAGCCGCTATAGCGGCGAACCGGACGTCGTGTTCGGCACGATCGTGTCCGGCCGGCCGGCGTCGCTGCCGGCGTCGGACGAAATGGTCGGGCTGTTCATCAACACGCTGCCGGTGCGCGTGCGCATCGACGCGCGGCCGACGTCCGCGTGGCTCGCGCAATTGCAGATGGATCTCGCGCAGCAGGAGGACTATGCGCACTATCCGCTGGCCGACATCCAGAAATTCGCCGGCCTGCCGCCCGGCGTGCCGCTCTTCGAAAGCCTGCTCATCTTCCAGAACTATCCGGTCGAGGAAGCGCTGGCCGAGGCGCTGCCCGGCCTGCGGATCGGCGCATTCCAGGTGTCCGATCCGAACAATTACCCGCTGACGCTGGTCGTGACGCCGGGCAAGCGCCTGTCGCTGCAGGTGCTGTACGACGACGGCCGGTTCGATCGCGACACGATCGTCCGCCTGCTGCACCATGTCGAGACCCTGCTCACCGGCCTGGCCGGCGCGGCGGATCGCCCGAACCGCAGCCTTGCGCTGCTCACCGCCGCCGAGCGGGACGCGATCCTGCACGGCGGCAACGATACGTTCGCGCCGGTGCCGTCCGACCGGACGCTGCCCGACCTGATCGAGGCCGTCGCCGCCGCGCACCCGGAGCGCATCGCGATCCGCTGCGGCACGGAGGTGCGCACCTATCGGGACCTCGTCGAAGGCGCCGGCCGGATCGCCGCGCATCTGCTGCAGACAGCGCCGCTCCAGCCTGACGACCGGATCGCCGTCTGGATGCCGCGCTCGCCGCTGATGCTGGAAACGATCCTGGCCATCTGGAAGTGCGGCGCGGCGTATGTGCCGGTCGATCCGGCCTATCCGGCCCAGCGGGTCGAGACCCTCCTGACGCTGGCCCGGCCGGCCGTCATCGTCGGCACGGACTGCCAGCCGCCGCCGGCGCTGGCGTCGATCCCGCGGGTCGATCCCGCTCGCCTGCCCGCCCATCAGGATGCCGAAGCGCCGACGCCGCGCTGCCGGCCCGCGGACCTCGCCTACGTGATCTTCACGTCGGGTTCGACCGGCCAGCCGAAGGGCGCGATGGTCGAACATCGCGGCATGCTCAATCACGTGCTCGCGATGGCGCGCCGGGTCGGGCTCGGCGCGCGGAGCGCGGTCGCCCAGACCGCTTCGCACTGCTCCGACATTTCGGTCTGGCAGTGCTTCGCGGCGCTCGCGTCGGGCGGCACGACGGTGATCTATCCCGATGCCCTGATCCTCGAGCCCGCGCACCTGATCGACAGCCTGCACCGCGACCGCATCACGGCGATGCAATTCGTGCCGTCGTATCTGGCGACCTTTCTCGGCGAACTGGAACGGCACGCGGCACCGGCCTTCCCGCACCTCGAAACGCTGCTGACGATCGGCGAAACGCTGCAGCCCGCGTCCGTACAAGCCTGGTTCCGCCTGAATCCGGCGGTCCGGCTCATCAACGCCTATGGGCCGACCGAAGCGTCGGACTCCGTCGCGCATTACAGCATGACGCATGCGCCGGATCTGCCGGCGATTCCGATCGGCCGGCCGATCGAGAACCTGCGCCTCTACGTCGTGGACGCCGACATGAATCCGTGCCCGGCCGGCGTCAAGGGCGAGATCTGCATCGGGGGCGTCGGCGTCGGGCGCGGCTACCTGTTCGACGAAGCCCGCACCCGGGCGGTGTTCCGCGACGATCCGTTCAGTCCGGAACCGGGCGCGCGCCTGTATCGCACCGGCGATATCGGCTGCTTCGGGGCGGACGGCAATCTCCACTTCTTCGGCCGCCGCGACTTCCAGGTCAAGATCCGCGGATATCGCATCGAGCTCGGCGAAATCGAAGCCGCGCTGACCGGTCTCGCCGGCATCTCCCACGCCGTCGTGGTCGCCCGCGAGACGCCGGATGCGGGCATGACCCTGTGCGGCTATGCGTCGGGATCCGGCTGGACGCCCCAACGCCTGCGCGACGCCCTGCGCGAACAGCTTCCCGCGCATATGGTGCCCGACACCGTGATGCTGCTGCCGGCGCTACCGGTCATGCCGAACGGCAAGATCAACCGCGCCGCGCTGCCGCTCCCGGAGGCCGCGTCCGTGCCCGACGGCGTGGCGGCCGAACCGCGCACGCCGGTCGAAGCGGCGCTGCTGCGTATCTGCGCCGAGGTGCTGGGCCGCCGGCCGAACGGCGTCGACGACGATTTCTTCGAGCATGGCGGCCAAAGCCTCAAGGCGATCCAGATGGTCAGCCGGATCCGGCGCGAACTGAAGCTGGACGTCGCGGTCGCCGACATCTTCCATGCGCCGACGCCGCGTGCGCTCGCGCGGAAGCTGGCGTCCCTGCCTGCCGACGGCGCCACCGCCGACGCCAACGATGCGCTCATCCCGGCGCTGGCCGTGCAACCGTCCTACGCGGTGTCCCGCGCCCAGAAGCGGATCTGGCTCGCCAGCCGCAGCGCGGATCCATCCACGTACAACATGGCAGGCGCGCTGCAACTGGACGGCGCCGTCGACACCACGCGCCTCGTCCGTGCGTTCGACTTGCTGGTCGATCGCCACGAGAGCCTGCGCACCGTGTTTGCGATGATCGAAGGCGAGTTGCGGCAACGCATCCTCACCCGCGAAGCCTCCGGTTTCCGGGTCGAGCAGCAGGATCTCGCGGACGACGCCGGGCCGCAGGCGATCGATGCGCTGATTCGCGCGGAAAGCGCGCAGCCGTTCGATCTCGCGACGGGGCCGCTCTTTCGCGTCAAGCTGGTCCGGCTCGCGCCGGCGAAGCATCTGCTGCTGCTGAACATGCACCACGCGATATCGGACGCCTGGTCGATCCGCGTGCTGACCGACGACCTGCATGCGCTGTATGCGGGACGCGACCTGCCGCCGCTGTCGATCCAGTATCGCGACTACGCCGCGTGGCACAACGCGAGCCTCGCCGGTCCGCGCGCCGCCGCGCATCGCGCGTACTGGCTCGGGCAACTGGCGCCGCCGCTGCCCCGCCTGCAACTGGCGTCGGACTTCCCGCGCCCCGAGCGGCCCGGTCATGCCGGGCAGACGCTCGAAGTCGAGCTACCGGAGCCGCAGGCGGCGGGACTCGCGACGCTGGCGCGCGCTCACCATACGTCGCTCCATGCGGTGCTCCTCGCGTCGTTCTGCGTGCTGATGCACTGCTATACGGGGCGTGAGGACATCGTCATCGGCAGCGTGTCGGCCGGGCGCGACAGCGAGCAGCTCGAATCGCAGATCGGCGTGTACCTCAACACCGTCGTGCTGCGCGTCCCGGTGCGGAAATCCGCGACCGTCGCGGAGGTGATCGACGGTGTGGCGAAAGCCTCCGCGGACGCGCTGGCGCATGCGTCCTATCCGTTCGACGTGTTGCTGGAGGACCTGAAGATTCGCACCCCGGCGGGCCATTTCCCGATCTTCGACATTCAAGCGAACTACGTGTCGATGCCGGCGCCGCGGCCCGACCTCCGCATCACGGACCTCTCGCAGGCGGACACGACGGCCAAGTTCGACCTGTCCTTCCAGGTCGTGGAAAGCGAAGGCCGGCACCTGATCCAGTTCATCTACAACACCCACCTGTTCCGCCCGTCGACCATCGCCGCGATGCGCGATCGGCTGCTCGCGATCCACGACGTCTTCCGCCGCGATCCGGCTACGCCAGTCGATCGCATCGCGCTCTCCGACGATGCGCCCGCCGCCGGCCCACGGGTCCGGGTCGGCCTGCGCCTGAAGCGCGCGCCCGAGGTCACCGCCGACGACGCGCTCGAGGAGAAGACGTGATGCGGGCCCGCCGAGCGTGCTGCTTCGGGTTGTTTCAGGTGAACCAAACGTCTCAAGGAGTTTTCAGTGCAAAACAATAACGTGCTGGTCACCGACCATCGCTATGCGCACATCGCGCAGTTCTGGCGCGACAGCCTTTCCCAGGTTGCCGGCGTCTACCGGATCGCGCCGCACGCCCCGAGTCGGCAACCGGGCCCGCTGTCCCGCACGGTGCGGCTCACGCCCGCGTCGCTCGACCTGTTGCGGCACATCGGCGACGGCGAGCTCGCCGAATTCGCCGTCACGGCGGCGGGCATTGCGCTCCTGCTCTGGAAATACTTCCGGATCCCGGTCACGGTGCTCGGCACGCCGGTGCTGGCCGAGCACGCGCCGGCCCAGGCCGCCACCGTTCCGCTGATCATCGAGGTCCGTCCCGACGAGCGCATCGAGGACTACCTGGCGCGCGTGGCCGGGATCGTCGAAGACAGCTACGCCGAGCCTCAATTCCCGCTTGAGACGCTCGTGCGCAACGAAAAGGACATGGATCTCGCGCAGCTCACGAAAGTCGCGCTGGCGGACGATCGGGTGCACCACGCGCCGACCGGCCGGGACGACGACCTGCAGTTGCATCTACGGCTCGCGCGCGGCGAAATCGAGCTCCGCTATAGCGGGGCCATCGAGCCTTTCATCATCGACGGTTTCGCCGGCAGCCTGGGCGTGGTGCTGGAGGCCTTCGAACACCTCGACGCGCTCGTCGGCGACATCGAAGCGGCCCCGCCGGAAGAGCGCCCGCTGCTGGCCGCCTTCAACGCAACCGCGACGGTCGGCCCCAGCCACCCGACGGTCGTCGACATGTTCGAAGCGCAGGTCGCCCGCACGCCGGCGGCGCCGGCCCTGGTCACCGACAGTTCGCTGATGACCTACGCCGAGCTGAACGCCCGCGCCAACAGCCTCGCGCATCAATTGCGCGAACACCACGGCGTCGGGCCGGAATCGCTGGTCGGCATCATGCTCGACCGTTCCGAATGGATGATCGTCGCGATTCTCGGCATATTGAAGGCGGGGGCGGCGTTCGTTCCGCTGGACCCGGCGTATCCGGCCGAACGGATCAACCACATCCTCGGCGACACCGGCCTGTCGCTGCTGGTGACCCAATCGAGCCAGCTCGCGCAGTGGTATGAATTCTCCGGCGCGACGCTGCTGCTGGACCAGGAACTCCCCGGCTGGACGCCGCTGCCGGACAACCCGCCGTACCGTGCCGAACCGGCGCACCTGGCCTACGTGCTCTACACGTCCGGCTCGACCGGGAAGCCCAAGGGCTGCCTGCTCGAACACCGGAACCTGGCCCACTACATCGCGTGGGCCGCCGGGTATTACTTTCCGGACGGCACGACCGGCAGTTTCGGCCTGTACAGCTCGCTGTGCTTCGATTTCACGCTCACCAACATCTTCTGCCCGCTGGTGCGCGGCAAGACGCTGCGCATCTATCCGCAGTCGGAAAGCATCGACACCATCCTGGCCCGGATGTTCCAGCCCGGCAGCGGCGTCGACACCCTCAAGCTCACGCCCACTCACATTCACCTGCTGGAATACATGAACCTGCCACGCTCCGGCGTGCGCAAGGTGATCGTCGGCGGCGAGGAGCTGACGCCCCAGCACATCGCCACGCTGCGCAAGATCGATCCCGCGATCGACATCTACAACGAGTACGGCCCCACCGAGGCGACGGTCGGCTGCATCGTCGAGCGCGTCGAGGACGCGCCGTCCACGGTGCTGATCGGCCGGCCCATCGCCAACACCCGCGTGTACATGCTCGACGACGCGCTGCGGCCGGTTCCGCTCGGCGTGCCCGGGGAAATCTGCCTCGCCGGCGCCGGCCTTGCGCGCGGCTACCACCAGCGGCCCGACGTCACCGCCGCGAAATTCGTCGAGCATCCGTTTCCCGGCGAAGCGCGCATCTATCGCACCGGCGACATCGGCCGGTGGCTGCCCGACGGACGTATCCAGTGCTACGGACGCGTCGACCACCAGGTCAAGATCCGCGGGCACCGTATCGAACTCGGCGAGATCGAGGCCGCGATCGCCGCGCACGAGGATGTCGTCGGCGCGGCGGTCATGGTGCGCGAATCCGCCCACGGGGTGCGCAAGCTGGCGGCCTACGTCAAGGGCGCCGCGAACCTGAGCGTGCCGGACCTTCGGGCCTATCTGGCCGCGAAGCTGCCGGACTACATGGTCCCGTCCGACATCGTCCCGATCGCCGAATTCCCGCTCAACGCGAACGGCAAGCTGGATCGCCCGGCGCTCCTGGCCCTGGAACCCGCCGCCGCGCCCGACGCCGCCCGCCTCGACGCCACGCCGATCCAGCTCGAGCTGGTGCGCATCTGGCGCGACGTGCTCGACAATCCGGCCGTCGACCTCACCGGCCGCTTCTTCGACTACGGCGGCGATTCGCTGCAGGCCATGCAGCTGGTCTCGCGGATCTGGAGCAGCTTCGCCGTCGAGATCGGCATCGACGCGATCTTCGAACTCCAGACCATCAGCGCGGTGTCCGACCTGATCGAAGCGTCGTCGCCCCGCGCCGGTTCGACGGCCGGCCACATCCTGCCCCGCTCGCGCGCGAACGACCTGCCGCTGTCGTTTCCGCAGCAGCGGCTGTGGTTCCTCGCGCAGCTGGAAGGCCCGTCGGCCACCTACAACATCTCGAGCGCGCTGCGCTTCGACGGCGAACTGGACATCGCGCGCCTGCGGGGTGCCGTGTCCGAGATCAGCCGGCGTCACGAGATCCTGCGCACGACGTTCCCCACCGTCGACGGCCGCGGGGTTCAACGCATCGCGCCGCCGGCGCCGGTCGCGCTCGACGTCGTCGACGTCGCCGACGAATCCGACACGCTCGCGCTGCTCGCGGCGCAAGCCGACCGCCCGTTCGATCTCGCCGCCGGGCCGCTCTATCGCGTCGTGCTGTACCGCGTCCATGAACGCCTGCACGTCTTCGGCATCGTGATGCATCACATCGTTTCCGATGCATGGTCGTCAGGCATCCTCATCGGCGAACTGGCCGCGCTCTATGCCGGCCGGCCGCTGCCGGAACTGGCCGTCCAGTACGCGGACTACGCGGTGTGGCAGCACGAGCGCCTGGCGTCCGCCGACACGCATCGGGAACTGGCGCTGCTGAGCGCCGCGCTGGCGGACGCGCCGGACCTGATCGAACTGCCCACCGACCGCCCCCGGCCCGCCATCCAGCAGTTCCGCGGCGCAGTCCTGCCGTTCCGGTTGAGCGGCGCACGCGCCGACGGGCTGCGCGCGATTGCGCGCGCGTCCGGCACCAGCACGTTCATGGTCGTGCTCGCCGCGTATGCGCTGCTGCTGTCGCGATACAGCAACCAGCAGGATCTCGTCATCGGCTCCCCGATCGCCAATCGGCGCTCCAGCATGACCGAGCCGCTGATCGGCTTCTTCGCGAACATGCTCGCGCTGCGCGTGGACCTGTCGGGCAATCCGACCTTCGGCGAACTGCTCGCGCGCGTGAAGCGCGTCGCGCTGGACGGCTACAGCCGACAGGAGATTCCGTTCGAGCAGGTGGTGGACGCGCTCGAACTCGAACGCAACCTGAGCCGCACGCCGGTTTTCCAGGTCGTGTTCGCGTACGAGAAAGCGCAGCCCCAGGCGGTGAGCTTCCCCGGCCTGGTGGCCACGCCGGTATCGGTGGAGACCCATACCGCGAAGTTCGACCTCACGCTCCATGTCCAGGATGCCGACGACGGCCTCGCGGGCTCGCTGGAATACAACCTGGACCTGTTCGACACCGCCACGATCGAGCGCATGGCGGAACACTTCCGTACGCTCATCGACGCCGTGATCGCCGATCCGGACCGGCCGCTCGGCACGCTGCCGCTGTCGAGCGACGCGGAGCGGCACTTGCTGACCGTCGAGTGGAACCGGACCGACATGGATTTCGGCGAGGCCGCCGCGCTGCCGTTGCATCGCTTGTTCGAACAACAGGTCGAGCGCACGCCGGATGCCGTCGCCGCCGTCTTCGACGACGTCTCGCTCACCTACGCCGAACTCAACCTGCGCGCCAACCGCCTCGCCCACCGTCTCATCGAACTCGGCGTCGGCCCCGATGCGCTCGTCGGCGTCGCCATGGAGCGCTCGCTCCACATGAGCGTCGCACTGCTCGCGATCCTCAAGGCCGGCGGCGCCTACGTCCCCGTCGACCCCGACTACCCCGCCGAGCGCGTGCGCTTCATGATCGACCACGCGCAGTTGCGCTGGCTCCTCACCCAGCAGCACCTGCTCGCCGCGCTGCCCGACACCGACGCCCGCGTGATCGCCGTCGATACCGACGCACTCGACCTCGACGCCGCGCCCGTGTCCAACCCCGCACCCGCGCTGAACGGCGACAACCTCGCCTACATGATCTACACGTCCGGGTCGACCGGCCGGCCCAAGGGCGCGCTCAACACCCATCGCGCCATCACCAACCGCATCCTCTGGATGCAGCACGCCTACGCGCTCGACGCCGACGATGCCGTGCTGCAGAAAACCCCGTTCAGCTTCGACGTCTCGGTCTGGGAACTCTTCTGGCCGCTCGTCACCGGCGCGCGCCTGGTGTTCGCCCGCCCAGGCGGCCAGCGCGAGACCGACTACCTCGTCGATCTCATCGAGCGCGAACGGATCACCACGATCCACTTCGTGCCGTCGATGCTGCGCGCGTTCCTCGACCATCCGGACCTCGACGCGCACTGCGCGTCGCTGCGTCGCGTCGTGTGCAGCGGCGAGGCGCTGCCCCATGACCTGCAGCAGCGCTGCCTCGAGCGCCTGGACGTCAAGCTCTACAACCTCTACGGCCCCACCGAGGCCGCCGTCGACGTGAGCGCGTGGGAATGCCGGCGCGACGACCCGCACCGCATCGTCCCGATCGGCAGGCCCATCGCCAACACCCGCCTCTACATCGTGGATGCGCAGATGCAGCCCGTGCCGGTCGGCGTGCCCGGCGAATTGCTGATCGGCGGCACGCCGGTCGGGCGCGGCTACCATGGCGAACCCGAACTGAGCGCCGAAAAGTTCATCGCCGATCCGTTCTCCTCCGACCCGCACGCGCGCCTCTACCGCACCGGCGATCTGGCGCGCTACCGCCCCGACGGCAATATCGCGTTCCTCGGCCGCATCGATCACCAGATCAAGCTGCGCGGCCTGCGCATCGAACCCGGCGAAATCGAGGCGGCGCTGCGCGCGCATCCGTCGGTCGACGACTGCGTCGTGATCGCGAGAACCGAAGGAGCCCGAACCTTCCTGATCGCCTATGTCGCGACCGCGGCGCCGGATATCGCCGATCTGCGCGGCTTCCTGAGCGGCAAGCTCGCCGACTACATGGTGCCGTCGCAGTTCGTCGCGCTCGCGTCCTTGCCGATGCTGCCCAACGGCAAGATCAACCGCAAGGCGCTGCCGCTTCCGGCGGATGCGGTCGACGCGCCCCAGCCGCACGCGCCCGCCGTCACGCCCCGGGAAATCCTGCTGGCGTCGATCTGGCAAGACGTGCTGCAACTGCCTTCCGTCGGCATCCACGACAATTTCTTCGAACTCGGCGGCGACTCCATCCTGAGCATCCAGGTGATCGCGCGCGCCAACCAGGCGGGGCTGCGCGTGACGGCGAAGCAGCTGTTCCAGTATCAGACGATCGCGCAGCTGGCCGCCGCACCCGAGGAGCGGGCGGCGCACGCGCCAACCGTGAGCCCGCTGGGCGATGCGCCGCTCACTCCGGTGCAGCACTGGTTCTTCGAACAGGAGATCGATGCGCCGTCGCACTACAATCAAACGGTCCTGATCCAGGTGCCGGCGGATATCGATGCGTCGAGGCTCGCCGACGCGTTCCGGCAAGTCTACGAACATCACGACGCGTTGCGACTGCGTTTCTCGCACGGTGCGGACGGATGGACCCAGCAAGTCGTCGCCGCCGGCGAGATGCCGGCGCTCTTTGCGAAACAGGTGATCGCCGGCGACGCCGACGAGCGCCTGGCGGCGATGCGCGCCGCCGCCGCCGACGCGGAGCGCGGCATCGACATCTCGCACGGCCCGTTGCTCGCGGCCCGGCTCTTCTGCCTGGCCGACGAGCCGCTCGCCCGCCTGTTCGTGTCGGTCCATCACCTGGCGGTGGACGGCGTGTCGTGGCGCGTGCTCCTCGAGGACTTGCATGCCGCTTACCACGGCCGGCCGTTGCCCGAGAAGACCACTTCGTTCCGCGAATGGGCGTTGCATCTGCAGCAACTGGCCCGGTCGCCCGCGATCGGCGACGAAGCCCGACTGTGGCAAGCCCTCCTTGCGCAGCCGGTCGAGCCGATTCCGGTCGACTATCCGGCCGCGGGTGCGGCCAACCACGGCGCCAACAACAGGGCCAACAACGCGGTCGGCGACGCGTCATCCGTTTCATTCGAACTGGACGAAGCCGCCACCACCGCGTTGCTACGCCGGCTGCCACGGGCCTACGACACCCGCATCAACGACGTCCTGCTCGTCGCGCTCGCGCAAGCCTGCAGCATGGTCACGGGCAACACCCGCACCCGGATCGATCTCGAGAGTCACGGCCGCCACGTGTCGGATGCGCCGCTCGACCTCACCCGGACGGTGGGCTGGTTCACGTCCATCTACCCCGTCGTGCTCGACGCCGACGCGATGCACACGCCGGAGGACGCGCTGCGTGCCGCGCGGCAGCAGTTGCGCCGGATTCCGGCCGACGGTCTCGGTTATTCGCTGCTCCGCTACCTGAGCCCCGACGCCGCCGTGCGCGACAGTCTCGCCGCGTTGCCGAAGGCCGATATCCTCTTCAACTATCACGGGCAGCTCGATACCGTGTTGCGGCAATCCGATGGCTGGCGCCCGGCGGCCGAAGATCTCGGCTCGCTGCGCGCCGGGAAGTCGCAGCGCACGCACGCATTCGAGATCGTCGCGGCTGTCGTCGACGGCAAGCTTCAGGTGGACTGGCGCTACGGCGAGCGGCTCCACCGGCGGCAGACGGTCGAGAACCTGGCCGCGCACTTCAAGGATCGATTGCTCGACTTCGCGGCGTCGGTCCCCGACACCGCATGGGACGACATCGAGGACAGCTACCCGCTTTCGTCGCTGCAGCAGGGCATCCTGTTCCATTCGCTGTACGACCTGGATCCTGCCGCCTATTTCCAGCAGTTCAGCTTTGTCGTCAGCGGCCCGCTCCAGGTGCCGGCGCTCCGGCAGGCGTGGGCCAATGCGCTCGCGCGCCACGGCGTGCTGCGCACCGCGTTCGCGTGGGCCAATCGCGATCATCCGGTCCAGACCGTGCTGCGCACGGTCGAGCTGTCGTGGACCGTGCTCGACTGGCGGCACCGCGATGCGTCACGCCGCGCGCAGGACTTCGATGCGTTCCTCGCCGACGACCGCAAGCGCGGCTTCGATCTTCAGCGGGCGCCGCTGTTCCGCTGCACGCTGATCCAGGAAACGGACACGCGCCATCGCTTCTGCTGGAGCGCGCACCACATCATCCTCGACGGCTGGAGCACCGCGACCCTGATGAAGGAGGTGTTCGCCGACTACCTGTCGCTCGCCCGCACCGGCGCGCCCGCGGTCGCAGCGTCGGCGCCGGGCTACCGCGCGTACATCGACTGGCTCGCGCGTCATCCCCGCTCGGCCGACGAAACCTGGTGGCGCGCCGAACTGGCCGGCTTCCATGCCGCCACGCCGATCGCGGCCAGTCCGGCCCGGCAGATCGCCGGCGACGCCGCGCGCGAGGACAAGCGCAGGACGCAGCAATTCCTGCTGGACGAAACCCTGACCGCGCGGCTGCAAGCGCTGACGCGTGCGCATCGCGTCACGCTCAACGTCCTGATCCGCGCGGCCTGGGCGTTGGTGCTGCGGCGCCACGCCGGCACGGATGACGTCGTCTTCGGCGTCACCGTGTCCGGCCGCCCGCCGATGCTCGACGGCGTCGAGTCGATCGTGGGGCTGTTCATCAACACGCTGCCGCTGCGCTTGCGTATCGCGCCGGAGCGCCCGTTCATCGAATGGCTGGCGGAGGTCCACGCCGCCCAGACGGCGATGGAGCCGCATTCGTACAGCTCGCTGGTCGATATCCAGTCGTGGAGCGACGTGCCCGCCCGCGACAGTCTGTTCGACAGCCTGCTGGTCTTCGAGAACTTCCCGGTGGCCGCCGCCCCCGATCTCGGGCCGGACGACATCGAGATCCTCGACACCCGCGCGTTCGCGGAATCGAATTACCCGCTGACCCTGACCGTGCACCCGAACGAGCGCATCGGTTTCCACATTTCGCACGATGCACACCGCGTTGCGCCGGATGTCGTGCGGCAGATGCTCGGCACCCTCCGCACGTTGCTGGAACGATTCGCCGACGACCCGACCCGGCGCACCGGCGAGCTCGCCGATCCGCCGGCCGCCGGCGGCTTGCCGAGCGCACCGCGCGGCGAGCCCGGGCCGGCAATCGCAGCAGCAGCCGGGGCGGCCGCGGCGGCATGCGCCGTCGCGCCTACGGCGGACGAAAGCACGTTGCTGGAGATCTGGCGGCGGATCTTCAAAAGAGACGACATCAAGATCAGCGACAACTATTTCGACCTCGGCGGCCACTCGATCATCGCGATCCAGCTGATGGCCAATGTCGAGAAGGCGTTCGATCGCCGGCTGCCGATTTCCTGCCTGTTCGAGAATCCGACCATCGAGAAACTGGCGGCGGCGCTGGCCACGAAAGAACCGTCCGCGCCCGCCGGCGGACTCGTGCCGATTCGCGACGGCGGCCCGGCCGCGCCGCTCTTCCTTCTGCCGGGCGCCGGCGGGAACGTGGTCTACTTCCACCCGCTCGCGCACCACCTGAGCGGCGCCCACGCGATCTACGGGCTGGAGGCGCTCGGCCTCGACGGCTCGTGCGCGCCGCTCACCCGCGTGGAAGACATCGCGGCCCGTCATATCGAGCGCATCTGGCCGCGGGTGGGCGCTGGTCCGTACTACCTGGCGGGCCACTCGTTCGGCGCGCAGGTGGCGCTCGAAATGAGCCGGCAACTTGTCGACAAGGGCGCCGACGTGAAACTGCTGGCGATCTTCGACGCGTCCGCGCCCATCGACAGCCCGGCCGCCGCTTACTGGCAGGACTGGGACGACACCGAATGGCTGGTCGCGATCGCCCATGAAATCGGCACCTTCCTCGGGACCGACCTCCAGGTGACGCGAGCCGACCTCGTCGATCTCGATCCCGACGCCCAGGCCGGCCTGATCCTCGAGCGGATCGGCGACCGCGGCAACTGGTTCGCGGACGCCGGATCCGACCGCCTGCGCGCCTACCTGCGCGTCTACCAGGCCAACTTCAAGTCGCACTACGCGCCGCAAGCCACCCCGCTGCCCGTGCCGATCGCGTTGTTCCGCAGCACCGAACGCGATCCCGGCGACTACGCGCCGTCTGCCGAGATCGCGCAGCTTCGCCTGGACCCGAGCTGGGGATGGTCACGCTTCTCGGCGCTCCCCGTCGCGGTGACGGACGTCCCCGGCGACCACCTGACCATGCTGCTCGATCCGCATGCCGGCGTCCTCGCCGCCCATGTCAATTCGTTTCTGGAAAAACTGCCCTCATGAAAACAACGCCGACGATCGACAACACTTTCGCCCGCAAGGTCTGCATCAACCTGGACCGGCGCCCCGACCGCTGGGACGCGATGCAACGAAAATTCGCAGAGCAGAACATCCGCACGGTGGAACGGCTGTCCGCCGTCGATGCCAGGCTGGTGAGCGTGCCGGAATCGTTGAGCCATATGCGTCCGCAGGACTACGGCTGCACGATGAGCCATCTCGCCGCCGTGAAACAGGCCCAGGCCGCCGGCGCGAGCGAAGTCCTGATCTTCGAGGACGACGCGTTCTTCGACGCCGATTTCGCCGCGCGCTTTCCCGAGTTCATCGCGCAAGTGCCGGACGACTGGCACATGCTGTTCCTGGGCGCGTATCACTTCACGCCGCCCATTCCCGTCGCGCCGAACATCGTCAAGGCCGTGGAGACGCTCACCGCGCACGCGTACGTCGTCCGGGACTCGCTGTACGACGCGTTCATCGCGATCAACGAAAACCCGCCGGCGATCAACGACCGTAACAACCTCGTCCTGCAGCAGACCTTCAATTGCTACTGCTTCGAGCCGAACCTGGTCGGACAGGAGTCCGGCTACTCCGACATCATGGACGAAGTGATGCCGGAAAAGCCGCTGACCTATTCGATGCCCATTCCGGACGGCTGGTAATGCCTGCGGCCCGTGCTCGCCGCGATCCCTCACTCGACAGGCCATTGACCCTCATGCAAATCACCCCCGTTGACCCCGAAGCGGCGTTCGTACAGGCCGCGCTGAATGCGCTTCACCGGGACTGCAAGCTCGGCGACGCGATTTCACTGGCTTATGGGAAATGCGAATCGGCTGCCGGCGTGATCGACCTGATTTTTCCGTTGATCACGAAGAAAGTGCGAATCGATTACATCCTCATGTACAGCATCGAAAGCAATCCCCGCACGCTCCTGCAATTTCTTCGGCAGGTCGATGCGCGGCTGACAGGGAACGAAAACTGGACGGCCGCCTCGGTCGAGGCCGCGTTGCGCAGCGTGGCCGATTCGGCGGACGGCGTCGGCTGGGATCGTGCGCAGCGCCTGCTGAAGTGCTGCATCCTGTTTTCCGATTCGCCGCTGGAAATCGTGAAAAGCATCACGTTCCTGGGCAAGCACGAAACCTCGTCGAGGTTGAGATCAGCGGCACGAAACGTCGAACTCAGCCACCTGATCAACTGAGACCTACTGGCCACTCATGGATTCCGCTCAAAGCAAATCGCCGCCATGGCATTCCGCCGTCACCCTGATGTGGCGCAGTCATCCCTGGCTGACGCTGGGCACGGTCCTGACGGGCCTCGTCAGCGGCGTCGCGTCGATCGTGGGCGTCGGGTTGATCAGCACCGTGCTGCGTGACCCGGACGATCGACAGACGCTGTTGCTGATCTTCATTGCGGTGAATGTCGTCGCGGTGGTCTGCAGGAGCTGCGCTGCCGTGATGCCCTCCTATGCCTGCATGAAAGTCATGACGCGATTGCGCGTCAACCTGTGCAAAAGGATCCTGGCGACCCCGCTGGATGAAATCGACCGGCGCGGCGCCCCCAATGTCCTGACCATGCTGACGCAAGACATTCCGCAACTGAGCCAGACCCTGCTCACCATCCCGACGATCATCGTTCAATCGGTCGTCCTGATCTGCAGCATCGCCTATCTCGCCTACCTCTCCTGGATCGTGTTCGCTTCGACGATCATCCTGACCCTCGTCGGCCTGGTGCTTTATCTGTTTTTCTATCGAAAGGCGGTCAATTTCACAGAGCGGGTTCGCGATGAATTCGTCCAGTTCAACGAATATACCCATGGCCTCGTGTTCGGAATCAAGGAGCTCAAGCTCAACCGGGCCAGGCGACGCTGGTTTACCCGGGCCGCGATCGAGTTGTCGTCGAAGCGCGTGGCAGGCTTCAATTACATCGAACGCTTCTGGTTCATGAGCGGCGACAGCATCGGCCAGATCACGGTAGCGGTCCTGCTCGGATGCCTGCTGTTCGGCGTGCCTTCGCTCGGCGTCGTGGACCCGTCCGTACTCACGGCGAGCATTCTGGCCGTGCTCTACATGATGGGGCCCTTGACCATGCTGATCAATATCCTGCCGGTGGTGGCCGAAGGCAAGACCGCGCTCGCCAGGCTGGCTGAATTCGGTTTCCTGATCGACGACACGCAGGATTCACGCAAGGAGCCGCCCTCTCCGGGCACCGTGGAATCCCCAACGACGAAGTCATGGAAGGTCATCGAGTTGAACGAGGTGACGATGAACTACCGTGACAACGCGTCATCGGTCGACTTCGTGCTCGGCCCGATCAACATGACGATTCATGCGGGGGAGCTTGTCTATGTCATCGGCGGAAACGGCAGCGGCAAGAGCACGTTGGGCAAGGTGCTCAGCGGCCTCTATGCGCCTACCGGCGGCACCATTTCCCTCGATGGAAAAGTCATTGACGACGCTGCCAGGGAACGCTACCGAAACCTGTTTTCCGCCGTCTTCACCGATTTCCATTTGTTCAATCGCATCATAGGACCGGATCGGGGCAACGAAAGCATCGAGCTTGCGCGGAAATACCTCGAAACCCTGAAACTGGCGGACAAGATCGAGATTTCCGGCCGGACGTTCTCGACAACCCGGGCCTTGTCGACCGGGCAACGCAAGCGCCTGGCGTTGCTTTGCGCGTACATCGAGGATCGTCCGATCTATATCCTGGACGAATGGGCCGCCGATCAGGATCCGGTCTTCAAGCGATTTTTCTATGAAGTGCTGGTACCCGATCTGAAATCCCGCGGGAAATGCGTCGTCATCATTACCCACGACGATCAGTATTTCAAGCTGGCGGATCGGGTCATTCGCCTGGATAGCGGCCGCATCTTCTCCGATACGGCCCTGTGCGACGCCCGGGCGGAAGCTGCCGGATGAGCGGCGATCCGGATGCGGACACGGTGCGCGCGGTCTGTCGCCGACGGGCGGAACAGCCGCCGCGCGCCGTACCGGATTCGGCGACCGGCGATGCTGCGGCTGTCCCGGCAATCCGTTACAGACGCGTGCGCGGGCGGGTGTTTAAATCATGTCGGCATCCATGCGCACAAGCGCAGCTTCAACGTCTCATCAGGAATCCTTTCATGGAGTTCAGCAGATTGTTCGCACACGTCGGCGAAGCGATCTCGAGCAGCGGCAGCCGACGTTTCCCCCGAATGATGTACAACCTGATCTCCGCGGCGGTCCCCGTCGACGAGATCCGCATTTCGGAGCTTGCGGTCGACGCCGCGCCCGACGGCAACCCCGGGGTGCGCAGCCTCGGTGCGGTCGGCGCGGTCGGTGCGGCGCTCGCGAAGGCCGACCCGGCCGCTGCCTGTTGCGGGCCGCAGATGCCGCCGCACCCGGCTGCGAGCCGCCTGCACGTCGACGACACGCTCGCCGGCCACGACCCGATCCACGCGCAGCTCGACCGTTTCGTCCTCATGCAGGCGGCGATCGTGTCGCCGCGTTGCGCGCAATTCCACCTCGTGACCCGCAAGCGGGGCTACTGTTACGTGATCTCGTTGTATCGCACGAGTACGTTCGACGATTTCTCGCCGCTGGAGCGGACCTTCCTCAAGGAACTCTCGCACGTGCTGTTTCCGATCGTCGCGAGCCATGTCGCGGCGCGCGATTCGGCTGCACCGGCCGCCCGTATGATCACCGCCGTGCCGCCGGCGACGCAATCGGGCCGGGAGCGCGTGGCGCGGCGGTTCGCCGACCGGCTGCGGCAAGCCGGCGTCAAGCTGTCGACGCGCGAGATCGAGGCCTGCACGGCACTGCTGGCCGGCGACACGGTGCCCGCCATCGCCGCACGTTTCGCGCTGCGCGAAAGCACCGTCGAGACCTACCTGAAGCGGGCAGCCGTCAAGCTGGGCTTCGGCGGGCGTCATGGCCTGACGCGCTGGATGCTCGACGAGACGGCCGGAGCCGCGACGGAAGCCGGCCGGGACGGCGCGAGAAGCGTGCGGCGCGACTACGCGCCGCCGCGCATCGGAACCTGACGGCCCGCTGCCCGAACGCGCATGCGTGGCGGCATGGCGTGCGTCAGGTGCGGCACGCCAGGCACTTCAGCGCGCGCAATGCCGACGCAGGCGACGCACGAAACAACAGGGGACGGCTGCCGCCGGCCTCCACCTCGAGTCGCACGCCGGCAATCCGGCCGGCGACGCAGCTCGGGCGGCCACACCCGGTGACATCGTCGTCATCGCCCGCTACGACGAGCGTCGGCGCGGGCGCGCGCGTCAGCCGTCCCGGCACGTCGGCCGGCGGTGTTCGTCGTGCGTCGACGGTGTGACGGCGTCAGGCCGCCGACGCGCGCGGCACGGAATCGTCGATCATCCATTTCGTGAGCCCGTGCCGGCCGCTGATGCCGAGCTTCACCGCGGCGCGCTTGATGTACGTCTCGACCGTACTCTCCTTCACACCGAGCTCGCCGGCCATTTCGCGCAGCATCTTGCCCGCGAGCAGGCCGAGGCACACTTCGTTTTCACGTGCCGACAGCGCAACCCCGGCGCGCGCGAGCCGCGATTCGAACTCGTGGCGCAGCGCCTCGACGCCGGGCATGCCTGCCGCCGCACCGGGCGCCGTCGCGCATTCAAGCTCGCCGTGCCGACGCGTCGACGCATGCCACTCGACGAGCGGCAGCAGCGTATCGGCGAAATTCTTCAGGAACGACATCTCCTGCAACGAGAAGTCGCGATGCGATGCCGTGCGATGCAGCGAGATCACGTAGCGGCGATTCGCCTTGCCCGACACGAGATGGCACTGAAATCCGCCGCCCGGCCCGCGTGGCGGCGCGACTTCGCCGCCATTGCCGCTCCGCATCAGCGGATTGATATGAATGAGCTGCCGGTCGCAGGCCGCCAGGATCCGGTTCAACGGCGGATGCGCGGCCGGTTCCCGCGCGTCGTGCGCGGCCGGCGCGCCGCGCCCGTCGCCGCCCGGCGCGCCGAACGCGCCGAGCGACTGGACGCGGACGACTTCGCCCGCCGGCTCATCGAGCGTCCATTCGGTCATCCGGGTGATCGCGAGCGGAATCGATTCGACCAGCAATGCATGCATGTCGGATGCGAAGCGCTCACTGCCGGCGCTCGAAATCACCTTCCCGAGCTTCGCGAACATCTGATTCTCCTTGTTGTGCGTGCTTGACGACGTGGCGCAACGCCGGCGCGGGCGAGCCGGCACGGTTTGCGCGGCACGCGTCTGGCCGCGCTGCGTCGCGCGCCTTCTTCGGCGGGCCACGCGCCGCCGCCATCGCGTGCCGATGCGTTCGGCTCACGCGAAACGACGGCGCGCCGTTCCCTGTTCAGCCCGATGCGAGATCGCATGCGGGGACGGTGGCCGCGCCGCACTCAACGGTCGGCTGCGGGCCCAATGCGTCGGCACCTCATTCGCGAACGCGCCAGCGCGCGTCGAATGGCTCGGCAACGTGGCGCGGGCCGTCGGGCGAGCATCCATAGCCCGCGATCCGTAAGACGCAGTGCGTGTGCGAACGATCTTCAGGCGCGGCGAGTGCCGCCTCGGCACCGACGATCGAGCGATCCGATGACAAGCGTGAAACAGGCACGATGTTTCCTCCGTATTGGACGGCGCGATGCGGTCGGCGTCGCATTGATGGACGATCATGACTGGCGAAGCCGCAACAGGTTGAAACGTCCATTTCAAGCGATGCGCGTTGCTGAATGAAAACGCGTCGCCGCCGGACGTGCTGAATACCTGAATTGGAAAACCCGGCGCCGCCCCGGAGTGGGCGCGTGCCCGGCGAATTCAACGAAAAATCGCGATCAAAAAGCGCAACGATTCTTTCCATTGAATTTTATCCATGTATATCCCAGCCGCGTATGATAGCGACGATTTAAGACATTTGCGGTTAACCTGACATCTATTTTTAAATCACGCCGCTCGCGAACCGGAAATCGCTCAATCCACACGCCACCCATTGGCATGATTATGAATGCGCGGATAAACCAAAATCTGTTTACCACGAACTTTTGCAACAATCACCCAAGCGACGCATACCACGGATTTTCATCCGGGCGCCTTATTCGATCAAAGAATTTCCGAATTTCACCATACCCACCCGCTCACCGAGCTGGCTTCAAATATTGTCTACCGGACGTTATTTCGATTCGCTCAACGATCGATTCAATTCGCGCGGCGGCAAAGCATAATTTCCGCCTCCAGCCTATGACAGCTTGCCATCGACACCGGCGTTGCAAAATATCCACAAAGGGCGATGCCACCTCTCGTCATGAAATTTCCATATTAAGTAATCGGAAATTCGCCAACCCAGCCGCTTGCTACCCGACAGATAAATTGCTAGGCTTTCGACCGAAATACATGACATATCGTCAATCAATTTTGAACATCGGCCTGGTTTATTTAAAAAACCGAAACATGGGAATTAATATTCACGTGAAATCATTTTTTATCGATCGCCTCGGCTAGCGCTTCGCCACACGCGATTTCGTCGAATCTCCCTATCTGCTTGCCGCCAGAACGGGCCGACGGTCAATTGAAGAAATTGCCCGGCGGTTTTTCGATTTCCTTTTAGACACCCATGGGGATGCGCGGCCGCGCATTGCCGAACGCACCGTCTTTTTCAATCCCGGCCTGCCAACGCGCAACGCTTTCCACGCGCCGCGCCTGCTCGAATTGCCACACGAGTCTCAACGCGTCATTTGTCGTCTTTCCAATCTGCAAAACAATTCCGAACAATTGGAGCACACCATGAGTCACGACTTCCGAGACGAACCTGCGCCGCGTCGCGCCTTCCTGGCCGACATGGCGAAGCTCGCGGCGGCCGGCATCGTCACCGGCTGGACCCCGCTCTATCAGATTGCGGCGCATGCGCGGACGGCCGGCGACACCCCGCCCGGCTTCCCGGCCGACATCCCGCTTTACAAGCAGGCGTTCCAGAACTGGAGCGGCGAAATCGCCGTGCAGGACGCATGGACCGCCGCGCCGCGCTCCGCCGACGACGTCGTCGCGACGGTCAACTGGGCGCGCGCAAACGGCTACCGGATACGCCCGCGCGGCTACATGCACAACTGGTCGCCGCTGACGCTGGACCCGAGCGCCGGCGCCGCGAACCTCGTGCTGCTCGATACGACGAAGTCGCTGACGGCCGTCTCCGTCGACACGACGGCGCGTCCGGCGCGCGTCACCGCCCAGACGGGCGTCTCGCTGGAGTCGCTGCTCGCGACGCTCGAGCAATATGGCCTCGGCGTGATTGCCGCGCCCGCACCGGGCGACATCACGCTCGGCGGCGCGCTCGCGATCGATGCGCACGGCACCGCGGTGCCGGCGGCCGGTGAAACCTTGCAACCGGGCCAGACCTACGGCTCGCTGAGCAATCTCGTGGTCGCGCTCACCGCGGTCGTGTTCGATCCGGCCCGGCAGCAATACGTGCTGCGCCGGTTCGAGCGCAGCGATCCCGAGATCGGCGCGTTCCTCGCGCACATCGGGCGCGCGTTCATCGTCGAAGTCACGCTGACGGCAGGCCCGAACCAGCGGCTACGCTGCCAGAGCTACGTCGACATTCCGGCATCCGAACTGTTTGCGCCGGCCGGCGCGACGGGCCGCACGATCGCGTCGTTTCTCGACGCCTCGGGCCGGGTGGAAGCCATCTGGTTCCCGTTTACGACCAAACCGTGGCTCAAGGTCTGGACGCCGACGCCCAGCAAGCCGTTCCTGTCGCGCGCCGTCACGCAGCCGTACAACTATCCGTTCTCCGATTCGATCTCGCAGTCCATCTCGGATCTCGTCAAGCGGATCGTGATCGGCGGCGAAGGCGGATTGACGCCGCTGTTCGGCCAGACGCAGCTGGCCATCACGACGGCCGGTCTCGCACTCACGCTCAGCGGGGACATCTGGGGCTGGTCGCGCACCGTGCTGCAGTACATTCGACCGACGACGCTGCGCGTCACCGCGAACGGCTACGCGGTACTGGCGCGGCGCGCCGACGTGCAGCGCGTGATCAGCGAGTTCGTGCAGTTCTATCAGAACCGCGTCGACACGTACAAGGCGCGCGGCGAGTATCCGATGAACGGCCCCGTCGAGATCCGTGTCACCGGTCTCGACAAGCCGGCCGATGCCGGCGCGGGCGCGGTCGTGCCGGCCTTGTCCGCGCTCAAGCCGCGCCCCGACCGGCCGGAATGGGATACCGCCGTGTGGTTCGACATCCTGACGTTGCCGGGCACGCCGGCCGCCGATCGCTTCTATCGCGAGATCGAGCAATGGATGCTCGCGAACTACACCGGCTCGTACGCGACGGTGCGCCCGGAATGGTCGAAGGGCTGGGCCTATACCGACGCGGCCGCCTGGCAAGACGACACGATGCTCACCACCACGATTCCGAACCTGCATCGTGAAGGCCAGCCGGCGTCGAGCAACTGGGATACGGCGCGCGCGACCCTCGAACGCTACGATCCGTACCGGATCTTCCGGTCGCCGCTGCTCGACCGGCTGATGCCGTAGCGCTACCGGCGCAAGCCGCCCGCCACGGCTTCACCGGACGGATCACGATGACCGTGCGCGAACCAGACAGGTTCAAGGTCATTCAGGACGTGGCGAACGGCAGCGTCACGGCGAGCGCCGGCCGGGCGGCGCAATGCTTCATCACGCGATACGACACCCAGCCGCCCGCGCCCTTGACGACGAGCATCAGCGTGCGGAACAGGCCGAACGCCCAGGTCGCGCCATGCATCGGCACGAGCGCCTTCAGCACCACCGGCCAGTCGCTCTCCAGCACCGACACGACGACGCCGAGCAGCATGCGGTCCCGCAGGTGGACGGTCATTGGCCGTCGTTGCCGCCGGACTCGAGCAGCAGGTACTCGCCGTCTTCCGCACTGCCGCAGCCGATCTCGACGAAGCCGCACGCGGCATAGAACGCCAGCGCCGGCGCGTTGGCGCGCAGGCACTTGAGCCGGTAACGCGTGGCCGGCCAGCCCGGCAGCGCGCGCAGCAGCGCCCGGCCGACGCCGCTCCGGTGGTACGGCCGGTGCACGTGCAGGTGGTGGATGAAGTGGTCGGGCTCCCAGACCGACACGAAGCCGGCGAGTCGCCCGCCGTCGTCCTCGGCGACCCTCAGCCGCTCGCCTTCCGTCTGGGCCTCGAAGTCGGCCAGCTGGAACGCGCCGGCCGGCTGCCAGACGAAGGTCTCGCGGCGCGAGCGCAGGAACAGCTCGCGCAGGGCCAGCGTATCGGCGGCCACGGCGTCACGTACGATAATCTTCATGATTCGCTTACCTCGCGGCAGTTGTGGTTGCCGGGCCGGCACAGCCTGGCAGGCTCTCCATCACGTCGGCGACGAAGCGCTCGGTGTCCCAGCTGTGGTTCATCGTCGCGCCCAGCCGTGTGATGACCGCGCGGCACGACGACACGTTGCTGAGCCCCGCCGGGCAGCGTGACTGGTTGCGCGCGTCGCAGCACACGGTCGGCTTCCGCGAGTTCGACGGTGGGCACTTCTATCTGTTGGAAAACCCGGCCGTCGTTCAGCACGCGATCGGCGAGGCGTTGGCCGATGCGGTACGGTGCGACACCGCTGAGGCTTCGTCCAGCCAGTGCCGCCGACATCGACGCGCGCCGTGATGCCGGCACTCGCACGCTCGCCAGGACGGCCAGACGCCGCGACGCATGCATCACACAGCGCCGTCGCGCCCCTTCGGAAACACGCCGCGGCTCATCGCGTCGAGTTGCCGGACGATCTCCGCGCGCAACTCGGCCGACACCTCGATGCTGTCGAGCAGTTTCGAGATCCACAGCCCGTCGGCGGCGAGCCGGCAAATCATCAAGGTCGCGGCCTGCTCGAGCGGCACCGGGTCGGGCCGCGTCCATTCGCGCATCGGCACCGACCATCGCTCGCGCGTGTCCTGGTCGGTAATCATCGACGCAACCAGCACGCGCAGCACATCGGTGCTCGCAGCCGGATGCGACTCGTCGAGCACCGCATGCACGTACGCCCGCGCCGCCGCACCGCCGCCGTCGGCATCCGCCGCCACCCGCGCGGCCATCTGCGCGGCGAACCGCTCGGTCGCCTGACCGAACAGCGCATCCAGCAACCCCTGCTTGTTCGCGAAGTGATATTGCAGCGCGCCCTTCGTCACGCCGGCGCGCTCGGCCACCGCGTCGAGCGTCAACGCGGCCACGCCGTGATGTGTCGCGATCTCCGATGCGGCCGCCAGCAACTGCGCGCGCACCTGATCGGGCGCTTTTTTTCGACGCACGCCGGCGGTGGCGACAGCCGGCGCCGACGATGCCTCAGGCGCCCGCGCACCGGCCGTTCCAGCCGGTTCGGCGGGCGCGGACGCAGCGTGCGGCGCAGGTTCGAGGTGTTTTTTCATGGTGCGGATGGTAGCACCCGGCGTCTCGATATAAACATTCCGGCCGGATGGTATGATCCGCCGCATGACGACATCCACCCCCTCCCCCTGGTCCGCGCTCGATACCGCCATCGCCCGCGGACGCGACGCCCTCGTGCGTCTCCAGCAGCCCGACGGCAGCTGGTGTTTCGAACTCGAATCCGATGCGACGATCACCGCGGAATACATCCTGATGATGCATTTCATGGACAAGATCGACGACATCCGCCAGGAGAAGATGGCGCGCTACCTGCGCGCGAACCAGCGGCTCGACACGCACGGCGGCTGGGCCCTGTACGTCGACGGCGATCCGGACGTGTCGTGCAGCGTGAAGGCGTACTTCGCGCTGAAGGCGGCCGGCGACAGCGAGCATGCGCCGCACATGATCCGCGCCCGCGACGCGATCCTGAAACTCGGCGGCGCGGCTCGCTCGAACGTGTTCACGCGCATCCTGCTCGCGACGTTCGGCCAGGTGCCGTGGCGCGCGACGCCGTTCATGCCGGTCGAATTCGTGCTGTTCCCGAAGTGGGTGCCGATCTCGATGTACAAGGTCGCGTACTGGGCGCGCACGACGATGGTGCCGCTGCTCGTGCTGTGTTCGCTGAAGGCGCGCGCCCGCAATCCGCGCAACGTCTCGATCCGCGAGCTGTTCGTCACGCCGCCGGACGAGGAACGTCACTACTTCCCGCCCGCGCGCGGCATGCGCAAGCTGTTCCTCGCGCTCGACCGCACGGTGCGTCATGTCGAGCCGCTGATGCCGAAGGGCCTGCGGCAGCGCGCGATCCGCCATGCCGAGGCGTGGTGCGCGGAGCGCATGAACGGCGAGGACGGGCTCGGCGGCATCTTCCCGCCGATCGTGTATGCCAATCAAATGATGCAGGTACTCGGCTACCCGGACGATCACCCGCATCGCCGCGACTGCGACGATGCGCTGGAAAAGCTGCTGGTCACGCGGCCCGACGGCAGCGTGTATTGCCAGCCGTGCCTGTCGCCGGTGTGGGATACCGCGTGGAGCACGATGGCGCTCGAGCAGGCGCGCGGCGTGGCGGTGGCGGAAGACGGCGAGCCCGGCGACGCACGGCGCGCACTCGACGAGCGCATCGCGCGCGCATATGACTGGCTGGCCGAACGCCAGGTGAACGACCTGCGCGGCGACTGGATCGAGAACGCGCCGGCCGGCGTCCAGCCGGGCGGATGGGCGTTCCAGTACGCGAACCCGTATTACCCCGACATCGACGACACGGCGGTCGTCACCGCGATGCTCGATCGCCGCGGCCGCACGCACTGCAACGCGGACGGCACGAACCCGTATGCGCCGCGCGTCGCGCGCGCGCTCGACTGGATGCGCGGGCTGCAATCGCGCAACGGCGGCTTCGCGGCGTTCGACGCCAACTGCGACCGCATGTACCTGAACGCGATCCCGTTCGCCGATCACGGCGCGCTGCTCGATCCGCCGACCGAGGACGTGTCGGGCCGCGTGCTGCTGTGCTTCGGCGTGACGAAACGCGCGGACGAACGCGCATCGCTCGCGCGCTGCATCGACTACGTGAAGCGCACGCAGCAGCCCGACGGCAGCTGGTGGGGCCGCTGGGGCACGAACTACATCTACGGTACGTGGAGCGTGCTGGCCGGCCTCGCGCTCGCCGGCGAGGACAAGTCGCAGCCGTATATCCAACGCGCGATCGAATGGCTGCGCTCACGGCAGCATGCGGACGGCGGCTGGGGCGAGACGAACGACAGCTACATCGACCCGAAGCTGGGCGGCACCAATGGCGGCGAGAGCACGTCGAACTTCACCGCGTGGGCGCTGCTCGCGCAGATGGCGTTCGGCGACTGCGAATCCGATTCGGTGAAGCGCGGCATCGCGTATCTGCAGTCGGTCCAGCAGGAAGACGGCTTCTGGTGGCACCGCTCGCACAACGCGCCGGGCTTTCCGCGCATCTTCTACCTGAAGTATCACGGCTATACCGCGTACTTCCCGCTGTGGGCGCTCGCGCGCTATCGGCGGCTGGTGGGCGCAGCGGCGGCGCGGGCGTCGGCCGCGCGCGGTGCGGCGGCGGTCGCCGCACCGGACACGGCGGTCGCCTGAGCGCTCACGTGGCGGCGCAAGGCCGTCACACGAAGCCCTCGTCGACGAGCGTACAACCCTGCGCCGTGATCTCGTGCCGCTGGCCCGAGCCCCCGGCCACGCGGCTCCAGCTTTCGGACACGAGCACGGCCGCGGCGCCGTCGTTGCGCAGCGCATAGCCGAATCCGCCGTACATGCCCGGCACCGCGAACCACATGCGTGCGGCCTGCGCGTCGAGTTCAAGCAGCGGTTCGAGTTCGGGCAGGCGCAGCGCGTCGACGCGCAAGTGTGCGATGCGGCCGAGAATCATCTCGTGGAAGTGGCGCTGGATGTCGCGCAGCGTTTCGTCGGGTACGAAGCGCCGCGGCTGCGGCGTCAGCAGATCGACGAGATGTCGATGCCCGCGCTGCTCGGCAAGATCGACCGGGCGCGCGCCATGTGCATCGCGCAGCATGCGCCACGCGCCGAGCTGCAACAGCTCGACGACAACCTCTTTCGGTGCGCCGCCGCAGGCCGCCTGATGCAGCGGCGTATAGCGCGACGTGCCGCCCAGCCGCGTCGCGTTGACGAGCCCCGGCTGTTTCGCCACGAGTTCCAGCATCGTCGCCCAGTCGCCGTTGCGCGCCGCATCGGCCAACGCGTGCCGGCGCGCGACCTCGGCTTCGTCGAGCACGTCGGCGCCCGTGATCCCATCCCATGTGATGCTCAATCGGCTCTCCTCGAGTTTCGCGCCAGCGCTATCGTAGCGCGATCACGCAATACCTCTTCGGATAGACGACGCATCGAGCACGCCATGATCCAGCAGCAGGTTCAGAAGCTGGCGGCGTGATTCGATGCCGAGCCGACGCGCCTGCCGCGCCCGCGCCATCCATGTTGCCGCCGCACGCGCCGAGCGCGCCGGCCAAGAGCAGCCCCCAAAGCAGCCGCGCGCGAGTGGTCTTCCGCATGTTCCCCCCTGACTGGACTATCCGGACACGCCCCGGAGATCGGCCCGGATTCTGCCCAGGGGATGCGATGCACGTATTTCGTTTTGCAGAAGCGTGCCGATACAGGTATCGGTTTTTTTGGGGAGAGCCGGCCAGGTGGAACGGCCGGCTTGTCGGTGGAAACGTTACCGCCGGCCGTCGAGCGCCGCGAGGATCCCGTACGCGGCCTTCACGCGGTCCTCGTTCGGATAGCTGCGGTTCGCGAGCATCACGATCGCGATCCGCTTCGACGGAACGAACGCGACATAGGTACTGAAGCCGTTGGTCGAGCCCGTCTTGTTGATCCACGTATCCGCGCTCGGCGCGAGCGGCGGCTCGATCGCGGTGGCCGGCAACCCGTCGCGCAGCATCTTCATCGAGTTGCCTTCGAGCAGCGTCGGCAGCGCGACCGGATACGGATACTGTTCCCAGATCAGGTCCTGCGTCAGCGGCCCCGCGCGGAAATAGCCGGTATGCGTGCGTTCGAGCGCGCGCTGCAGGCGCGGCGCGGTTCCGGTCAGCCCCATGTTCGCCTGCACGAAGCGCAGCAAATCGGCCGCCGTGGTCCGCACGCCGTACGCCGGCTGCCACAGCATCCCGCCTGTCATCCGGATGGGCTTGCCGTCCTGCGTATAGCCCTGCGCGTAGTCGGCCTGGCGTGCTTCCGGCACGTCGATGTACGTGTGCATCATGCCGAGCGCGGGAAAGAGCCGCTGCTCCATCAGCGCCGCGAAATCCTTGTGCATCGCCTTCGCGGTGAGCCACCCGAGCATGCCGACCGACACGTTCGAATAGGTCCGGTACGTACCCGGCGCATGCGCGGGCCGCCACGCGCCGAGATAGCGGATCAGGCCTGCGTCGTCGCGGATGCTGTCCGGCACCTGCACCGGCATGCCGCCGGACGTGTGCGTACCGAGCTGCAGCAGCGTCAAGACACCGAACGGCTTGCCCTGCAGCGCGGGCAGGTACTTGGCAGCCGGGTCGGTGAGCGACAGTTCGCCGCCCTCCTGCGCGTCGGCCGCGAGTGTCGCGGTCAGTGTCTTGCTGACGGAGCCGATTTCGAACAGCGTATCGCCCGTGACGGGCTTGCCGGTTTGCGTCGACATCACGCCGTAGTCGAACACGTAGGGCTTGCCGTCGGCGACGATGCCGACCGCCATGCCGGGAATCGCATACTGCTTCATCAGCGGCGCGATGTGGCGGGTGACGGTGTCGTGGAGGTCGTCCTGCGTGGCGGCGGCCGCGCGGCCGGCCGTGGCGGCGGCGCACGCGGCGACGAGCAGGGTCGCGGCGAAGCGTGTCGCGTTGAATCGCATGGTTGCGGTTCCCTTGATATCTGATGGTTGCGTGGACAACGGATCGGGCCGCGCCACGCGGAAACCGCATGGCCGGCCTGCCGAAGCAGGACTATCGCCTGTCGGCGCGCCGCCAACAATCGACGATATGTTGCGCGAGCCTAAAGAAAAACTAATGAGATACCCGAAGCCTTGCCTTGCCCGGACGCCATTCCACGAACGTTCGCCGGTTTGCCGGAAAACCTGTCGGTTTTAACAGCATGCAATCCGACGGCCGAATCGCACCGCGTCGAAAATCGGTGAAAAGGAGATAAGTCTTGTCAGATCCGCATACGCGGGTACGCGGCGCGATCGAACGGGCATCCCGACGCGCGCGCGTGCACGGCGGCCATGATCCTGCGCGGCTACGGACACCGCGCGGGCGCATTCGGCTTCGCCCGCGACGACGCGCATTCCCGCCATCGCTACATCGACGAACTCCGGCGGCACGCCGAGGGCGGTCATCCGGCAGCGATGGCCGCGTTATCGGGTTTCCTCTGCGACGGCCGCGACAAGTCGCACTACAACTACCGCGAAAGCGTGCGCTGGATCCTGGGCGCATAGGCCGTCGCACCCGACGACGAATACGTGCTCAACATGACACGCGCGTGCCACGAGGACGGCATGCCCGGCAAGCTGTTGTACAAGCTGCACCGAAAGCAGATCAAGGCGCACGAGATTCCGGGCAGCGACAACGCGATGGTGTGAGCCCCAGGGCGACGAATGCGCGGGCCCACGGCCGGGCCGGATGAATTCATCGTGCTCGCCCGGCACGATCGTGACCGGTACGGCGATCGTCGCGGGATCCCGCGCGCTGTAATCCGGTTGCGTGCGCATCGTTTCGCCGACCGCCGCGGCGAATGCGTCGAACCGGTCCGGCGTCGCGCACGGTTCCGCGTCGTCCTTGCGGTGCCGCGCGAAGCAGCGGAACAGGGCCGGTCGCCGCGCGGGCTGCGGCCGCAGCCGGTCAGGCCTGCGTCGACACCAGCCCGCCTGCCGTCGAGCCGCCGGTTTTCTCGATCGCCGCCGCCAGTTGCGAGATCGCGGTCGCAAGCGCGCCCGAGATCGCGCCGGCTTCCGCGCTCAGCGACTGCTGTTCGACCGCGGCGGCCGGATCGTCCTTCGCGCGCTGCGCCGCGCTCGCCATCTGGCGCTCGATCGTGGCCAGCTGTTTCTGCAGCCGGTCGATCAACGCTTTCAGCTGGGCAACCGCCGGGCTGTCCGACGAGCCGCCCGAGCCGCCGAGCGTTTCGCCGGTGGCGCCGGTCGAACCCTGCGTGCCGGTGGTGCCCGTCGTGCTCGTCGTGCCTGTGGTGCTCGTCGCACCGGTGGGATTCGTCGCGCCGTCGGTGGACGACGTTGCGGCGGGCGCGGCCGAGTGGGTCGCCGCGGCGCCCGACGACGTATTCGCGGTCAGGCTGCCGTCCGCCAGCGGGGCGCGCGTGGTTGTGGAGAAATCGATTTGCATCGTGTCGGTCCGTGAGTCGGTTGTGTCGGTAAACGACGAATCGTGACGGAGGCAGGAACTACCTTCCAACTCGTTTACGGCATTCGTCACACGAAACTTGAGTCTCGGGGACGGACGGGATTGGCCGAAGATCGCCGCGTTTTCGTCGCGAAAGGGCCAGATTGGCGACACGGCGGCGCTGGTAAAATCGCCGGTTTGCCGGCCCGGATTCGCGCGCCGACTGCCTCCGGGCTCGAGCGGGCGACGCCGCCGGCCTCGACTCCCGTCCTTCCGGGTTCGGCGCGCCCGCCACGCGCGTTGGCGCCGCGGTCGAGGCTTCGCGGCCGGCTTTTCCGTCCGCCGGCACGCCCCGCGCGCCGATTCGCGCGGCGCACTCCGTTCGGCGCGCACTCACTTCATCACGCATTCGAGGAACACACGATGGCCCGCATCGGCGCCTTCTGCATCACGACGTGGCTTGCCGCCGCGATTCTCTACTTCGGCCAGCACTCCGTCGCGATGATCGTGTTGAGCGGTGTCGTCGTCTTCGGCGGATTCGATCTGCTGCGTCCGTAAGCGCGCGTGGCGCCGCCGCCCTGCGCGGCCGCGACGGCCGACGCGACTGTGATAGCCTCTCCCGCACCATCCATCACGCGCACGCCTCGCCGGCGAACGGGAGACAGGAACTTGAATCGCGACCTGAACCGCCATCCAACGGCGCTCGCCTGCAAAGTGTGTTCGGCCCAGGCGCGCATCTGCGGCCTGGTCGATTTTTCGCGCTGCGGCGCCGATGTCATCGCCGGCAAGTAAGTCGACCCGTATGCCGGCATCCCGATCTACTACCACGCCTGCGAGCAATGCGGCTTCACGTGGGCGCCCGCGTTCGACGACTGGACGCACGACGATTTCGCGCAGCATGTGTACAACGCCGACTATGCGCGCCACGACCCCGATTATCTCGAGATCCGTCCGCAACAGCACGCCGACCTGATCTGCGGCAGTTTTCCGGAAATGCGCGAAGGCCGGATTCTCGACTTCGGCTCGGGGCTGGGCTTGCTGGAACGAAAGCTGTCGTCGCGCGGCTTCGCGGACGTCACCTCGTACGACCCGTTCTCGCACCCGGTTCCGCCCGAAGGCCGGTTCGATACGATCCTGTCGTTCGAAGTGTTCGAACATCATCCGGCGCCGCTGGATCTCTTCGACCAGATCGCGCGTTACCGGAAGCCCGACGGCGCGTTGCTGTTCCAGACGTCGCTGATCGACCGCGACATCATCGAACGCGGCATCGATCAGTGGTGGTACTGCGCGCCGCGCAACGGGCACCTCTCGTTTCACACCACGCGGTCACTGACGCTGCTCGCCCAACGCCACGGGCTCGAATACGGCGCGTTCAGCTCCGAGCTGCACGTCGTCTTCGATCGTGCGGCGACGCCGCGCTGGCTCGACAGGTTTCTCAAGCCGTAACGGCTTGCCGGCCCGCCGGCAAGCAACGAGCGCCGCGCGCATTCACGCGGCGTTTCACCGGCTGGCTCCCGCTCCCGCTTGCGCGGCATCACGCGGCACACGCCACCGTCAGCAGAGCGCGAACGTCGGCACGGTGGGCGCGACCGTCGCGGAACCGGCGGCGCCCGATGCCGGATCGGTATCGCCGTTACAGCCGGCGAGCCAGCGCATCCTGGCGAGTGCTGCGCTGTACGACAGGAATTTCCGGCGCGATTTCGATGTCGTGTCGTTCTCCCGAATTGCGTCGTTTCGACGGGCACACACGGCAGCCCCTGCGCGCGCCCGCTTGCGTTTATCGCGCGCCGGCCTGGCGCATGCGCGTCGCGGCCGACGATCCGCCGGCCGTCATCTGCGTGTAGTCCGCATTCGGACCGGACGGCGGCGTCAGGTTGTCGGCGGCCGCCCACTGCGTCGGCGTCGCGGACAGCGCGTAGCGCATCGTGCCGCCATTGGCGATCTTGCCCAGCGGCAGCCATGAACCCGCGTAGTCCGCGCCGTTGACCTTCAGCGACTGGACATACGCAAACGACGGGCGCCCCGCACTGTCGATCGTCACCTGCTGGTCGCTGTCGAGCCGCAGCGTCTTGCCGTTGCCGAGCCAGACGGTGATCCCGCTGAACTGCGGCGTGGACAATGCCAGCCCCGCCTCCGACGGAATGACCGGGAACATCCCGAGCGCCGCCCACACGTACCAGCTCGACGTCGCGCCCATGTCGTCGTTGCCCGGCAGCCCGTCGCGGCCGGTCGTGAACGCCTTCGACATGATGATCGGGATAACGTACTGTGCGCCGCTCGGCTGCCCGGCCCAGTTGTATCCCCACGGCGACTGGAACGACGGTTCGTTGCCGATATACAGGTGGTTCGACGATTCGCCGCCGTTCAGGCTGCCGGAGGACGGTACGGTCGAGAACGGCGTCGTGATCGCAAACAGGTTGTTCAGCCGCGTGACGGCCGCCTGCTTGCCGCCGATCGCGTCGATCAGCGCGCTCCAGTCCTGCGCGAAGGTCCAGAAGTAGTTCGGTTCCGTCGATTCGTGGAACGCACCCTGCACGAGCGTGCCCAGCGTGCCGGGCGCCGAGCCGGCCGGCGGCGCGTTGCGCGCGGCGATCACCTTGTTCGTGTCGTCGAAGATGTTGCGCCACCACCCCGCCCGCGTGTACAGCGTGCCGATGTCGTCGGCCGTCACGCCGACCGACGGCGCGTTCAGCACGCTGGCGGGCAGCGCCTGCAGGAATGCGGCGGCGGAACGGTCGCTCAGGACGCGCTCGATGGTTGCCGACGACGAGTGACCGTCGTCGCTCTGCGACAGGTAGTGGGCCGTCAGGAAATTGGCGAGCCCCGCTGCGCTCGTACGGTCGTTGCAGGCGCTGGACGGATCGAACACGGACTGCTTCGTCAGGCGTGCGGCCGACACCAGGTCGAAATCGGTCGCGCCGAACTTGTACGCACCGGCAATCACGTTCAGCGCGTTGTCGCCTGCCATCGGCGTCGAGTCGTCACTGCCGTCGACCCAGTGCGGGAACGCGCCGCACTGCAACGCGTCGACGACGAGCGACTGCATCATGTCGCTCGACTCCTTCGGTGCGAGCAGCGCCAGCAACTGCGCCTGCGACCGGTAGGTATCCCACAGCGAGAAGCCCGTGTAGTGGTCGCCCGTGCCGCCCAGCGAGCCGTCGGCGCGCCGGAATGCATAGTCGCCAACCCTGGCCGTCGCGCGCGGCGCAACGGTGCCGGTCTGGTCGACCGACGTCGGATAGCTGCCGTCCGCGTTCCTGGGCTGGCGCATGCTGCGGAATTCGCCGTTCGTGTCGCTGTAGAGCGTCGGCGTGCCGAACACGCGATAGAGCGCGGTGTAGAACTTCGTCAGATTCGCCTTCTGCGTCGCGTTCAGCGCGGCGGGGGTCGCGGCCTCGTCGATCTGGATCGTGTTGAGCCGGTCGTTCCACAAGCCGGACGCGTTCTTGCGTGCGTCGTCGAACGCGAGTTTCTCGCCTTCGGCCTGCAGGTTCGCCTGCGCATTCCGGACGCTGACGGACGACACCCCGACTTTCACGGTGACGGTCCGGTCCGCGTCGGTCAGGTCGAACTGCAGCGTCGCCGCGCCGTTGCTGGCGGTATTCACCGCCGACGTGCCCGCCTGCTTGCGCAGCGGCTTGTCGAAGGTCGCATAGAAATACACGGGTGCGTTCCAGACCGTGCCGTACGGCGTGCAGAACGCGGGCGCCACGGCCTGCCCGCTCATCGACTTGCCGTCGCTCGCGAGCGCCAGCGCGACGTGGTTCGCGGTGACTTTCGTGGCGCCCGCATCGCTGTTGCCGTTCAGCTTCGCGTCGATCGAGAAGAAGCCCTTGTCCTTGTTCGTGTACGTGAAGCGCGCGATGCCGGAGCGCGCGGTCGCGCTCAGTTCCGTCACGATGCCGTTCGACAGCCGGACCTTGTAGTACCCGGGTTCGGCCGTTTCATCCGCGTAGCGGTACCCGATGCCGACCGGCCGGCCGCCCGATGCCAAGCCCGTCGCCGCATCGGTCGGCAGCATCGCGACCGTGCCCTGTCCCGGGCACCCGACACCGCTCAGGTGCGTCACGCTGAAGAAGTCGATCGTGCCGCCCGTCCCGCCCGACGACAGGTAGCCGCCCGAGCCGTTGAAGTCGTCGCGCGGCGTGTTCGGCCCGAAATTCACCATCCCGAACGGCACCATCGCACCCGGGCTCACGTTGCCCGCGTAACCGGAATCCGCGTTGACCTGCGTGCCGATCAACGGATTGACGAACTGCGTCAACGCCATGTTGCTGCGTTTCGGCGCAGCCGGTTGATCGGGCCGGGACGGTTGCGACGGCCCCGCGGTCGGCGGCACGGTCGACGGCGTGTCTCCCGCGCCGTTGTCGGCCGTCCGAACCCCGTTCACGTCGTCGCCGCCGCACGCGGCCAACGCCGCGCAAGTCATCGCGGCGACGAGCAAGAGTCGTGGATGTTTCATTTTTCGTTTAGCACCGTTAATTAAAACGATTGATCCGGCGCCGATAGTTGCCACCGCAACCGTCGCCTCCACCGCCTTGTCTCCGGGAACGTCACCGGCTTCCCAGGGGCTTACAGTGCCTCAGCGACTGTTTATTCACCACGAGAAGTTTCCCGAATTTTCAGTTTGTTTAACTAAACAATTCGGCATTAAGCGGCTTTTGGCACCCATATCCGCCATTTGTTGCGTTGCAACGGCGACACATGGAAGGGGCATGGAAGGGCGCCCGGTGAATCCGGGCGCCGCATGAACTAACGAAACCGAACGAGTCGATGCCGGGCGCGTCAGCGCGGCAACGTGCGCAACGAAGACGGGCCGCCCGTCAGCGCGATCCGCTTGCCCGTATCGTGCAGCGTGCCGCCTTCGACCGAATAGAGCGCGAGTTGCCGCTCGACGTTGAACTGCACGATCACGTGCCGGCTGTCGGCGGTGAACACGATGCCCTGCGCGGCTTCGCCGCCGGGCAGCTCGCTCACCTTCACGGCCTGCCCGTTGCGGATCTCGAACAGCAGCACCTTACCGATCTTGTGGCGGCCCGGATTGTCGGGCGTCAGGTTCGAGCCGTCCATCGCCTGCACGGCGATCCACTTCCCGTTCGGCGAGATCGCGACGCCCTCCGGCAGCGACGGCACCGTCAGGTACTGGACCGTGCGGAACGGCACGCGCGACACGTCGATCAGCGCGACCGAATCGGCGTCGCCCGCCAGCGTGCCCGTATAGCCCGGCAGCCCCGCGAGCCCGACGTTGCTGACGACGGCCCAGCGGTTGTCGCTCGACACGTCGATCGTGTAAGGCGCGACGCCGGTGCTCAGGCGCGACCCGCTGTCGGTCACCTTGCCGTCGTCGACGTTCAGCACCGCGATGCCCTGCTCGTCGCGCAGCGACACGAGCGCATGCTTGCCGTCATGCGTGAAGCTGATCCCGGCCAGCCGCTTCTTGCCGATCTTCAGGTTGCCGTCGAGCGTCACGTTCGTGCCGTCGATGCGCAGGATCGACACGCTGCCGTCGACGTTCGCGACCAGCGCGAGCTTGCCCGAGCGGTCGATCGCGATCCCTTGCGGATGCGTGCCGAGCTCGATGCGCGCGATCGACGGCGGCGCGGCGTCGAGATTCACGACTTGCAGGAACGTGTCGAACACGAGCTGCTTCGCGGCCGTGTCGTAGCGTGTCGGCGCGCCGACGAGCGCGAGCTTCGCGTCGGGCGTGATCGCGACCGCCTGCGGCGGCCCCTGGATGCCGTTCTCGACATCGACCTGCAGCGCGACCTTCGGCGGGAACGTGCTGGCGTCGAGCAGCGTCAGCGTGTCGGCGGGCGGCGCAGCCAGATAGGTGTCGCGGCCCTCGACGCGCTGGTACTTGCCGTCGTTGCCGGACACGATCCAGTCGGCGGCATGGGCGGCAACGGCCGTCGTGGCGAGGGTCAGCGCGGCGAGCAGGCGCGCGCTGCGCGGGCGGATAGGATTCGAATGCATGGCGGTCGGTTCTCCGGATCGGTTGCGGACGCAATGAATGGATCGACCCAGCTGCTCGACGGGTCGACGCCACCGCATGATGCCCGAAAGCCGGTCAATCCGGCGCCTCGCGCCCGGTTCGTTTCCGTCAATCCGTCCGCTGTGTCCGCCGTGCGCCGGACGAGGGCCACTCGCCGACGTCGTCGAGCGGATACACGGGCCGCGCGAGCCGCTCGTAGCGGAACAGCCCGTAGTCGGAACCCGTCACGCCGCGGCTGTCGCACTCGACCAGCGCGGCCGCGATCGGCACGAACACCGGCCGGCAATACATCCGCGACTTCAGCAGCAGGAAGCGCGCGCGGCGCGGATCGACACCGACGCTCTCGAACACGCCGAGATCCCAGGGCTCCTGCGTACGCTCGCTGATGACGAGCGTGGCCGCGCCGATATCGAGCACGGCCGTGCGGCCCATGTACGCGCGCTGGCCCGTGTACGTCGGCCCCGTGATCACGTATTCGCCGTCGGTGAGCGTGCGCACGACGCCGGTCGCGCGGAACGGCTCGCGCCGCACGCCGCCATGCGACGGCAGGCGGTTGCCGACCGGTACCGTGACGGTCGCGCCGACCCCCGCGTCGATCAGCGCCGCGACGGCCTGCGGGTCGCACAGCGGCCCGCTGACGATGCCGTCGAGCCCATGTTCGAGCGCGGCCTCGAGCAGGTCCATCGTGTCGCACGGGCCGCCCGACATGCAGTTGTCGCCGTGATCGAGCATCAGCACGGGGCGATCCGCGCCGCGCGCGAGCGCAGCAGCCTGCGCAACCGATTCGGCGAGCGGCGCGCTGCGATAGACGAAATCGTCGCGCTCGTCCCAGATCTGCCGTGCGATACGCTCGGCCACCGCGTCGGCCGCGGCCCGGTCGCCATCGGCCACCACGACCACGCTGATGCACGGCGCGGGAATGTCCGCGAGCGAGAAGCCGGGCAGCACCGAGACGGCGAGCATCCCGTCGGCCTCGGCCGCGCGCGCGGCCTCCACCGCGCGCCGCATCGCGCCTTCCGCGCTCGCGCTGCGCAGCGTCGAGGTCATCAGCGGCGGCTGCCGCCACGCGAGCACGGGCCGCGCGCGGCCGTGCAACTGGTCGAGCAGCACGCGTGCCGCATGCTCGCCGGTCTCGACCATGTCGACGTGCGGGTAGGTCTTGAAACTGACGATCACGTCCGCGTGATCGATCATCTTCTGCGTGACGTTCGCGTGCAGGTCGAGCGCGACCGCGATCGGTGCGCCGGGCAGCGCCGCGCGCACACGCGCGAGCAGGTCGCCCTCGCCGTCCACGCTCTGCTCGGCGACCATCGCGCCGTGCAGGTCGAGCATCACCGCATCGCAGCCGGGCGCTGCCGCGACGATCGCGTCGCAGATCGCCGCATACGCATCGGCCGCGACGGGCCCGCTCGGGTTCGCGGCCGCCGATACGGGCGTCACGATCTCGGCGCCTTCACGTTCAGCCGCGTCGAGGAAGGCGGCCATCGCGGTGCGCATCCCGCGATTCGCGCGATACGCGTCGTCGCCCCAGTCGGGGCCGGTGCGGCCGAACGCGGCAAGCGGCGTCGGCACCGGCGAGAACGTGTTGGTCTCGTGGTTCATCCGCGCGATCAGGATCTTCATCGCACACGGCCCACCGCGCGCGCCGCCGCGCCGCACATGCGTTCGGTCGTCTCCGTCATCTGCATCGTCGAGTTCCTCCCAATCGATCAATCGATGTACAGGGGTGCGGTGCCCCTTCCCGCAGGACGCCACTGCCCGGTCAGCGCATCCGCGCGTCGCTCAAGCGTACCCCGTCGTGCCCTTCGTCTCCAGATACTCGACGAGGCCGAACTCCGCATACTCGCGGCCGTTGCCCGAGCGCTTGTAGCCGCCGAACGGCGCGGCCGGATTCCATGGCGGGTAGTTGATGTGGACATTGCCGACCCGCAGCCGCGCCGCCACCCTGCGCGCCCGCTCGGGATCCTTCGACTGCACGTAGGCCGCGAGCCCGTAGACCGAATCGTTCGCGAGCGCGACGGCCTCGTCCTCGGTGCGGTAGGTCATGATCGCGAGCACCGGCCCGAAGATTTCCTCGCGCGCGATCGTCATGTCCGGCGTGACATTCGAGAACACCGTCGGCCGCACGTAGAAGCCGTCGCCGAGCCCGTCCGGCCGCCCGGGGCCGCCCGTGACGAGCGTCGCGCCTTCTTCGATCCCGAGCCGGATGAAGTGCTGGATGCGGTCGAACTGCGTGCGGCTGACCACCGGCCCGATGCCGGTTTCCGTCGAACGCGGATCGCCGACGACCGTGCGTCCCGCCTCCCGCCGCGCGGCCTGCTCGGCCTGCGCGAGATGGTCGACATGCACCAGCATGCGCGTCGGCGCATTGCACGACTGGCCGCTGTTGCTGAAGCAGCTGCGCACGCCGCGCGTGACCGCCTCGTCGATATCGGCGTCGGGCAGGATCAGGTTCGGGCTCTTGCTGCCGAGTTCCTGGTGCACGCGCTTCACGGTATCGGCGGCCGCCTTCGCGACCTCCACGCCCGCGCGCGTCGACCCCGTGAACGACACCATGTCGACGTCCGGATGCCGCGACAGCGCGTCGCCCACTTCATGCCCGTAGCCGTGCACGAGGTTGAACACGCCGGGCGGCACGCCGGCTTCGTGCAGGATCTCCGCGAACAGGATCGCGCTGAACGGCGCGATCTCGCTCGGCTTGAGCACCATCGTGCAGCCGGCCGCGAGCGCCGGCGCGACCTTGCACACGATCTGGTTGATCGGCCAGTTCCACGGCGTGATCAGCGCGCACACGCCGATCGGCTCGTGCGACACCAGCAGCGAATCGGTCTGCGTGCTGAAGCGGAACGCCTGCAGCGCGCGGATCGTCTGCTCGAGGTGCGCGGTGCCGACCGCGGCCTGCGCCGCGCGCGCGAACGCGATCGGCGCGCCCATCTCCTGGCTGATCGTCTGCGCGACCTCCTCGTAGCGGCGCCGGTAGATCTCGAGCACGCGCTGCAGCAGCGCGACGCGCGCGTCCACCGGCCAGCGCGAATACGTGTCGAACGCCTGCTTCGCCGCGCCGACCGCGCGATCGACGTCGGCCGCGCCGCCGATCCTGAGCTGCGCATACGGCCGCGCGGTGCTCGGGTCGATCACGTCGATCGACCGCGCATCGGCCGGATCGAGCCACCGGCCATCGATATAGGACTGTTGTGAGGTTCGCATCGCATGCTCCTGAAATGAAGGACGCCGCGCTCAGCGCGTCGCCCGCGCATAGGTGTCGACGAGGACGTCGCGGATCTTCGCGACGAACCACACGATCTCGTCACGCGACATCACGAGCGGCGGCGAGAATTGCACGATCGGCGTGCCTTCGTGATCGACGCCCGCGCGACACAGCAGCCCTGCGTCGAAGATCGCGGGCGCGAGCAGCGTCGACACGAACGCCTGCGCACTGATGCCGGCCGCCCAGCGGCGCGCGGCCTTGTCGGTCACGAGTTCGAGCGAGTAGTGATAGCCGTCGCCGCGCACGTCGCCGACGCACGGCAGTTCGAGCAGGCCGTCGAGCGTCTGGCGGAACACCGCTTCGTTGTCGCGCACGTTCTCGAGCACGCGTTCGCGCGCCATGATCGCGAGGTTCGCGAGCGCGGCCGTGCACGCGACCGGGTGGCCGCCGTACGTCGCGCCGTGCAGGAACATCTGCTGCGGGCCGTCGAGCACCGTGTCGACCACCGCATCGCTCGCGATCACGCCGCCGAGCGGCACGTAGCCCGACGCGATGCCTTTCGCGAACGTGATGATGTCCGGCTTCAACCCGTAGCGCGCGGAGCCGAAATATTCGCCGAGCCGGCCGAACCCGCAGATCACCTCGTCCGCGACGAGCAGCACGCCGTGCCGGTCGCAGATGTCGCGCAGCCCGGCGGCATAACCGGCCGGCGGCGTCAGGCTGCCGCCCGCGTTCTGCAGCGGCTCGACGACGATCGCGGCGACGGTATCCGGCCCCTCCTGCACGATCAGCGATTCGATCTCATCGAGCAGGTGGCGCGTGAACTGCGCTTCCGTCTCGCCTGCCGGGCGCCCGTAGCGCTTCGTGTTGCTCACGTGCCGCACGCCCGACATCAGCGGCTCGAAATGCTTGCGGAAGTTCGTCATCCCGTTCAGCGCGAGCGCACCAAACGACGTGCCGTGATACGCGACGCGACGCGCGATGAACTTGCGCCGCTGCGGCTCGCCGCGCGCCTGATGGTACTGGCGCACCAGCTTGATCGCCGATTCGTTCGACTCCGAGCCGCTCGACGTGAAGAACACGCGATTCAGCCCTTCCGGCGCGAGCGCCGCGAGCGTGTGCGCGAGCCTGATCGCCGGCTCGTGGCCCACGCCCCAGTTGGTCGCGAACGGCAGCCGCACCATCTGCTCGCGGATCGCGTCGCCGATTTCCGCGCCGTGGCTGTAGCCGACCTGCACGCAATACAGCCCGGCCAGCCCGTCGAAGTAGCGCTTGCCGTTGCGGTCGACGAGCCAGCAGCCTTCGCCGCGGTCGAACACGGTCAGCGCGTGGTCGCGATACGCATCAGCGTGCGTGAAATGCATCAGCAGGTGGCGTTTGCCGATGGCCTGCAGGTCCGCATCGGGATTGACGTCAACAGCGTTCATGGATGATTCCTCCTTCAGGGTTTCAGAGCCGGCGGCCGGCAGCCGGCCACCGGTCATTCAATTCATCGACAGCGTCGGCGCCGGGCGCGTGAAGCCGCGCGTCAGCCACACGAGCTGGCAGAGGCCGAGCACGAGCCAGCCGATGCCGACGTAGAAGGTCTGGCGCGACAGGCCCGACCAGAGCCACACGTTCATCGCGAAGCCGATCGCCGGCATCGCGCCGAACGTGATCCAGCCCGCGAAGCGGCGATGCTCGGCGCGGCGCAGATAGCTGCGCATCACGCACAGGTTCACGACCGCGAACGCGACGAGCGCGCCGAAGCTGATCATCGTCGACGCGAGGTCGAGCGTGATGAACAGCGCGGACAGCGACACGATGCCGACCGCGATCGTCGCGCGCACCGGCGTGCGCAGCCGCGCATGCAGATGGCCGAATACGCGTTCGGGCAGCACCCGGTCGCGCCCCATCGCGAACAGCACGCGCGTCACGCTCGCCTGCCCGGCCATCGCGCTCGCGAAGCAGCCGGCCACGTACACCGCGACGAAGAACGCCGACAGCGTGCCGCCGCCGATGCGCCGCATCAGTTCGAGGCTGGCCGAATCGAGATCCTTGAATGCGTGCCAGTCTGGAAACACCACTTGCCCGACGTAGGCGACCAGCATGAACAGCACGCCGCTCGCCAGCGTGCAGAGCAGGATCGCGCGCGGCACCGTGCGCGTCGGCTCGCGTGTTTCCTCCGACAGCGTGGTGACCGCATCGAAACCGAGGAACGACAGGCACAGGATCGCGGACCCGGCGAAAATCGCATGCGCATCGCCCGACGACGGCAGCGCGACGGCCATCGACAGCCCTTCGCCCGCCGCGACCCGCGCGGAAGCGACGAAGAAGATCGCGATGAACACGAGCTGGCTCGCGATCAGGATCAGGTTCACGCGATTGACGAGCCGGATGCCGACGATGTTCAGCCCGGTGATCAGCACGATGCTGCCGACGATCCACACGCCGGCCGGCACGCCCGGGAAAATCTGCTTCATGTAGATGCCGATCGCGAGGTAGCTGATCATCGGGATGAACAGGTAGTCCATCAGCAAGGCCCAACCGACCATGAAGCCGGCCGACGTGCCGAAGTTTCGGCTGGCGAACGTATAGGCGGACCCGGCGCTCGGCATCAGCCGCGCCATGTGGCCGTAGCTGCGCGCGGTGAACAGCATCGCGACCAGCGTGAGCGCATACGCGGCCGTCAGGTGCCCGTTCGTCTCGCTCGTGACGAGCCCGTAGGTCGTGAACACCGTCATCGGCAACATGTACGCGAGGCCGAAGATCACCAGCGTCGCGAGCCCGATCGGACGGGGCTGGCGGCGTTCGTCCGCATCGCCTCGCATGGCGTGCGCGCCGAACTCATGCGTCGCGGCGGCCGATGCGTATCGACCTGGGCTGTCGTTGTCCATGCTGTCCTCACGTGGGTGGCGTTCACGGCTTCAACACTCGTTCGCCCGGCGCGGCCGGCGGCGCACGGCTGGAAGAAAGTGTGGTGCGCCAAAAAATCGGCCACGAATGAGAAAAGCGGACGTAATCAGGGGATATTTACGGACACGGTGCCGCGCGTCGCGCCGGCGAGTCATGCATGATGCGGTGCCGCACTGGCGTTTTGCGGACATTCCGGCTATGTTCTACGCGACCCCGTCGCCCCGTCCGCACCATGAACCGTCGCTCCCATCCCAACCCGAGCCGGGCCGAGCGCAGCCTGCGCTCGGCGCTCGGCCTCGCGCGCCCGGCCGGGCGCCAGGAGGACATTCCCGCCACCGTCCACGCGATCGCGGTCGCGCTGGACGAGTGCCGCGTGCGGCATATCGACGGCGCCGCGCTGCTCGAAGGCACGGGGCTCGGCGCGGACGAAGTCGCGTCGCCGAACCTGCACGTGAATCGCGGCCAGGAACAGCGCTGCTTCCGCAACCTGCTGCAGCGCAGCGGCGTGCCGTCGATCGGGCTGTCGATCGGCGCGCGGCTGCACGTGTCGACGCTCGGCCTCGCCGGCTACGCGATGCTGATCAGCGGCTCCGTGATGCAGGCATTCCGGTGCATGAGCCAGTTTCCGCTGTTCATGGGGCTGTATTTCGACGTGCGTATCGATGCGCATCCGGACGGCATGAGCGTGACGATCGGCCGTTACAACGGCGAGCCCGATCTCGAGGTGTTCCAGGTCGACATGTGCCTGTCCAGCCTGCGCCTGATCGTGTCCGATCTCGTCGGCAAGCCCGTCTGGCCCGCGCAGGTGCAGCTCGCACGCCGCACACCGCGCAATGCGGCCGACTACACGCGCCACTTCGGCTGCAAGGTCGCGTTCAATGCGGGCGACAACCGCCTCGTCTTCACGTCGGTGAACGGCACGGAGATGCCGCTTCTCGCGAACGAAGTCAGCTTCAATGCGTTGCATGGCCAGTGCGAGGCGCTCGAACGGCAGTGGGCCGCGTCGGTCGGCACGCGCTTCGCCGATCGCGCGAAGGAGCTGATGGCGCGCGACCTCGTGCGTTTCAAGTCGATGACGTCGCTCGCGAACGCGCTGCACCTGACGGAGCGCACGCTGCGCCGGCGGCTCGACAAGGACGGCCTCACGTTTCAGGCGTTGCTCGACGACGTGCGCCGCGACGAGGCGGTGCGGATGCTCGACGACCCTGAGCTGACGGTCGCGGCCATTGCGGAACGTCTCGGCTACAGCGAGCCGCGCAGTTTCCGTCATGCGTATCGGCGCTGGACCGGGCGCACGCCGCGCGCAGGCATGGATCCCGACGCGTGAAGCGCAACGGGCGCCCGTCTGGACAACCCACGGTAAGCGCTCCCGACGAACGATGGCAATCCGGCTGCGTTGCCGGTATCAGGACGCTCCGCACACGTAATTCATGACCAGCGTCTGAATGGAGTCTCGCTGCACGTAGTCGTAGTCATCCGCGTCTTCACGAGAAACATGAACCTGGCCCGGTTGAGTTCCAGTCATGCGGGTCTTGCCCATCGCCCAGGTCTTGTTCGCGCAGTCGAATATCCAAATGGAAACGAGGCTCTTCACCGGAAACGGCGCCGAAAAACGGCGCGGCTCGGCGTAGACGATCCTGACCGTCGCCCACGCATTGAGCGGGCGACGCTCGACGGAAGCGGGGTCGACATAGAGCGCGATAGCCGGACCCGGGCCAAGCGTGACCCAGTTCTCCGCCGATGCGCCGCTTGCGACGAGCGCAAGCAATACGCCCGCGATCCAGCGTTTTTTCATTTTCATTCCTCGAATCCGGTGCGATGAATTCCGGCGTCCCGATTCTACTTTCCCTGTCGACGCGAAGTGCGCATTTCGATCCGGATCATTCGCCGGCCTCGACGTATTTCGGTTGATCGACATCCGGTCATGCGTATCGATCATTTATCGAAAAGCCCCCAACCCGGAATGAAGATCGCCTCGAATCGACTCGCGTAGAATGCCCGCGACAATCAAGCATCAAGCCGAGCGGGCCGCCCTTCCATTCCACTCGCACCGGCGCAACGCGAACAAGACGACACGAACAAGACCCGTGGCATCCGCCGACGGCGCCGCCCCGACCGGGCGGGTGCCACCGCGACATCGCCCGCCGACGAAGCATCCATGAGCAAACCGATCCTGTACCTCCTTGCCGGCAACGGCAGCGCGGCCGACTGGTGGGACGATGCGCTGCCCCACTTCCGGCATTCCCGGCCCGTGCCGCTGGAACTCCCGGGCTTCGGCGACAACCCCGCGCCGCCCTGCGAGGATCTCGCCGCGTATGCGCAAGCGCTGCTGGACGCGACCGAGCCGGGCCACGCGATCATGGCGGTCGGCGTGAATGCGCTGCTGGTGCTGCACGCATTGCAGCGACGCCCCGGCCACTTCAGCCGCAGCGTGCTGCTCGCGCCCGTCGGCGCATTTCTGTGGGAACGGCGCCTGCCGAAACTGATGGCGCCGAAACCGCTGCGCAAGACGATCCACTGGCTGCTCGCGCACCACCCGGCGCTGTTCGCCCGCAAATTCTCGAACCTGACCTGGACACGCGCGCAGTACCGCCGCATGGGCGCCGGCTATGCGCGCTGCCGCGCGTTCCTGCCGCACTGGGATCTCGTGCGCGCCGATACCGCGCTGCCGCTGCTCGAGTGGGTCACCGATCGCATCGAACTCGTGTGGGGCGACCAGGACAACGTGCTCGGGGTGCGCCAGGCCGCCGCGTGGTCGGCCATCCTCGCGCGCGCCGACCTCACCGTCACGCTGCAGGCCGGCTGGGGCCACTATCCGTGGATCGACGCGCCGGCGGCATTCGTGCAGTGGCTCGAAGCGGGCGACGCCGGCTTCGTCGCGCATACCAAAGGCGGGCGCCTCGCGCTCGCCGCGATGGCCGGCCTGCCCGTGCCGCCCGCGCTGTCGCTGACCCGCGCCGACGATCCGCGCCTGCCCGGCTTTCTCGCGAGCCAGCCGAACGCCGAGTGGGCGATCCGCTCGTCGAGCCACGGTGAGGATCAGGCCGACGCGGCCAACGCCGGCCTGCATACGACGTTCCTGCGCGTCCCGGCCGCGCAGGCGGCCGCACGCGTGGCCGAGTTGCTCGACGGCGGCCTCGAGGAATCGGTCGTGCAGCGCTTCATCACGCCGGTGCTGTCGGGCATCGCGTTCGTGCGGCATCTGGCCGTCGAAGTCGAATGGGTGGAAGGCCACCTTGAAACGCTCGCCGACGGACAGGCCAGCCCGCAGCGCGCGATCCTGTCGCGGCTCGGCGAGCTCTGGCAGCGCGGCACGTTCCCGCCCGCGCACGGCCTGAGCGCGACGCAGCTATGGACCTTCCTGCAACGCGTGCTGCGCGCGTTCCACTACGTGCCGGGCGATGTCGAATGGGCGTGGGACGGCCAGCAGCTGTGGCTGCTGCAGTACCGTCCGATCAGCCGCTACGGCTGGCATCGACACCTGACCGCCGCGAACATCGCCGAGATCCTGCCGCCGCAGCCGAGCCGGCTGGTCGAGTACGCGCAACGACGCGCGGCCGGCAGCATCCCGGCCATCATGGCGCGCTGGGATGCACGCGTACTGCAGGACAACGAACCATTCACCGCGCTCTATGGCGGCGCGTCGTACATCAACAACGACCTGTTCCTCGCCCGTCTCGCCGACTGGGGCGTCTCGGCCGGCAACTACAGCGGCGAGATCGGCGGCGCGACGCCGCCGCTGCGCTGGCGTCCGCTGCGGCTGCTGCGTTCGCTGCCGGTGTTCTGGCGCATGCTGCGCGTCGCACGCGGGCATCTGCCGACGCTCGAGCGCGGCTTGCAACGCTTCGACCAGGAGCTCGCGACACTCGTCGAGCGGCGCGCCGACGGCCAGCAACTGGCCGACTGGTTCACGCGCTTCTACGTGTTCGTCGTGCAGGGCAACCTGTGCATCGCGTCATCGCTGGCCAGCAGCGGCGGCGCACTGTGGGGGCGTCCGCCGACCGCATACGGCCAGCTCGACGACAGCCCGCATCGGCTGCCGTGGGAAACCGATCCGGGCACCGCGCGGCCCGCACCCACCGACCTGCCGCTACAGCCATTTCCCGACTGGCCGCTGCCCATCCGCGTGCTCCACGCACTCGGCGCACCCGGCCTGCGCGGCTGGTACCTGCAGGTACGCGAGTGGTATCGCGACAACCTGATGCGCGTGTTCTTCCGCCTGCATCATGCGATGCCGGCCGCCGACCGCGACGTGTGGTTCGCGCCCCATCCCGATCGCCGCGAACGCAACGGCAGCTTCTGGCAGGACGGCAGCGAAGGCGCAGATGAAGCGGCCGGCTTCATGATCTATCCGGGCCACACGCAAGGTGTGCTCGGCCTCGACATCCTGCTGGAAGACACGCTCGACCCGGGCCGGCACGCGCATTACCAGGCCGCGCGCGCCGTGATCGCGCGCATGGGCGGCCGGCTGTCGCACGGCGCGACGCTGCTGCGCGAACTGCGCAAGCCGTCGGCCGTGCTGCCGCGCGTCGATGCCGCGTGGATCGGGCGCGAGGTGCGGCTCAGCGACGGCCGACTGACGCTGGTCGAGTAAGCGCGACGCGGTTGCCGCGCGCCTGCTCCGGTACTCAGCGCACCGGCGTGCGGACTTTCCCGTCGACCTTCAGCGTGCGCCGGTCGTGCGCGGCTTCGTATTCGACCGTCTGCGCGGGCGTCACCGCGCCGTACGAACGGCCGTTCACATAAACGGTGCCGTCGCGCAGCTCGATGCGGTCGCCATTGACCGTCGCGGTAGCCCGTTCGCCCTGCAACACCGCGCCCGAGCAGCCGGCGGTCGAAAAGCTGCGGACCGACGTGCCCGGCATCGCGGCGACCCCGCCCTGATCCGCCGCTTGCGTTGCACTGCAAGGCGGCGCATCCATGCTGCCGGCAGCGTGGACCGTGCCGGCGCCGATGCCGCACCCGGCAAGCAACGCAATCGTCATCGGCTTCAGATGGTTCATGGCGAGCTCCGTTGTCCGCAGCCGCGGATCGATGACCGGCCGACGCCCGCGTTCGCATGGCAGGCCGTCCGGAGGCACCCAGTATGCGTCCGGTTCGTGGCACGCCGCCATCGGCACCAGTACCGCTCACCGCCGGCTCGGTTCACGCCGGCTTCGGCCTCGGTAGACGCGCCCCCCGGCATGCCCCCCCGTAAAGATCCACCTTGATCAAGTTGCGACACGCAACTATTATTGATTGCGATCCGCAACCTTCCCGGGCCAACCATGGACCTCATCGACGCTCCCGCCAAGCCTCGCGAAGCGACCATCCTCGAGCTGCGCGACTTCTCCCGCAAACTGGTTCGCGAGCTCGGCTTCATGCGCGCGACGCTGGCCGACAGCGACTGGGCACCCTCGGCCGTCCACGCGATCCTCGAGATCGGGATGGCGCCCGGCATCAATGCCCGCGATCTGGGCAACCTCCTGCGGCTGGACAAATCGAACACGAGCCGGCAACTCGCGCGGCTGGAGGCAGCCGGCGTCGTGGAGCGGCGCGTGTCGAGCGACGATGCGCGCGCGAGCGAGCTGTACCTGACCGCCGACGGAAAAAAGCTCCAGAAAAGAATCGACACGTTCGCGACGGATCAGGTATCGAATGCGCTGCGCCGCATGGTGCCCGCCGACCAGCAGGCACTGCTGCGCTCGCTCGCGCTGTATGCCGATGCGCTCGCCCAGGACAACGCCGCCAAAACGCCTGCCGCTGCACTCGACGCGCCAACGATCCGCGAAGGCTACCAACCGGGTTGTATCGGCGATATCGCGGGCCTTCATGCGCGCTTTTATTCGGAACACTGGGGCTTCGGTGCCTTTTTCGAAAAGCGGGTGGCGACCGAGCTGGCCGAGTTCGCCGGTGCGCTGCCGGCTGAAGGCAAGGCGCTTTGGCTGTGCCAGGAAGACGGGCGGACGCTCGCGTCGCTCGCGATCGATGGCGACCCGGCAACGGGTGTCGCGCACCTGCGCTGGTTCATCGTGAACGATGCGCTGCGCGGGTCGGGCGTCGGCCGCCGGCTCATGACGGAAGCCATGCGCTTCGTCGACACACGGCGGTTTCGCGAAACCTATCTGTGGACGTTCAAGGGACTGGACTCGGCGCGCCATCTGTACGAGTCGTTCGGCTTCACGCTGACCCACGAATCCGCGGGCACACAGTGGGGAACCGAGGTGGTCGAGCAGCGCTTCAGCCGGCCGGGGCCATCGGACAGTTGACGGTCGGCGGGCTATCGCCGCCCTGAAGCTGATCGGCGCCGTCTACGCGACGACGCGCGGCACGGTGTATTCGACGACGAATGCAAACGACGTGATGCGTGTCACGCAAGAGCGCGCGCTGACGCTGCAGCGCTTCGAATCGGATGTCGCGACGCACGGCTTCGACCTGACCGGGCGCCTGCCGCCGGTGACCGATCCGACACCCGAGCGCGTCGCGACCTTCCCGCCACGCGGTGCGCGTTTCGAACCAAGGTTCTCCCGTGCGCGGATTCAACTCATTCGGGCCGCCTGCCCGATCAATCCGATGAGCCAGCGCAGGCCGCTGTCGCCCTGATGCGCGGTCTTCCACAACGCGCTGACCTGATGGATCGGCGTATCGAACGGCAACGGGCTGATGCGCAGGCCAAGACTACGGCTCCAGGTGCGGGCGATGTAGTCGGGCACCGTCACCAGCACGGGGTTGTCGCGTGCGATGAAAGGCTGGGTGGCGAAGTGCGGATTGGAAAATATCACGCGCCGTTGCTTGCCCAGCGCCTCCAGCCGCTCGTCGATCAATCCTCGAAGTTCTCCCTTGAACGAGGTGAGCGCATGCGGATGCGCCAGAAACTCGCTCAAGCTCAACGTGTCCCCTCGCGTCCGTATCAGCGCCGGGTTGTAGAGGCAGACGAAGCGCCAATCCAGCAGCGTGCACTGCTGTTGCCATTGAGCGCATTCGTTGAACACCCCCAACGCGACCTCGATCTCATTGCGTTCAAACATGCTGGAGACACGGTGGCAGTCCGTATCCAGCGAGATGAGCTTCACGCCCGGCGCCTCGGCGGCCAGCAATTTCAACAACGAAGGAAACAGCGTCACCGCGATCGCCTCGGAAACACCGACCCGGAACGTCCGATTGGCGTCCCGGGCATCGAACGGCTGGCCAACCCGCATGGTCTCGTGAAGGCCGATCAGCAGCGCGTCGATCTGCCGGGAAAGCTCCAGCGCGCGAGGCGTGGGTTCCATTCCCGAGCGGCCGCGCACGAACAACTCGTCGCCAAAGGCGGCGCGCAGTCGTTTCAGCGCACCGCTCACCGCGGGCTGACCAAGAAACAGCCGCTCCGCCGCACGCGTGACGTGGCGCTCCTGCATGAGCGCATGGAAGACCAGCAGCAAATTGAGATCGAATCGACGAAGATCATTCTCAATGATGGAAGTCATCATGACAAACAATTGGAGTGATAGTCGGCCTAGCATGCATGCTATCTCCACCCGCTGCAACCGACGCAGCGCGAACCTCGAGGAATGCTCGCGAACGGGCCGCGGCGCGGGTCAGCGCGGTCTCCCCCGGTGTGGTGGAAACACCGTAGTGGAGCACCGTGACCGGCGAAGCCCGGCAGGCAAGCGACTTGCCGGTCGGATGCGTCGGTCAGCCTGACGATGGCGCGCAGGCCATCGCCTTTCTCGTCGGGAACGGCTATACCACCGGCACCATCATGGAATGCGATGGCGGCTTGCGCCTCGTCTGAGCACGAGATGCGTGCTCGACATCCGGCGCTGCGATCCATGGAAGGTCCTGCGCCCTATGACTGAATCGAACGGCATTGGCGTTTCGAGCGCCGGTGACGACAAGGCGCACGCGAAGAAGTCGATCCTTGCGCCGCTATGCCTTCTTTTTTATCTCAACCTGTTTGAAAGGAGAAGAATTCGTGTCCAGGCAAATCTTCATCAACCTGCCCGTGCAGGATCTGTCAAAAGCGACGGCCTTCTATACCGCCATCGGCGCCGGCAAGAATCCACAATTCAGCGACGACACAAGTTCCTGCATGGTGTTGTCGGACACCATCTTCGTGATGCTCATGACGCATGAAAAATGGACGCATTTCACGAAGAAACCCATCGCCGACGCCCGGCGCGAAAGCGAGGTGATGCTGGCGCTCAGCGCAGAGGATCGCGACAGCGTGGACAGGATGACTGAAGCCGCCGGAGCGAACGGCGGCACGGCGGACGTCAATGCCAAGCAAGATCTCGGCTTCATGTACGGCCGCAGCTTCGAAGACCCCGATGGCCATATCTGGGAAGTGATTTTCGTCGATATGTCCCAGATGCCCCAGCAGTGAAATACAGGAATCCATAGTTTTTGTTCCGCATCGTTTACCTGATAATTCACGGGCCAAACCGCCGTGAAAAATGGGAATCGATGAAAATCGCACACTCCGGAACAATGATCTTCGGTGGCAGCTCAGGGATGGGGCTCGCACTGGCACAACGCTGTCTCGATGCCGGTGCAAGCGTCATCGTCATCGGGTGCAGCGAAAACAAACACGAGCGTGCTCGCGAAGCATTGGCCAGCGCAGCGAGGCTGGCTATCGTCGTCGCCGATATCACGCAACCGAGGCCGTTCCCCAAGATCGGCCAGGTTCATCACGGCTCGGCCCCTGTCTGCTCCAGCGAAGATCCCGCCGGGGCTCGCCGCACGGGGCTCCCCGTCCCGCCCCCCGGCGCTCGCCTAGCTGCGGCGACTGCCGAAGAGCCGCATCAGCATCAGGAACAGGTTGAGAAAGTCGAGATAAAGCGCAAGCGCGCCCATGATCGCCTTCTTGCCGGCGATCTCGCCCGCTTCGCCCGCGATGTAGATACGCTTGATGCGTTGCGTGTCGTACGCGGTGAGCCCCGTGAACACGAGCACGCCGATCACGGAAACGACGAACTGCAGCGCCGACGAAACCAGGAAGAGATTCACGAGCCCCGCGATGATGATGCCGATCAGCCCCATGAACAGAAAGGAGCCGAAGCGCGAGAGATCGGCCCGTGTCGAGTAGCCATAGAGGCTCGTTGCGCCGAACGTGGCCGCGCTGATGAAGAACACGCGCGCAATGCTTTCGCCCGTATACACGAGGAAGATACCGGAAAGCGAGAGCCCGACCAGCGCGGCGTAGGTCCAGAAACCGATCTGCGCCGCGCCGAAGCCGATGTGCTCGATGCGCAAGCTCAGCAACATGACCAGCGCCAGCGGTGCGAGCAGCACCACCCAGAAGAGGGGCGTTCCGACGATCGACCGGTAAAACCCGGTTGACGCGCCGAGGTACGCAATGGCGCCCGTCAGCGCCAGGCCCCCGGCCATATAGTTGTAGATGCGCCGCACATACTGCCGAAGGCCCACGTCGTCGCCGCCCGATACGCGCTGCGACTCTTCTGCTCGCGCCCCCTGTCGAAAGTCGCTTCCCATGATCGATTCTCCTCGGATCGCATTCGTGGCGACCGCGCTTCGTCGTGGCCGTCCCCGTAATCAATCTCGCCCCTCGGGTCGCCGGGCACCTTGATGCACATCAAGCCCATCCGGCGCCGCACCCGCTCAACAGGGCCTCGCGCGCACCCGAATGGCAGTGCACGAAGCCGCGGATCTGCTTGAGTTGCGTCAAGCCGCGCGCGATACGCACCGGCATGGCCTGCCGCATCCGGATCGATTGACGCATCTCAATCGGCGTGCCCGGAACGCGGATATCGTGGCCAGAGCGCTCGCCAATGACGGCAGCGCGATCCGGCGTCCCCGGGCGTCGACAGCGGTTTCACCCAATCTGAACAGGGGCATTTCCATGCAACGCAGCACACGGGATTCGGATCGAGCCGCCCGCCGACGCGCGGCCGGCATCGATCGGGACAACAGCCGGTTCTATCTGGTGGGCGGCGGCATCGCATCGCTGGCGGCGGCAGCCTTTCTGATCCGGGACGGCGACATACGCGGCTGCAATATCACGATCATCGAAGCGCTCGATCGCCTGGGCGGCAGCCTGGACGGCGCGGGTTCGGCCGAGGAAGGCTACGTGATCCGGGGCGGCCGCATGCTCGAAAGCAAATACCTCTGCACCTACGATCTGTTTTCATCGATCCCGACGCTCGACAAGCGATGTTCCGTCACCCGAGAAATCCTCGACTGGAACGAGACCATGCGGACCGCGTCGAAGTCGCGCCTGGTGCGCGACGGCCGACGGGTGAACAAGCCGCCCTTCGGGCTCGACGAAGCGCACATCGTCGCGCTGGAACGCCTGTCGATCGAGCCGGAAAGCATGCTCGGAGACAGCCGGATCTCGGATCACTTCAACGCCGGTTTCTTCACGACGAATTTCTGGCTGATGTGGTGCACGACCTTCGCGTTCCAGCCCTGGCACAGCGCGGTCGAATTCAGGCGCTATCTGCTCCGGTTCGCGCACATGGTGTCCGGATTCAACCAGCTCCAGGGCATCATGCGCACGGTCTACAACCAGTACGACTCGCTGGTGAGGCCGCTCGAGAAATGGCTCGACGAGCGCGGCGTGCGGTTCGAGTCGAATACCCGCGTGACCGATCTCGTGTTGAGCCGCACCGAGGGCGACACCCGCGTCGAGGAAATCGTCTGCGAGCGTGACGGCGTCACCCGCCGAATCGCGGTGCGCGAAGGCGATTGCGCGATCGTCACGCTGGGCTCCATGACGGAAGGATCGAGCCTCGGCGGCATGGACCGCCCCGCGACGCTCAACGGCCGGGCCGACGCCGGCGCATGGGCGCTGTGGGAGAAGATCGCCGCGGGACGGCCGGCATTCGGACGCCCGGCCGCGTTCGCCGATCACATCGACGAATCCAAATGGCTGTCGTTCACCGCCACGCTGCGCGAACCCGTCCTGCTCCAGCGGATTCGCGACCTGACCGGCAATGTGCCCGGCGAAGGCGGCCTGATCACCTTCGCGGAGTCGAACTGGCTGATGTCGATCGTCGTGCCGCATCAGCCGCATTTCCTCGGCCAGCCCGAGGACGTCAGCGTGTTGTGGGGATACGGGCTGTTCGTCGACGCGCCCGGCAACTTCGTCGAGAAGCCGATGGCGGCCTGCACGGGGCGCGAGATCATGACCGAATTGCTCGGACATCTGCGACTCGCCGAGCAGGCTGACGACCTCCTCGCCAGGCTCACCTGCATCCCGTGCATGATGCCGTTCATCACGAGCCAGTTCCTGGCGCGCCAGGACGGCGACCGGCCGCAGGTGACGCCGGAAGGCACGGCCAATCTTGCTTTCGTGGGGCAGTTCTGCGAGTTGCCGGACGACGTCGTGTTTACCGTCGAATACTCGATCCGCAGCGCGCAGACGGCCGTCGCGGCACTGCTCGATCTCGACCGGCGGCCGCCCCCGGTCTACAAGGGACAGCACGACCCACGGGTGCTGTATCGAGCATTCACGACGCTGCACGATGCCTGAGCGCGGGCGGATCGTGGTTGGCGGGTTGTGCTGTCGACCTCCCGATCCCGCCCGGAGCATGCTTGACCCATGTCAACGGCCCGGACGCTGCCGCGACCGACGATGTTGCCACCCGGAACGATGTGCGCCGTGGCGCTTCATGCAGACATCCGAACGACGGGCCCTGCCGCACGCGGAGTCCGTCTGACGCGATCCGACTGTCGCGCGGCGGATGCATGATCGGACGCCGCCCATCGACGCCGGCGCGTGACAAAGCGCCGGTCTCGTCGTTATCGCATCGCACGGTGAAAACCGGGCGATTCGCCACGTGTCGAGTGTCCGTCACGCGGCGCGTCACTTGCAGGAGCATGGCATGACCCAAGCCGACCCAACCTCCCCCGCCCCGCTTTCCGACACGCTGCTGCATCGCATGAACGCGTGGTGGCGGGCCGCCAACTATCTGTCGGTCGGGCAGATCTACCTGCTCGACAATCCGCTCCTTCGCGAGCCGCTGCAGATCGCGCACGTCAAGCCTCGCCTGCTCGGCCATTGGGGCACGACGCCGGGGCTGAACTTCATCTACGTCCATCTGAACCGCGCGATCAACGCGCGCGATCTCGACGTGCTGTTCATCGCCGGCCCGGGCCACGGCGGCCCCGGCGTGCTCGCCAACGCCTGGCTCGAAGGGGTGTACAGCGACACCTATCCGAACGTGCCGCAAAACGCCGAGGGCATGGCCGCGCTGTTCCGCCAGTTCAGCTTCCCCGGCGGCGTGCCGAGCCACGTCGCGCCGCAGACGCCGGGCTCCATTCACGAAGGCGGCGAACTCGGCTACTCGCTGTCGCATGCGTTCGGCGCGGCCTTCGATCACCCCGGGCTGATCGTCGCCTGCGTCGTGGGCGACGGCGAGGCGGAAACCGGGCCGCTCGCCACCGCCTGGCATTCGAACAAGTTCCTCGATCCGGCCTCGGACGGCGCAGTGCTGCCCATCCTGCATCTGAACGGCTACAAGATCGCCAGTCCGTCGATCCTCAGCCGCATCGGGCAGGACGAACTGGAGAGCCTGCTGACCGGCTATGGCTATCGGCCGCTGTTCGTCTCGGGCGACGAGCCGATGGCCACGCACCAGCGCATGGCGGCCGCGCTCGACGACGCGCTGGACGACATTCGCGGCATCCAGGCGCGGGCGCGCAGCGCAGGCAACCTCGCCCGCCCCCGCTGGCCGATGATCGTGCTGCGCACACCCAAGGGCTGGACCGGCCCGAAGCGCGTCGACGGCCTGAAAACGGAGGGCAGCTTCCGCTCGCACCAGGTGCCGATCGCCGACCTGAAGCAACCGGGGCACCTGCAATTGCTGGAAGACTGGCTGAGCAGCTATCGCCCCGACGAACTGTTCGACGCGGACGGGCGTCCGTGCGACGCGATCCGGTCGCTGGCGCCGGCCGGATCGCGCAGGATGAGCGCGAATCCGGTGGCGAACGGCGGCGGCGAGGCGCGCGAGTTGCGGATGCCCGATTTCACTCGCCACGCGGTGGCGGTGCCCGCGCCCGGGCAGGTCGACGCACAGGCCACGCGCGTGATGGGCGGCTTCCTGCGCGACGTGATGTCCGCGAATCTGGCCGACCGGACGTTTCGCGTGTTCGGCCCGGACGAAACGGAATCCAACCGCTTGTCGGCGCTGTTCGACGTCACCGCGCGCACCTGGATGGCCGCGACCGATCCCGACGACGTCCAGCTCGCGCCCGACGGCCGGGTCATGGAGATGCTCAGCGAGCATACCTGCCAAGGCTGGCTCGAAGGCTATCTGCTGACCGGGCGGCACGGGCTGATGTCGTGCTACGAAGCGTTCATCCATATCGTGGATTCGATGTTCAACCAGCATGCGAAATGGTTGAAGGCGTGCCGGGAAATCCGCTGGCGGCGGCCGCTGCCGTCGCTCAACTACCTGCTGACCTCGCACGTCTGGCGGCAGGACCACAACGGCTTCAGCCACCAGGATCCGGGTTTCATCGATTTCGCGGTCAACAAGAAGGCCGACACGGTGCGCGTCTACCTGCCGCCGGACGCGAACACGCTGCTGGTCGTCACCGATCACGCGCTGCGCACCTGGAACCGGATCAACGTGATCGTCGCCGGCAAGCAGCCGGCGCCGCAATGGCTCGACCTGGATGCCGCGATCCGGCATTGCAGCGCCGGCGCGGGCATCTGGGAGTGGGCAGGAAACGACGGCGACGGCGAGCCGGATGTCGTGATGGCTTGCGCGGGCGACGTGCCGACGCTCGAGACGCTCGCCGCCGTCGACCTGCTGCGCACCCATCTGCCGGGGTTGCGCGTCCGGGTCGTCAACGTCGTCGACCTGATGACGCTGGAGCCTGCCGACGTCCATCCGCACGGGTTGAGCGACGCGGATTTCGACGCGATGTTCACGACGAACCGGCCGGTGATCTTCGCGCATCACAGCTACCCCGCCCTGATTCACCGGCTGACCTATCGCCGCGCGAATCACGCGAATTTCCACGTGCACGGTTTCATCGAGGAAGGGACGACCACGACGCCGTTCGACATGACGGTCCTCAACCGGGTCGACCGCTTCCATCTGTGCGAGGCCGTGCTCGATCACGTGGGCGAACAGGTGCAGGCGGGTGCGCAGCATTTCAGGCAGTACCTGCGCGACAGGCTGGTCGAGCATCGACGCCATGTGGACCGGTACGGCGACGACCTGCCGGAAATCCGCGACTGGCGCTGGCAGGCGACGCCGGGCAGCCGGAACCCGATGCGGTGAGCCGCTCGGTCAAGCGGGGCGAGTCGCTGTATCGTGCGCACGATCCGTTCCAGAGTCTCTGCTCGGCCCGCACCGGCTCGTTCAAGACGATCGTCATGCATCGCGACGGCCAGGCGCAAGTGACCGGATTCCAGATCGCCGGGGGAGCGCGTTCCGGCGTTTGACTTGCATCAATCGCCTGCGCGGGGCCGCGCATAGACTGGGTCGGACGACTTGCCGAACGCACCGCGCGATGACGACCGCTCCAATGACACGCATGCCGGGATACCTGCTCGCCCTCGCGTGGCGCGCGGGCGGAACGGCGTCCGGCCCAGGTGCGGCCAAGCCGAAACTCGGCGGCCGCGCGCACTGGGGCGACACCGCGATGCCGCTGCCCGCCGAGCGTGGCGGCCCGCTGTCTTCCGAGGACGCGCATACGCTGATTCGCTGGGTCATGAGCCAATAAAAGCGTCGGCCGCCGGTGACGGCGGCCGCCCTCCTTCGTCGATTCGGAGCCCATCGTGCGAATCACCCTGCATCTCGATACTTTCGCCTGCGACAACCCTTCGGCCTATGCCATTCTCTGGATCGACACGGCCATGCGTCGCTGGTCGCGCGAAGGTCATGCGGGGATGGACCTGCCCGCCTGGGGGACGCTCGTCCGCGAAGGCAGCGCCACGCTGATGGCCGGTCCCGACGACGCCGGCGCGCTGTGCTGGCTCGACGATTTCGATCTCGACGCACCGTCCGGGCCGTTCGAAGGCCAGGCCGGCATCGCGCGTTGGCTGCGCGATGCCCGGCAGGCGCCAGTGCCTGGCGCATGGCGGGTGCAGTGTGTCGACGATACGGCCGAGACGCCGGAGCACGAGATATTCACGGGCGACGAGGAAGATTAGCCGGACCACCGGCGCCGACTGCGCCGCCTCCATCGCCGCGGCGGATCGACTCGCGCCTGGCGAACCGCGGTGGGCCGGTGGGCCGATGCGTCGAGCCACGGCGAATGGTGTCCGATGCGCGGGACGTGTCAGCTCGGGTTCTCGTGGATTTCAGCAGCGGCGATCCCGGCAAGTTGCCGCTCGGCGATGTCGAATGCCCGCTTCAGCGCGTCCATGGGATCCATGCCCGTCATATGCGGAACGGGACGAAATTCCCCCTTGCGCGTGATCAGATCGAGTCGCACGTCATACGTCGGCTGGCGGGTCGACGCGCCCATGGCCTCGATCGCGAGATGGCAGCCGGCCAGTCGCGGACTGAACGGCTCGAGACGCATCAGCTGGATGCTCGCTTCCGCCTCCAGCTGAGCCGACCCGGCGAAGCCGAAATAAGCGATCTGCATCCCGATTCCCATGTTCCGCTCCTGTTGATCGCGCCGATCGGCGGCGAGAACCGGTTCATCAGTGTGGGGCGCTCGCCATACCCGATTCCGTGCATCCATCTTCCGGGGCGACGGCCCGGCCTCGTTGATGTGCGTCAAGCGACGGACATCGCCGCACGCTGTCCGCCAACCGGCGCGGGTCTCGTGAAACCGGTGCCGGCCAGCCGGCCGGGAGCGCAGCGGGGCCCCACCAACGCCGGCTCGTTCAGTCGGAGACCATGCAGACATCGGCGATCTGCCCGGGCAACAGCCGCAGGCCGATCGGTAGCCCGGACGGTGGCAATCATCGGCACCGTACCGTCAGCCACACGCGGCAACCGGACGGCCACGGTGCCCGGCATCGCGCGCCGGATACCGCGGCGGCCTGCGGGGCAGCAGGTCGGGCCCTGCACCTGCCCGCGCCGCCTGCCGCACGAAACCGTCGAATGCGGCGAACGAAGCCATACCTTCATCTTCGAAGCTTCGGAATCCGCAGCGTTGACTTTCATCAAGCGCGCGCACGGTTCCGACTGGCCCTCGAAAAAACAACGGCGCCGCCCGGATTGCCCGGCGGCGCCGTCGACGACGACGCGCAGCGTCCCCGGTTCGCGCTAGCGCGCTTCGATCAGATCCATCACCTCGACCTACCTCCCCGCCTGGACACCGAGCACCGACGCACCCGGGTCAACGCGACGTTCGCGTGACGCCCGGAACTCAGGGCTCGATCAGGCGCGGATGGTCGGTGAACGCCACGCCCGTGTCGGCCGGGCGCGCGAGCTGCGCGGCCTGGCGCGCGGGTTCGCGCGTCGCGGCCAGCCAGCGCGTGAACTCGGCGGCGGTCATGCCGACCGCCGCGGCCGAGCCGGACGACGATGCCGCGGCAAGCGCCGCGTCGTCGTGGCGCGCCGCACGCACCTTCGGCGCGGCGGCACTCGCGGCGGCCGGCGCAACCGATGCGGTTGACGTCGCCGGCGGGCGAGCCGGGGCGATGCGGGCGTGCTTGCGGCTCGGTGCGGTCGCAGGCGTCGGTGCGGCGGCGGGCGCGACGGTCGTGACGATCTCCTGCGGGTTCTTCGCTGCCGGGCTATCCGTCTGCATCGCGAACGATTCCTGCCGATTCGCCACCGGCTGCATGCTTTCCGGCGCAACGACGGCGGCAACCGGCGCCGCGATGCCCGCCTCCGGCGTCACCGAGATCGCTGCCTCGTAGAACGTGTCCGGCGACGGCGCACGCTTGCGGATGTCGATGATGTGCGTCGCCGCGACGCATACGGAGCCGAACACGAGGCCGACGAGCAGCGTCATCAGCGTCGGCCGCAACCGGCGCCGGCCGTGCGACGCCGCCCACGCGCGATTCTCGGTGCCGAAATCCGCCGCCCGGACTGCCGCGATGCGCGGCGCCTCGAACGGCTCGCGCGTCACGCGCAGATCGAACACGCTCGGCCGGGGCCGCCGGCTCGCGACGAACGGCGTGCGCCGCCGGCCATACGGCGGCGGCACGTCGGAATATGGATGCGCGAGCGGTAGCGCAAAAACGCCGGTGATGTCCTGCATGCCCATGATGATATTGACGCGGCACTGCACGACGTCCGCCGTGACGACCCGCGCTCCCGTAGAGTGACTCGATGATGGCGAGTATCGCCGTTCGCGCCGCGCGCCGTAAATCGGACCAGGCCGGATCGGCGTGTCGATACGGTCAGCCTGGTCCTACCGGCGGGCGAACGGCCGCGCCGGATGCGCGCACCCCAACCGGCCGCGACGCACATCGATCCCGTCATTCATCGTGAACGCCCGGCGAGCCTGCCGGCCCGTACGCATTGGGCCGATCAGGCAGCGTTCAGAACCGGCCGCGCAGGCCGATGAACACCTCGTTCGACGACAGCTTCGACTTCAGTTGCTCGTCGCGCGCGAGCACGCGGTTCGCAAACGTGTTGTAGCCGGTCTCGACGTTGCCCATGTCGACATAGCGATACCCGACATCGATCGAGAAGCGCTTGTTGATCGCATAGCTGACGCCCGCGCCGGCCGAATACGCGAGGTTGGTCTGCGTGCGCGACGCGAAGCGGCGCGTGTCGTTGGTCTGCCAGCCGTCGGCCGACACGATCGCCACGCCGACGCCGAGCGTGCCGTACACCGAGAAACCGCGGCCAAGATCGAAATCCTTGTAGCCGTTCAGCATCAGGCGCTGCGCCGACACGTGGAACTCGTTCGCGTTCGCGTCGAACGGCGCCCAGTAGCTGACGAAGTTGTCGGTGCGCTTGAACGTGTATTCGCCTTCCGCGCGCCAGCCGTTGCCGAACTGGTAGCCGAGCGCCACCGCACCCGTCACGCTCGAATTGCCGTCGGGGCCGCCGACGCGATTCGTCACGCGCGGGCTCGTCAGCTCCATGTTGGTCGCGTTGTCGAACGCGCCGACCACGCGCGCGGTGGCGTAGTAGCCCGCGTCGCTCAAGGCCTGCTTTTTCGTTTCCGGTGCGATCGTGTCGGCCAATGCGGCGCCCGAAAACAGCAATGCGAGCGACGACGGCAGGGCGAATTGCTTGATCATGAACATGCGTCCTTCTCGATGATTCGTGGAAAGCCTCATCGTAAGGAGTGCACCGCATTCGCAGAACCCGTTCGCCTACGGGTTGCGCCTCCGTAGCGCTACGGAGGCGACGCAGCCGCGAACGCCGCATAGTCGCGCACGAGTTCGACGAGCGACGCCGCGTGCAGCTTGTCGAACACGTTCGCGCGATACGTCTCCACCGTGCGCGGCGACAATCCGAGCACACGTGCGATTTCCTTGTTGCTGCGGCCGCGCACGATGCCGTCGAGCACCTCCCGCTCGCGCATGCTCAGCGTCGCGACCCGCGCCGCGCGCACCTGTTCCGCGCCGTCGCCGTCGCGCCGGTTCTCGTGCTGGCGGATCGCCTGCTGCACGGCGTCGATCAGTTCGTCGTCGTCGACGGGCTTGCGCAGGAAGTCGCTCGCGCCGCGCTTGAACGCCCGCCGGCATGCATCGACGTTGCCGTGGCCCGTCAGCACGATCACCGGCAGTGCGCGCCGCGCGCTCAACCGGTCGAGCGCGTCGAGGCCGCTCATGCCCGGCATGCGCAGGTCGAGCAGCACGCAGCCGAGCGCGCGATCGTCGGCGTCGGCGAGAAACGCCTGGGCGTCCGCATAACAACGCGTCGGCAGCCCGACCGTGCGCAGCAGCAGCGCGAGACCGTCGCGCACGGGTTCGTCGTCGTCGACGATCGCGACGATCGGCATGTCGTGCGGCATCGCGTTCATCCCGTTCATGCGCCCGCCCCCTCCGCCAGCGGCAGCAGCAGCGTCGCCTCGACGCCGCCCGACGGCCGGTTGCGGATCATCAGCGTGCCGTCCTGCCGCTGCGCGAGCGTGTCGCACAGCGGCAGCCCGAGGCCGAGCCCGTTGTCGCGCGTCGTGAAGAACGGCTCGAACAGGCGCGGCAGCGCGTCGTCCGGTACGCCAGGGCCGTTGTCGACGACGCTGAAGCGATAGTGCCGGCCCGCGCGGCCGCCGCTGATGCGGATCTCGCCGAACGGCATGCCGGCCAGTGCGTCGCGCGCATTGCGGATCAGGTTGTACAGGATCTGTTCGACCGCGACCGGCTCGGCCACCGGCGCGGCGCGCGGCGCCGCGTTGTGCCACTGCAGCGCGATGCCTTCGCGCGCGAGTTCGTCGCGATGCAGGAACAGCACGGCCTCCATCACCGCATCGGGATCGAGCGCGTGGGCGCGTCCGCCACCGGCGGACGTCATCGCACCGCGCAGCCGGTCGAGGATCGCCGCCGCGCGCTTGGCCTGCGCGACGCTCGACTGCAGCGCGCGCCGCACGCCGTCGCGTTCGGCCGGCAGGTCGAGCATGCGTTCGGCGGCGCGCGTATGCGCGACGATCGCGGTCAGCGGCTGGTTCAGCTCGTGCGCGATCCCGGCCGCCATCTCGCCGAGCGTGTCAAGGCGGCCGAAGCGGTCGATCCGCTCGCGCGCGTGCTCGCGCCGCCGCGCTTCCCGCAAGCGCCACCCGCCGAGTGCGCCCGCGACGAGCAGCGCGGCCACCGCGTTCCACAGCGCGATCGGCAGCCACGGCAGGTCGGCCACGGTCAGCGTGCGCGTGGTCTTCAGCACGAACGCCTGCGGCTGCGCAGGCAGGCGCTTCTCCAGATGCATCGTCCAGCCGAACGGCGTCGCGGGCGCGTCGCGCCGCAGCAGGCCGAAGGTGCGATCGCGCAGCTGCAGCGTCGCCGACGACAGCGCATCGGGCCAGTCGCCCGGCGGCAGCAACCGGCGCGGATCGATCAGCACCGCCCATCCCGTATCGGCGACGAGCCAGTAGCCGCCGTCCGCGTCGAACGTCAGCGCGAACGGCGCGGCGCCGCTGCGCGAGGGCACGCCGGCGGGCCACCGCCCGCCCGTGCCGAGCCATCCGCCGCCGCGCTGCCGGTGCGCGAGCGCGTCGAGCTGCGGCATGCGCTCGCGCAGGCTGTCGAGCATGTTCGACGGCGGCGCGGACAACGCGGTGGCGCCGAGCGTCGCGAGAATCGCTTCGTGCTGCGCGGCTTTCTGCGCGAGCAGGCGAATCACGATGCTCGAGTTCTGGAAGAAGCGGTCGTGCGCGTCGGCGACGAAGCGCGACGTGACGAACGCCGTGCCGGCCAGGCTGAGTGCGAGCCAGGCGAACAGCACGGCGGCGCGGAGAGAAGGTTTCATTGTCGTTGGCGGAAACGGACGGCAGGCAAAACGCAAGGGATGCGCGGCCGGCGCACCACACATCGCACATGGCGCACGCATCGGCTGCAAGGTTGTATGCGCAACGACATGAAAATGCCGCCGCGCCACGCGGGTTCCGTCACATTGTCGGCACGACGCCACTACCCATGGTCCGATAACACCGACGGCAACAGTCGGCCCCGTCCTAAATCGCGGCACCGCCCGCGCTTTCCGGAAAAAACCTGCAGAAAACCCGCGCACATTCGGACTGGACCGATGTTCTTGCGATGCCGAACACCCCACAATGGCCTCACCTGCCGCTCGCTGCCTGGATGCGGGCGGCCGGGGTTTCCATAGTCGATATTTGTCCCGCCGCCCCCGGCGGGATCTTTTTTCCGAAGCCGTTGCATCGTGACCGACGCATCTCCGCTCGCCATCGCAATTCTGACGATCGACCACCCGAGCCGCCACGCGTTCGACGATCGCCTGCGCCGCGCCGGATACGGCTACGACCGCCTGCGCATCGACGACATCCTCAGGAAATCCGGCTACCGCCCCACCCGCTTCGAATACCTGCCCGAGCTGCTGTCCGCCTGCGACGCGCGGCCGTTCGACCTGTTCGTCGTGCAGTGCGAATCGGCCTGCTTCCGCACGCTCGAAGCGATCCGCACGCTGCGCGCGCGCTTTTCCGATACCGCGCCGATCCTGTCGATCAGCCAGCGCGACGACAAAACGGCGCGCGCCGTCTGCTTCGCGGCGGGCGCCAACGAGCACCTGCCCTACTCGTCGCCGCCCGAGCTGCTCGTCGCGAGCGTGTCGACCTGGCTCCGATGGGCGCACCACCGGACCACGCATCATCGGCACTGGCGGGTCGGCCGCTTCGAGTTCGATGCGGCCGAACGCACGATCCGCGTCGGCGGTCGCGAGCACGTGCTGACCGAGAAGCACTTCCAGATCACGACCGCGTTCTTCCTGAACATGGGCCGCGCGCTCGGGCGCGCGCACCTGAGCCAGCTCGTGTGGGGCTCGCTCGTCGCGACGGCGAGCCGCCGCGTCGATACGCACGTCGCCGCCCTGCGCGACCGGCTCGAACTCGACGGCCGGCACGGCGTGCGGCTGATGACGATGTACGGGGTCGGCTATCGGCTCGTGATGTGCGAACCGGGCGACACCGGCGGGACCGACGAGGCTGACGAAACCGACGAGACCGGCACCCTGCACGACCTCGACGGCATGCCCTGAACGCCCGGCCGTGCAAGCGCGGGCCCACGCTGCCGCCATGCAGTATGGGAACGGGTCCGACTCCATTATCATGGCGGAACCCTGGCCGACTCCCCGCTCCCGATGGACCACCGCGCCGCACCCGATCGCCCGCGCCCGGCCGCCCGCGCCGCGGCCCCTTCCCGCCCGCCGGTCGGCCGCCGGCAGCGCGCGCTGCTCTACGGCGGCGGCATCGCCGTGACGATCGCGATCCTGCTCGCCAGCGGCCTGATGCTGTATGCGGTCGCGAAGGAAACCATCCACGAGCGCTACACGGCGTTCGCCGTGCGTCACTTCCTCGTCCAGTTCGAATTCAAGCTGCGCATGACGGGCATGGTTTCGCTCGTCACGCACGACGAGGCGTTCCACGCCACGCGCGTGACCGACCCCGCGCTGGTCGCCGACCTCGACGCCGGGCACGGCCGGCTCGAACTGAAAGGCGGCGAGCGCATCCCGTCGATGCTGGTGCTCGCCGACCTGTCGCCGGCCACGCCGGCAGCGTCGTACGAGCGCGATCTCGCGATGGCGAGCGACCTGACCTATCGCGTCGGCGCCTATCTCGCGAACCACGATACCGAGCGCGCGGTCGCGGGCTACGTGTACCGCCCCGATCGCCGCTTCGCGCTGGTGATCCCGGCTCCCGCCGCGGGTTCGCCGGCGGCGGGCGCGGCCGGCGCGTCGGCGTTGCTCGCGCAGGTCGCGGCCGGCCTCGAACCGCCCGCAGCCGGCCGGTTCATCTGGCACGCACCCGCTTACGATCCGGTGCAGCGGCGCGACGTGTTCCGGCTCGTCGGCGCCGCGTATGCCGGCGGCCGGCCGTTCGAGGTGCTCGTGTCGACGCTGCCCGTCGACGTGCTGCGCACGCGCCTGACCACCGAGTACGCGACCAACGGCGCGATCATCGCCGATGCGCAGGGCAACACGCTGCTGCGCACCGGCGCGGCCGTGAGCGACGCGGCCACGCTCGCCACGCTGAAGCGCCTAGCCGCGCGCACCCGCGCGGCGACCGGCAACGGCCCGCGCACCGCCTACGGCGGCGGCCTGTTCGCGCTGAGCCAGCCGATCCCCGATACCGACTGGACGGTCGTGCAGGCGTTCACGCTGCGCTCGCTCGCCGCCGCGATCGGCCTGCAGGCCGGCTGGTACGTCGCGGTGATGCTGGCCGCGCTCGCGCTCGTGTGGGGGCTGCTGGTGCTGTTCGACCGCCGCGTGCTGAAGCCCGACGATGCGCGCACGCGCCGCGTGGTCGAAAGCGAGAACCTGAACCGGACGATCGTCGAAGCCGCGCCGTCCGGCATCGCGCTGCTGTCGCTCGCCGACGGCACCGTGCTGCTGCAGAACGACACGATGCGCGCGTACGACGCACGCATCGCCGCCGCGCCGTCGCTCGCGGCGCGGCTGCTGGCGCGCTTCGACACGTCGCCCGGCGCGAGCGCGTGGCAATCCGACCTGCACGTCACGCTGCCGGCCGGCGGCGGCGAAACCGTCGACCTGCTCGTCAATCTCGTGCGCACCCGCTACCGCGACGCGGACGTCGTGCTGTGCAACTTCTCCGACATCACGTCGCAGAAGAACATCGAGCGCAAGCTCGACGAGGCGCTGCGCGCCGCCGACGCCGCGAACGACGCGAAATCGGCGTTCCTCGCGACGATGAGCCATGAAATCCGCACGCCGCTCAACGCGATCCTCGGCAACCTCGAGCTGATCGGCCGCGAGCCGCTCGCCGACACGCAGCGCGAGCGGCTGCAGACGGTCGAGGGCGCGTCGTCGGTGCTGCTGAACCTGATCAGCGACATCCTCGACCTGTCGAAGATCGAGGCCGGCCAAATGACGATCGAGGCGATCCCGTTCGATCTCGCGGAAGCGATCGAGCAGACCGGCGCGATGTTCGAGCCGCTCGCGACGGCGAAGGGGCTGCAGTACGACGTCATCGTCGACGATGCGCTCGCGTCGCGCTACGTCGGCGATCCGGTGCGGATCCGGCAGATCGCCGCGAACCTCGTCGGCAACGCGATCAAGTTCACCGACCGCGGCGACGTCACGCTCGAAGTCTATCTGCGCGACGATGCGGACCCGGCGTCGCCGGTCGTGATCGGCGTGAGCGACACGGGCATCGGCATGACCGACGCGCAGCGCGCGGCGCTGTTCCGGCCGTTTACGCAGGCCGATACGTCGATCACGCGCCGCTACGGCGGCACGGGGCTCGGGCTCGCGCTGACCCAGCACCTCACGCAGATGATGCACGGCGCGATCGACGTGAAGAGCGCGCCCGGCGAAGGCAGCACGTTCGTCGTCACGCTGCCGCTGCGCGCGGCGACCGACGCGGAGATCGCGCGCCACGACGCCGAGACCGCCGACGCGGACGCCGGCGCGGCGCTGCCGGCGCTGGCCGCGCGCGTGCTCGTCGTCGACGATCATCCGGTGAACCGCACGCTGCAGCAGAGCCAGCTCGTCACGCTCGGCTACGCGGCCGATGCGGCCGACGACGGCGCGTCGGCGCTGCGCCGCTGCGCCGAGACGCGCTACGACCTCGTGATGACCGACCTGAACATGCCCGGCATGGACGGCTACACGCTCGCGCGCGTGCTGCGCGCCCGCTACCCCGATTTGCCGGTGATCGCGATCACCGCGCATGCGAGCGCGGCCGAGCATGCGCGCTGCGCCGAAGCCGGCATCGTCGCGGTGCTCGTGAAGCCGGTGCTGCTCGACACGATCGACCGCACCGTGCGCCGCTTCGCGAAGGTGGCGTCCGCCAGCCGGCCCGAGCAAAGCACGCTCGTCGATCTGGCCGAAGGCCCGTTGCCGCCGGACGTGCATCGGTTGTTCAGCGACACGCTCGACCGCTCGCTCGCGGCGATTCGCGATGCGCTCGCGCGTGGCGACGTGCCCGCGCTGCGGGCGGAACTGCATTCGCTGCGCGGCGCGTTCGCGACGATCCACGAGCACGCGGTGGCCGATGCGGTGCGCGACATGCAGGATCTCGTGCAGGCCGGCGATCCGGCCGCGCTCGAACCGCTGGTCGACCGCACCGAGCGCCTCGCGCGCGACACGCTCCGGCGCCGCGCGGCGCAGGCGCCGCAAGCCTGAACGGCCGCCGTCCGGCGGCTGTTTTTCCTTTCCTCCCAGCCCTCTCCCGGGCCGCCCGTCGCGGCGGCCCGTTCACGCGTTCGCTCGTACCGAGTGTAGGACCCGCCTTACGCGCAGCCCTTCACGAATAGGTTTTGGACGACAGATTCGGACCAGACCTATCCCTACCATCAGCGCATCAACCTGACGAACTGAAAGGAGTAGGGTCAATGAACAAGACGTATCGCAACATCTGGAACACGGCGACAGGCACATGGACGGCCGTGGCCGAAACGGCGCGCTCGCGCTCGAAGGGCTCGGCGCGCGCGGCGCGCCAGGCCGTGGTGGCGCTCGCGCTGGGCGGCGCGTCGATCGGCGGCGCGTTCGCGGCCGATGTGTGTACGACCGAGGATGGTGCGAGCGGATTGGTCGATGCGGCCGGGGTATGCAAGGTTGCGGGGGCAGGCTCGCGCACGATCGGCACGAGCGCGATCGGTACGGACGCGATCGGCACGACGGCCGCATTGGACGATACCTTTATCAAGGTGAACGGCATCACGACTCCGGGCACAACGGCAACGGGAAACCGAGATATCGCCATTGGCGATTCCGCTCGCTCCGACACCAAGAATGCGCCAGGGAATACCATTTCCGACTACGCAGTTGCGCTTGGCTCGAGCGCTTCGGCTGTGGGAACGGCCGCGACGGCGATCGGCGCAGGCGCCGTGGCCTCGACTGGCGACAATACCATTCGCTCGAATGCGACTTCGCTCGGCGCCAAGGCTGCGTCGACAGCGGTGGGGGCGACGGCCCTCGGCTTTGGGGCGATCGCCAGCGCGGGGAACTCCGTGGCGTTGGGCGCGAACAGCGTAGCCGATCGAACCAATGTCGTCTCGGTCGGATCGACAGCGCAGACCCGCCAGATCACCAACGTCGCCGCCGGCACGCAAGGCACCGACGCCGTCAACCTGACTCAGATGAACGCGGCAATTACTGCAGCGGACAACCCGTACATCCAGGTCCTGGGGGCCACGTCGGGTGCGACGGCCGCAGTAGCGACAGGATCGGCTGCGATGGCAATCGGCAATAGCGCATCGGCAACGGGCACCAATACCTTGGCTCTGGGAGCCGGAGCGACTGCCAGCGCCATCTATGGCGCAGCAATCGGCAGTGGCGCAAAGGCCACGGGGAGCGGCGACATCGCATTGGGTTTGAATTCACTGGCAAATCATGGGTCCGCAACCAGCGGCCAAAGCTCGATCGCAATTGGTGCGTACGCAACGACGACGGGCGCGGGCTCGATCGCGCTTGGCGGGTCGAATACGGCCAGCGGTTCGAACTCGGTCGCCCTGGGGATTTTCACTTCGGCGGGCGGTACGAACAGCGTAGCGCTGGGCGTGGGTAGCGTGACGGCGGCCGACAATACCGTTTCCGTCGGCTCGGCTTCGCTGAAGCGCAAGATCGTCAACGTCGCCGCCGGTACGGACGGCACGGACGCGGTTAATGTGGATCAGATGAACGCGGCCATTACTGCAGCGGACAACCCGTACATCGAGGTTCTGGGTGCCACGTCGGGTGCGACGGCCGCAGTGGCGACAGGATCGGCTGCGATGGCAATCGGCAATGGCGCATCGGCAACGGGCACCAATACCTTGGCTCTGGGAGCCGGAGCGACTGCCAGCGCCATCTATGGCGCAGCAATCGGCAGTGGCGCAAAGGCCACGGGTAGCGGCGACATCGCATTGGGTTTGAATTCACTGGCAAACCATGGGTCCGCAACCAGCGGCCAAGGCTCGATCGCAATTGGTGCGTATGCCACGACGACGGGCGCGGGCTCGATCGCGCTTGGCGGGTCGAATACGGCCAGCGGGTCGAACTCGGTCGCCCTGGGGATTTTCACTTCGGCGGGCGGCACGAACAGCGTGGCGCTGGGCGCGAATAGCGTGACGGCGGCCGACAATACCGTTTCCGTCGGCTCGGCCACGCTGAAGCGCCAGATCGTCAACGTCGCCGCCGGTACGCAGGCAACGGATGCGGTCAACGTCAGCCAGCTCCAGCCGGTCGTGACCGCGCTGGGCGGCGGCGCCACGATCGACACGGCGACGGGTGCGGTGACCGGCCCGACGTACACGCTCACCAACGGCGGCGTGCAAACCACGGTCGAGGGCGCACTCGACGCACTCGACAACTCCCTGTCGACCGCCAACAGCAACATTGCACGCAACACGGGCGACATCACGACGATCAACACCAAGCTCGACGGTCTGTCGAACGGTACGGTGGGCCTCGTCCAGCAAGCGGCTGCCGGCGCTGACCTGACGGTCGGCGCAAGCACCGACGGCGCAGCGGTCGACTTCACCGGCACGGCAGGCGCTCGCAAGCTGACCGGTGTCGATGCAGGGACCGTCTCGGCGTCGAGCACCGACGCGGTGAACGGTTCGCAATTGCACGGCGTCGCCGACAGCGTCGCCTCGGCTATCGGCGGCGGCTCCGTCGTGAATGCAGATGGTTCGATTTCCTCACCGAGCTTCACGATCGGCGATGGCAGCGGTGGTACAACCACCGTAACGTCGGTCGGCGGCGCAATCACCAACCTCGATGGTCGCGTGACGACGAACGAAGGCGACATCGCATCGCTGGCCGACCAGATCGGCAGCGGCACGGTTGGCCTTGTCCAGCAAGCCAGCGCAGGCGCGAATATCACGGTCGGTGCGAACACCGACGGCGCAGCCGTCGACTTCACCGGCACCGCCGGCGCTCGCAAGCTGACCGGTGTCGATGCAGGCGCCGTCTCGGCGTCGAGCACCGACGCGGTGAACGGCTCGCAACTGCACGGCGTCGCCGACAGCGTGGCATCGGCTATCGGTGGCGGCTCCGCCGTGAATACCGACGGTTCGATCTCCGCTCCGACCTTCACACTCGGCGACGGTAGCGGCGGCTCGACCACGATTCGCTCCGTCGGCGATGCGGTGACCAACCTCGATGGTCGCGTCACGACGAACGAAGGCGACATCGCCTCGCTGGCAGACCAGATCGGCAGCGGTACGGTCGGCCTCGTCCAGCAATCGGCTGCTGGCGCAAACATTACGGTCGGCGCGAGCACCGACGGTGCAGCCGTCGACTTCACTGGTACGGCCGGCGCTCGCAAGCTGACCGGCGTTGATGCAGGCGCCGTCTCGGCGTCGAGCACCGACGCGGTGAACGGTTCGCAATTGCACGGCGTCGCCGACAGCGTGGCATCGGCCATCGGCGGCGGCTCTGTCGTGAATGCAGACGGTTCAATCTCCGCTCCGACCTTCACGCTTGGCGACGGTAGCGGCGGCTCGACCACGGTTCGTTCCGTCGGCGATGCAGTCACCAACCTCAACGGCCGCGTGACGACGAACGAAGGCGACATCGCATCGCTGGCCGATCAAATCGGCAGCGGCACGGTCGGCCTTGTCCAGCAAGCCGGCCCGGGCGCGAACATCACGGTCGGTGCGAACACCGACGGCACTGCCGTCGACTTCACCGGCACCGCTGGCGCTCGCAAGCTGACCGGTGTCGATGCAGGCGCCGTCTCGGCGTCGAGCACCGACGCGGTGAACGGCTCGCAACTGCACGGCGTGGCAGACAGCGTCGCATCGGCCATCGGCGGCGGTTCCGTCGTCAATGCCGACGGTTCGATCTCCGCACCGAGCTTCACGGTCGGTGACGGCAGCGGCGGTACGACCATCGTTCACTCGGTCGGCGATGCGGTGACCAACCTCGATGGTCGCGTCACGACCAACGAAGGCGACATCGCCTCGCTGGCCGATCAGATCGGCAGCGGTACGGTCGGCCTTGTCCAGCAAGCCGGCGCAGGTGCGGACATCACGGTCGGCGCGAACACCGACGGTGCAGCGGTCGACTTCACCGGCACGGCCGGCGCGCGCAAGCTGACTGGCGTTGATGCAGGTGCCGTTTCAGCGTCCAGCACCGACGCGGTGAACGGCTCGCAACTGCATGGCGTCGCCGACAGCGTGGCATCGGCCATCGGCGGCGGCTCCGTCGTGAATGCTGATGGTTCGATCTCCGCACCGAGCTTCACGCTTGGCGACGGTAGCGGCGGCTCGACCACGGTTCGCTCCGTCGGCGATGCAGTCACGAACCTCAACGGCCGCGTGACGACGAACGAAGGCGATATCGCCTCGCTGGCCGACCAGATCGGCAACGGCACGGTCGGCCTCGTCCAGCAATCGGCTGCTGGCGCGAACATCACGGTCGGCGCGAACACCGACGGCGCAGCCGTCGACTTCACTGGTACGGCCGGCGCGCGCAAGCTGACCGGCGTTGATGCAGGCACCGTCTCGGCGTCGAGCACCGATGCAGTGAACGGTTCGCAATTGCACGGCGTGGCCGACAGCGTCGCCTCGGCCATCGGTGGCGGTTCCGTCGTGAACGCGGACGGCTCGATCTCCGCACCCAGCTTCACGATCGGCGACGGCCACGGCGGCTCGACCACGGTCGGCTCCGTCGGCGATGCAGTCACCAACCTCGACGGTCGCGCGACGACGAACGAAGGCGATATCGCGTCGCTGGCCGACCAGATCGGCAACGGAACGGTTGGCCTCGTCCAGCAATCGGCTGCTGGCGCGAACATCACGGTCGGTGCGAACACCGATGGCGCAGCGGTCGACTTCACCGGCACGGCCGGCGCGCGCAAGCTGACCGGCGTTGATGCAGGCACCGTCTCGGCGTCGAGCACCGATGCAGTGAACGGTTCGCAATTGCACGGCGTGGCCGAAAGCGTCGCCTCGGCCATCGGTGGCGGTTCCGTCGTGAACGCGGACGGTTCGATCTCCGCTCCGAGCTTCACGATCGGCGACGGCAGTGGCGGTACAACCACCGTCACGTCGGTCGGCGGCGCAATCACCAACCTCGATGGTCGCGTGACGACCAACGAAGGCGACATCGCCTCGCTGGCCGACCAGATCGGCAGCGGCACGGTCGGCCTCGTCCAGCAAGCCAGTGCAGGCGCCAACCTCACCGTCGGTGCGAACACCGACGGCATGGCGGTGAACTTCGCCGGCACGACGGGCAACCGCACGCTGTCGGGCGTCGCGAACGGCGTGAAAGACGACGACGCGGTGACGATCGCACAGCTGAAGGCGACGGGCCTCATCGACTACACGGGCAAGGAAATCGCGGCCGTGACGTACGACGATATCTCGCTTGCCAGCGTGACCTTCGGCGGTTCGGCCGGCACCACGCTGCTCAACGTCGCGCCGGGCCTGATCGCGGCGGGCAGCATGGAAGCCGTGAACGGCGGCCAGCTGTACGACCTTCAGGAGCAGTTCGCGCAGAAATACGCTGAACTCGACGGCCGGGTCGGCGACCTCGAAATCGGCAGCGGTTCGGGCGGCGGCTCGGGCGGCGACGGTGACGGCGGCGGCAACGTCGGCCCCGGCACGGGCGGCGAAGGCTCGCTCGTGGTCGGCGACGGCGCGGCAGCCTCGGGCGAGAACAGCTCGGCCATCGGCCAGGGGTCGGCCGCGTCGGGCGACGGCAGCACGGCGGTCGGCCAGGGTTCGAACGCCTCGGGCGGCAACAGCTCGGCGATCGGCCAAGGCTCTGTGGCATCGGGCGAGAACAGCTCGGCGATCGGCCAGGGCGCGGTGGCCTCGGGTAGCGGCGGCACGGCCATCGGCCAGGGCTCGAACGCGAGCGGCGACAACAGCACGGCGATCGGTCAGGGTTCGCACGCCTCGGGCAACAATTCGGTGGCGCTCGGCGCGGGTTCGACGGCGGATCGCGACAATGCCGTATCGGTCGGTTCGGCCGGGAACGAACGCCAGATCACCCACGTCGCGGCCGGTACCGCACCGACCGACGCCGTGAACGTGCAGCAGATGAACAATACCGTCAGCAGCGCCCGCAAGGATGCAATGGGCGGGGTGGCCGCAGCGATGGCCGTGGCAGGCTTGCCGCAATCGACGCTGCCGGGCCGCACGTTTGTCGCGATAGCGGGCAGCACTTACGGTGGCGAGGTCGGTTCGGCGCTCGGCGTGTCGTACATGACGCGCGACGGCAAATGGACCATCAAGGCCGGGGCAACCACCAGCAGCCGCGGCGAGTTCGGCGGTGTCGTGGGCGGCGGCTTCTACTGGTAAAACCAGCGCCCCTGCCGGCGGCACGGGCCAGTCGATCGACTCCGTCCCGGACGGAGCATCGACCCGAAGCGGGAGAGCGATCTCCCGCTTCTTTTTTTCGCCGACGGCGCGACGCCATCGCGTCCGGCTTGCCTGCACGCCGGGCGCTCACGCATTCTCCCCAACCTCCCCCATGCGGCACCCGCCGCGCGGCACGCTCCGGCACCGCGCGGCGCAGGCGCCGCAAGCCTGAACAGCCGCCGTCCGGCGGCTGTCGTTCCTTCCCCCGTGCCCTCTCCCCGGCCACCCGTCGCGGCGCCCCGTTCGCCCGTGCGCGCGTGTAGGACTCGCCCTACAAACATCGCTTCCCGAATCGGTTTCGGACGACAGATTCGGACGAGGCCGATCCCTAACATGGGCTCATCAACCTGACGAACTGAAAGGAGTAGGGTCAATGAACAAGACGTATCGCAACATCTGGAACACGGCGACGGGCACATGGACGGCCGTGGCCGAAACGGCGCGCTCGCGCTCGAAGGGCTCGGCGCGCGCGGCACGCCAGGCCGTGGCGGCGCTCGCACTGGGCAGCGCGTCGATCGGCGGCGCGTTCGCGGCCGATGCGTGTACGACCGAGGATGGTGCAAGCGGATTGGTCGATGCGGCCGGGGTATGCAAGGTTGCGGGGGCAGGCTCGCGCACGATCGGCACGAGTGCGATTGGTACGGACGCGATCGGCACGATGGCCGCATTGGACGATACCTTTATCAAGGTGAACGGCATCACGACTCCGGGCACAACGGCAACGGGGAACCGAGATATCGCCATTGGCGATTCCGCTCGCTCCGACACCAGAAGTGCGCCAGGGAATACCATTTCCGACTACGCGGTTTCGCTTGGCTCGAGCGCTTCGGCTGTGGGAACGGCCGCGACGGCGATCGGCGCAGGCGCCGTGGCCTCGACTGGCGACAATACCATTCGCTCGAATGCGACTTCGCTCGGCGCCAAGGCTGCGTCGACAGCGGTGGGGGCGACGGCCCTCGGCTTTGGGGCGATCGCCAGCGCGGGGAACTCCGTGGCATTGGGTGCGAACAGCGTAGCCGATCGAACCAATGTCGTCTCGGTCGGATCGACAGCGCAGACCCGCCAGATCACCAACCTCGCCGCCGGCACGCAAGGCACCGACGCCGTCAACCTGAATCAGATGACCGCGGCAATCGCAGCGACGGACAACCCGCGAGTCGTCGTCGGCGGAACCGTCGATGCCGCCACGTCGGGCCGTGCCACGAACATCGCCATCGGCAACGGCGCCAAGTCGACCTACTCGGGTACCGGTGTCGGCACTTTCTCGTCTGTCGCCATGGGCGACAACGCCAACGCAACCGGCAACGGCACTGTCGCGCTGGGCACCGGTACGTCGGCATCCGGCTCCGGCGCCATCGCACTGGGCCCGAACAGCACCGCATCGGGCCGCGGCGGCGTCGCGATCGGCACCCGGGCCAACGCAGCCGGGGAGGATGTCATTTCGCTCGGCGTGGACTCGGCGGCGACTGGCGCGCAAAGCACTGCAATCGGGACGTCGGCAACCGCAAACAGCACGGGCTCGGTCGCGCTCGGTAACGGAGCGACCAGTTCGGGCAACAATGCCACCGCAATCGGCCGTCTTGCCACCGCCGGCGCTGTCAATGCCACGGTATTGGGCGGAAGCGCCAAGGCAACGGGCGACAACGCGATCGCGGTCGGCCAAAGCTCGGCCGCAAGCGGCCTGTCGGCGGTTGGCATCGGCTTCCGGGCCAACGCTCAGGCAGACGGCTCGGTCGCGCTCGGCATGGATTCCGTCGCGGATCGCGCCGACACCGTTTCCGTCGGTTCGTCCAGCAAGCAACGCCAGATCGTCAACGTCGCCGCCGGCACGCAGGCAACGGATGCGGTCAACCTCAGCCAGCTCCAGCCGGTCGTAACCGCGCTGGGCGGCGGCGCCACGATCGACACGTCGACCGGCGCCGTGACCGGCCCGACGTACGCGCTCGCCAACGGCGGCCCGCAAACAACGGTCGGTGGCGCACTCGGCGCACTCGACGGCAACATCACGACGATCAATACCAAGCTGGACGATCTGTCGAACGGCACGATCGGCCTCGTCCAGCAAGCCGGCGCAGGCGCGAGCATCACGGTCGGTGCGAACACCGACGGTGCGGCCGTCGACTTCACCGGCACGGCCGGCGCGCGCAAGCTGACTGGCGTTGATGCAGGCACCGTCTCGGCGTCCAGCACCGACGCGGTGAACGGCTCGCAACTGCACGGCGTCGCCGACAGCGTGGCGTCGGCCATCGGCGGCAGTTCCGTCGTCAATGCCGACGGTTCGATCTCGGCTCCGAGCTTCACGGTCGGTGACGGCAGCGGCGGTACGACCATCGTTCACTCGGTCGGCGATGCAGTGACCAACCTCGACGGTCGCGTCACGACGAACGAAGGCGACATCGCCTCGCTGGCCGACCAGATCGGCAACGGCACGGTTGGCCTTGTCCAGCAAGCCGGCCCCGGCGCGAACATCACCGTTGGTGCGAACACCGACGGCACAGCTGTCGACTTCACCGGCACGGCAGGCGCTCGCAAACTGACCGGTGTCGACGCAGGCACGGTCTCGGCGTCGAGCACCGATGCGGTGAACGGCTCGCAACTGCATGGCGTGGCCGATAGCGTCGCATCGGCCATCGGCGGCGGTTCCGTCGTCAATGCCGACGGTTCGATCTCGGCTCCGAGCTTCACGGTCGGTGATGGCAGCGGCGGTACGACCATCGTTCACTCGGTCGGCGATGCGGTGACCAACCTCGACGGTCGCGTGACGACGAACGAAGGCGACATCGCCTCGCTGGCCGACCAGATCGGCAACGGCACGGTCGGTCTCGTCCAGCAAGCCGGCCCGGGCGCCCACCTCACCGTCGGCGCGAACACCGACGGCATGGCGGTGAACTTCGCCGGCACGACGGGCAACCGCACGCTGTCGGGCGTCGCGAACGGCGTGAACGACGACGATGCGGTGACGATCGCGCAGTTGAAGGCAACCGGCCTCATCGACTACACGGGCAAGGAAATCGCGGCCGTGACGTACGACGATATCTCGCTCGCCAGCGTGACCTTCGGCGGTTCGGCCGGCACCACGCTGCTCAACGTCGCACCGGGCCTGATCGCGGCGGGCAGCATGGAAGCCGTGAACGGCGGCCAGCTGTACGACCTCCAGGAGCAGTTCGCGCAGAAATACGCTGAACTCGACGGCCGGGTCGGCGACCTCGAAGTCGGCGGCGGTTCGGGCGGCGGCGATGGTGGTGGCGATGGCAGCGGCCTGGTCGGCCCCGGCACGGGCGGCGAAGGCTCGCTCGTGGTCGGCGACGGCGCGGCAGCCTCGGGCGAGAACAGCTCGGCCATCGGCCAGGGTTCGGCCGCGTCGGGCGACGGCAGCACGGCGGTCGGCCAGGGTTCGAACGCCTCGGGCGGCAACAGCTCGGCAATCGGCCAAGGCTCTGTGGCATCGGGCGAGAACAGCTCGGCGATCGGCCAGGGCGCGGTGGCGTCGGGCGAAAGCAGCACGGCCATCGGCCAGGGTTCGAGCGCGACCGGCAGCGGTTCGGTGGCGATCGGCGCGGGCTCCGTGGCGACCGAGGCGAACACCGTCTCGTTCGGTGACGGCACCGCCGAAGGCAACCGCCGGCTCGTGAACATCGCGGACGGCGTCAACGCCAGCGACGCGGCGACGAAGGGTCAGCTCGACCGGGCAATCAACGGCATGCAAGGCCAGATCAACGACGTCGCGAAGAACGCGTACGCCGGGGTCGCGGCGGCCATGGCGATGCCGAACCTGACGCCGTCGCAGCCGGGCAAGACCGTCGTCGCGGCCGGCGCCGCGAACTACAAGAGCGGCTCGGCGCTCGCGGCCGGCGCGACCTACCGGACGCGCGACGGCAAGTGGCTGATGAACGGCGCCGTGTCCGTCACTTCGACGGGCGATGCAGGCGTGCGTGCCCAGGTCGGCTACGAGTTCTGACCGGACGGCTCCGCCTCGCGCGGAGCGTCGACCCGCAGCGGGGGAGCGATCCCCCGCTGGTTCGGCCGACGGCCAGTGGCGGTTCCGAATGAGCCGCTACCGGCCGTCGGCGCGACGACATCGCGTCCGGCCTGCTTTGCACGCCGGACGCGCATGCATTCGTGCCGACCTCCGCCGCACGGCCCCCGCCGCGCGGCGCAACATGCAGGTACAACCGACATGCCAGGAAACTTCCCCATCCGCATCGTGATCGCCGACGACCATCCGGCGGTGGTCATCGGCGCACGCTACGAACTGTCCGCGACGAATACGCTCTCGGTGGTCGCAAGCGCCAGCAACTCGACCGAACTGATGGAAACCCTCGCGAGCCATCCGTGCGACGTGCTCGTGTCCGACTACGCGATGCCGGGCACCGAATACGGCGACGGCCTCGCGATGTTCTCCGCGATCCTGAAGCGGTATCCGAATCTGCGCATCGTCGTGATGACGATGATGGAGAACGCGGTGGCGCTACGCGCGCTGCTCGACCTCGGCATCGCATGCGTGGTCAGCAAGTCCGACATGACGAGCCACCTGACGATGGCGATCCACGCCGCCTACACGAACGGCCGCTACCTGTCGCCGTCGATGGACCGCATCCTGCGGGCCGCCGGCAACACGGGCGGCAAGGCGCCGGCGCTGTCCGCGCGCGAGCTTGAGGTGATCCGCCTGTTCGCGTCGGGCCTGTCGGTCAACGACATCGCCGAGCAGTTGAGCCGCAGCAAGAAGACGATCAGCACGCAGAAGAGTTCGGCGATGCAGAAGCTGGGCATCGAGCGCGACGTCGATCTGGTCCGCTACGCGATCGCGTGCGGGCTGGTGTCCGACTACGGTTATGCAACGCCGCTGCCGGCCATCGATTACACCCCGCGCTGACGCCGCGACAACGACGCCGGCCCATGGCCGGCCGCCCGGACGAACGATCCGGCACCCGATCCTGACCGGCCCGCCGGTCAGGCCGGATCGGTGCGCCCTTCCCCCTCTCCTTCCTGCTCCGCCGGCTTGCCCTCGCCGCCGGACGCGGCGACGATCCCGTGCTCCATCGCGTAGCGCAGCAGGTCGATATCCTTTTCCACGCCGAGCTTCTGCATCGCGCGCGCCTTCTGCGTGCTGATCGTCTTCTTGCTGCGGCTCAACTGATCCGCGATCTCGTTGACGGTCATCCCCGACGCATACAGCCGCACGACCTCGATCTCGCGGCTGCTCAGGCTCGGCGCCTGGTCCACGATCCGCGCGCTCGAATGCGCGGACAGCGTGCGCACGACCTTCTCGACCGACGGCGAATAGTAGGTGCCGCCCGTCGCGGCCGCATGCACGGCCGGAATCAGGTGGTCGATCGCATCCGACTTGCTGACGATGCACGCGATGCCGAGCCGCACCAGCGCGCCGACCACCGCCGCGTTGTCGAGCATGGTCAGCACGACCAGCTTCACGGCCGGGTAATTGCGTTGCAGGTAGGAGAACAGCGCGATGCCGTCGCCGTGCGCGTTGCCGGGCATCGCGTAGTCGGACACCAGCACGTCACACGCTCCCGCATCGAGCAGCGCGATCAGCTCGGTCGAATTGCCGGCCGTGCCGGCGAGCCGGATCGTCGGCACCGACGACAGCCCATGCTGGACGCCGACGAGCGTTGCCGGATGGTCGTCGGCCAATACCACACGTATCTGATAGCTTCCCATAGTCGTCCGAGTATTCACCGCTGTCGCGAGGGGCCGAACGGCCGCCCGATTGCCGGCGACGGCGCATGCGCGCCGTTCTTTCTGGATCGTAATTGGGCGCTAGTTTCGCACGAAACCGGGGCGATCAGACAGGAAGCAGACGGGAGCGGCCGCCGCGCGGCGCGCCGCAAAAGGAAAAAGCCGCCGGCTCGGTCGGAGCGGGCGGCTTGGCATGCCTGCCGGGACAACGGGGTGCGGCGGTCGATTGCGCCCCGTTCCTTCATCGGCTCGTGACCGGCGAAGGCCCTGGCGGCGCCGGCGAACCGGCGCCGCGATACGTCAATCGGTCATTTCACGTCCAGGCGGATCTCGACGCGGCGGTTCTGCGCGCGGCCGTCGGCCGTCGCGTTGGACGCGACGGGGTCGGCCGCGCCGAGGCCTTCGGCGGAGAACGAGCGGGCCTGCAGGCCGTTCGAACGCAGGTAGTTCACCACGGTGCGCGCCCGTGCTTCCGACAGCGTGCGGTTATGCGCGGCGCTGCCGGTCGAATCGGTGAAGCCCGTGATCGTGACGCGCGCGAATTCCACGCCGCGGTTGGTCGCGATGAAGCGATCGAGATCGTTGCGGGCCTGCGACGTCAGCGCCGCGCTGTCGGTCGCGAAATTCGCGTCGCCCTGCAGCAGCACCTGGCGCTGCTGCACCGGTTGCGGCGCAGGCTGCGGTGCCGGTGCAGGCGCCGGCGCGGGTTGCGCGACCGGCTGCGGCTTGCCGCACATGAACGTGATTTCGCGCGGATCCTTCATCGGCGCGCCGCTGCGGACGCGATCGATCATCTCGAGCGGCGTGAAGCCCTGCCCGCGGCAGAATTCCTCCGCCGCGCGGGCGCACGAATTGGCGCTGCCGAGCAGGCCGTCGCAGCTCACCCGGAACACGTTGTCCGGCTTGCCCGGGATGGATACCGCGCGAATGTCGTAGGTCGGCCCCGATTGCGTCGTACACGCACCGAGCACCATCGCGAATGCGCCGATCGACGCGACGCGCAAAAGCTTTGAAGTCATGATCTTGAATGGGCGTCCGCCCGAAGGCGGACGCGCTTGTATGAAAGGTTTGAAAGATCGGAACGGCGTTGCACGGGCGGGGCGCATGGCCCCGCCCCGCGCATTACCACTGGTACGACGCACCCACGCCAACCGTGTTGCCGCCGCTCGACAGACCCACGCCGGCCTTCATCTTCAGGTTCTGCGTGATACGGGCTTCCCCGCCGAACGCCACTGCCTGATAGCCCTTGTAGGTCGCGCCGCCGACACCGAACGACAGCGTCTTGCCCGGATCCACGCCCGGGATCATCGTCAGCGCGGTGGCTGCCGCGATACCCGAGTACGCGTTCTTCGACACGTCGTTGATCTGGCCTGCCAGACCGCCGACCGCACGGTCGAGCTGACCCTTCGTCGCGGCGTCGTTCGCGCCCACGCCGTCGGCGATGTTCACGATCCGGCGGTTGCCGGTGTCGGTGCCGTCGCCGAACGAGACGGTGTTCGCCTCGTTCGCCACGGAGCCCGAGCCGATCGCCACCGAACCGCTGCCGGTCGCGTTCGAACCCTGGCCGATCGCCGTCGCGTTCTCGCCCTTCGCGGCCGAACCCGCGCCGATCGCCGTGCCGCCGGCTGCCGCCACCGTCGAACCGGAGCCGATCGCCGTGCCGTTGTTCACGCCGGTGCCGATGGTCGACGCGCCGGAGCCCGCCGCCACGTTGCCGGTGCCGGTGCCGGCGTTCGCCGCCAACGAGCCGCCCGTGGTCTGGTCGGTCGCGCCGAAGTACGGGCTGTCGCCCGAACCGCCGCCGCTGCCACCGCCGCTGCCGGGGGGGTTCTGCTCGAGTGCGCCGACACGGTCGTCGAGGCCGCTGAACCGGTCGCTCAGCTCGCTCAACTGCCCGAAGTTCACCGCGTCGTACTGGCTTGCGCCGTCCGCCACGTTCGTCAGCCGCACCGGTGCCGCGCCAGTCCCGCCGAGGGTCACCGAACCGAAGTTCGGCGTGCCGTCGCCGTTCAGGTCGTAACGCACCGCGAGCGAATCGGTCGCGCCGTAGGCCGCCGCCGCTTGCACGGCTTCCGCCACGGTCGAGTACTTCTGGCCGTTCACTTCGATCGCCGTGTTCGCGAGCGTGCCGTCCGCGCCGACCGTCGTGCCGCCGCCGATCGTGTCCGCCACGCTCTGCGCCGTGCCGTGCAGTTGCGAACCGTTGATCGCGTCCGTGCTGGTCGCGTTCACCGCACCCGCCGCCACGTTCGTGATCGTCGTGCCGTCCGTGCCCTTCAACTTGACTTCGTCGAAGTTCGCCGAACCGTCGTCGTTCGTGCTGTACGTCACCGCCAGCGACGACAGGCCCGCACCCGGATTCGTCGGATCGACCGGCGCGACGAGGCCAGCGTCCTTCAACTGAGCCACGTTCACCGCGTCGGTGTCGTCCGTACCGGCAGCCACGTTCTTCACCTGCACCGGGCCGGCCGACTTGCCGCCGCCCAGCGTCACCGCGTTGTAGTTCGGCGAGCCGTCCGTGTTGCGGTCGTACGTCACCGCGGCGATCGATTGACCCGTCACCGGATCCACCAGCCCCGAACCGGCCAGCTGGTTGTTGATCACCGTGATGCTCTTCGTGTTGCTCACGACACGGCCATCGAGGTTGTCCAACGCGTCGCCAACGTTGCGGTAGTCGACCTTCGCCGTGGCATCCGTCGGATCGGCCAGCGAGTACGTCGGCGCCGTCACGTTGCCGCCGGCGTCGACGGTCGAGCCTCCGCCCAGCGAATCCGCGACGCTCTTCGACACGCCGTACAACTGCGAGCCGTTCACCGCGTCCGTGCTGGCCGTATTCACCGCACCGGCCTTCACGTTCGTCAGCGTCGTGCCGTCCGTGCCCTTCAGCTTCACCTCGTCGAGGTTCGCCGAGCCGTCCGCGTTCGTACCGTATGTCACCGCCAGCGACATCAGGCCCGCGCCCGGATTCGTCGGATTGACCGGCGCAACCAGGCCCGCATCCTGCAACTGGCCCAGGTTCACCGCGTCATGACGATCCGCACCATCCGCCACGTTCGACAGCGTCACCGGGCCGGTCGACTTGCCACCGCCCAGCGTCACCGCGTTGTAGTTCGGCGTGCCGTCCGCGTTGCGGTTGTACGTCACCGCGGCGATGGCCTTGCCGTCGTCGCCGATCAGGCCCGAGCCCTTCAGCTGGCTCACGTTCACTGCATCCGTGTCGGCCACACCGGCCTTCACGTTTGCAAGCGTCGTGCCGTTCGCGCCCTTCAGCTTCACTTCGTCGAAGTTCGCCGAGCCGTCTGCGTTCGTGCCGTACGTCACCGCCAGCGACGTCAGGCCCGCACCCGGATTCGTCGGATCAATCGGCGCAACCAGACCCGAATCCTGCAACTGACCCAGGTTCACCGCGTCATGACGATCCACGCCATCCGCCACGTTCGACAGCGTCACCGGGCCGGCCGAGTTGCCGCCGCCCAGCGTCACCGCGTTGTAGTTCGGCGTGCCGTCCGCGTTGCGGTTGTAAGTCACCGCGGCGATGGCCTTGCCGTCGTCGCCGATCAGGCCCGAGCCCTTCAGCTGGCTCACGTTCACCGCGTCCGTATCGGCCACACCGGCCTTCACGTTTGCAAGCGTCGTGCCGTTCGTGCCCTTCAGCTTCACTTCGTCGAAGTTCGCCGAACCGTCATCGTTCACGCTGTACGTCACTGCCAGCGTCGACGGGCCGACAGCCACATCCTTGATGGCATCGTTCAGCTGATCCAGGTTCACCGCATCGGTGCCCGCGACACCTTGCGCCACGTTCGACAGCGTCACCGGGCCGGCCGACTTGCCACCGCCCAGCGTCACCGCGTTGTAGTTCGGCGTGCCGTCCGCGTTGCGGTTGTAAGTCACCGCGGCGATCGATTGACCCGTCACCGGATCCACCAGCCCCGAACCGGCCAGCTGGTTGTTGATCACCGTGATGTTCTTCGTGTTGGTCACAACACGGCCGTCCAGATTGTCCAGCGCGTCGCCGACGTTGCGGTAGTCGACCTTCGCCGTGGCATCCGTCGGATCAACGAGCGAGTACGTCGGTGCCGTCACGTTGCCGCTTGCATCGACGGTCGAACCGCCGCCCAGCGAATCCGCGACGCTCTTCGACACGCCATACAGCTGCGAGCCGTTCACCGCGTCCGTGCTAGCCGTGTTCACCGCACCGGCCTTCACGTTGGTCAGCGTCGTGCCGTCCGTACCCTTCAGCTTCACTTCGTCGAAGTTCGCCGAACCGTCTGCGTTCGTGCCGTACGTCACCGCCAGCGACGTCAGGCCCGCGCCCGGGTTCGTCGGATCGACCGGCGCAACCAGACCCGAATCCTGCAACTGACCCAGATTCACCGCGTCTTGACGATCCGTACCATCCGCCACGTGCTTCAACTGCGTCGGGTTCGTGCCGTCACCCAGCGTCACCGAACCATAGTTCGGCGTGCCGTCCGTATTACGGTCGTACGTCACCGCGGCAATCGCCTTGCCATCGTCGCCGATCAGGCCCGAGCCCTTCAGCTGGCTCACGTTCACCGCGTCCTTGTCGTCGACGCCGGCCTTCACGTTCGACAGCGTCGTGCCGTCCGTACCCTTCAGCTTCACTTCGTCGAAGTTCGCCGAGCCGTCTGCGTTCGTGCCGTACGTCACCGCCAGCGACGTCAGGCCCGCACCCGGATTCGTCGGATCGACCGGCGCAACCAGACCCGAATCCTGCAACTGACCCAGGTTCACCGCGTCTTGACGATCCGTACCATCCGCCACGTGCTTCAACTGCGTCGGGTTCGTGCCGTCACCCAGCGTCACCGAACCATAGTTCGGCGTGCCGTCCGTATTACGGTCGTACGTCACCGCGGCAATCGCCTTGCCGTCGTCTCCGATCAGGCCCGAGCCCTTCAGCTGGCTCACGTTCACTGCATCCATGTCGGCAACACCCGCCTTCACGTTTGCAAGCGTCGTGCCGTCCGTGCCGCCCAGCGTCACCGAACCGTAGTTCGGCGAACCGTCCGCGTTACGGTCGTACGTCACCGCAGCGATCGCCTTGCCGTCGTCTCCGATCAGGCCCGAGCCCTTCAGCTGGCTCACGTTCACCGCGTCCTTGTCCGCAACACCGGCCTTCACGTTCGACAGCGTCGTGCCGTCCGTACCCTTCAGCTTCACTTCGTCGAAGTTCGCCGAACCGTCTGCGTTCGTGCCGTACGTCACCGCCAGCGACGTCAGGCCCGCGCCCGGGTTCGTCGGATCAACCGGCGCAACCAGACCCGAATCCTGCAACTGACCCAGGTTCACCGCGTCTTGACGATCCGTACCATCCGCCACGTGCTTCAACTGCGTCGGGTTCGTACCGTCACCCAGCGTCACCGAACCGTAGTTCGGCGTGCCATCCGCATTGCGGTCGTACGTCACCGCGGCAATCGCCTTGCCATCGTCGCCGATCAGGCCAGAGCCCTTCAGCTGGCTCACGTTCACTGCATCCATGTCGGCAACACCCGCCTTCACGTTTGCGAGCGTCGTGCCGTCCGTGCCGCCCAGCGTCACCGAACCGAGGTTCGACGAACCGTCCGCATTACGGTCGTACGTCACCGCAGCGATCGCCTTGCCATCGTCGCCGATCAGGCCCGAGCCCTTCAGCTGGCTCACGTTCACCGCGTCCTTGTCGTCGACGCCGGCCTTCACGTTCGACAGCGTTGTGCCGTCCGCGCCCTTCAGCTTCACTTCGTCGAAGTTCGCCGAGCCGTCTGCGTTCGTGCCGTACGTCACCGCCAGCGACGTCAGATTGCCCGTGCCGTCGTCGCCCACCAGGCCCGTGCTCTTCAGCTGGCCAAGGTTCAGCGCGTCGGTATCGTCGGTTGCGTCCGCCACGTGCTTCAGTTGCGTCGGGTTCGTACCGTCACCCAGCGTCACCGAACCATAGTTCGGCGTGCCGTCCGTATTACGGTCGTACGTCACCGCGGCAATCGCCTTGCCGTCGTCTCCGATCAGGCCCGAGCCCTTCAGCTGGCTCACGTTCACTGCATCCATGTCGGCAACACCCGCCTTCACGTTTGCAAGCGTCGTGCCGTCCGTGCCGCCCAGCGTCACCGAACCGTAGTTCGGCGTGCCGTCCGTATTACGGTCGTACGTCACCGCAGCGATCGCCTTGCCGTCGTCTCCGATCAGGCCCGAGCCCTTCAGCTGGCTCACGTTCACCGCGTCCATATCCGCAACGCCAGCCTTCACGTTCGACAGCGTCGTGCCGTCCGTACCCTTCAGCTTCACTTCGTCGAAGTTCGCCGAACCGTCTGCGTTCGTGCCGTACGTCACCGCCAGCGACGTCAGGCCCGCGCCCGGGTTCGTCGGATCAACCGGCGCAACCAGACCCGAATCCTGCAACTGACCCAGGTTCACCGCGTCTTGACGATCCGTACCATCCGCCACGTGCTTCAGTTGCGTCGGATTCGTGCCATCACCCAGCGTCACCGAACCATAGTTCGGCGTGCCGTCCGTATTACGGTCGTACGTCACCGCGGCAATCGCCTTGCCGTCGTCTCCGATCAGGCCCGAGCCCTTCAGTTGGCTCACGTTCACCGCGTCCTTGTCGTCGACGCCGGCCTTCACGTTCGACAGCGTCGTACCGTCCGTGCCCTTCAGCTTCACTTCGTCGAAGTTCGCTGAACCGTCTGCGTTCGTGCCGTACGTCACCGCCAGCGACGTCAGATTGCCCGTGCCGTCGTCGCCCACCAGGCCCGTGCTCTTCAGCTGGCCAAGGTTCAGCGCATCGGTATCGTCGGTTGCGTCCGCCACGTGCTTCAGTTGCGTCGGGTTCGTACCGTCACCCAGCGTCACCGAACCATAGTTCGGCGTGCCGTCCGTATTACGGTCGTATGTCACCGCAGCGATCGCCTTGCCGTCGTCGCCGATCAGGCCCGAGCCCTTCAGTTGGCTCACGTTCACCGCGTCCTTGTCCGCAACACCGGCCTTCACGTTCGACAGCGTCGTGCCGTCAGCGCCGCCACCCAGCGTCACCGAACCATAGTTCGGTGTGCCGTCCGTATTACGGTCGTACGTCACCGCAGCGATCGCCTTGCCGTCGTCGCCGATCAGGCCAGAGCCCTTCAGCTGGCTCACGTTCACTGCATCCATGTCGGCAACACCCGCCTTCACGTTTGCGAGCGTCGTGCCGTCCGTGCCGCCCAGCGTCACCGAACCGAGGTTCG
>NZ_JAIZRY010000009.1:0-323991 GCF_020420125.1 Burkholderia sp. AU30280
GCCGGAGCCGGCTTCGCGGCCGGCTCCGGCGGCGCAGCCGCGTCCGCCGGCGCCTCACCGGGCGCGGCGGGCTGCATGCCCGGCTGCGCCATCGCGAGGCTCGCGAGCTGGTTGAACTGCGACTGCAGCAGGTTCCACCAGCCCGATGGGTCGAAGGCCTGCTGCGCGGCGTCGCCCGCCGCCGCATCCGACGCGTCGGCATCCGCGGCCGGCGGTGCGTCGCCCGATGCCTGTTTCGCCGCATGCGCGGCCGCGACGGCCGCTTCCTCGGCCGCTGACATCGAGCTCTGCGCAAACGCGCCGAACGCACGCAGCGTCGCGAGCGTCGCGCGCTGCACCTCGAGCGCCTGGATCGCGGACTGCAGCATCCCGAGATTGAGCTTCAGCCACTGCTCGACCGCGCGCAGGTCGGTGATCCGCTTGTCGAGCTCCTCGACGCTCGTGAGCGGCGCCATCATGTCGGACATGCTCGACAGCGACGGCGGCAACCCGTGCGTGGCGCCCGGAAACGACGTCATCCCGCCGAACGGCGACATCCGCATCATGTCCCACATGCGGTCCATCATGTCGGCGGGCTTGAAGCCGGCAAAGCCGGCGAAAGGGTTGGAGCCGGGGGCATCGGTCGTCATACGGGCATCCTGGTTGACTGGGTGAGGGCAAGGCGGCCGCCATGCATCGCGCGAGCCGCGCCTGGGTCGATCATAGCGCCGGCGCGCATCAGAACGGCGCGTCGCCGGGAAACTCGGGCGGGCGCCGCTCGCGCAGCGAGCGGATGCCTTCCTGCACGTCGGGCCCCGAGAAGCCCATGAATTCGAGCGCAAGCGACGTATCGAAAGTCGGCCCGGCCGTGCGCAGCCAGTTGTTCAACGCGTACTTGGTCCAGCGGATCGCCGACTGCGAACCGTGCGCGAGCCGCTCGGCCACTTCGTACGCCTTCGGCAGCAGGTCGGCCGGCTCGACCGCGAGCGAGACCAGCCCGATCCGCTCGGCCTCCTCGCCGCTCACGGGCTCGCACAGCATCAGGTAGTACTTCGCCTTCGCCATCCCGCACAGCAGCGGCCACACGATCGCCGCGTGGTCGCCCGCCGCGACGCCGAGCCGCGTGTGGCCGTCGATAATGCGCGCATCCTTCGCGGCGATCGAGATGTCCGCGAGCAGCCCCGCGACGAGCCCGGCGCCGACGGCCGGGCCATGCATCGCCGACACGATCGGCTTGCTGCAGTTGATCACGTTGTAGACGAGGTCGCGCGCCTCGCGCCACACGCGGGCGCGCACGTCGAAGTCGTTCGCCATGTCCTCGACGAGCGCGAGATCGCCGCCTGCCGAGAAGCCCTTGCCTTCGCCGCGGATCACCGCGACGCGCGTGTCGGGATCACGGTCGACGTCGCGCCAGATGTCGGCGAGCTCGCGATGCATGCGTGCGTTCGCGGTCGCGAGGCCGCTGCGGTTCGCGCCCTCGCCGCTCATCACGACGTCGAGCACGCCATGGTCGCGGCGCGTCACCTTCAGTGCTTCGTAACCGCTGTACGCGGCGAGATTGGCCATGCCAGCTCCTTGCTCGAGGCTCTCGAGCCCCTGAATCGAGTGTAGCCAAGCCCGCGCGGGCAAACATCAGGCGAAACCCGGCGCGCGGGCCGGGCCCGGGTTTCGCGACGGCGGAGCTGCGTGCCCCGCGTGACTTACGCCGCGCCGTCGGGCGGGGCGACCGACTGCTCGATCGCGCCGAAGATCGACTTGCCGGCCGTGTCGAACATCTCGATGCGCACGGTATCGCCGTAGCGCATGAACCCGGTCTGCGGCGCGCCGTGCTCGATCGTCTCGAGGCAGCGTTTCTCGGCGATGCAGCAGTAGCCGCGCTTCGCGTCCTTGTTCGACACCGTGCCCGAGCCGACGATCGAGCCGGCGCGCAGGTTGCGCGTCTTCGCCGCGTGCGCGATCAGCTGGCCGAAGTGGAACACCATGTCGGTGCCCGCATCGGGCTGGCCGACCTTCTTGCCGTTCCAGTGGACGATCATCGGCCGGTGCACGCGGCCTTCGCGCCATTCGTCGCCGAGCTCGTCGGGCGTCACGGCGACCGGTGCAAATGCGGTGGCCGGCTTGCTCTGGAAGAAGCCGAAACCCTTCGCGAGCTCGGCCGGAATCAGGTTGCGCAGCGACACGTCGTTCACGAGCGTGACGAGCCGCACGGCCTTCAGCGCTTCGTCGGGCGTCGCGCTCATCCGCACGTCGCCGGTGATCACCGCGACTTCCGCCTCGAAATCGATACCCCATTCCTCGGACGGGCACACGACGTCGTCGCGCGGCCCCAGAAAATCGTCGCTGCCGCCCTGGTACATCAGCGGGTCGGTCCAGCATTCGGGCGGCATCTCCGCGCCGCGCGCGCGGCGCACGAGCTCGACATGGTTCACGTAGGCGGAGCCGTCGGCCCACTGGAACGCGCGCGGCAACGGCGCCATGCAGTTGGCCGGATCGAACGCGAACGCATTGCGCGCGCGGCCGTGGTTCAGCGCGTCGTACAGGTCGCGCAGCTGCGGCGCGTAGAACGCCCAGTCGTCGAGAACGCGCTGCAGCGTCGGCGCGATCGCATCGGCGATCGCCGCGGTGTGCAGGTCGCGCGACACGACGATCAGCTGGCCGTCGCGCGTGCCGTCCTTCAGCGAAGCAAGTTTCATAAGGGGGACTCAGCCGTTGTAGTGACGATGGAGGGAATCTATTTTACGATGGTGAATCCCTGCGGCGCGCCGCGATTGTGCGCGCCGTTTTCGCCCCGATTTTCCAGCCCGACTCCTGCCGCACTTTCGCGCACCTGCCGCCCATGCCTGCCAGCCCGCTTCCCGACGACGATCTCGCCGACTCCGACGACGCCGCTTCCGGCGAGCACGGCGAGAAGGTCCGTTCCGGCATCCAGTCGATCGAGGTCGGCTTCCGCCTGCTCGATGTGCTGACGAGCGAGCCGCGCGCGATGATGCTGCGCGACCTCGCTCAGCGCGCGGGCATGAGTCCTGCGAAGGCACACCGCTACCTGGTCAGCTTCGCGCGGCTCGGCGTGGTGTCGCAGGATCCCGTCTCGGGCCGTTACGAGCTCGGCGGCTTCGCGCTGCAGATGGGGCTCGCGCGGCTCGCGCGCGTCGACGGCGTGAAGCTCGCGCGGATCGCGCTGACCGAATTCCGCGACCGGCTCGACCAGACGGTCGGCATCGCCGTGTGGGGCAACCAGGGGCCGACGATCGTCCACTGGATGGAATCGAGCCACCCGGCGAAGGCGTCGCTGAAGCTCGGCGACGTGATGCCGCTGCTCGGCTCCGCGACGGGGCTGCTGTTCGCCGCGTACCTGCCGCGCAGCAAGACCGCCGCGATGCTCGAGCGCGAACTCGCCGATACCCGCCGCTCGCCGAACCACGGCGGCCCGCGCACGCTCGACGAGGTCGACGCGGTGCTCGCCGACGTGCGCAAGCACGAGGCCGCGCGCGTCGAGGGAATGCTGCTGCCGACGATCCACGCGTTCTGCATGCCCGTGTTCGATGCGGTCGGCGAACTCGCGCTCGCGATCGTCGCGCTCGGCCAGGAAGGCTCGTTCGACATTGCATGGGGCGGCGAGATCGACACCGCGCTGCGCGCCTGCGCGCGGAAACTGTCTTACGAACTCGGCTATAGTCCCGACGCACGCGACGCCTGACGCATCCTGCACCCGCCCCGTCACGCAGCGCGAACGCGCGGCGCATTCGACAGTCCGATTCCTGTGGCGCGCGCGGCGCGCCCGACGCCATGCGAACGCTCCGATCCTGTTCCGATGCCCATGCAGCCTGCCGACACCCGCCCGAGTCACGCTTTGCCCCGCCACTGGCTGCGCGTGGGCATTGCGCTCGTCGTCGTGCTGGTGCTGCACGCGCTCGCCGCGTTCTGGCTGATGCGCAACCGCGACGCATTCACGCCGCCCGCGCCCGCCGAAGTCCCCGTGCAGATCGAGCTGCTGAAACCGCAACCGATCGAGCGCCAGCCCGCGCCGCCTGCACCGAAGCCGGTCGAGCGTCCGGCCGCGCCCGCACCGGCTGCCCCGAAGGCCGCCGCACCGAAACCCGCGCCTGAGCCGGTCCTCACGTCGACGCAAACGGCCGAGCACGGCGAGCCGCCGGCCGCCGCGTCCGCGGCGAGTGGCGTGCCGGGCGCATCGGGCGCCGATGCCGCGTCGGCTGCCGGCGCCGCCAGCGCCGCGACGCCGGGCCCCGCGACGAACGGCGTGAAATTCGCCGCGCCGCCGTCCGGCGACCTGCAGTACGACACGTTCTACAACGGCATGCAGAACATGATCGGCACGATCCACTGGCGCACCGACGGGCACACCTACGACCTGTCGGTGTCGATGCCCGTGCCGTTCGTCGGCCCGTTCACCTACCGCAGCGAAGGCCGCATCGACGCGTTCGGCGTCGCGCCCGACCGCTACGTCGAGAAGCGCGGCAAGCGGCCGGAAGACATCGCGATCTTCAACCGCGAAATCCGCCAGGTCGTGTTTACGCGCACGCCGAACAACGCGCCGCTGCCCGACGGCGTGCAGGACCGCTTCAGCATGCTGATGCAGTTGTCGGGGCTCGTGCGCGGCAATCCGTCTGCCTACAAGCCGGGCGTCACGCAGCAATTCTTCGTGATCGACAACAACAGCGGCGAGACCTGGCCGATCACCGTGATCGGCGACGAGCAGGTGCAGACGCAAACCGGTATCATCAGCGCGCGGCACTTCATGCGCCTGCCGCGGCGCGACGGCGACACGCGCCGCATCGACATGTGGCTCGCGCCGTCGCTCGGCTGGCTGCCCGCGCGACTCGTGCAGACCGAACCGAACGGCGCGCAGATCGAGCTGTTGTGGCATGGCCGGCTCGCGGCGCCGGGCGCGCCGTCCGACGAAGAACCCGCAGGCGGTGCAATACATGCGCCCGCCGGTGCACCGACGCCCGACGCATCGGCTGCTCCCGCCGCGGAACCGGCACAACCCGCGCCGCCGGCCGCCGCGCAACCACCGGCACAACCGGCTGCGCCGCCCGCGTCCTCGCCTGTCACATCGCCTGTCACACAGTGAACTCGCGCGTGGACGCGCGCGATTCGGCAATTTCGACCGATTACAGATTTCCGCGAAATGGCCGATGACACTCTTTAACAACTATTTCCGTCCACCGGTCGACAATGGGAAACGTTTCATAGACATCGGCTTCTAACCGATACACCCTACACAACGGGAACAGGGTGTGCAGCGCAAGCCCCTTGAATCCGGCAAGGCTCGCCCCACCTAGGGGACAACAAGGCCAGATGCCACTGCGAAGAGGAGTGCCGCCATGCAAATGATCTACAACAGCCCCAACTACTGCGTCGTCGAATTCGCGCCGCAGGCCGGCCACCACCTGATGAACGCCGGCGGATATGAAATCGTCGACAAGAACGCGCAGCGCGAAATCTTCATCGACGGCGAACTTGCCGAACGATTCCGCGCGCACGTGAAGCAGTTGATCGAGGATGAACCGTCGCTCGACGAAGTCGACGAATTCCTCGGACAATTCGACAGCCTGATGATGATGCCCGTCGTGCTGCACTGACGACCCGCGGCCCGGCGCCTCGCGCGGCCGGGCCATTCGCCGCGCATCGACGCGGCACCCGCGAGCACTCCGATCATGCCCCCGTCCGGTTCGCCGGCGGGGGTTTTCATTTGGCGGCCCGGCCGGCGCGGCGCGAGGCCGGGCGGCGCCCATGCGCACCGGCTACAATGACGGTTTTCCCGTCTTCGCCGGTCTTTCGCCCATGTCTGCGACTCCTCTCGCCGCTTCCGTCCCGCTCGACGCGCCCTACACGCGCGGCGCCGCACTGCCTGCGCTGCTCAAATCGCGCATCCTGATCCTCGACGGCGCGATGGGCACGATGATCCAGCGCTACAAGCTCGACGAAGCCGCGTATCGCGGCGAGCGCTTCAAGGATTTCCCGCGCGACATCAAGGGCAACAACGAGTTGCTGTCGATCACGCAGCCGCAGATCATCCGCGAGATCCACGACCAGTACTTCGCGGCCGGCGCCGACATCGTCGAGACCAACACGTTCGGCGCGACGACCGTCGCGCAATCCGACTACGAGATGGAGGATCTCGTCGTCGAGATGAACATCGAATCGGCGAAGCTCGCACGCGAAGCGGCCGAAAAATACGCGACGCCCGACAAGCCGCGCTTCGTCGCGGGCGCGATCGGACCAACGCCGAAGACGGCCAGCATCTCGCCGGACGTCAACGACCCGGGCGCACGCAACGTCACGTTCGACGAGCTGCGCGCGTCGTACTACCAGCAGGCGAAGGCGCTGCTCGACGGCGGCGTCGACCTGTTCCTCGTCGAGACGATCTTCGACACGCTGAACGCAAAGGCCGCGCTGTTCGCGCTCGACGAGCTGTTCGAGGACACCGGCGAACGCCTGCCGATCATGATCTCGGGCACCGTCACCGATGCGTCGGGCCGGATCCTGTCGGGCCAGACGGTCGAGGCGTTCTGGAATTCGCTGCGCCATGCGAAGCCGCTCACGTTCGGCCTGAACTGCGCGCTCGGCGCGGCGCTGATGCGCCCGTACATCGCCGAGCTCGCGAAGCTGTGCGACACGTACGTGTCGTGCTACCCGAACGCGGGCCTGCCGAACCCGATGGCCGAGACGGGCTTCGACGAGACGCCGGACGTCACGTCGGGGCTCCTGAAGGAATTCGCGCAAGCCGGGCTCGTGAACCTCGCCGGCGGCTGCTGCGGCACGACGCCCGAACACATCGCCGAGATCGCGAAGGCGCTCGCCAACGTGAAGCCGCGCCGCTGGCCGAACCAGTACAGTGACAACGCCTGACCCGACCGCCCTACGTCCTTCATCACCAGAATTCGCACCGCCATGACCGATCACACGATGCGCCTCGCCGGCCTCGAGCCTTTCAACGTCACGCCCGGGACGCTCTTCATCAACGTCGGTGAGCGCACCAACGTCACCGGCTCGAAGGCGTTCGCACGGATGATCCTCAACGGCCAGTTCGACGAGGCGCTCGCGGTCGCGCGCCAGCAGGTCGAGAACGGCGCGCAGGTGATCGACATCAACATGGACGAGGCGATGCTCGATTCGAAAGCGGCGATGGTGCGCTTCCTGAATCTCATCGCATCGGAGCCGGACATCGCGCGCGTGCCGATCATGATCGACTCGTCGAAGTGGGAGGTGATCGAGGCGGGCCTGAAGTGCGTGCAGGGCAAGGCGATCGTGAACTCGATCTCGCTGAAGGAAGGCGAGGACGCGTTCCGCCACCACGCGCACCTGATCCGCCGCTACGGCGCGGCGGCCGTCGTGATGGCGTTCGACGAAACCGGCCAGGCCGACACCTACGCGCGCAAGATCGAGATCTGCACACGCTCGTACAACTTCCTCGTGAACGAAGTCGGCTTCCCGCCGGAAGACATCATCTTCGACCCGAACATCTTCGCCGTCGCGACCGGCATCGAGGAGCACAACAACTACGCGGTCGACTTCATCGAGGCGACCCGCTGGATCAAGCAGAACCTGCCGTACGCGAAGGTGAGCGGCGGCGTGTCGAACGTGTCGTTCTCGTTCCGCGGCAACGACCCGGTGCGCGAGGCGATCCACACTGTGTTCCTGTACCACGCGATCCAGGCGGGGATGGACATGGGCATCGTCAACGCGGGCCAGCTCGGCGTGTACGCCGACCTCGACCCGGAGCTGCGCGAGCGCGTCGAGGACGTGATCCTGAACCGCCGTGACGATTCGACCGACCGCCTGCTCGAGATCGCCGACAAGTTCAAGACCGGCGCCGCGAAGAAGGAAGAGAACCTCGAGTGGCGCAACCAGCCGGTCGAGAAGCGGCTCGCGCACGCACTCGTGCACGGCATCACGAACTTCATCGTCGAGGATACCGAAGAAGCGCGCGCGAAGATCGCCGCGGCCGGCGGCCGGCCGATCAACGTGATCGAAGGGCCGCTGATGGACGGGATGAACGTCGTCGGCGACCTGTTCGGCCAGGGCAAGATGTTCCTGCCGCAGGTCGTGAAATCGGCGCGCGTGATGAAGCAGGCCGTCGCGCACCTGATTCCGTTCATCGAGGAAGAAAAGCGCCTGCTCGCGGAAGCGGGCGGCGACGTGCGCGCGAAGGGCAAGATCGTCATCGCGACCGTGAAGGGCGACGTGCACGACATCGGCAAGAACATCGTGTCGGTCGTGCTCCAGTGCAACAACTTCGAAGTCGTCAACATGGGCGTGATGGTCCCGTGCAACGAGATCCTCGCGAAGGCGAAGGTCGAGGGCGCGGACATCATCGGGCTGTCGGGCCTCATCACGCCGAGCCTCGAGGAAATGGCGTACGTCGCGTCCGAAATGCAGCGCGACGACTACTTCCGCGTGAAGAAGATCCCGCTGCTGATCGGCGGCGCGACCACCTCGCGCGTGCACACGGCCGTGAAGATCGCACCGCACTACGAAGGCCCGGTGGTCTACGTGCCGGACGCGTCGCGCTCGGTGTCGGTCGCCTCCAGCCTGCTGTCCGACGAAGGCGCGGCGAAATACCTCGACGAGCTGAAGTCCGACTACGAACGCATCCGCGACCAGCACGCGAACCGCAAGGCGCAGCCGATGGTCACGCTCGCCGAAGCGCGCGCGAACAAGACCAGGATCGACTGGGCGGGCTACCAGCCGGTCAAGCCGAAGTTCATCGGCCGCCGCGTGTTCAAGAACTACGATCTGAACGAGCTCGCGCAGTACATCGACTGGGGCCCGTTCTTCCAGACCTGGGATCTCGCGGGCCCGTACCCGGCGATCCTGAACGACGAGATCGTCGGCGAATCGGCGCGACGCGTGTTCTCCGACGCGAAATCGATGCTCGCGCGCCTGATTCAGGGCCGCTGGCTGACCGCGAGCGGCGTGATCTCGCTGCTGCCGGCGAATACCGTCAACGACGACGACATCGAGATCTACAGCGACGAGTCGCGCTCGGAAGTGCTGCTCACGTGGCGCAACCTGCGCCAGCAGAGCGTGCGCCCGGTGGTCGACGGCGTGATGCGGCCGAACCGCTCGCTCGCCGACTTCATCGCGCCGAAGGAATCGGGCGTCGCCGACTACATCGGGATGTTCGCGGTGACGGCCGGCCTCGGCGTCGACGCGAAGGAAAAGCAGTTCGAAGCCGACCACGACGACTACAGCGCGATCATGCTGAAGGCGCTCGCCGACCGCTTCGCGGAAGCCTTCGCGGAAGCGATGCACGCACGCGTGCGGCGCGAGCTGTGGGGCTACGCGAGCGGCGAAACGCTCGACAACGAGGCGCTGATCGCGGAAAAGTACGCGGGCATCCGCCCGGCGCCCGGCTACCCGGCCTGCCCGGATCACCTCGTGAAGCGCGACATGTTCGACGTGCTGCGCGCGGACGAGATCGGCATGAGCGTGACCGACTCGCTGGCGATGCTGCCGGCCGCGAGCGTATCGGGCTTCTATCTCGCGCATCCGGACAGCCGCTATTTCTCGGTCGGCAAAATCGGGCAGGATCAGCTCGAGGACTACGCGCGGCGCATGGCGCTGTCGCTCGACGACGCGCGCCGCGCGCTCGCGCCGCAGCTCTGATCGAAGCGAACGGGCCACCGGCCGCCCGTTTGGTCAGACAAAACGAAAAAGCCCGCTCGGAAGCGGGCTTTTTCTTGTCTTACTTGACCTTTCTTACTGCCGGGCAAGGAAGCTCAGAAGCCCCAGTGCACGTCGGCTTCGCCGGCTTTCGCCTCGCGCAGCATCGTGAGGAACGGCGCGACGCGCTGGGCCAGGCTCGGCGGCACTTCGTGGTGCGCGTGGTCGGCTTCGTCCTCGTGGAAATGGCCGGCGTGCTCGGCGCGCTCCTGCTTCGCCTGCGCGACTGCGCCTTCCAGCTTCGCGATCGCGTGGTCCAGTTCGTCGTGCGTAATCACACCGCGCTCGCCCAGCTGCTTGCCGACGAGACCCAGCACATACACGGCGAAATCCTTCAGCACGTCGAGATCCTGTGCCGCCTTGCTCTTGAACGTAATCATGACAATTCCCTTTTCATCTTGTTGTGCCTGCGCGGCGAGGTTGGGGAACGCCGGCAGACCGGCGTCCGGCCTCGCGGACGCGGGCCGCCTGAGCGGCATATTAGCACCTGTTAAAATTCTGCGATCCCTGAAACGCGCGCTTAAAAAGCGCGCCGGCGGGCCGGCGTTTCCGGCCGCCACCAACGAAGCCTTCTACCAGCATGCTGCCAGCACACAAACAGACCCTCGAAGCCCTGCTCGCGGATAGCGTCAAGCAGGTCGCACACGCGCTGAAAGGCGCCGACGCAGCGTTCGTCGCCCCGACCATCACGCTGGAGCGCCCGAAGGTCGCCGCGCACGGCGACGTCGCGTGCAACGTCGCGATGCAGCTCGCGAAGCCGCTCGGCACGAATCCGCGCCAGCTCGCCGAGCAGATCGTCGCCGCACTCACCGCCCAGCCGGGCGCGCAAGGCCTCGTCGAAGCCGCCGAGATCGCCGGCCCCGGCTTCATCAACCTGCGCCTGTCGGCCGCCGCGAAGCAGGCGGTGATCGCCGCCGTGTTCGACCAGGGCCGCGCGTTCGGCACGTCGGATCGCGAGAAAGGCAAGCAGGTGCTGCTCGAATTCGTGTCGGCGAACCCGACCGGCCCGCTGCACGTCGGCCACGGCCGCCAGGCCGCGCTCGGCGACGTGCTCGCGAACGTGATCGCGAGCCAGGGCTATGCGGTGCACCGCGAGTTCTACTACAACGACGCGGGCGTGCAGATCGGCAACCTCGCGATCTCGACGCAGGCGCGCGCGCGCGGCCTGAAGCCGGGCGACGCGGGCTGGCCGGAAGCCGCGTACAACGGCGAATACATCGCCGACATCGCACGCGACTACCTGAACGGCGAAACGGTCGCCGCGTCGGATGGCGAGCCGGTCAAGGGCGCGGGCGACGTCGAGGATCTCGACGCGATCCGCAAGTTCGCGGTCACGTACCTGCGTCGCGAGCAGGACATGGACCTGCAGGCGTTCGGCGTGAAGTTCGACCAGTACTACCTCGAGTCGTCGCTGTACAGCGAAGGCCGTGTCGAGAAGACGGTCGACGCGCTGATCAAGGCCGGCATGACCTACGAGCAGGACGGCGCGCTGTGGCTGCGCACGACCGACGAAGGCGACGACAAGGATCGCGTGATGCGCAAGTCGGACGGCACGTACACGTACTTCGTGCCGGACGTCGCGTACCACGTGACGAAGTGGGAGCGCGGCTTCACGAAGGTGATCAACATCCAGGGTTCGGACCACCACGGCACGATCGCGCGCGTGCGCGCCGGCCTGCAGGGCCTGCACATCGGGATTCCGAAGGGCTACCCCGACTACGTGCTGCACAAGATGGTCACCGTGATGCGCGACGGCCAGGAAGTGAAGATCTCGAAGCGCGCGGGCAGCTACGTGACGGTGCGCGACCTGATCGAATGGTCGGGTGGCGCGGCGGCGGGCCAGGAAGCGGCGCCCGACCTGATCGACGAGGCGACCATCACGCGCGGCCGCGACGCGGTGCGGTTCTTCCTGATCTCGCGCAAGGCCGATACCGAGTTCGTGTTCGACATCGACCTCGCGCTGAAACAGAACGACGAAAACCCGGTCTATTACGTCCAGTACGCGCATGCACGGATCTGCTCGGTGCTCAATGAGCTGAAATCGCGCTACAACGTCGACGTTGCGCAGTTGCCGGGCGCCGACCTGTCACAGCTGACGAGCGCGCAAGCGGCGTCGCTGATGCAGAAGCTGGCCGAATACCCGGACATGCTCACGCACGCGGCGAACGAGCTGGCGCCGCACGCGGTCGCGTTCTACCTGCGCGATCTCGCTGGCGAATTCCACTCGTTCTACAATGCGGAGCGCGTGCTGGTCGACGACGAAGCGCCCCGCAATGCGCGCGCCGCGCTGCTCGCCGCGACCCGGCAGGTGCTCGAAAACGGTCTGGCGGTGCTCGGCGTGTCCGCGCCCGCCAAGATGTAAGGACGCAAGCGGCCCGAACCGGGCAGCGAATGGCCGCGGCAGCGCCCGCCGTCGGATAGCCCGCCGTCGGATAGCCCGCCGCGGCCTTTTCACGATTCTTTTTGCAGGTGACTCAAGCAATGGCACAACCACGCCGCACTTCGAAACAATCGAAACAAGCCGGAGGAACATTTCTTGGAATCGTGCTGGGCCTGATCGTCGGCCTCGCGATCGCGGTGGTGGTGGCGCTCTACATCACGCGTTCGCCGTCGCCGTTCGTGTCGAAGGTCGCGCCGCCGCCGGCCGACAACGGCGCGAGCCAGCCGCAGCAGTTCGATCCGAACCGCGCGCTGCAGGGCAAGACGCCGGGCCAGCCGGTGCCGCAGGCCGCGCAGTCGGCGCCGCCGAACACCGCGCCGGGCCAGGCCGCGAACCAGACCCAGGGCGGCCTGCTGCCCGAACCGCAGATCGTCGAAGTGCCGCCGCAGGCCAACGGGTCGAGCGGCTCGAACAGCACCGGCAGCGCGAACAACAAGACCGCGTCGAACACTACGTCGTCGAGCAATGGCGTCGCCGTCGCGCCGAAGCCGGCCGACACCACGCCGCCGCCGAAGAAGACGCAGCAAGCGCAGCAGCAACAGCAGCAAGGCGGCGAGGACGACCTCGCACGCTTCGCCGCGCAGAAGCAGGCGCAGCAAGCCGCCGCGCAAAAGCAGCAACAACAGCAACTGGCCGCGAACACGCCGAAGCCGACCTCGTCGGCCACGGCCGCCGCCGCAGCGAAGCCGCCGACCGCGAACGACGCGAATACCGGCTACTTCCTGCAGGTTGGCGCGTACAAGACGGAAGGCGACGCCGAGCAGCAGCGCGCGCGCCTCGGCTTCCAGGGCTTCGAGTCGAAGGTGTCGAAGCGCGATGTCAGCGGCGTGACGTATTTCCGCGTGCGGGTCGGCCCGTTCTCGAAGTTCGAGGATATGAACTCGGCCCGCCAGCGCCTGTCCGATGCAGGTGTCGACACGGCGGTGATCCGTTTCACGAAGCAGTAAGCAACCGGCCGAGCCCACCCAGAACCCGTTACGTCCCGTAACCCGAGCAACTGATTCGACGTTCACAACATGAAAAAACTGCTTAGCACGCTCCTTCTGTCCCTGGGCCTGGCCGCCGGCCTCGCGCAGGCTTCGCCCGCCGCGCCGGTCGCCGGCAAGGACTTCGAGGTGATGAAGTCGCCGCAGCCGGTGTCCGCGCCGGCCGGCAAGGTCGAGGTGATCGAGTTCTTCTGGTACGGCTGCCCGCACTGCTACGAATTCGAGCCGACGATCGAGGCCTGGGTGAAGAAGCAAGGCAACAACATCGACTTCAAGCGCGTCCCGGTCGCATTCCGTGACGATTTCGTCCCGCACTCGAAGCTGTTCTACGCGGTGTCCGCGCTCGGCATCTCCGAGAAGGTCACGCCGGCGATCTTCAACGCGATCCACAAGCAGAAGAACTACCTGCTGACGCCGCAGGCGCAGGCCGATTTCCTGGCCACGCAAGGCGTCGACAAGAAGCAGTTCATGGACGCGTACAACTCGTTCAGCGTGCAGGGCGAAGTGAACCAGTCGGCCAAGCTGCTGAAGGACTACGCGATCGACGGCGTGCCGACGGTCGTCGTCCAGGGCAAGTACAAGACGGGCCCCGCTTACGCGAACAGCATCCCGGGCACGGCCCAGGTGCTCGACTTCCTCGTGAAGCAGGTTCAGGACAAGAAGCTCTGATCCCCGCCCGCGCGCCGGCATGACTACTCCGCTGAAGGTCTTCATCACCGGCGCATCGAGCGGCCTCGGCCTCGCGATGGCCGAGGAATACGCCCGCCAGGGCGCCACGCTTGCACTCGTCGCGCGACGCACCGATGCCCTCGATGCGTTCGCGCGGCGCTTCCCGAAGCTGCCCATCTCCGTCTATTCCGCCGACGTGCGCGACGCCGACGCGCTCGCGACGGCCGCCGCGTCGTTCATCGCAACGCACGGCTGCCCCGACGTCGTGATCGCGAACGCGGGTATCAGCCAGGGCGCCGTCACGGGCCAGGGCGATCTCGCGACGTTCCGCGACGTGATGGACATCAACTACTACGGGATGGTCGCGACGTTCGAGCCGTTCGTCGGCCCGATGACGGCCACGCGCCACGGAACGCTGGTCGGGGTCGCAAGCGTCGCCGGCGTGCGCGGCCTGCCCGGTTCCGGCGCGTACAGCGCGTCGAAATCGGCCGCGATCAAGTACCTCGAAGCGCTGCGCGTCGAGCTGCGGCCGGCCGGTGTCGGCGTCGTGACGATCGCGCCCGGCTACATCCGCACGCCGATGACCGCGCACAACCCGTACCGGATGCCGTTCCTGATGGACGCCGACCGCTTCGCCGCACGGGCGGCCCAGGCGATCGCGCGGCAGCACGCGTTCCGCGTGATTCCGTGGCAGATGGGCGTCGTCGCGAAGGTGCTGCACGTGCTGCCGCGCTGGCTGTACGACCGCCTGTTCGAGAAGGCGCCGCGCAAGCCGAAGGCCGGGGCGCACTGACACTCCGGCGAGCGCCGGCCCGCGCGAAGCATCGCGGGCCGTCTCTCCGTCTCTCCGTCTCTCCGTCTCTCCGTCTCTCCGCCTCCCTGCCTCTCCGCCTTCCGCACCGACGTCGACACCTGGCCGCTTCGACACTTCGATTGGCAGACCGCTCCCCCGCCGCACCGCTGTCCATTGCCCCCAGCGCCAGCTCTCCCCTTCCCGCCGCCCGAACACCCGTTCCGTCGCGAACGCAGCCGTTTTTCGGTCAATTCGCCGCGTTCAGGCGCTTTTTTCACGCGTCGCGCGCTTTGACGGTATGCTATTCGCCAGCCGCGCCGGCCCTGCCCGCTTCCGGGCCGCGCCCGCATCCCGTCACCCAGCAAAAAACACAAGCCACGTGGGAGATCCTATGCAGGTCAAGCTGTTCGCCGCGGCCACGCTCGCCGCCGCCCTCGCCGCCCCCGGCCTCGCCGCCGCCAAGCCGCTCACCGTGTGCACGGAATCGAGCCCGGACGGCTTCGACGTCGTGCAGTACAACTCGCTCGTCACGACCAACGCGTCGGCCGACGTAATCTTCAACACGCTCGTGTCGTACGACGAAGCCGCGAAGAAGGTCGTGCCCGCGCTCGCCGACAAATGGGAGGCGAGCGCCGACGGCCTCACGTACACGTTCCACCTGCGCCCGAACGTCGCGTTCCAGACCACCGACTACTTCAAGCCGAGCCGCGCGCTCGACGCGGACGACGTCGTGTTCACGTTCTCGCGGATGCTCGACGACTCGAACCCGTGGCACAAGGTGGCGGGTGCGAGCGGCTTCCCGCACGCGCAGTCGATGGGCCTCGTGAAGCTCGTGAAATCGGTCACGAAGGTCGACGACAGCACCGTGAAGTTCGTGCTGAACGAACCGAACGCGACGTTCGTGCCGATCCTGACGATGGGCTTCGCGTCGATCTACTCGGCCGAATACGCGGACCAGTTGCTGAAGGCCGGCAAGCAGGCCGACCTGAACGCGAAGCCGGTCGGCACCGGCCCGTTCGTGCTGAAGAGCTACACGAAGGACGCACTGATCCGCTACGACGTGAATCCGACCTACTGGGGCACGAAGCCGAAGGTCGACCGGCTGATCTACGCGATCACGCCCGACCCGTCGGTGCGCCTGCAGAAGGTAAAGGCCGGCGAATGCCAGATCGCGCTGTCGCCGAAGCCGCAGGACGTGCTCGCCGCGAAGGGCGAAAGCGCGCTGAAGGTCGTGCAGACGCCCGCGTTCATGACCGCGTTCGTTGCACTGAACACGCAGAAGAAGCCGCTCGACAACGACAAGGTGCGCGAAGCGCTGAACCTCGCGTTCGACCGCGCGACCTACCTGAAGGTCGTGTTCGACAACACCGCGACGGCCGCGAACAACCCGTATCCGCCGAACACGTGGAGCTATGCGAAGGACGTCGCGCCGTATCCGTACGATCCGGCGAAGGCGAAGCAGCTGCTCGCGCAGGCCGGCTTCCCGAACGGCTTCTCGACGACGATCTGGACGCGCCCGACCGGCAGCGTGCTGAACCCGAACCCGAAGGTCGGCGCGGAGCTGCTGCAGGCCGACCTCGCGAAGATCGGCGTGAAGGCCGAGGTCAAGGTGATCGAATGGGGCGAGCTGATCAAGCAGGCGAAGCTCGGCCAGCATGACATGCTGTTCATGGGCTGGGCCGGCGACAACGGCGATCCGGACAACTACCTGACGCCGCAGTTCAGCTGCAATGCGGTGAAATCGGGCATCAACTTCGCGCGCTTCTGCGACGCGCAGCTCGACAAGCTGATCACCGACGGCAAGTCGACCGCCGACCAGGCCAAGCGCGCGAAGCTGTACGAAGCCGCGCAGAAGATCATCCACGACCAGGCGCTGTGGATCCCGCTCGGTTACCCCACCGCGGCCGCGCTGACGCGCACGAACGTGAGCGGCTATCGCGTGAGCCCGTTCGGACGGCAGAACTTCACGACGGTCGCCGTGCAGTAACGCGTCCGCCCCGAACGGGCGTCACGCCGCCGCCGTGTTGCCTGCATCGCGTTACGCGGTGGTGTTGATCAGGCTGCCGAGCGCGTCGCCGGCGAGCGAATAGGTCGACGCCGTGCCGTTCGCGGTGCCCGTCGACGACGTCGTGCTGTCGGTCGAGCTCGACGACACGGCCTCGGCGCCATGATGATGGCCGTGCATGTGCTTCGTCCGCTCCGGGGACGACGTGGACGTGGTGTTGCCGGTGCGCTGCGCGGCATTGCCCTGAAACGTCGGGGACGTGATGCCGCTGGTCGAGACGCTGGAAATGGACATGGAATTCCTCTGGGTTGAATGAACGGACGCCCGCCGCGATGCGTTGCTTTGCGAGCGCCATCGCAGCGTGCCGCAAGCACACGCCGTTCAATCGGTCGATTAGAGGCGGAAACGACGCGGTCGGGCGGTGCCGCGTTACGACCCATTACGTCGGCGGCTTGCGGTAATCGCCGGTAAATTTCCGGAGTGAGGGAGCGATCGGAACGGATCGGCGCGCTGCTATCTTCCGGGCGTTCGTTCCGTCCGGCCGGGGTCTTCCCGGCTTTCGCCCAACCGCACCGCAAGCGTCGTGTCATCCGGCCGCGTGCGGCATGCCGCCATCATGTCCATCGATCACGCCCTTTCACTCGCGTCCTCTTGCCGGCAGGCGGGCCATCTCGACCAGGCCAAACACCATTACCGCGATGCGCTCGCGCTCGAGCCCGGCCACTGGGACGCGTGCTTCGGCCTCGCGCTGGTGCTGATCCGGCAGGACCGCTTCGACGAAGCCATCGGCTGGCTGACGCCGCTGCTGGAGCGCCCCGGCGATCACGCCGCCGTCAGCCGCCAGCTCGGCCTCGCCGAGACCTGCGCGGGCCGCCACGCACGCGGGCTCGCATATTTCCGGCGCGCGCTCGAACACGATCCCGACGATCCCTCGCTCGCGCATACCGTCGCGAATCTCGAGCAGGCGCTGGGGCTCGCGCGCGAAGCCGACGCGAGCTTCCGCCGCGCGCTGAAACTGAAGCCGCTTGTCACGATCCCGGCCGCCGTCGCGCCGGCGGACTTCCGCGTATTGTTCGTGTTCGCGCCCGGCGCCGGCAACACACCGTTCGAATTCCTGATCGATCGGGCGCGCTTCGAAAGCAACATCATCACGCTGCTGCCCGACATGGAGTACGACGTCGACCGGTTGCGCATCCATGCGGACGTGGTCGTCAATCTGGTGTCCGACGTCGATCGCGGGCGGGCGCTGCTCGCGCCGGCACAGGCGCTCGTCACGAGCGTCGGCCGGCCCGTCGTGAATGCGCCGGCCGTGATCGCGCAAACGAGCCGGGACGCGGTGGCGCGGCAACTGGCGGAGATGCCGGGCTGCCGTGTGCCGCAGACGTCGCTTCACCGGAAAGCCGCGCTGCTCGCGAGGCCGGCCGGCGCGCACGGCGGCGATGATTTCGAACGGATGGAACACGCGGCGCAACTGCTGGCGTTCGTCGACAGGTTCGATACGGACGATTTCTATCTGACGCCGTACGTCGACTACCGGTCCGCCGACGGCTATTTCCGCAAGTACCGTTTCGTCTATGTCGACGGCGAGATCCTGCCGTATCACCTCGCGATCGACAGCCAGTGGAAGGTCCATCACGCGACGACCGACATGGCGCACCACGCGTGGATGCAGGACGAGGAGCGCGCGTTCCTCGACGATCCGTGGCAAGCGTTCGGCGCCGCGCAGCGCAACGGACTGCAGGCGATCCGCGACGCGATCGGGCTGGACTATTTCGGCATCGACTGCGGGCTCGACCGCGACGGAGCGGTCGTCGTGTTCGAGGTCAATGCGAGCATGCTGGTGCACGGGAACAACGAACGATTCCCGTACAAGACAGCCGCCGTCGAGCGCATCCGGCAAACGTTCCACGCGCTGCTCGAGCGGCGCGCAACGACGGCGCCGCGCGCTGCGGGCTGACCCAGGCACGCGCACGAACGAACGCGATGCTCGATGCCATCGCGCTCACCCGCACGAACGCGGGCCGCTGTCGCGTGAGCCCGTGCGGACGGCAGACCTTCTCGATCGCCGCGGTGCGGTACGCGGCCGCCGCGCGTCGCGCGCAAGCGACGACGCGTCGGGCCGTCGCTTGCGGCCCGCGCGCCGCGCTTGCTACACTGCGCGCTCATTCCTCATACCGGACGCCAGCCAAAGTGAACAACTAAGCCTTCCCGAAATGTTTTCGCCGCCGTGCCACGCACGCCGCGCGCGAAGGTCTTCACGCATTTTCGGAGGTGCTTATGGCTGCCGCCACGCCCACCGGCGCGCTTGTCGCGCTTCATCACGTTTCCTTCCGCTTCGACGACGGCGTCACGCTGTTCGATTCGCTCGACCTTTCGATCGACCGCACGCCGACCGGCATCGTCGGCCGCAACGGCGTCGGCAAGAGCCAGCTCGCGCAACTGATCGCGGGCCGCTGCGCGCCGAGTGCGGGGACGATCGACCGGCGCACGCCAGTCGTCTACGTCGCGCAGCAGCATGACGACGCAGCAGCCGGCCCGCGAACCGTCGCGCAGGTTGCCGCGCTCGATGCGCCGCTCGACGCGCTCGCGCGTCTCGCCGACGGCCGCGCGGAACCGCACGACTTCGACCTGATCGGCGATCGCTGGGATCTCGCGGAGCGGTTGCGCACCGCGCTCGACGCGGCCGGCCTGCACGACGTGCGCGCCGAAACGCCGGCGCAGGCGCTGAGCGGCGGGCAACTCGCGCGCGTCGCACTGATCGGTGCCCTGCTGTCCGGCGCCGGCCTTCTGGTGCTCGACGAACCGACCAACCATCTCGACGCGCAGGGCCGCGCATGGCTGCGGGCGGCGCTCGACGGCTGGCGCGGCGGCCTCGTCATCGTGAGCCACGACCGTGCGCTGCTCGCCGACGTGCAGCGCATCGTCGAGCTGACGCCGCAAGGCGTGCGCTCGTATGGTGGCAACTTCGCGCTCTACCGTGCGCAGCGCGACGCTGAACAGGATGCCGCGCAGTCCGCACTCGACAACGCGCGTACCGAGCGCGGACGCGTCAGGCGCAGGCTCCAACAGGAGCACGACACGATCCAGCGTCACGCGGCCGCGTCGCTGCGCGAGGCGAAGACAGCCAACCTGTCGTCGGGCGCGCGCCAGAGCCGCAAGGGCGCGGCGCGCAACATCATGGGGCAGGTCCGGCGCCACCAGAGCGAATTCAAGACGACGCTCGACGAACGCGTGCAGGAGACGGCCGCGCGCGTCGCAGCCGATGCGCCCGTGCTTGTGTCGCTGCCGGGCACCGGGGTCAGCGCGCGCCGCCAGCTGTTCACGCTCGACCGCGCGCAACCGCCGTGGCGCATCGCCTGCGATGCCGACGCGATCACATGGTCGGCAAGCGGCCCGGTGCGCATCGCGCTGACCGGCCCGAACGGCTGCGGCAAATCGACGTTGCTGCGCATGCTCGCCGGCGAGCTTTCGCCGCGTTCAGGCGCATGCACGACGCACGTCAGCGCCGCGTATCTCGACCAGCGGCTCGCGCTGCTCGATCCCGATCGTTCGATCGTCGAGCAACTGGGGCTGCTCGATACGCCGCTCGCCGAAGGCGACCTGCGCAGCCGGCTCGCGCTGTTGCAGCTCGACGCGGCGCGCGCGACGCAGCCGGCACGGCAGCTGAGCGGCGGCGAACGGCTGAAGGCCGCACTCGCGTGCGCGTTGTGGCGCGGCACGCCCGCGCAACTGCTGCTGCTCGACGAGCCGACCAACCACCTCGATCTCGAATCGGTGCGTGCGATCGAGGCCGCACTGGCCGGCTTCCCAGGCGCGATCGTGGTCGCGTCGCACGACACCGCATTTCTCGCGGCGCTCGACCCGACGCACACGATGCAATGGCATCGCGACGGGTGGCGCTACGAACCCGTCGCGTGAGGAAACCGCAGCGGTGTCAGCCGGCGGTACGGAACCGCAGCACGCCGTCGTCGCCCTGCTCGCGCACGAGTTCGCCCGCGAGCCACAGCAGGTTCAGGTGGGCGAGCGCCTCGCCGAGCGCGAACGTCATCTGGTGGATGTCAAGCTCGCGGCGGCGGAACATGATCGGCACGATGTCGGCCGCGCTCATCGGCTTTTCCGTGCACGCGACGCGCACTTCGGCCAGGCGCGCGTCGTGGTGTTCGCGCAGTTGCGTGATGCGCGTGCGCACGCCACGGAACGGCTTGCCGTGCGACGGCAGCACCAGCGTATCGGGCGCCATCGTCTCGTAGCGGCCGAGCGACTGCAGGTACAGCGCGAGCGGATTCGCTTCCGGTTCGAGGTCGAACACGGACACGTTCGTCGAGATGCGCGGCAGCACCATGTCGCCGGAGATCAGCACGGCGTCCGCTTCGCTGTGCAGCGCGCAATGTTCAGGCGAATGGCCGAAGCCGGTCACGACGCGCCAGGTGCGTGCGCCGATCGTCACCGCGTCGCCTTCGCGCAGGCGCCGGTAGCGCGGCGGCACGGCCGGCACGAGATCCGAGTAGTAGTGGCGGCGGTTGCGCAGCTTGTCGAGCGCGGCCGGATCGGTCAGCCCGTGGCGCGCGAAGTGATCGGCGGCAGCCGCGCCGCCCGCGTTCGAGCCATTGCCGGCCGCCATCAGGCAGCCGAACATGTACTCGCCGAGCGTCATCCACAGCCGCACGTTCCAGCGCCCCTTGTCGCCGCCTTCGCACAGCCAGTTCGCGAGGCCGAAGTGATCGGGGTGGCAGTGCGTGACCAGCACGCGCAGCACGGGCAGGCCGTCGAGATGCGAGTCGAAGATCTGCTCCCAGTGCGTGCGGATCGCATCCGACGAGATCCCGCAATCGACGATCGTCCAGCCGGCCTGCCCGTCGATCTCGTCACGCAGCAGCCACAGGTTGATGTGATCGAGCGAGAACGGCAGCGGCATGCGCAGCCAGCGCACGCCGGGCGCGACCTCGAACGTGTCGCCCGCGGCGGGCAGCGTGTCGGCGAAGGGATAGTCGAGTTGGTGTTCCAGTGCGTTCATCGGTGGGGCGTCTCGTCGTTATCGGTACGAATGCGCGCCGGCGGCAGGCCGCGGCGGGCGGTGCGTCGATTCTATCGCCGTCGCGCGGAACACGCGCCCGGCGGCTTGCCGCCCGTCAAAAAAAGTTCGTGCCAGAATCGGCTCCGTACCCGTATCTTTACGCGAAGATGCACCGAACGGCATCCAACGGCGGACAACCTGCCGCCTGCCTGCCGGCCGCTCATTGCCGCAAAGCCCTTGAACCGCCCGCTTGGGCGCTAAAATGGCGAGTGCTTACAGCCCCTCCCGAACGAGCCTGCACGCGATGAATCACTTCCCCAAACTGCTGTCTTCGCAGATCGGTTTCGACGTCGCGCAGACGATGCTCGAGAACTTCGACCGCCACTACCGGATCTTCCGCGAGGCGGCCGTCGAAGCGAAGACGCTGTTCGAGCGCGGCGACTGGCACGGGCTGCAGCGGCTCGCGCGCGAGCGGATCACGTCGTACGACGATCGCGTGAAGGAATGCGTCGAGGTGCTGGAAGACGAATACGACGCGGAGAACATCGACGACGAAGTGTGGCAGCAGATCAAGCTGCACTACATCGGCCTGCTCACGTCGCACCGCCAGCCCGAGTGCGCGGAGACCTTCTTCAATTCGGTGTGCTGCAAGATCCTGCATCGCTCGTACTTCAGCAACGATTTCATCTTCGTGCGCCCGGCGATCTCGACCGAGTATCTCGAGAACGACGAGCCGGCCGCGAAGCCGACCTACCGCGCGTACTATCCGGGCACCGACGGGCTCGCGGCCACGCTCGAGCGGATCGTCACGAACTTCCAGCTCGAGCCTGCGTTCGACGATCTCCCGCGCGACATCGCATGCGTGATGCAGGCGATCCATGACGAGTTCGGCCACTTCGACGAAGCGCCGAATTTCCAGATCCACGTGCTGTCGTCGCTGTTCTTCCGCAACAAGAGCGCGTACATCGTCGGCCGCATCATCAACGCCGACCGCGTGCTGCCGTTCGCGGTGCCGATCCGCCACGTGCGCCCGGGCGTGCTCTCGCTCGACACCGTGCTGCTGCGCCGCGACCAGCTGATGATCATCTTCGGCTTCTCGCATTCGTATTTCCTCGTCGACATGGGCGTGCCTTCCGCGTACGTCGACTTCCTGTGCACGATCATGCCCGGCAAGCCGAAGGCGGAGATCTACACGTCGGTCGGCCTGCAGAAGCAGGGCAAGAACCTGTTCTATCGCGACCTGCTGCACCACCTGTCGCATTCGAGCGACCGCTTCATCATCGCGCCCGGGATCAAGGGCCTCGTGATGCTGGTGTTCACGCTGCCGTCGTTCCCGTACGTGTTCAAGATCATCAAGGATCAGTTCCCGCCGCCGAAGGAAACGACGCGCGCGCAGATCATGGAGAAGTACCAGCTCGTGAAGCGCCACGACCGCCTCGGGCGGATGGCCGACACGCTCGAGTATTCGAGCGTCGCGCTGCCGCTCGCGCGGCTCGACCATGCGCTCGTGCGCGAGCTCGAGAAGGAAGTGCCGTCGCTGCTCGAATACGAGGACGACAATCTCGTGATCAAGCACCTGTACATCGAGCGCCGGATGACACCGCTGAACCTGTATCTGCAGAACGGCACCGACACGGACATCGAGCACGGCGTGAAGGAATACGGCAACGCGGTGAAGGAGCTGATGAAGGCGAACATCTTCCCCGGCGACATGCTGTACAAGAACTTCGGCGTCACGCGCCACGGCCGCGTCGTGTTCTACGACTACGACGAGATCGAGTACCTGACCGACTGCAACGTGCGCCGCGTGCCGCCGCCGCGCAACGAGGAAGACGAGCTGTCCGGCGAACCGTGGTATACCGTCGGCCCGCACGACATCTTTCCGGAGACCTACGGGCCGTTCCTGCTCGGCGACCCGCGCGTGCGCGACGTCTTCATGAAGCATCACGCGGACTTTTTCGATCCCGCGCTGTGGCAGGCCAGCAAGGACAAGCTGATGCAGGGCGAATTGCCCGATTTTTACCCGTACGACGCCGCGCTGCGCTTCAGCGTGCGCTACCCGGCGCGCTTCGGCGCGACGGACCAGAACGACGGCGAAGGCGACGCGCAGCGCGCCGCCTGACGCCGGTCACACCGAACCCGCTATCGACCTGATTGCCGAAAACGGAATCCAACCCGATGAACACCCCAGTCAACCCGCTCTCGCACCTGTTCGACAACAACGACGCCTGGGTCAAGCGCCAGCTCGCCGACGATCCCGAGTTCTTCACGCGCCTCGCCGACCAGCAGGCGCCGGAATACCTGTGGATCGGCTGCTCGGATTCGCGCGTGCCCGCGAACCAGATCATCGGCCTGCCGCCGGGCGAAGTGTTCGTCCACCGCAATATCGCGAACGTGGTCGTGCACAGCGACCTGAACTGCCTGTCGGTGATCCAGTTCGCGGTCGACATCCTGCGCGTGAAGCACATCATGGTCGTCGGCCACTACGGCTGCTCGGGCGTCAACGCCGCGCTGCTCAACCGCCGCGTCGGTCTCGCCGACAACTGGCTGCATCACGTGCAGGACGTGCGCGAGCGCCACGCGGCGCTGCTCGACGGATGGCCGGTGGGCGAAGCGCGCTATCGCCGCCTGATCGAGCTGAACGCGATCGAGCAGGTCGTCAACGTCTGCCGCACGACGATCGTCAACGACGCGTGGGCGCGCGGCCAGTCGCTCACCGTGCACGGGCTCGTGTACGGCGTGCACGACGGCCGGATGCGCAACCTCGGGATGGCCGTGTCGAACTTCGACGCGCTCGACGAGACCTACAAACGTTGCGTGGCCGCGCTCACCGCCGGCGGCAAGCATGCGCCGGACAACGACATGGTCGCCGCCGATGCCGCGCAAATGAACGAAGTCGCGCAGGCGGTGGTCGATACCCTGAAGCCCTGCCCGGACGCCGGGTAAGCACGCGAGCCGCGCCGGCTGCGACGCAACGGCGGCAACCTCCATCGAACTGACCTGACGCCGTCACCACGGCACTGCAAAGGAGCGGCGAACATGAAAACCGTATTGATCGTCGGTGCATCGCGCGGCCTCGGCCGCGAATTCGTCCGCCAATACCGGCGCGACGGCTGGAACGTGATCGCCACCGCGCGCGACGACGCGTCGCTCGACGCGCTGCGCGCGCTCGGCGCGCATGCGCATGCGCTCGACATCACGCAGCCCGAGCAGATCGCGGCGCTCGGCTGGAAGCTCGACGGCGAGCGGCTCGATGCGGCCGTGCTGGTGTCGGGTGTGTACGGGCCGCGCACCGAGGGCGTCGAGACGGTCACCGCCGAGGATTTCGACGCGGTGATGCACACGAACGTGCGCGGGCCGATGCAGCTGCTGCCGATCGTGCTGCCGCTCGTCGAGGACGCGCGCGGCGTACTGGCCGTCGTGTCGAGCCGGATGGGCAGCATCGCCGAGGCAACCGGCACGACCGGCTGGCTGTACCGCGCGAGCAAGGCCGCGCTGAACGACGCGCTGCGCATCGCGTCGCTGCAGACGCGCCACGCCGCGTGCATCTCGCTGCATCCCGGCTGGGTGCGCACCGACATGGGCGGCGCGCAGGCCGCGATCGATCCGGAAACCAGCGTGACCGGCATGCGCCGCGTGATCGCCGAATCCGGCGCCGACGTGTCGCAGGCAAACGGCCGTTTCTTCCAGTACGACGGTATCGAGCTGAGCTGGTAGGCAGCCGACAACCTTGCGTCGTTAATTCCCGTTTCGCATGATTTTGAACCGACCTGACGCGTGCCCGTGCGGCGGCGCGTCCCCCGCTCCCGCCGACAAAGCGCCGGCGCCCCGCTATGCGGCCTGCTGCGGCCGCTTCATCGACGACGGCGAAGCCGCGCCGACCGCGCTCGAGTTGATGCGCTCGCGGTACAGCGCCTACGTGCTCGGCGCGACCGACTACCTGCGCGCGACCTGGGCCGCGCGCACCTGCCCGCCGGATCTCGACACCGACCCCGAAGCGCCCGACGCGCCGCGCTGGCTCGGGCTGGCGGTCAAACGCCACGCGCCGCTCGACGAACGGCACGCGGAGGTCGAATTCGTGGCCCGCTACAAGGTCGGCGGACGCGCTTACCGGCTTCACGAGACGAGCCGTTTCGAGCGCGACGAGCATGGTTTCTGGCGCTACGTCGACGGCGAAGTAAGTGAACGCTGACAAATAGTTGCCATGTCAGACGCCGGGTAATTCCCGCATTGCACAACCCCATTTTGTCCGGCTACGATGACCTCGAATTGGTCATGTTGCATGGCAGGGCTTACGAATGGCGTTCAGCAAGGGTTTGGTGGGATGGATGGCGGCCTGCGCGCTGTCGGCCGCTCAGGCCGGTACGCTGCCGAACGCCGATACGGGGACGGGTGCCGGCGCCAGCGGGTCGCTCGCCCACGCCGAACGCTTCGACTACGGCGATTCGAACCTGCCGCAGGTCGCCGCCGACCTGAACGAACAGATCCTCCGCATTCCGGCCGACGCATCGGGCTCCGTCACGCTCGAGGCCACGCTCTTCAAGCCGAACGGCCCCGGCCCGTTCCCGCTCGTCGTCTTCAACCACGGCAAGAACACCGGCGATCTCCACCTGCAGCCGCGCAGCCGGCCGCTCGCGTTCGCGCGCGAATTCGTGCGCCGCGGCTATGCGGTGATCGCGCCGAACCGCCAGGGCTTCGCGGGCTCGGACGGCACGTACCAGCAGGAAGGCTGCAACGTCGGCAAGAACGGCCTCGCGCAGGCGGCCGACGTCGACGCGACGGTGCGCTACATGTCGCGCCAGCCGTATGTCGATGCGTCGCGCATCGTCGTCGCCGGCACGTCGCACGGCGGCCTCGTATCGGTCGCGTACGGCACCGAAGCCGCACCGGGCGTGCGCGGCATCATCAACTTCTCCGGCGGGCTGCGCCAGGATCTCTGCGACGGCTGGCAGAAAAACCTCGTCGACGCGTTCGACCAGTACGGCGCGCATACGGCCGTGCGGTCGCTGTGGCTGTATGGCGACAACGACTCGGTGTGGACGCCCGGGCTCGTCTCGCAAATGCACGACGCGTACGTTTCGCACGGCACGCAGGCCCAGTTCATCGATTTCGGCCGCTACAAGGACGACGCGCACCGGCTGATCGTCGACCGCGACGGCGTGCCCGTGTGGTGGCCGGCCGTCAACGCGTTCCTCGCGCAGCTGAACCTGCCGACTTCCGTGCGCTACGCGGTCGCGAACCCGCACGAGCCGAAGGCGAGCGGCTATGCGTCGATCGACTCGGTCGACGCGGTGCCGTATGTCGACGAAGCCGGCCGCGAAGGCTATCGCCGCTTCCTGAACCAGCATCCGAGCCGTGCGTTCGCGGTGTCGTCGGAAGGCGCATGGTCGTGGGCCGAAGGCGGCGACGACCCGATGGCGCTCGCGCTCGACAACTGCGCGAAGCAGGGCGCCGGTTCGTGCCGGCTGTACGCGGTCAACGACCGCGTCGTGTGGAACACGACGCAGACGGCCGACAACGACGACAGCAACGCACGCGACACCGGTACGCCGGCGCTGGCTTCGCGTTGACGAGCGGCGGCCTTCGCCGCCGTTTTTCGTTCTCCTCCCCGCCTCCCGTTCGTCGCTGCGCGCAGCGTTCGCGGCGGATGTCGCACACGTGGCACGGCACGCACGCCGGCATGAATGCGCCGTGTCGCAACCCCACGCTCGCGTTCTCTCCGTCCCCGCTTGCCGTCAAACGCGATCCGCTCACGTGGGGGCCACATCATTCCCCGCCACCCGCCTTCGCCCTCCGATTTTTCACCCCGCCGCCCCGCCCGGCCCACGATTTTTTTCGGTTGGGGGGGCTCACTCGAACGTCGTCATCTGCGGTCATTTCGGGACATCTGAACCGTACCGTCACGAGCCGCCCCGATCTGCGCCGAACTCCCGCCCGGCAAGGCTTTGCGGCGTTTGTAACCGGTAGTGCAACGGGTCGCGGAACACGCTAATCTCAGCGCGTTTCGTGTCTCGCCGCGCGGCATCCCATCGATGCCGCGCGGCCGTTTTATCCCCCGGAGCCGCCTTGAGTACGCCAGCCACCGACGACTGGGTCGCGCGCAGCCTGCGCGCGGTCTGGCATCCCTGCACCCAGATGAAGCATCACGAGCGCCTGCCGCTCATCCCCGTCGCGCGTGGCGCGGGCCTGTGGCTGTACGACCGTGACGGCCGCCGCTACTTCGACGCGATCAGCTCGTGGTGGGTCAACCTGTTCGGTCATGCGAACCCGGACATCAACGCGGCGCTGAAGGACCAGCTCGACACGCTCGAGCACGCGATGCTCGCCGGCTGCACGCACGAGCCCGCGATCGAGCTCGCGGAGCGGCTGCACGCACTCACCGCGCGCACGCTCGGCCATGCGTTCTTCGCGTCGGATGGGGCGTCGGCGGTCGAGATCGCGCTGAAGATGAGCTTCCACGCGTGGCGCAACCGCGGCCGCGCGAACAAGCAGGAATTCGTCTGCGTCGCGAACAGCTATCACGGCGAGACGATCGGCGCGCTCGGCGTGACCGACGTCGCGCTGTTCAAGGACGCGTACGACCCGCTGATCCGCCACGCGCATGTCGTCGCATCACCCGACGCACGCGGCGCGCTGGCCGGCGAAACGGCCGCCGACGTCGCGGGCCGCGCGCTTGCGGACGTGCGGCGCCTGTTCGTCGAACGCGGCGAGCGGATCGCCGCGCTGATCGTCGAGCCGCTCGTGCAATGCGCGGCCGGCATGGCGATGCACGATCCGTCGTACGTACGCGGGCTGCGCGCGCTGTGCGACGAATTCGGCGTGCACCTGATCGCCGACGAGATCGCGGTCGGCTGCGGCCGCACCGGCACCTTCTTCGCGTGCGAGCAGGCCGGTGTCTGGCCCGATTTCCTTTGCCTGTCGAAAGGCATCAGCGGCGGCTACCTGCCGCTGTCGCTCGTGCTCACGCGCGACGACGTGTTCGCCGCGTTCTACGACGACGACACGACGCGCGGCTTCCTGCACTCGCATTCGTACACCGGCAACCCGCTCGCGTGCCGCGCGGCGGTCGCGACGCTCGACCTGTTCGCCCGCGACGACGTGCTCGCGGCCAACGCCCGCAAGTCGGCCACGATGCGCGCGGCGCTCGCGCCGCTCGATGCGCACCCGCAGGTGCGCCACCTGCGCGAGCGCGGCACGCTGTTCGCGTTCGACGTCGCGCTCGACGGCGACGCGGCGCGCGGCTTCTCGCGGCGCTTTTTCGAACGCGCGCTGGAACGCGAGCTGCTGCTGCGCCCGATCGGCACGACCGTGTACCTGATGCCGCCGTACGTGATGAGCGACGACGACATCGCGTGGCTCGCGCAACGCACGCGCGACACGCTCGATGCAACGCTCGCGGAGATCATTGGATGACGAACCCTCTGCTCGATCACCTGCGGCGCGGCCTCGCCGATCTCGACGCGCAAGGGCTGCGCCGCGTGCGCCGCACCGCCGACACCGCGTGCGATGCGCGCATGACCGTCGACGGTCGCAAGATCATCGGCTTCGCGAGCAACGACTATCTCGGCCTCGCCGCGCACCCGGCGCTCGTCGCCGCGTTCGCCGAAGGCGCGCGGCGCTACGGCGCCGGCAGCGGCGGCTCGCACCTGCTCGGCGGCCATTCGCGTGCGCACGCGACGCTCGAGGAAGAACTCGCAGCCTTCTCGGGCGGCTTCTCCGACGCGCCGCGCGCGCTGTACTTCAGCACCGGCTACATGGCGAACCTTGCCGCGATGATGGCGCTCGCCGGCAAGGGCGCCACGATCTTCTCCGACGCGCTGAACCACGCGTCGCTGATCGACGGCATGCGGCTGTCGCGCGCGAACGTCCAGGTCTATCCGCATGCGGACACGGCCGCGCTCGCCGCGCTGCTCGATGCATCGGAGGCCGAAACGAAGCTGATCGTCAGCGACACCGTGTTCAGCATGGACGGCGATCTCGCGCCGCTCGCCGAACTCGTCGCACTGGCCGAACGCCACGGCGCATGGCTCGTCGTCGACGATGCGCACGGCTTCGGCGTGCTCGGCCCGCAGGGCCGCGGCGCACTCGCGGCCGCCGCGCTGCGCTCCCCGCATCTCGTGTACGTCGGCACGCTCGGCAAGGCCGCCGGCGTCGCGGGCGCATTCGTGATCGCGCACGAGACCGTGATCGAATGGATGATCCAGCGCGCGCGCAGCTACATCTTCACGACGGCCGCGCCGCCGGCCGTCGCGCACGCGGTATCGGCCAGCCTGAAAGTGATCGCGGGCGACGAAGGCGACGCGCGACGCGCGCATCTCGCCGCGCTGATCGAACGCACGCGCGCGCTGCTGCGCAACACGCGCTGGCAACCGGTCGATTCGCACACGGCCGTGCAACCGCTCGTGATCGGCAGCAACGACGCGACGCTCGCGGCAATGCGCGCGCTCGACGCGCACGGCCTGTGGGTGCCCGCGATCCGTCCGCCGACGGTGCCCGCCGGCACGTCGCGGCTGCGCGTGTCGCTGTCGGCCGCGCATTCGTTCGACGATCTCGCGCGGCTCGAAGCGGCGCTGATCGAAGCCGGCGAGGGCGCTGCCGCCTCCGTTGACGCGGTTCCGCAGGAGGCCGCGGCATGACCGCCCCGCTCTCGCTGTTCGTCACCGGCACCGACACCGAAATCGGCAAGACCTTCGTGTCGGCCGCGATGCTGCACGGCTTCGCGCGGCACGGCCTGCGCGCGGCCGCGCTGAAGCCCGTCGCGGCCGGCGCGTATGAGCGCGACGGCGTGTGGCGCAACGAGGACGCCGACCAGCTCGACGCGGCCGCGAACGTCGTGCTGCCGCCCGAGCTGCGCACGCCGTTCCTGCTGAAAGCACCGGCCGCGCCGCATATCGTCGCCGCGCAGGAAGGCGTGACGCTCGACATCGACACGATCGTCGCGTGCCATCGCGAAGCGCTGGCGCGCGCGGATATCGTCGTCGTCGAAGGCGCCGGCGGCTTTCGCGTGCCGATGAACGACACGCAGGACATGGCCGATCTCGCGGTTTCGCTCGGCGTGCCGGTCGTGCTCGTGGTCGGCGTGCGGCTCGGCTGCATCAACCACGCGCTGTTGACCGCCGACGCGATTGCCGCGCGCGGCCTTAAGCTCGCCGGCTGGGTCGCGAACCACGTCGACCCGGCCATGTCGTTCCCCGACGAAAACATCGCGACGATGCGCGACTGGCTCGCCCGCGAGCACGGCGCGCCGCTGCTCGGCCGCATTCCGCACCTGCGTCCGGCCGCCCCCGAATCCGCCGCGGCGATGCTCGACATCGCCGCGCTCGTCGAGACGCTGCGCGCCGCGCAGCCTTGACCCAATCGAAAACAGATCCTCCGATCCCTCATCCCCGACCAGGACAGGAAAACGATATGACCCAAGCCCAGACTGCCGCCACCGTGCAACCCGACGCGATTCCCGTGGCCGCTCCGGCCTCGCCGCGCTGGCGCGTCGCCGACGTCGTCGCGCTGTTCGAGCTGCCGTTCAACGACCTGATCTTCCGCGCGCAGCAGGTGCACCGCGAACACTTCGACGCGAATGCGGTGCAGTTGTCGACGCTGCTGTCGATCAAGACGGGCGGCTGCGAGGAAGATTGCGGCTACTGCTCGCAGTCGTCGCACCACGACACGGGCCTGAAGGCCGAGAAGCTGATGGACGTCGACGTGGTGCTCGACGCCGCACGCGCGGCGAAGGCGAACGGCGCGAGCCGCTTCTGCATGGGCGCCGCATGGCGCAACCCGAAGGAGCGCCACATGCCGGCGCTGACCGAGATGGTGCGCGGCGTGAAGGAACTCGGCCTCGAGACCTGCATGACGCTCGGCATGCTGGAGGACGAGCAGGCGCAGGAACTCGCGAACGCGGGCCTCGACTACTACAACCACAACCTCGACACGTCGCCGGAGTTCTACGGCCAGGTCATCTCGACGCGCACCTACCAGGATCGCCTCGACACGCTCGATCGCGTGCGTGACGCGGGCATCAACGTGTGCTGCGGCGGCATCATCGGGATGGGCGAATCGCGCCGCGAACGCGCGGGCCTGATCTCGCAGCTCGCGAACCTGAACCCGTATCCGGATTCGGTGCCGATCAACAACCTCGTCGCGATCGAAGGCACGCCGCTCGAAGGCACCGCACCGCTCGACCCGTTCGAATTCGTGCGCACGATCGCGGTCGCGCGGATCACGATGCCGAAGGCCGTCGTGCGCCTGTCGGCCGGCCGCGAGCAGCTCGACGACGGGCTGCAGGCGCTGTGCTTCCTCGCCGGCGCGAACTCGATGTTCTACGGCGACCAGCTGCTGACGACGAGCAACCCGCAGTCGCAGAAGGACCGGGCGCTGTTCGAGCGCCTCGGCATCCGTTCGAGCGATGCAGACGCGATGTCGGCGAACGCGTAAGCTCAACGCACGGCGGATTCGTTCCGCCGCATGAAAAAGCCGGGATAGGTCCCGGCTTTTTTACCTGGTTCGTACGCAATACGCGACGGGCCGCCCGCGCGCCGACGCGCGTCATCCGATCGTCTGCACCGCGTTGCCCTGTGCATCGCGGATCACGGTCTTCTCCACGCGCCAGCGCACGCCGTCGAGACCGTCGAGCGCATACTCGCCGGCGCGCGGCTGCAGTGTGCGCGCCAGCGCCTGCACGGTCGCATCCGTGAGCCGCAGCGTCAGCGTGCCGTCCTCGTCGGTCACGCCATTCGCATCGCCGCGCACGAACCGCACCGCGCCGTCATGGCCGACCAGGCCGAACGGCCGGTCGAACGGCAACCGCAGCGGCAGCAGCGTGACGAGTTCGTCGACCTGTCGTGCGCCGACGGTAATCTCGATCACGGGCGCACGCAGCAGCCGCTTGCGGGTTTCCCATCGGAGCACGTCGGTGAACAGGTAGCCGCTCGACGAGCCGTCGCGCTGCGTACCGGCGTCGACCTCGGCGCGCACGTCCGCGCGCTCGAGCAGCGATGCGCGGCCGAGATCGGTCACCCATAGCGGCATGTGCGGCAGCAGCGTGTCGAGCAGTGCGCGCGTGCGCCAGCGCTTCGCGGCGCGCTCCTCGTCGAGCGTCAGCCCGACGATCTGCAGGAACGCCAGGCTGCCGTGCGGCGTATCGATCGCCGGCAGTTCCGGATCGAACGCGAAACCCATCGAGCAGAGCTGCGTACCGGTATCGAGCGCAATCGGGCCGTTGGCCGTCATCCAGTGGCCGTCGTCGAACGCGTTGCCGCTCTGGAATACGTAGCGCGCGAGGTTCTGCAGGAAGCTGAACACCCAGTTCGGCGGTGCTTCGTCGGCGCCGCCGCGGGCGACTCGCATCGTCAGCTCGAATCCGAAGCCGCTGACGGCCGGATCCTCCGATTCCTTCGCATACAGTTCGGAGAGCCCGTACGTGACGAAATGCCAGTGCGGCACGGGTTCCGCGCGCCTCCACACGCTGATCCCGTCGAGCGGATCGCGGCCGCCGAGCCGCCACTTGAGCAGCGTGGCGTAGTGCTTCGGCGCCTGCCCCGGATAGACGCGCGCGAGCGCGCCGTCGATCGCGTCCCAGCCCGGCGCGCTGTCATCGGTTGCGCGGTCCTGCGGATCGTGCGTCGCGTCCGTCATTGGGCCCTCTCTCCCGGCTGGTGTCCCGGTGGGTGGTGTCGGTGCGTGCGGCGGCGGCCTGCAGGCCGCCGAGTGCGTCACACGTGTGCCGCCGCGCCGTCGATCGCCGCGCGCACGCGCTCGACGAGTTGCTGATCGACCGGCGCGAGCACCTCGCCGCGCGGCCGCACGCCCGAACCGAAATGCACCGCGCGCACGCCCGTGGCGCGGACAAAATCGCCGACCGCATCGATCGTGAGCCCCGAGCCGGCCAGCACCGTGCAGGTCGAGCCCGCCGCCTGCCGCACCAGCCGCGTGATCGTCGCGGCCGCGTCGAGCACCGACGGATGGCCGCCCGACGTCAGCACCGACGTGACGGCCGGCACGCGCAACAGCGCGTCGAATGCGGCGTTGAGGTCGCGCGACACGTCGAAGGCGCGGTGGAACGTCAGCGCGCGGCCGTCCGCCGCGGCCGCGATGCGGGCCAGTGCGTCGAGATCGACGTCGCCGCGCGCGTCGAGTGCGCCGAACACGACGCCGTTCGCCCCGGCCGCGACGGCTGCACGCACGTCGCGCTCGATCACGCGCAAGTCGTCGGCGTCGTACACGAACGACCGGCTGTGCGATCGCACGATCACGTTGACGGGAATCGGCACGGCGGCCACGACGGCTTCGATCAGGCCGACACTCGGCGTCAGCCCGCCTTCGGTGATGGCGGTCACGAGTTCGAGGCGGTCGGCGCCCGCCCGGGCGGCGGCCCTGGCATCGCCGACGGTCGTGGCGATCACTTCGAGGAGAATGGAAGAGGCGGCGTTTCGGTTCATGGGCGGCCCGCGAATCGTCAGGACAATTCGCGCATCCTAGCCGAGCCGCGTGACGGACGCCAGCGTGCCGGCCGCGGCGCCGTCGGTCGCACCGTCAGCCGCGGCGCGCGAGCCACACGCCGACGAGCGCGGACAGGCCGGTCACCGCGGCGCCGGGCACGACCCGGAACATCCGCACGTTCATGTCCACGCCTTGCTGCTGCAATACGTCGACGATCCCCGGCGCCATCAGCATCGTCGCCCAGCCGATCATCCCGAACGCGGTGGTCGCGGTCGCGATGAGGAGCGCGATGCCCGCGCCGCGCGCGCGTGGCCGGAACGCGCCGGCGAACGCGCCCACGGCCAGGAGCACGGCCGACAACACGCACAGCACGGTGACGAACACGAACATCGCCCCCGTATGGCCGAGCTTCATGAACGCCATCATCTGCGCAGTGATCACGCACATGCCCGCGAGCGCGAACAGCCCGATCGCGATGGCGTTGCGCGCGAAGCTCATGCGTTCGCCTGGAAATACGCGGTCGCGGGGCGCCGGAACATCAGGTAGACGAACAGCGCGAACAGCAGGACGCCCGGAATCAGCACCGCATACATCGACGCCGGCATGTTGACGAACGAGAACGCGAAGCTGAACACGGAGATCGCGATGTAGGTCTTGCGGGACCATTCGCGGCCCTTGAGGATCGCGATGCCGATCACGACGTTCACGACTTCGAGAATCACGCTGATGCCGAGCGTCGCCCAGACGGGCAGCAGGTAGTGCGACAGCAGCGCCTGGGTGGTCGGCATGCCGATCGTGAATGGCGTATAGACGCACGTTATCGCGTTGGTCACGATGATGATCCACGCGAGAATGGTCAGCGAAATCGGTCTTTTCATTGTGTTTTCCTTGTTATTCGCCGCCATGGTGGCCCCCGGGACGGCGCGCTCGCGGTCACGATGGCCGCGGTCGGGCCATTGTCGGGGAAGCTCGCGGCGAACGCAACGGCCGGCCCGCCCCACTCGCCCCACTCGCCGTCTGCCGTCTGCCGTCTGCCGTCTGCCGCTTGCGGCGCTAGCCGGCGTCCGCTTCGTCGTCACCCCAGTCGATATCGCCGCACAGCACGCGCTGCGCATCGCCGACGCGCACGGCCACCGACAGCGTCACGCATGGCTGCGCCTCGTTGATCGACAGGTACGGCCGCGTGACCTGCACGCGCCCCGGCTCGGCGATCGCCGAGCGGAAATACGGCCGGCGCAGCCAGTTCGCGCCCTGCGCGTCCGCCAGCGGCGAAAAGCGCGCCTCGGCGAGCGCACGGTCGGCGCGCAGCACGACGTTGCGGCCCGACTGGCGGCCGTGCGCGTCGAGCAGGAAGCAGCGCGCGGCCGAGTCGAGCGCAAGGAAGTTCCAGCACACCTCGTCGAGCGGCTCGCCGGCCGCGAGACGCTCGGCCGCACGCTCGAACGCGCGCAGGTAAGGCGCGAGCCGCTGCGCATCGCGCCGCTCGCGCGCGTCGGTCTGCTGCCGGAAACGCTCGGTCAGCTCGCCGATGCAGCCCGTCGCGGCCGCGCTGTCGGGCAGCCCCGGCGCCGGCCGGCCGAAGTAGTAGCCCTGCACGAAATCGGCCTCGCATGACAGCGCGATCTGCGCCTCGTGTTCGGTCTCGATGCCCTCGACGAGCACCAGCTTGCCGGCCTCGTGCAGCAGCGTCACGAGCCCGTGCAGGATCGCGGTGAGCCCGGTACGGTGCGCCGCGTGCGACAGCATGATCCGGTCGAGCTTCACGATGTCGGGGTTCAGTTGCCAGATCCGCTCGAGATTCGAATGGCCCGCGCCGAAATCGTCGAGCGCGATCAGGAAACCGTGCGTGCGGAATTCACGCACGGCCTCGGCGAGCCGCTCGACGTCTTCCGCGCGCTGTTCGAGCACTTCGAGCACGATGCGGCGCGGCGGCATGCCGAGCCGCTTCAGGTTCGCGAGCAGCGCGGCCGCCTGGAACGGGTCGGTAAGCACGCCCGGATGGACGTTGAGGAACAGCCACTCGCGCTCGGCGCCGAGCAGCATGAAGTTCTCGAGATGCAGCGCCTGCGCGAGCCGGTCGAGCTGCAGCAGCTCGCCCTGGCGCGCGGCTTCGCCGAACACGTCGAGCGGCGACACGGCGCGGTCGAGTGCATCGTGCGCGCGCAGCAGCGCCTCGTAGCCCACCGCGCGCTGGTGCGACAGGCTGAAAATCGGCTGGAACACGGTCGTGAGCGTCAGGTCGCGGTGCTGCGTCGCCAGACGTTCGAGGCCGGAACTCACTTCCCGCTCGAAGCGGTACGGCGACGCGGCGGCCGGACGCTCCTGTTGCACGATCGTCATGCCTTCCTCCTGGTAGTGCCTTCGAACGCGGCGTCCGACGAAGCGAACGGCGCGTGCAATGTCATGGTTGGACCCTCGGTTGCCCGGTCGACGCCGGACGGCTGGCCAACATCAAGCAAGCTCCGTGCAAGGCGCGGGCAACCCGTGCGCAGCACCGCTTGCGCCGTGCTGCCGCACCAACGCGGCGCATGTCTCGCGCACCATTTTCGTGCGCGCGCACCGGCCGCTCGAACGCACCCGTCACGCTGTCACGCTACACTCCGTACGATCGTTTCATTCCCCGTATTCGCCGTATCGATGGAAATCGTCTTCACCGTCCTGATCCTGCTGCTGACCGTTGCGCTGTCCGGCGCCGTCACGCGCATCCTGCCGTTCCAGCTGCCGTTGCCGCTGATGCAGATCGCGTTCGGCGCGATGCTCGCGTGGCCGAAGCTGAACCTGCACGTCACGTTCGATCCCGAAATCTTCATGCTGCTGTTCATTCCGCCGCTGCTGTTCGCGGACGGCTGGCGGATTCCGAAGCGCGAGCTGTACCTGCAGCGCCGCGCGATCCTGATGCTCGCATTCGGGCTCGTGTTCATGACGGTACTCGCAGTGGGCTACTTCGCGCACTGGCTGATACCCGAGTTGCCGCTGCCGATCGCGTTCGCGCTCGCGGCCGTGCTGTCGCCGACCGACGCGGTCGCGCTGTCGGGCATCGCCGGCAAGGGTCGAATCCCGCCGCAGCTGATGCACATCCTCGAAGGCGAGGCGCTGATGAACGACGCGTCGGGCCTCGTCGCACTGAAATTCGCGATCGCGGCCGCGCTGACGGGCATGTTCTCGCTGCGCGACGCCTCGGTCACGTTCGTGATCGTCGCGGCCGGCGGGCTCGCGACGGGCGCGATCGTATCGTGGGCCTTCAGTGCGCTGTCGACGCGCTTCCTGAACGCCGAGCAGGAAGGCGATCCGGCCCCCGGCATCGTGATGACGCTGCTCGTGCCGTTCGCGGCCTACCTGTTCGCCGAGCACCTCGACCTGTCGGGCGTGCTGGCGGCCGTGTCGGCCGGGATGATGATGAATTACACGAGCTTCTCGCGCAAAAGCACCGTCGCGTCGCGCGTGCGCGCCGAAAGCACGTGGGCGATGATCGAGTTCGTGTTCAACGGCATGGTGTTCATCATGCTCGGGCTGCAGTTGCCGCACATCATCGGCCGCACGCTCGTCGACGCGCACCACACGAGCGACGCACTCGTCGGCCGGATGATCTTCAACGTCTGCGCGATGATGCTCGCGCTGTATGCGATCCGCTTCCTGTGGGTCTGGCTGCTGCGCTGGTTCGCAAGCCGTCGCGCCGCGCGCCAGGGCCTCGCGGGCACGATGGCCGGCGTGCGCACGATCGCGGTGATGACGGTCGGCGGCGTGCGCGGCGCGGTCACGCTCGCCGGCGTGCTGTCGATTCCGGTCGCGCTGTCCGACGGCGTGCCGCTGCCGGGCCGCGACACGGCGATCTTCGTGGCATCGGCCGTGATCCTCGGCTCGCTCGTCGTCGCGGTGATCGGCCTGCCGCTGCTGCTGCGCGGCGTGCGTTCGTCGCGCAGCCCGCTCGGCGACGAGGAACGCGCCGCACGCGCGGCCGCCGCGCAGGCCGCGATCCGTGCGATCGACTCGTCGCACGACGCGATCTCGGCCGATCTCGACGAATCGGGCGCCGCGCGCTGCGCGGATATCTCCGCACGCGTGATGGACCAGTACCGCCGCCGCCTCGCGACGCTCGCCGAGGACGGCCCCACGCCGCGCGCGGAAGCGAAGCAGGCCGAAACGATGGAACTGCAGATGCGGATCGCGGCCGTGCGCGCGGAACGCTCCGCGCTTTATCGGCTGCGCAGCGAAAGCAGGATTTCCGACGAGACGCTGACGAAGCTGCTCCGCGAGATCGACCTGTCGGAGACCGCGCTGTCGACGCGCAAGAAAGGCATTCTCTAAACGGCCGGCCACTGCCTTTGCGCAGCCGCCGCCCCATCAAAAACGGCGACGCACACGCGTCGCCGTTTTCACTTCCGCCCGCGTTCGCGTCACTTCGCGACGACGACCGGAATCCCCTTCAGCATCCCCGCGCCCTTCATCTCGTCGAGCGCGTGCTGCACGGCCGCGCTCGTCGCCGCTTCGATGCCGAGCTGCAGTGCAAGCTCGCGCTCCGCGCGCTTCACGCCGGCCAGGTTGCGCACCTTCACGTGCCCGAAGCCGCGCACGCGGGCGTGCAGGTCGGCCAGTTGCGTGACCTGCGCCGCATTGCCGGCGGTCGTCGCGGCGAGCGCACGCGTGAGCGTCGTCTCGTAGTCGTCGGCGAGCGCACGCTCCATCTTGCGCTCGACGGTACGGCCGAACGGATCGAGCCACGTACCGCGCAGGCTGCGCACGCGCGCCAGCATGCCGAACACCGGCCACATCCACTGGCCGAACACGCGCTTCTTCGGCGCGCTGCCGTCGCGGCCGGCCTTCGCGACCGTCGGCGGCGCCAGGTTGAACTTCACGCGATAAGCCTGCCCCGGCACGCCTTCGAACTGCGCTTCAAGCGCGGTGCGGAATGCCTCGTCCGTGTAAAGCCGCGCGACCTCGTATTCGTCCTTCACCGCGAGCAGCCGGTAGAACGTCGTCGCGACCGCACGCGTCAGCGCATCGTCGCCCTTCGCGCGCGCCGCGTTCACGAGCGCACGGTAGCGTTCGACATAGCGTGCGCCGCCGTACGCATCGAGACGCGCCTCGCGATCGGCGATCAGTTCGGCAAGCGTTTCCGGTGCGGCGTGTGTGGCCACCGCGTGACGCGCGTTCCACAACGCATCGAGGCCCGCCGCGTCGCCGGCCGCCATCCGGCCGATCGAGAACGCGAGCTTGTTCATCGGCACCGCGACGTTGTTCAGCTCGATCGCGCGCATCATCGCGGCGAGCGACACCGGCACGAGGCCGAGCTGCCACGCGTAGCCGAGCATCAGGATGTTCGCGCCGATCGAGTCGCCGAGGAACTTCGCGGCGAGCGCCTGCGCGTCGCAGCTCGACAGGTAGCCGTCGCCGGCCGCGTGACGCATCTTCTCGAGCAGCGCATCCGCATGCAGGTTCGCGTCGGGGTTCTGCACGAACGACGCGTTCGGGATCCGGTGCGTGTTGACGACGATCCGCGAACGCTCGTGACGCACCGTCTGCAGCGCCTCGGCGCTCGCGCCGACCACCATGTCGCACGCGAGCAGCACGTCGGCCTGCTGCGTGTCGATACGCACCTGGTTCAGCCACCGGTCGCTCGATGCGATCCGCACGAACGACAGCACCGAGCCGCCCTTCTGCGCGAAGCCCATGAAGTCGAGCACCGACGCGCTCTTGCCTTCGAGGTGCGCGGCCATGCTGATCAGCGCGCCGACCGTCACGACGCCCGTGCCGCCGACGCCCGTCACGAGCATGTCGAACGGCGCCGCGTCGAGATGCGTGGCCGGCACCGGCAGCGCGTCGACGCGCGCGGCGAGCGCGGCTTCGTCGAACGCGGCGCCGGCGGCCTTCTTCAGCGCCGCGCCTTCGACCGTCACGAAGCTCGGGCAGAAGCCGTTCACGCACGAATAGTCCTTGTTGCACGACGACTGGTCGATGCGGCGCTTGCGGCCGAGCGGCGTCTCCAGCGGCTCGACCGACAGGCAGTTCGACTGCACGCCGCAATCGCCACAGCCTTCGCACACCGCGTCGTTGATGAACAGGCGCTTGTCCGGATCGGGGAATTCGCCCTTCTTGCGGCGGCGGCGCTTCTCGGCCGCGCAGGTCTGGTCGTAGATCAGCACGGTGACGCCCGGCGTCTCGCGCAGCTCGCGCTGCACCGCGTCGAGCTCGCTGCGGTGATGGAACGTCGTGCCCTTCGGGAACAGCCCGTGATGGCCGTCGTACTTCTCCGGTTCGTCGGACACGACGACGAAGCGCGACACGCCTTCCGCCTCGACCTGCCGCGCGATCTGCGGCACCGAGATGCTGCCGTCGACCGGCTGGCCGCCCGTCATCGCGACCGCGTCGTTGTAGAGGATCTTGTACGTGATGTTCGCTTTCGCGGCCACGGCCTGGCGGATCGCGAGGATGCCCGAGTGGAAGTAGGTGCCGTCGCCGAGGTTCTGGAACACGTGCTTCGTGTTGGTGAACATCGCGTGCGCGGCCCAGTCGACGCCCTCGCCGCCCATCTGGATCAGCCCGGTCGTGTCGCGCTCCATCCACGACGCCATGAAGTGGCAGCCGATGCCGGCCTGCGCGATCGAGCCTTCCGGCACCTTCGTCGACGTGTTGTGCGGGCAGCCCGAGCAGAAGTACGGCGTGCGCTTCACCGCGTCCGCCTCGTTCGACAGGATCTGCGGCGCGACGAGATCGACGACGCGCTCGCGGCGGTCGAGCGCCGGCTTGTGGCGCGCGAGCCAGTCGGCGAACACCGGCAGGATGCGCGACGGGCGCAGCTCACCAAGCTCGGACAGCAGGCAGGCGCCGGCGGCGTCATGCTTGCCGAGCACGCGCGGGCGCGCGCCTTCCGTGCGGTTGTACAGGTAGTCCTTGATCTGCTGCTCGATCACCGGGCCCTTCTCCTCGATGACGAGCACTTCCGACAAGCCTTCGACGAAGGTTTCGATGCGCGTCATCTCGAGCGGATACGACAGGCCGACCTTGTAGATCCGCACGCCGGCCGCGTCGAGGTCGGCCACCGTCAGGTCGAGGCGGCGCAGCGCCTCCATCAGGTCGAGGTGCGCCTTGCCGCAGGTCACGATGCCGACGTTTGCCCGCGCGCTCGGCGCGATCCACTTGTCGATGCTGTTGGTGCGCGCGAAATGACGCACCGCGTCGAGCTTCGCGGCGAGGCGCGCCTCGATCGTGAGGCTCGGCAGGTCGGGCCAGCGATTGTGCAGGCCGCCCGCCGGCGGCGTGTAGCCTTCCGGCGCCGGCCACTGCGTCTGCAATGCGTCGAGGTCGACGGTCGAGCCCGATTCGACCGTTTCGGAAATCGCCTTGAAACCGACCCACGCGCCCGAGTAGCGCGACAGCGCCCAGCCGTACAGGCCGAATTCGAGCATGTCGGCGATGTTCGCCGGGTTCACGACCGGCATGTGCCACGCGATCATCGCGAAGTCGCTCTGGTGCGGCATCGACGACGACACGCAGCCGTGGTCGTCGCCCGCGACGACCAGCACGCCGCCATGCGGCGACGAACCGTACGCGTTGCCGTGCTTCAGCGCGTCGCCCGCGCGATCGACGCCCGGGCCCTTGCCGTACCACATCGCATACACGCCCTCGACCGTGCGCTCGGGATCGGCCTCGACCCGCTGCGTGCCGAGCACGGCCGTGCCGCCGAGTTCCTCGTTGATCGCGGGCAGGAAGCGCACGCCGCCGGCGTCGAGCAGTTTCTTCGCCTTCCACAGCTGCTGGTCGACCATGCCGAGCGGCGAACCGCGATAGCCGCTGACGAAGCCGGCCGTGTTGAGCCCCTGTTCGGTGTCGACCGTGCGCTGCATCAGCAGCAGGCGGACCAGCGCCTGCGTGCCGGTCAGGAAGATCCGGCCGCGCGTCGCGGTCAGGTTGTCGGTCAGGCGGTAGTCGGACAGGGCAGGCGTGCCGTCGATGGGCAAGCGGGCGGTCATGGGGGATGTCTCCGGATCGTGTTGTTCTGGGCTGCTCGGTGGGGCGTCGGACGACGCGTGACCGGCGGCAGCGAATGGCTCTATTTTTTCGCGCGCAGCCGAGAATGTTTTTTCTCATCTTGCTCGGGCGGGCCCTCAGTGAGAAAAACTGCGCAGCTTTTTGCCAGGATTTGAGAGAGTTTTCGCGCACGGCGGCCGGGCGGGATGGGCGACGTGTCGGGACCGGTGGGTCGTCTGCCGGGGAAACACGTGGCTGCCCGACGGTGGCCCGGGCAGGTGGCGGATGGCGCTCGCGCTCCGTGTGACAAGGGTTTCAGCGGCTCGATGCGGTGAGCCTCACCGATGAAATGCACAGCATTGCGATTGGTCGGTGGGGCGGGATGTCCACAATGCCGCGCCCCTCGGCCGACGGGGCTCGCGCGCTCACCGTTCGATTGCACAGCGTTTCGAGTGGCGTGGAAGCCGGGATGTCCACACCGTTGACGGCATGCGTCCCGCGCTTGCCTCGACGCTCACCGTTGAAATGCACAGCGCGGCGAGTGGGTTTGAACCGTGGATATCCACATCGATGGGGAGGTATTGCATCGATCCACGGCTCGCCTTCGGTGCTCGAATACTCAGGGCCGCAAGCGGGTTTGTCGGCCGGAAAGGCGTGCCGGAACACGCATGCCGGGCAATCGCCGGATCGCATTCACCGTTGAAACACGCGAGGTTGATCGTCCGGACAGGCGCGCGGTTACTCGCGTGCGCCACGATCGCGGGCCCGCACTCACCGCGGAAATACGCCGGGACGCGAGTGGTTTAGGGGCCGGGCATACACACCCGAACGCGCATGCGGCACAATCGCGGGCTCACGCTCACCATTGAAATACACAGGGCTTCGAGTGTCTGCAACGGCGGTTATCCACGCCCGTTCCGGCATTGCCGTGCGGCCACGCGGGCACCCTCACCGTCGAAAACCACAGCCCTTCGAGTGCTTCCGCGCGCAGGATATCCACATGGACGAGCATCCGCCGAGGCGATGACGGATGCGCGCCGCGGCAGGTGCGGCAGGCCGGCGATTCATGCTGCACGCGGCTCATCGGCCGATCGGGCACGGACACTCACCGTCGAAATGCACAGTGTCGCGAGTCGTTTCCGCGGCCGGATATCCACACGGGGGCCCGTGTGCTCCTCGTTCGCATGCTCGCGCACGAGCCCGAGATACACGATGCGCCAGACGCCGCCGGCGGCCGAATGATCGTATCTTGGTGCGCTGAGCGCCGATCTCGTGTTCACGCTCGCCCTTGCATCGCGCAGCGCTTCGAATCGCTTGCGAACGCGGCGATGCGCAACGAAATCCGCGGATTGCAGACCACGCACCCGTGCTCGCCGTTAAAATGCACGGCCTTTCGAGCGACAGCCGGAACCGGATCTCCCCGTCGCGGCACCCGCGCGGTTGCGCCGCGCACGCGCGCGTTCGGCTAGAATGCGCGACGCTTCGAACCACGGCAACGATCGGAAAACCTCGCCAGGACAGGCGTATCGCCCGATCGGGCGCCGACCCTCACCGCTGAATTTCACAGCATTTCGCGTCGTTTCGCGGGCGAGTTGTCCACACCCTGCTTCACGCATACCGCATCATCCGGTGACCCTCACCTGTGAAATGCACAGGGCGCCGAGTCGTTTCGGCGTGAGGATATCCACAACCGACCGCGCGGCGCGACCTTCGTCGGACCATCGCCAGGTGCGGCTCACGCATCTGCCGGCGGCTATCGGGCAGTCACCGGAAAGCCCCGCCCGGACGGCCTCGGCGGCACCCTCACCGATCAAATGCACAGCATTTCGAGTCGCCTCGATGGCGGGTTATCCACATCCGTCCCGCCCGGCTGCATCGAGCGGGCACGCACCCGCGGGTCGCGTTACGGGGCAATCGACCGGATGACCGATGCCGGATTACCCCCGACCAGCACATTCGGCGGGACATCGCGCGTGACGACGGCCCCGGCCGCGACCACCGAGTTCTCGCCCACCGTCACACCGCCGACGATCGTCGCGCCGGCGCCGATCCACACGTTCCGTTCGATCACGATCGGCTTCGCGACGACGAAGTCGCGCCGCCGCGAAGGTTCGACGGGATGGCCCGACGTGATGAGGCTGACGTTCGGCCCGATCATCGCGTCGTCGCCGATTTCGAGCCCGCCGAGATCGTAGAACGTGCAGTTCTGGTTGATGAACACGTTGCGCCCGAGCTTCATGCCGGTGCCGCCCGTCGCATGGAACGGCGGGATCAATACGAAGGCGTCGTCCACCTGCGTGCCGATCAGTTCTCCGAACAATGCGCGAACCTCGGCGGCATCGTCGAACGTCAGGCGATTGATCCGCGCGGCGATCGACATCGCCCGCTTGACCTCGGCCACCATCGCCGCAGATTCCGGCGTTCTTCTCGGAATGATCGTGGTGCGATCGTCGTTTGCCATGCGTGAGTTGTCTCCCATGATTTCCCTGTTTCGTGATGCATCGGCGATTGCGGAAGGATGCCAGTGCTGCCGTGTGTGCAGGCGCCGCGGACTCCGTGATGCCGTGCGCGGCATGCCGGTTCACGACGGGATTTCGATGCTTTTTATAACTAGTATTGATATGACTAGTCATTAGCCTACAACCTTGTTCCATAAGACTTTTCCGGCTTTGTGCCTGATTCACGCACGGCACACGACGTATCCGGCCATCATATGCAGATAGCCGCCCCTAGCCGGGCGCCCCTGTCCGATCCTGCGGCGCTCGGGTACGCTTGAGCATCCACCGGACCGACGGCTGCACCCAAACGCGGAGGCACGATGAAGCTCTACTACTGGCCGAAGACCCGGGCATTCCGGGCGTTGTGGATGCTCGAGGAGCTCGGCGTGGTGTACGAACTCGTGCCGATCGACTTGCGCTCGCACGAACAGGGCAGCGACGCGTTCGTGCAGGTCAACCCGATGGCCAAGCTACCCGCGCTCGACGACGGCAGCGTGCCGTTCGCCGAATCGGGCGCCGTGCTGCTCTATCTTGCCGACCGCTGCCCGGGCGCCGGGCTCGGCGTCGCGCCCGACCATCCGCTGCGTGGCCGCTTCCTCCAATGGATGTTCTTCACGCCGACCTGCCTCGAACCGGCGATGGCCGAAAAATTCACCGGCGCGTCGGGCAATCCGGTCGCGTTCGGCTGGGGCAACATCACACGCGTGCAGCGCGCCCTTGCGCAAGCGCTCGCCCACAGCCCATGGCTCGTCGGCGATCGCTTCACCGCGGCCGACCTGCTGCTCGCCAGCACGCTGAAGATCGCGCTCGACGCGCATCTGCTGCCGCACGAAGGCGTGCTCGGCGACTACGTCGCCCGCGCCGAGGATCGCGACGCCTTCCGCCGCGCGGTCGCGATCGAACAGCGCGAAGCGGCGCGCCTGCTGCATGCGTGACGTGTAGACGCGTAGCACGTGGGCGGCGCGACCCGCCGCCCGCGAGCGCACCTACGCGGCCGGGCCCGGCGTCGCGGCGCCGGCAGCGACCACCACACCCGGCGAGCCGCGCTCGTCGGTATCGGCGTCGACCGGCACCACGTCGTGAAAATGCGTGTAGTCGATGTGCGTGACGCCGCCTTCGTCGTGCATCAGGTCGACATAGCGGTGACGCCAGCGGATCTCGCCATGCACCCACGAGTGACGCGCCTGCATCACCTGCGCGGTCGTCTCGTCCGAGCCTTCGATCGTGATCAGCAACGACGCGTCGCGCGCGGCAAGCGATTCGGGCGTCTCGCCGAACAGCGCGCTCGATTCGTCGATCACGTGCATCAGGTTCCAGCCGAGCAGGAAAATCGGATGCTCGCTGCGCACGAGCGGCAGGTCGTGGATCTTGCGCAGCGTGTAGCCCTCGTGCGTCCCTTCGACGCGCATCAGCCGCAGCTTCGCCTGCGCCTCGGCAATCACGTTCTGGCGCGCATTCGCGGCGCGCACCATCAGCGTCATCCGGCCGTTCAACGGCCGGACGATCGCGTAGCGCGCGAACAGGATCTTCGCCTGCGGCCGCGAAAACCGCGCGAATACGAGCCCGGTGGCCAGCGCGATGCCCGACATCCCGATGAAGATCTCGAACGTCGCGACCAGGTGCGCATAGACGGTCTGCGGATGCATGTCGCCATAGCCGACGGTCGCGAGCGTCTCGACGCTGAAGAAGAACGCGCCGCCGAATCCTGCGGGCGACTGGTTCGCGATCGACGCATGGCCAAGCAGGTAGAGGGTCGCAAAAGCGCCGTTGAGCAGCAGGAACAGCACGGCGAGCGACAGGAAGAACACGGGCCAGCTCACCGTCAGCGCGCGATGATAGAGATCGCGCCAGCCGAGCGGCGGCATTCCGTACGCGATGACCGGGCGCGTGCCCGACCAGATCTTGCGGCCACGGCCGCGGGAGGATGGGGAGGACGAATCGACGTTCATCGCGCGGCGCCGGAAGCAGGGAGGCGATGAGCGTAGCACGCGCGGCGACCGCCGGGTATGCGTGCCGGTTCGGAACGGGAATCCGCCGCGCCGCCGGCCGCGCGGCGCAAAAAAACGGCCGCGGAAGCGGCCGGCTGCGTCGTCAGCGCGTGGGCAAGCGCGCGATGCGCGCGGCGCTCACTTGCGGTCGACGATCACCTGGTCGAACGTGCCGCCGTCCGCGAAATGCGTCTTCTGCGCGTTCGCCCAACTGCCGAAAACCTGCTCGACGCTGAACGTCTTCAGCGGCTTGAATTCGGCCGCATGCTTCTTCAGCACGTTCGCGTCGCGCGGGCGCAGATGGTGCTGCGCGATGATCTCCTGCGCTTGTGGCGTGTACAGGTAGTCGAGATACGCCTGCGCGACCTTGCGCGTGCCCTTCTTGTCGACGACCTTGTCGACCACGGCGACGGGCGGCTCCGCGAGGATGCTGGCCGACGGATACACCGCGTCGAACTGCGCGCCCGATGCGCCGGTGTCCATCAGCGCGACTTCGTTCTCGAACGTGACCAGCACGTCGCCGATGCCGCGCTGCGTGAACGTCGTCGTCGCGCCGCGACCGCCGGAGTCGAGCACCGGCACGTTGCGGAAAATCGCCTTCTCGAAGTCGATCGCCTGCTGATCGGTCGCGCCCTTCTGCTTCTGGAAGCCCCACGCGGCGAGATACGCATAGCGGCCGTTGCCTGAAGTCTTCGGGTTCGCGATGATCACCTGGACACCCGGCTTCGCGAGATCGCTCCAGTCCTTGATCGCCTTCGGGTTGCCCTTGCGGACCAGGAACACCATCGTGGTCGAGTACGGCGAACTGTTGTCCGGGAAGCGCGCGCGCCAGTCCTTCGGCAGCAACTGGCCACGCTCGGCGAGCAGGTCGATGTCGTTCGGCTGGTTCATCGTCACGACATCGGCCTGCAGCCCTTGCAGCACCGACAGCGCCTGCGCGCTCGACGCGCCGTGCGACTGCTTGATCGCGATCGTCTCGCCGGTTTTCTGCTTGTAGGCCGCGGCAAAACCCGCGTTGATGTCCTTGTACAGTTCGCGCGTCACGTCGTACGACACGTTCAGGATCGACGTATCCGCGTGCGCGGCCGTTGCCGCCACGACCAGCGCCGCCGCCGCGCCCGTGTGCAGCCAGCGGCCGATCCCCTTCATGCTTGCCATCGTGATATGCCCCGTTTCCAGTGTGGGTGAATGTGCATGACGGCACGCATACGCGCTGTCATCGAAACGTAAGCGGGCATTCTAGCGGCCGGGCGCGGCGCGCTTTCCAATCAGTCGTGGAAAGCAAATCTCGAATCCTGCTAAACGGCGGCGCGCACTCGCGCACGGATCGGGTCCGGTGTTAAGATCGCCGCTCAGCCCAATCACGGTTTCTCCATGTCCGCTCCCCTGCGCTCGCTTCCGATCCTCGCCGCCGTCGCGGCAGGTGCGCGCGCGGCCGGGCTGAAACTGAAAAAACGACTCCTCGACTGACGGGGATGTCGCGTCCCGTCAGGCGAATGCCGGACGGGATGCCCGCAGGTCGTTTCTTTCTCCTTGCTCGCACGCCTCGCTCCGGCTCTCCGCCGGCGGAACGGTTCTTTCCCACTCCGTTTCCACCATGAGGCTTTGCATGAACACACGTTTCGAAGGTATCTGGCTGCCGATCATCACGCCGTTCCACGACGGCGAAGTCGACCATGCCGCGCTCGCGCGGCTCGCGCGCCACTATGCGGCCGCGGGCATCGCGGGCTTCGTCGCGGGCGCGACGACCGGTGAAGGCGTGCTGCTCGACGCGCGCGAACAGGACGCGGTGTTCGCGACGCTGCGCGACGCGGCGCCCGGGCTGCCGATCGTCGTCGGGCTGACCGCGAGCGCGACGCATGTCGCGGCCGCCCGCGCGCGCGAACTCGCGGCATTGCGGCCCGACGGGCTGCTCGTCACGCCGCCCGTCTATGTGCGGCCGACGCAGGACGGCATCCGCCGCCACGTCGAGGCGATCGTCGACGCGGCCGACCTGCCGGTGCTCGTCTACAACATCCCGTACCGCACCGGCGTGAACGTCGAACTGGACACGCTGCAGGCGCTGGCCCGCGACCCGCGCGTCGCGGGCATCAAGGAATGCGGCGGCACGCTCGACCGGATGAGCCGGCTCGTGCACGACACGCCGCTCGCGATCCTGTCCGGCGACGACAACCAGAACTTCGCGGCGATGTGCGCCGGCGCGCACGGCGCGATCGCGAGCAGCGCGCACGTGCTGCCCGAATGGCATGTGCGCATCCATGCGCTGCTGCGCGACAGCCGGCTCGCCGATGCGCGGCGCGTGTCGGTTGCGCTGCAGCCGCTCGTCGCGGCGCTGTTCGCGGAGCCGAACCCGGCGCCAGTGAAGGCCCTGCTGGCCGCGCAAGGGTGGTGCGAGGACGGGTTGCGGCTGCCGTTCGTGCCGGCGAGCGAAGGGTTGCGGGCGCGACTGGCGGCGATCCGTGCGGCACTGAGCGAGGTCGAGCCGGACATCGCCGCGATATAAATCCCGACGTCACATGTCACGGGGGCAACCGACGGATAGCGCGCCGAGAGATTGCTTCAAACTGTCAGAACAGGTGGTCGGCCATACCGCACAAGAAGGGTATCGGCCGTCATGAGCTGAAGCGGCTCGAGCCGGGCCTGTGCAACCAGCAAGCGATCGAATGGATCACGATGGTGATGCGGCAAATCATGGACCGCGGCCCCATGCACGGCCCGCACCGGTAGTTCACGAATCCCGCTTGAACCGATCGAGCCGATCAGCTTGCCGACGTCGATATCGAGCTTCCCCAGGCCGACCTTGATCGCCGCCTCCCAGATACTCGCGCTGCTGACGAAACGTTCGTCGGCGGCCGAGATCAACCTGCGCGCCCGCGCGCTGAGCCTGGGGTCGTTGGTCACGATCCACAAAAAGATGTGCGTATCGAGCAACAGCCGCATCAGCGCCCTTCGAAAGCATCCAGCAGGTAATCGGGCAGCGGGGCGTCAAAATCGTCCGCGATCCAAGCCTGCCCTTGCAGCACGCCGAACCGAACGGGCGGATCGGCTGAAGCCCTGTCACTGCGAATCGCGGCATCTGTCCTTTGGGGCGGATCGACCTCACTACCGCCGGGTGTATGGGCGTTTTGCACGATGACCTCCATTTCAAGTGATCACCACTGTAGTCAGGTTCACCCGATCGATCCATTCGACCGATCGGCAGAGGGATTGCCGAACCGCCCCCCGCACGGCGGCGATCGAACGTTTCGTCACGCCGCCAGCGCCGCCCCCTCCGTCGCATCCCGCACCGCCTGCGTCACGATCCGCGCAAGCCGATCGACGGTCGGCGTCGCCGACGACGTGCGTCGCAGCAAGATCAGCGGCAGGCTCGGCAGTGCCGGCAGCCCGCACGAAGCCGCGTCGAGCACGCGCACCGACGCGGGCAGCCCGTAGTGCGAGCGCACCGTCAGCCCGAGGCCGGCCGCCGCCGCGGCCCATAGCCCGGCAAGACTCGGTGTCGTGAACGCGACGCGCCACGGCACGCCCGCGCGGTCGAGCGCATCGGTCGCCGCACCGAAGAACCGGCATGGCCGGTCGAACACGACGAGCGGCAGCGGCTCGCCCGGCGCGGCCACCGCGCCGATGCCCGTTGCGCCGCGCGGCACTTCCGTGTCGTCGGCCTCCGTGCCGCCCCCGCCCAGCGTGCCGAAACCGCCCGCGCCCGGGCTCGCCGCCCCGACCCACTGCATCGGCACCTGCGCGATCGCTTCGCCGTCGATTCCCGCGCGCGCCACCAGCGCCGCCGACGCCGGATCGCCCCACACCAGCGCGAGATCGAGCTGGTTCGCGTCGAGCCGGTCGAGCAGATCGGCATTGCGCGCCACGCGCGCCTCGATCCGCACCTTCGGATGCGCGCGCGCGAACCGCCCGAGCACGTCGGGCAGGATCGCCTCGCCGAAATCCTCCTGCAGCCCGACACGCACCCAGCCGTCGAGATTCATGCCGCGCACGGCCGCGGCCGCCTCGTCGTTCAGCTCGATCATCCGCCGCGCATAGCGCAGCATCGCTTCGCCGGCATCGGTCAGCGCGAGCCCGCGCCCGGCCTTCATGAACAGCGGCGTGCCGGCCTGCTCCTCGAGCTTGCGGATCTGCGCGCTCACCGCCGACGACGAGCGCGCGACGCGGTCGGCCGCCTTCGCGAAACTGCCGAGATCCACGCCCGCGACGAGGCTGCGCAGCGCCGCCACGTCGAAGTTGGGCCGGGCCTGCGCGGCATCGGCCATTGCAAGCGGCTCGCCGTCGCCACGGGGAATATCGTGTTCGGACACGTCAATCATCCTGTTTTATCGAACGATTCATCAAAAACTTTCCGATTTTCAGGATGAATGTAGGCGGCCAGACTGTCGATGTCAATTTCCAACCGGGCCTGCCGCCATGGATACCACCTGCATCGATTCCCCCACCTCGCCCGCCCGCGACGCGTGCGGCCCGGCCCATCGCTGGCGCGTGCTCGCGGCCGGCGTCGCCGCGAACATGAGCTTTTCGGCCGCCGCGGCCGGCATTCCGACCACGGCCGTGTGGATGCGTGCGGCCTATCATCTCGACAACGGCGCGCTCGGCCTCGTGCTCGGCGCGCTCGGCTTCGGCGTCGCGTTGTCCGAGCTGCCGTGGGGCATGGCCGCCGACCGCTTCGGCGATCGCCGCGTGCTGCTGACCGGGCTCGTCGCGACGGCCGCGATGCTCGCGCTGATGGTGTGCACGATCGTCCCGACCGCGCACGCGGTGCCGCCGCTGATGCGCGTCGTCGCGGCGATGAGCTGTGTCGGCCTGCTTGGCGGCAGCGTGAACGGGTCAAGCGGGCGCGCGGTGATGCGCTGGTTCGGCGAGCGCGAACGCGGGCTCGCGATGAGCATCCGCCAGACGGCCGTGCCGCTCGGCGGCGGCGGCGGCGCGGCGCTGCTGCCGTCGCTCGCGTCGCATCTGGGCTTTGCCGCAGTGTTCGGTGCGCTGATGCTGTTGTGCGCGGGATCGGCCGCGCTGACCTGGCGCTGGCTGCACGAGCCGCCCGCCGCGCCGGCCCCCGAGCACGGCATCGTGCATCGCTCCGTCGAGCAGCAGCAACCCGCCCGGCATGCGCGCGGCCCGCTCGCGAGCGGCCGCGTATGGCGCATCGTGCTCGGCATGGGCCTGCTGTGCGCGCCGCAGTTCGCGGTGCTCACGTTCGCGACGGTGTTCCTGCACGACTTCGGCCGGCTCGGCCTCGCCGGCATCAGCGCGGCGATGGTCGCGCTGCAGCTCGGCGCGATGGTGATGCGCGTCTGGAGCGGCCGTCATACCGACCGGCACGGCAACCGGCGCGCGTACCTGCGCGGTTCGGTGCTCGTCGCGGCCGGGTCGTTCGCGCTGCTTGCAGCCGCGACGGCAGGCAGCCCGCACGTGCCGCTCGCGGCGATCGTCGCGATTCTCGTGTTCGCGGGCGTCTGCGTATCGGCGTGGCACGGCGTCGCGTACACGGAGCTCGCGACGCTCGCGGGCGCGAACCACGCGGGCACCGCGCTCGGGATGGCGAACACGATCGTCTACCTCGGGCTGTTCGCGACGCCGCTCGCGATTCCGCCGCTGCTCGCCGTCAGTTCGTGGAGCGTGGTCTGGCTCGCGACTGCGCTGATCGCGGGCGCGACCTATCCGTTGTTCGCCGTGCGATAGCGGCCACGCGTCGCGCGCGGGCGTCGTCCGCGGGCGTCGTTGTCTGCGCCGCGACGCCCGCGCATCCGTCAGCCCGCCTCGCGCGCCAGCGCACGCTGCGCAGCCGGTCGTTCGGCCTCGCGCTGAGCATGGGCCGTCCACGCAGGATGCCGCGTCATGTCGAGTCCGATCGCGACGCCCCAGCGATAGAGCACGAACAGGAACGGATCGACGATCGAATGCGCGCCCGGCTCGGCCCACGGGCGGCCGTCGGCGAGCGCGGCTTCGATCGCCTCGTTCGCTGCATCGATCGTGCCGCGCCCGTGCGTGCTGACCGCACCGTGCAGGGCCGGATCGTCGATGAAGCGGCCCGGCCGCCACAGCGCGCCGTAGCCGACGCCATGCACCCAGCCGACCAGCCAGGCGAGCCATTCGTGGCACCGCGCCTCGCGCAACGGATCGTCGAGCGGCAGCAATCGCGCATCCGGATAACGGCGCGCGAGATACGTGAGGATCGCCGGCGTTTCGGTGAGCACGCGCGGCTCGCCCGGAATCGCGAGCACCGGCACGCGCGCCTTCGCGTTGATCGCGAGATAGCGCGCTTCGAGGTTCTGCCGCTTCTGCACGGAGACGATCTCGACCTCGAACGGCGCGCCGGTTTCCTCCAGCGCGATGTGGGCGGCAAGCGAGCAGGCGCCCGGCGAAAGATAGAGACGATAGGCGTTCATGGTGGTGTGGCCCGACGGGGCTGTGGAAGACGGAACCGAGTGTAGGAACGCGTGCCTGCCCGCCGCAAACGATGAATTGTCGTGCCTGGACATTAGTGTTACTAATACCCGAATGCGACGCATCCACCTTCCTCCGCTGCAGACGCTGCGTGCGTTCGAGACCGCCGTGCGGCTGCAGAGCTTCACGCGTGCGGCCGACGCACTCGCACTCACGCAAGGCGCCGTCAGCCAGCACATCCGCGCGCTCGAGGCGCAGCTCGGCTATCCGCTCTTCACGCGCGAGCGCAACGGCGCGACGCCGACGCACGCCGCGCACGCGCTCGCGCTGCAGGTGCGCCAGGGCCTCAGCGTGCTCGAACGCGCATTCGAGCCGGCACTCGCCGTGCGCAGCCGCCCGCGCACGTGCGACGTCACGCTGAACGTCAGCGTGCTGCCGAGCGTCGCCGAGCGCTGGCTCGCACCGCGCCTGCCGCGCTTCACGGCCGCGCATCCCCACATCGCGATCGCGCTGCACCCGGACGTCGCGCTCGCGCCGCTGCGCAAGCGCGACCGCATCGACGTCGCGCTGCGCTACGGGCCCGGCACGTGGCCGGGCGTCGTCGCCGAGAAGCTGATGAACGAGACGATCTTTCCGGTCGCGAGCCCCGCGTACCGCAATCGCGACGGCGTCGCACCGCGTGCGCCGGCCGATCTCGTGCGCGCGACGCTGCTGCGCCATCCCGCGCAGCCGTGGGAACCGTGGTTCCAGGCCGCGCGGCTCGACCTCACCGAATCCGCACGCGCGCCGCGCTTTACCGATGCGAATGCGCTGATCGACGCGACGCTGAAGGGGCGCGGCGTTGCACTCGCGCGCCGCTCGCTGATCGAGCGAGAACTCGCGGACGGCACGCTCGTGCGCGTATCGACGGTGCGCGTGACCGACGTGTACGCGCACTACGTCGTGTGGCGCCCGGGCCATCCGCACGAAGCGGCGATCCGCACCTGGCTCGACTGGCTGCGCAGCGAGGTCCGGCGACGCACGCCGCGCCGCTGAAGCAACGCGATCGGCTGCACGCGTTCGTCATGAACGGCCACGCGGCCATCGACGCGCTCGTGCATCGCGTCGCGTGCCCGGGTAAAAGTGCCCGGCCCGCATCACCCACCGGGAAATATTGCATCCCCTCGATCGCACGAAAGCACTTGGTCAGGATATCGAAAGCATTTCGCGATCATGCTCCGGTCGCAAACGATTCACCGAAACGTCGCATCGCGTCGGCATACTCGAAAACGTTTCCCGATCAGCCAGCCAGGAGAGAAGTCATGCGTCGCGTTTCCGTCGCCGTTCTTTGTGCCGCCGCTTTCGTCGCCGCCTGCAGTGACGACGCGCCGCACGACGCACACGCGACCGACGCTTCGCAGCAGGCCGGCGCATCGGCCGGCTCCGCGAGCGCATTCAACAACGATGCAGTCGCCAGCACCGCCGCGTCCGATGCCGCGCCGCTCGCGCCGCCCGTCGTGCACTACCCGCCCGATGACGACGACGATGCGAAGCCCACGGCAAATGCGGCCGCGTCGAGTGCGGCAGCGTCGTCACCCGGCTGATCCCGCCGCTTCCGTCCCCTGACCGCAGCAGAACCGAGGTGAAATAACATGACGTCATCGAGCCGCCGCCGTTTCCTGCATACCGTCGCACAATCCGCGGGCGCCGCCGTCGCGCTCAACGCCTTCCCCGAATCGATCCGGCGCGCGCTCGCGATTCCCGCCGCGCGCGGCACCGGCACGATCCGCGATGTCGAGCACATCGTCGTGTTCATGCAGGAAAACCGCTCGTTCGATCATTACTTCGGACACCTGCGCGGCGTGCGCGGCTACAACGACCGCTTCCCGATCCCGCTGCCGAACGGCAAGCCGGTGTGGTACCAGCCGTCGAAGGCCGATCCGACAAAGCCTGTATTGCCGTTCCGGCTGAACACGCTGACGACGAGCGCGCAGTGCGTCGGCGACCTCGACCACTCGTGGTACAAGACGCACGCGGCGATCGACGGCGGCCGCTACGACCAGTGGCCCGCGAACAAGACCGACATGACGATGGGCTATCACGTGCGCGAGGACATCCCGTTCCACTACGCGCTCGCCGATGCGTTCACCGTGTGCGACCACTACTTCTGCTCGCTGCCGGGGCCGACGCACCCGAACCGCTCGTACCTGATGACGGGCACCGTCGACCCGACCGGCAAGTTCGGCGGCCCGCTGCTCGACAACAGCGACTATGTCGACGGCGACGGGCCGCCCGCCTATCAGCTGCTGTCGTGGACGACCTTTCCGGAGCGACTCGAAGCGCACGGCGTGTCGTGGCAGATCTACCAGCAGGGCACGACGGGCAACGATCCGTACAACGGCAACTACGGCACGAACGTGCTGCAGAACTTCGCGAACTTCATCAACGCGAAACCCGGTTCGTCGCTGTACCAGCGCGCGCAGACGGTGCGCACGCTCGACAACCTGAAGGACGACGTGATCAACGACCGGCTGCCGCAGGTGTCGTGGCTGTGCCCGCCCGCGGCGTTCTCCGAGCATCCGAAATACACGCCCGCGTACGGTGCGAACTACACGTCGCAGATCCTCGATGCGCTCACGTCGAACCCGGACGTATGGCGCAAGACCGTGCTGTTCATCATGTACGACGAGAACGACGGCTTCTTCGACCACATCGTGCCGCCGCAGCCGCCGACGTCGGCCGCGCAGGGCGCGTCGACCGTGACGACCGACGGCGAGCTGCACACCGTCGTGAACCCCGGCCGAGGCGGCAGCTACACGGCCGACGGCCTGCCGTACGGCCTCGGGCCGCGCGTGCCGATGACGGTCGTGTCGCCGTGGACGAAAGGCGGCTTCGTGTGCTCGCAGGTGTTCGACCACACGTCGGTGATCCGCTTCATCGGCGAGCGCTTCGGCATCGACGAACCGAACATCACGCCGTGGCGCCGCACGGTGTGCGGCGACCTCACCGCCGCATTCGACTTCCGCTCGTCCGACGCGTCGTTCCCGCCGCTGCCCGACACGAGCCAGTACCGCTCGATCGCCGACCAGCAATGCACGTCGCAGCCCGCGCCGACCGTGCCCGCGACGCCGTCGCCGGTCGACCCGCAGGAGCCCGGCGTGCGGCCGGCACGTGCGCTGCCGTACGAACTGCACGTGAACGCGAGCATCGATGGCGGGACCAGGCTGCGCATCGAGTTCGCGAACCGCGGCAACCAGGGCGCGCACTTCCACGTGTACGCGACGAACCGCACCGACGGCCCGTGGCGCTATACGGTCGGCGCGCGCCGCGTGCTGCATGCGGATTTCGACCTGACGGTGACAAACGGGGCGTACACGTTCGCGGTGTACGGGCCGAACGGCTTCGTGCGCGTGTTCTCGGGCAACGTGTCGGCCCCGGCCGCGCCGCACCGCAACCCCGCGCGACCGGAAGTGAAGGCCGGCTACGACGTCGCGAACGGGAACCTGTACCTGAAGCTGCGCAACCATGGCGGAGCGCACGTCACGCTGACGCTGACCGACAACGCATACGGCGCGCCGTCGCGGCAGGTGACGCTGCATGGCGGTGACGAGCGCGTCGAGCAGTGGGCGCTCGCATCGAGCCACCAATGGTATGACGTGACGGTGAGCGACGGCGCGAACGGCACCTTCTCGCGCCGTTTCGCGGGCCACGTCGAGAACGGCCGGCCGAGCTATTCGGATCCGGCGGCGGTGCGGCCCGTCTCCGCGGCGTAAGCGCGACGGCGCGGCGTGGCACGGCACTCGCCGTGCCGCCCGCCCCGCTCGTCAGATCGCGTGCGCGAGCGCGCGGTCGACGCGTGCGGCGTCGAAGCCGTCGTCCGCGTCGCGAAAGCGCAGCGGCGCCGCGCAGTGGACGAGCGTGTCGACGAAGTACTTCGCGCGCGGCCACGGCCCGAAGCCGGCTGCGGTGTTGATGTGCCCGGCGTCGCCGAGGTTCACGAACGCGCTGCCCAGGTGCTGCGCGAGCGTGCGTGCGTCGGCGAGCGGCATCCACGGATCGGTCTCGCTGCCGATCACGATCGACGGCACGGCGAGCCGACGCGCGTCGAACGGCCCGGCAAACGTGAATTTCTTCGGACTGGCGGGCGCGACGAGCAACACGCCCGCGACATCGCCCGGATGCGGCCACTGCGCGAGCGCATGCGCGGCCGCGAGGCAGCCGAAGCTGTGCGCGGCCAGCACGAACGGGCCGCGTTCGCGGTCGAGCAAGGTGCGCACCGATTGCGCCCAGCGCGCGAGATCGGGCGCGTCCCAGTCGTCCTGCTCGACGCGCAGCGAGCGCGGGAACTGCCGTTCGAGCCAGGTCTGCCAGTGAGCGCCTTCGCTGCCGTGCAGGCCCGGAACGGTCACGAGCCGCGGCGGCCACGCCGATTTGCTGCATGCGCGCATGATTGCCCTCGCTTGCCTGAAGACGGGATTCGATTGTGGCGCGGCGTCCCCGGCGGACGAACCAATATTTTGTGCTTTGCATTTGCGGCGGACGGCGCGCCGGGGGTCGGCTATCCGGCGAACCGCGCCCGGGGGCCGGCGCCCCGGAGCGGCCCCTCCACGCCGATCACCCGCCCCGCGCACCGGCGCGCGATGCGCCGCGAGACCGTAGAATGTGGGCTTCCCGTCAGCTTCACACGGAACCGGGGCCGGGCGCCGACGCGCCGGGCGCCCGGTCGTCAGGAGACGCCCGATGTCCGCTACGCCCGCCGGCGCGCTGCGCCCGGCCCTGCTCGCCGTGCCCGTGACGCGCCTCGCCGGCGCGCGCGCCGTCATCCAATGAAGATCCTGTTCCATTCCCCGCACCAGGAAGCCGGCGCGTGGCGCGACGAGATCGCGCATGCGTTGCCGGAGGCCGAACTGCGCGCGTGGCAGCCGGGCGACACGGCCGCCGCCGATTACGCGCTCGTGTGGCGCGCGCCGCGCGAATTCTTCACCCCGCGCGACGGCCTGCGCGCGATCTTCAACCTCGGCGCCGGCGTCGACGCGCTACTCGCGCTCGAGCGCGCGCATCCGGGCACGCTGCCGCGGCACGTGCCGCTCGTGCGGCTGGAAGATTCGGGCATGGCGCGGCAGATGGTCGAATACGTGACGCACGCGGTGCTGCGCTACCTGCGCCGCTTCGACGAATACGAAGCGTTGCAGCGCGAGCGCCGCTGGCGGCCGCTCGAACCGCATGCGCGCGCAAGCTTCACCGTCGCCGTGCTCGGCCTCGGCGTGCTCGGCGCGCAGGTCGCGCTCGCGCTCGCCGCGCTCGGCCTGCCCGTGCGCGGCTACAGCCGCAGCGCGAAGCAGCTCGACGGCATTGCGACCTTCGCCGGTGACGGCGCGTTCGATGCGTGCATCGACGGCGCGAAGGTGCTCGTCAACCTGCTGCCGAGCACGCCCGACACCGACGGCATCCTGTCGTCGCGCACCTTCGCGCGGCTCGCGCCCGGTGCGTATGTCGTCAACGTCGCGCGCGGCGCGCATCTTGTCGAGGCCGATCTGCTCGACGCGCTCTCGAGCGGCCAGGTGGCCGCCGCGACGCTCGACGTATTCCAGCGCGAGCCGCTGCCCGAAGACCATCCGTTCTGGCACGCGCCGCGCATCACGATCACGCCGCACAGCTCGGCCGAGACGCTGCGCGACGAAGCCGTCGCGCAGATCGCCGGCAAGATCCGCGCGCTCGAGCGCGGCGAGCGCGTCGGCGGCATCGTCGACTACGCACGCGGCTACTGAACCTACAAGCAAACCAGGAGACAACCATGACGTTCCCCTCCGCCGTCAAGATCGTCGAAGTCGGCCCGCGCGACGGGCTGCAGAACGAGAAGACCTTCGTGCCGACCGACGTGAAAATCGCGCTCGTCGACCGGCTGTCGCGCGCCGGCTTCCGCAACGTCGAGGCCGCGTCGTTCGTGTCGCCGAAATGGGTGCCGCAGATGGCCGACGGCGCCGACGTGATGGCCGGCATCGAGCGCCGCGCGGGCACCGTGTACTCGGTGCTCACGCCGAACCTGAAGGGCTTCGAGAATGCGCTCGCCGCGCGCGCCGACGAAGTCGTGATCTTCGGCGCGGCGAGCGAGGCGTTCTCGCAGCGCAACATCAACTGCAGCATCGCCGAGAGCATCGCGCGCTTCGAGCCCGTCGCGAAGGCGGCGAAGGACGCGGGCCTACGGCTGCGCGGCAGCGTGTCGTGCACGCTCGGCTGCCCGTACCAGGGCGAGGTGCCGGTCGCGTCTGTCGTCGATGTCGTCGAGCGCTTCGCGGCACTCGGCTGCGACGAGATCGACATCGCCGACACGATCGGCGTCGGCACGCCGAAGCGCACGCGCGAAGTGCTCGCGGCCGTCACGCGCGTGTTCCCGCGCGAACGCCTGTCGGGCCACTTCCACGACACCTACGGACAGGCGCTCGCGAACATCTACGCGGCGCTGTTCGAGGGGATCGAGATTTTCCACGCGTCGGTCGCGGGCCTCGGCGGTTGCCCATACGCGAAGGGCGCGACCGGCAACGTCGCGACCGAGGACGTGCTGTACCTGATGCAGGGCCTCGGCATCAACACCGGTATCGATCTCGCGCAAGTGGTCGCCGCCGGCGACTTCATCTCGAACGCGATCGGCCGCGCGAACGTGTCGCGCGCCGGTCGCGCACTGCTCGCCAAGGCGCAGAGCGCGGCCGACGCCGCGAACTGCGTGTGACCCCGGTATTCCATGGATTCCTCAACATGACGACACCCGCTTCATTCGATTCCCTCCCCGATTCCGCGCGACGCGTCGCGCTGCTGCTGCGCGAGCGCGGCCATGCGAAAGGCATCGTGATGCTCGCCGAAACCGGCAAGACTTCGGCCGAAGCCGCAGCCGGGCTCGGCTGCTCGGTCGCGCAGATCGCGAAGTCGATCCTGTTTCGCCGCCAGTCGGACGGCGCGCCGGTGCTCGTGGTCGCGAGCGGCGTCAATCGCGTCGACGAGAAGAAGGTGGCCGCGCAAGTCGGCGCGGTCGGCCGCGCGGACGCGAAGTTCGTGCGCGACAATACCGGCTATGCGATCGGCGGCGTCTGCCCGATCGGCCATCTCGTCGAACCCGTCACGCTGATCGACGCCGACCTGCTCGAGCTCGACAGCCTGTGGGCGGCCGCCGGCCATCCGCACGCGGTGTTCAACCTGTCGCCGAACGAACTCGTATCGCTGACGGGCGCGCCGGTGGCGGACATCGCATTGCGGGAGCCCGCATGAGCGACGTGCCGGTGACGGCGCCGGGCGCCACGGTCGCGTCGCCGTGCACCGACGTATGCCGGATCGATCCGCGCACCGACTGGTGCGCGGGTTGCCTGCGCACGCGCGACGAGATCAAGGGGTGGCGTGCGTCGGACGACGACGCGAGGCGCGCGTTGCTCGCGCGGCTCGATGCGCGGCGGCGTCTGCTGGCGAGAAGCGGCGCATAAAAAAAAGCCGTTCAGCCTGACAGGCGAACGGCATGAGATCGGAATCCTGTGAACGTGATCAACGTCACAGCCCGCATCATACGAGCGACGCGGCCGCATCGCATCGGGTGTTTCCCTACAACTTCTTACAGCGTCTTCCACGCGTGCGCGCGCAGCGCTTTCGCTCGCCATGGACACGCCATCCGCGCGCCATGCTCGCTCCTGAAATGCGCATTCGACGCGCCGCTGCGCTGCCCGCGGCGGCGCCGAATCGCACGACCGTTTCAGTTGCCGACAGCCGCGCGACGGGCGGGCACGATGCGCCAGCCGAGATTCACGCCGGCCGCCGCGAGCAGGATCAGCAGCGCGCCGAACACCTGCGTCCACGCGAGCGTCTGCCCGAACGCAACGTGATCGACGACGATCGCGACGACCGGATAGACGAACGACAGCGCACCGGTCATCGCGGTCGGCAACTTCTGGATCGCGCCGTACAGCAGCACATACATCAGACCGGTGTTCACGACGCCGAGCACGACGAGGTCGAGCCACTGCCCGGCGGTCGCCGGCAATGTGCCGAAGTGCGCGAACGGCGCGAGCAGCAGGACCCCGAGGCCGGCCTGCAGCAGCGCGAGCAGATGCGGCGGCGTGCCCTTCAGGTGCTTCGTGACGATCGACGAGATCGCATACAGAAAGGCTGCGCCGAGCGACAGCGCGACGCCTTCCAGATATTCGCCCGGCACCGCGAGCACGGCCGGCTCGACGCGCACCACGGCGACGAGCCCGACGAATGCGAGCGCGAGCCACGCGAGCGTCGACGCGGTGATCCGCTCGCGGAACACGATCGCGCCGAGCGCGACGAGCATGAACGGCTGCGTGTTGTAGACGGCGGTCGCCATCGAGATCGACGCGCGCGAGTAGGCGGCGAACAGCAGCAGCCAGTTCGCGACGATCGCGACGCTGCCGAGCATCGCAAGCGCAAGCATCCGCGGCGAGAACAGCGCGCGGCGCAGGAACCCGAACGCCGCGCAGACGATCGCGAGCGTCGCGGCGCCGAACAGGCAGCGAAAGAACACGACGTTCGTCAGCGGCTGACGCGACGACATTACGAGCCAGCCGATCGTGCCGGACATCATCATTGCGACGACCATCTCGGCGGCGCCGCGGCGAATTTCATTCGAAGCCATGGTGAACTCCGTTCAGAAGCGTGGATGACTTCGATTCTAGAAACTTGCTTTCGCGACAACCACGGCTAAACTGAAGTGAATCGACCGATTTACCTTCGAAAGCAAAGCGATCATGCCGAAACGCCTTCCCCCGCCTGCCGTCGCGTCGCTCGACGCGACCGACCGCGCGATCGTCGCGGCGCTGGCCGACGACGCGCGCATCGCGACCAGCGAGCTCGCCCGGCAGATCGGGCTGTCGGCGCCCGCGACCGCGGACCGCGTGCGGCGGCTCGAAGCGCAGGGCGTGATTGCCGCGTTCACCGTCGAGCTCGACCCGCGCGCGCTCGGCTACACGCTGCAGGCAATCGTCCGCGTGAAGCCGCTGCCCGGCCAGTTGCATCTCGTCGAGGAGATGCTGCGGCGGATTCCCGAATTCGTCGAGTGCGACAAGGTCACCGGCGACGACTGCTTCATCTGCCGGCTCTACCTGCGCACGATCGAGCACCTCGACGACATCCTGTCGAAAGTGACTGAGCGCGCCGAGACGAGCACCGCGATCGTCAAATCGACGCCGGTGCCGCGCCGGCTGCCGCCGCTCATCGAGGACGACGGCGCGCACCGCTGAGCAGCCGGGTCGCGCGCCGCCCGCGCATCGTCAGGCAGCCGCGTCGCGCGCGTCGAAGAACGCCAGCAGTTCGTCGATCAGCGCGACGGGCGCCTCTTCCGGAATGTAGTGCCCGCACTCGAGCGCGCGGCCGCTGACGTCGCGCGCCACGCGGCGCCATTCCTCGAGCGGTTCGAAGCAGCGGCCGACGATCCCGTGCTCGCCCCACAGCACGCGCAGCGGACACGCAACCTTGTTGCCGCGCTCGAGATCCGCACGATCGTGCTCGAGATCGATCGTCGCGGATGCGCGGTAGTCCTCGCACATCGCATGCACGGCGCCCGGCTGCGCGAGCGCGGCCCGGTACGCGGCGAGCGCCTCGGGCGCGAACGGTGCGAGCCCGGCGGACCGGTTGCCCATCACGCGCTCGATGTACGCATCGGTATGCGCGCCGACCAGCGTCTCGGGCAGCGGCTCCGGCTGGATCAGGAAGAACCAGTGGAAATACGCGGTCGCGAACGCGCGATCGGTTTTCTCGTACATCGCGAGCGTCGGTGCGATGTCGAGCAGCATCATCCGCTCGACGGCGTCTGCATGATCGAGCGCAAGCCGGTGGGCGACCCGCGCGCCGCGATCGTGCGCGCACACGTGGAAGTGCTCGAAGCCGAAATGCCGCATCACGGCGACCTGGTCGGCCGCCATCGCACGTTTCGAATACGGCGCATGCCGCGCGTCGCTCGGCGGCTTGCCCGACGCGCCGTAACCGCGCAGGTCGGTGGCGATCACCGTGAAATGATCCGCGAGCGTCGCGGCAACGCGATGCCAGATCATGTGGGTTTGCGGATGTCCGTGCAGCAACAGGAGCGGCGGACCCGCGCCTCCTTTGACACCGAAGATGTCGGTGTCCTGCACCGTCACGCGAAACGGTGCAAACGCCTCAAACGACATGGTTTGTTTCTCGTTGGTTTGTTATGGCGGCTATTTTAGGAGCGCTTGCCCATCTCCACAGCGGGGCGACAGCCGGAATCCGTAGAAAGAGAACACTCACTCGATTGCCGGCACACCGCGCATTTTGTTAAGCTCGCGTAGAATCGCACGATCGTTCGTATTAATATGAACGACCTCGTTTCGCAGCTACACTCGAATCATCATCACCGTTCGACCGCAAAGCATGGCGGCGTCGGCGCGACCGCGCGGCCGCCCCCTGGAGACTGGAGACATCACATGGCCTTGCCCACCGTCCTGCAGAACTTGACGCTGCCCGTCATCGCGTCGCCGATGTTCATCGTCAGCTACCCCGAACTCGTGCTCGCGCAATGCAAGGCGGGCATCGTCGGTTCGTTCCCCGCGCTCAACGCCCGTCCGGCCGAACTGCTCGACGAGTGGCTCACGCAGATCCAGTCCGAGCTCGCCGACCACCAGGCAAAAAATCCCGACGCGGTGATCGGCCCGATCGCGGTCAACCAGATCGTCCACCAGTCGAATGCGCGGCTCGAACACGACGTGCGCGTGTGCGTCGAGCACAAGGTGCCGATCTTCATCACGAGCCTGCGCGCTCCGGCGCGCGAGATCGTCGACGCGGTGCACAGCTACGGCGGCATCGTGCTGCACGACGTGATCAATCTGCGTCATGCGCAGAAGGCGCTCGAAGCCGGTGTCGACGGGCTGATCCTCGTCGCGGCCGGCGCAGGCGGCCACGCGGGCACGACGTCGCCGTTCGCGCTCGTCGGCGAAGTCCGCAAGATCTTCGACGGCCCGATCGTGCTGTCCGGCGCGATCGCGAACGGCGGCTCGATCCTCGCGGCGCAGGCGATGGGCGCCGACTTCGCGTACATGGGCACGCGCTTCATCGCGACGCAGGAAGCGCACGCGATCGACGACTACAAGCACGCGATCGTGAACGCGAAATCGTCGGACATCATCTACACGAACCTCTTCACGGGCGTGCACGGCAACTACATCCGCGAGAGCATCGAGAAGGCCGGCCTCGATCCGGAAGCGCTGCCGGAATCCGACAAGACCAAGATGAATTTCGGCAGCGACAAGACGAAGGCGTGGAAGGACATCTGGGGTGCCGGCCAGGGCGTCGGCCTGATGGACGACCTGCCGAGCGTGGGCGCGCTCGTCGAGCGCCTGAAGCGCGAGTACGACGACGCGAAGGCGCGGCTCGGCATCCCGCGCTGACGGATGCGGCGGCCATGGCGGCCGCCGCCGGCGCGAGTTCCATCCGACAAAACAAAAAGCGCGAACCGCTTCGGTTCGCGCTTTTTAATTGCCCCGCTTCCGCGGGAAAGACGGCTCAGACCGCGCGCTTCATCCGCGTCATCGGCAGCACGCGCAGGCGCGATTCGATCGACGGGCACAGCGACTGCCCTTCGAAACGCGCCGCCAGGAAGTCGACGAACGAACGCACCTTCGCGGACACGTGACGACGGCTCGCGTAGACCGCATAGATCGGCGCCTCGTGCGGCGGCACCGCATCGAGCAGCACCGGCACGAGCCGGCCGGACTCGATGTCGTCGCCGACCACCTCGGTGCCGAGCAGCGCGATGCCCGCGCCCGCGAGCACGGCCGCACGCAGCCCTTCGAGATGATTCACGATCAGGTTGCCGTTGAGGTTCACGCGCGACGCGGCGGCCGCATCGATCACCAGCGAATCGAGCATCGTCGAATTCGAGTCGCGCCGCAGATAGTTGTGGTGCGCGAGATCGGCGATCGTCGCGGGCGTGCCGTGCTTCTCGAGATACTCGGGCGACGCGACCAGCAGGATGTGCGCGGTCGCGATCTGCCGCGCGACCAGCGACGACGATTTCAATCCGTTCGGCGCCGCACGCACCGCGACGTCGTAGCCTTCCTCGATCAGGTCGACCACGCGATCGGACAGCGTCATGTCGACGGTCACGTCCGGAAACCGGCCCGCATAATCGGTGACGGCCTGCATCACGTGCCGCAGCCCGAACGCCGATAGCGACGTCACGCGCAGCCTGCCTTGCGGCACCACGCTCGCGGCGCCGACGGCCTGCCCGGCTTCGTCGAGTTCAGACAGCGCCTGCACGAGGCGCTCATAGTATTCGCGTCCCGCCTCGGTAGGGGCGACGCGTCGTGTCGTGCGATGCAGCAGCCGCGCACCGAGCTGCTGCTCGAGATGCATCACGTGCTTGCTCGCCATCGCAGCCGACATCTGCATGCGCTCGGCCGCGCCGACGAAGCTGCCCACTTCGACGACGTAGCGAAACACATTCATGCTGACGAGGGTATCCATCGAACTCGCTCGTAATGACGGGGGAATGGTCCAATTACGAGATAGGGTAACAAAGGCGGGGAAACAGAAAGGTCAAGAAAGGCAAAACGGCGCCGCGGGGTCGCGGCGCCGTTTTGGCGGGAAAACATGCAGTCCGGCCGCGCTTTTGGCGCGCGGCCGGCGCACCGGTCGCGCGTGCGCGTCAGAACTTCGCGCGGATGCCGGCGCCGAACGTGTTGCCGGTCGACAGGCCGCTGATGTGGTCGTTCATGTACGCAGCGTAGACGTCCGTGCGCTTGGAGAGCGGATAGTCGTAGCCGACGGCCCAGGTCTGGCGCGTCTGATCGAGGCCGCCCGCATCGCGCGAGTACGCGTACGACGCCATCGCGCTGCCGACGCCGAGCGGCACCGACACGCCGCCCTGCGCGGTATTCACGTGCCAGCTGCCCGCGACCTGGTCGTTCTTCGTATACATGTACTGGCCGAACAGCTTCACGTACTTCAGGTCGTAGGTCGCGCCGACTTGCGCGATGCCCTGGCTCTTCATGCCGGCCACCAGCGCGCTCAGGTCACGCGGGCCGTTGTTGAAGTTCACGTACTGGTAGACCGCGGTCGCCGCGAACGGGCCGTTCGCATAGTTGAACTGCGCGCTCCACTTCTTCGAGCCGTTGTCGCCGGCCTGGTTGCCGAGCGCGTACATCGCGCCGAAATTCAGGCCACCGAACGATGGCGACGTGTACGACAGCGCGTTGTTCCAGCCCGAATCGCCGACGGCACCCTGATCGCTCGGGTAGGTCGGGAACGTGCCGAGGCCGAGGAACACGTGGTACACCATCGGCGAGAAGGTGTACGAGTCGTAGAACGGGTTGAACAGGATCGTCGACAGGAACAGGTGCGTCGTCAGGCGGCCGGCCGTCACCGTGCCGTACGGCGAATCGATGCCGACGTAGGCGTTGCGTGCGAAGAACGTGTCACCCTGGAAGCGGCCGAACTGGCCGTTCTGCGCGCGGAAGAAGCTTTCCAGCGTAAAGATCGCCTTGTAGCCGTTGCCGAGATCCTCGGCGCCGTGCAAGCCCCAGTACGACGTCGACATCCCGCCGCCGCTCACGTTCCACGCGCGGTCGCCGCCCGGGAACTTGGTTGCGCCGACCCATTCGTCGACCTGACCGTAGAGCGACACGCTCGACTGTGCATGGACGGGAGCGGCAGCCGCCACGCAGGCGGCCGCGGCGATCAGCTTGACGGACGTGCGCGACGCACGGCGAGCGAGTGCTTTCATGGGATCTCCAGGTTTTGTCGAATAGTCGATAAGTGGCGCCAGCGTTGTTTTTGGGAGCCGAGTGCTTGCGTCGTATGGGGCGCAGCCATCTTTACGGATCATTCGTCCGGTCAAAATTGCGCACACTTATTGCGGGTATAGCGGCGGCATTAACTTCGCGGAATGGATGCATGGCCGGGCAGCCCGGCGTGAACGCGATCACACGGCGGGACGGCAGCGTGGCGCACGCGAACCGGGCGCGAAAGATAGCGCAATGCGACGGGAAAATCAGCGGAAATCTGTGCGCGACTGTGGCGAATTCGCATCAGCCGGCGGAGGGACGAGCGTGCAGGCGCTCAGTTTCGGTAGAACGGGGAGAAAAACGGCGAGTGCGCAGGCTCTTCCTGCGAGCGGGGCGGCGGCATCGGACGTCCGCCGCGCTCCTCGTTATAGCGCGCGACATCGGCGCGGATCGACCCGGCGCGCAGCGGCACGTTGCCGCCGCCCGGCGGGCGCGGCATCTGGCGCACGTCGGTGCTGATCGGGCGATACGGGCTTTGCGCGGCGTAATGGCCATACGATGGCGTCGGCCGCAGCCCCCAGCGGGAGCCGTAGCCGTTCACGCCGCCGACGCGTGCACCGGCGGGCGGCGCAGCGCGGCGCCAGACCGCCCCCCCGCCAGCCGGCTGACCGTACGCGCGCATGTCGCCGCCGCCGAAGCCGTGGCCACCGAACGCATGACCACCGTGGGGCGGTTGCGCGAGCGCGAGCGGCATCAGCAGCGCGCCGAGCACGCCTGCCACCCATCGTCCGATCTTCCGTTTCACCCGTTCCGTCATCGTTCAGTGCCTGTCCATGCCCGTTGCCGGCCGCTTTTTGGCCGACGCAAGGCTTTCAGCAGTAATTTATGAGCGGGCCGAAAGCGTGTCGAGCCAAAAAGTGTTATGTCGCCGGCATCGGTGTAACACCATGTTACTGCTAGGTTTTTTCACTTCTGCAAGGGACCGGGACAGAACATTCTTCTGCCGTTTTGCGCATGGCCGGGCCGGTGCGGTGAGCACTATTACATGAGACTGGCTCATCAATCGATTCCCACAATGAATTTGTGTAGTGAATCGCCAACCGGGACAATGGCGCCATCCGCGCGCGCGACGCGCGCCTCCGTCGTTTCCGAATCGAGTTCCCGATGGCCCGTCCCCGTTTTCTTCCCGACAACTTCACGCTCGCGCTCGTCGGCACCGTCGTGCTCGCGAGCCTCCTGCCGTGCCGCGGCCCGGCCGCCCACGCGTTCAACTGGGCGACCAACATCGCCGTCGGCCTGCTGTTCTTCCTGCACGGCGCGAAGCTGTCGCGCGAAGCCGTCGTCGCGGGCGCGACCCACTGGCGGCTGCACGCAGTCGTGCTGCTCAGCACGTTCGCGCTGTTCCCGCTGCTCGGTCTCGCGCTGAAACCCGTGCTGCAACCGCTCGTCACGCCGACGTTGTATGCGGGCGTGCTGTTCCTGTGCACGCTGCCGTCGACGGTCCAGTCGTCGATCGCGTTCACGTCGATCGCGAAGGGCAACGTGCCTGCCGCCGTGTGCGCGGCATCCGCGTCGAGCCTGCTCGGAATCTTCGTCACGCCGGCGCTCGTCGGGCTGATGATCACGTCGCAGTCGGCAGCCGCCGCGTCGCCGTGGAGCACCGTCGGCAGCATCGTGATGCAGTTGCTCGTGCCGTTCATCGCCGGCCAGTTGCTGCGGCCGGTGATCGGCGGCTGGATCGACCGCAACCGCGGCGTACTGCGCTTCGTCGACCAGGGTTCGATCCTGCTCGTCGTCTACGTCGCCTTCAGCGAGGCCGTCAACGAAGGCCTGTGGCACCAGATCCCGCCGCGCGCGCTCGGCGGCCTGCTCGTCGTCAATCTCGTGCTGCTCGCGATCGCGCTGCTGCTGACCGCGTTCGTCAGCAAACGGCTCGGCTTCAACCGCGCCGACCAGATCACGATCATCTTCTGCGGATCGAAGAAGAGCCTCGCGGCCGGCGTGCCGATGGCGAAGGTGATCTTCTCGGCAAACGCGGTCGGCGCGATCGTGCTGCCGTTGATGCTGTTCCACCAGATTCAGCTGATGGCCTGCGCGGCACTCGCGCAGCGTTGGGGCGCGCGCGACATGAGCGGCGAGCACGACGAGGGCGACGCGACATCGGCGCCGGGCGCGCTGAGCGCGGGCAAGCGCTGACGATCCGCGCGGCGGGACGGTCATCGAGGGGGGCCGTCCCGACGTTCTCGCGTTCTCGCGTTCTCGCGTTCTCGCGTTCTCGCGTTCTCGCGTTCTCGCGTTCTCGCGTTCTCGCGTTCTCGCGTTCCGGGTTCCGGGTTCCGGGTTCCGGGTTCCGCGTCCCGCCTTCCCGCCTCCCCGCCACACCGCCCTCCCCAACGCACACCGATGCGCCCCAAGCGCGATGCACCGGCAGCGCCCATCGCGTCACGAAATCTTCATTCAATTATCCGCGAGCGGTGCCGTTAAATCGGGCGTCCCGTCGATTCGGCTGTCCTCGCCCATGCCCGCGCCCCACTCCGACTCCGCTGCCGCCAGCATCACGCGCCTGATCGCGGATCGCGCGCTCGCCGCCGTGTTCCAGCCGATCGTCGATCTCGGGTCGGGAACGGTCGTCGGATACGAGGGCCTGATCCGCGGCCCAAGGGGCACCGATCTCGAGCCGCCCGTCGCGCTGTTCGCGCAGGCCGCGCGCGAAGGCGAAACCATCGCGCTCGAACAGGCGGCCGCGCTCACCTGCCTCGACGCGTTCGCGGCGCTCGGCTGCGACGGCAAGCTGTTCCTCAATTTCAGCGCCGGGACGATCCTGAAGCTCGCCAGCGAACGCGAGCGCGTACGCCAGCACCTCGACCGCGCGCGGATCGGCGCCGAGCGCATCGTGATCGAGCTGACCGAACAGAACGCGACGACGGACATTGCCCAGATCGGGCCAGCGGTCGCGTCGCTGCGCGACGCCGGCGTCCAGTTCGCGCTCGACGACTACGGCACCGCGAACGCGAGCATGAATCTGTGGCTGCGCCTGCAGCCGGACGTCGTGAAGATCGACCGCTTCTTCATCCACGACATCGCCCGCGACCCGCTGAAGTTCGAGGCCGTGAAGGCGATGCAGCACTTCGCGCGGGCGAGCGGCGCGCAACTGATCGCGGAAGGCATCGAGAACGAATGCGACCTGATCGTCGTGCGCGACATGGGCATCTGCTGCGTGCAGGGCTTCCTGCTCGGCCGGCCGAACGCGCAGCCGTCGCGGGTCGTCGCGCCGGCCGCGCGCGATGCGATCCGCGCGCCGCACATCGCGGTGTTTCCCGGCGCGACGCGCTCGGTGCGGCCGGCCGGCACGATCGCCGGAAAGATGCTGGTGCCGGCGCCGGCGCTGCCGCGCGACGCGACCAGCAACGACGTGCTCGACCTGTTCAACCGCATGCCCGACCTGCATGCGGTCGCGCTCGTCGAACGCGGGCGGCCCGTCGCGCTCGTGAATCGCCGCGGCTTCATCGACCGCTTCGCGCTGCCGTACCACCGCGAGGTGTTCGGGAAGAAGCCGTGCCTCCAGTTCGCGAACGATGCGCCGCTGATGATCGACAACGCGACGACGCTCGAGCAGCTCGCGACGCTGCTCGCGAGCCACGACCAGCGCTATCTCGCGGACGGCTTCGTGATCACCGAACACGGCCGCTACGTCGGGCTCGGCACCGGCGAGAGCCTCGTTCGCACGGTGACCGAGATGCGCATCGAGGCCGCGCGCTACGCGAATCCGCTGACGTTCCTGCCCGGCAACATCCCGATCAGCGCGCACATCGACCGCCTGCTCCAGCGCGACGCGGGCTTTCATGCGTGCTACGTCGACCTGAACCTGTTCAAGCCGTTCAACGACCAGTACGGCTACTGGCAGGGCGACGAGGTGCTGAAGTTCGCGGCGACGGTGCTGGCCGGCGTGTGCGACCCGCAGCGCGACTTTCTCGGGCACGTCGGCGGCGACGATTTCCTCGTGCTGTTCCAGCGCGCCGACTGGCGCGAGCGCGCCGCGGACGCGATCGCCCGCTTCAACGACGGCGCGCAGCTGTTCTACACGCAGGCCGACCGGCAGGCAGGCGGGCTGCGTGGCGAGGACCGCCACGGCAACCCGGCGTTCTTCGGCTTCGTGACGATGGCGATCGGCGCGGTCGGCGTGCCGGCCGGCGCGCACGGCGCGAAGCGCTACGGCAGCGACGAGATCGCGTCGGTCGCAGCGCTCGCGAAGCGGCGCGCGAAACAGCAGCCGGACGGGCTCGCGGTCGTCGACCTCGACGCGGGGCGCGCCGCGCTGCGCCATCGCGGCGAACCGCCGGCCGTGGCGATACGCTGAGCGGCGGGCGGCCGGCGGCTGGCGCTTGCAGACATGGCGACGCCCGGTGCGGCGGCGGCGCGCAAGCGCCCGACAGGCAGCCGGACCGTTAGTTGCACACCGACCTCCCGGTGGTCGGCGGAGGCAGTCGGGCACGGTTCGCGCTGACGCGTGAAGCCAGTCCGTTTGCCCCCATTTCCTGCTCGCCAGGCGCCCGCACGTCCACCTTGCCTTTTTCGCGTTTTGTTTAGTATTTTTAGTAACGGCGTTTTCGCAGATTAGCGCTTAAAAACCGGGATTTCACGGGTATTCCCCGGTTATCCGACCCGAATTCCGCGACACGTTTTACTATACAATCGCTTTCACCCTAAACAAACCGGACCCCGAACGATGGGTACGACCATTCGCGATGTGGCGCGGGCGGCAGAGGTTTCGATCGGCACCGTCTCCCGCGCGCTGAAAAACCAGCCGGGCCTGTCCGAAGCGACGCGTGCGCGCATCGTCGAGATCGCGCAGCGGCTCGGCTACGATCCCGCGCAGTTGCGGCCGCGCATCCGCCGGCTCACCTTCCTGCTGCACCGCCAGCACAACCGCTTTCCGGCCAGCCCGTTCTTCTCGCACGTGCTGCACGGCGTCGAGGACGCGTGCCGGGAGCGCGGCATCGTGCCGACGCTGCTCACGGTCGGGCCGAACGACGACGTGCTGCGCCAGATGCGCCCGCACGCGCCCGACGCGATCGCGGTGGCCGGCTTCATCGAGCCGGAAACGATCGAGGCGCTCGCCGCGACCGGCCGGCCGCTCGTGCTGATCGACCTGTGGGCGCCCGGGTTGCGCTCGGTGAACATCGACAACGCGACGGGCGCGGCGCTCGCGATGCGCCACCTGCTCGCCACCGGCCGCACGCGGATCGCGTTCATCGGCGGCTCGCCCGCGCACTACAGCATCGCGCAGCGCGCGATCGGCTACCGGCGCGCGTTCTTCGAGGCCGGGCGGCTGTTCGATCCCGCGTACGAAGTAACGATCGATGCAGGGCTCGATCCCGACACCGGCGCCGCGCGTGCGATGGAGCAGCTGCTCGACGCGCCGGGCCCGCGCCCGGAAGCCGTCTTCGCGTACAACGACGCAGCCGCGCTCGCCGCGCAGCGCGTCTGCACCGCGCGCGGGCTGCGCATTCCCGACGACATCGCGATCGTCGGCTTCGACAACATCCCGGCTGCCGCACACGCAAGCCCGCCGCTCACGACGCTCGCGGTCGACAAGGAAGCGCTCGGCCGCCGCGGCGTCGAGCTGCTGCTCGCGGAAGCACCCGAGCGCACCGAGATTTCCCTGCCCGTCGAGCTGATCGTGCGGGCCAGCAGTCAGCCCGCCGGCTCCCCGGCACTCGATACCGCCACGGTCACCGAATCATCATGAACATGCCCCCGGTCCAACCCTGCACGGCCGCGCCGGCCGCCCACACGCAAGCCGCGCCGTTCGTCGCGAGTTTCCGCGATCCGTCGTTCCTGCTGTCGCACATCGAGGACACGCTGCGCTTCTACGCAACGAATGCGTTCGACCCGACGGGTGGCTTCCATCACTACTTCCGCGACGACGGCAGCCTCTACAACCGCACGTCGCGCCACCTCGTCAGCAGTTGCCGATTCGTCTTCAACTACGCGATGGCGTACCGGCATTTCGGCGATCCGCGCCACCTGGAATATGCGCGCCACGGGCTGCGCTTCCTGCGCGACGCGCACTGGGACGACGAACTGCAGGGCTACGACTGGGAACTCGACTGGCGCGACGGCGCGAAGCGCGCGACGCTCGACGGCACGCGCCACTGCTACGGGCTCGCGTTCGTGCTGCTCGCGGCCGCGCACGCGACGATGGCCGGCATCGACGAGGCGCGAGCGCTGATCGCGGCGACTTACGAGCTCGCCGAGCACCGCTTCTGGGATGCGGCCGCGGGCCTCTATGCGGACGACGCGACGCCGAACTGGGTCGTGTCGTCGTACCGCGGCCAGAACGCGAACATGCACATGACGGAGGCACTGCTCGCGGCCTACGAGGCGACCGGCCACCTCACGTACCTCGATCGCGCAGAGAAAATCGCGAGCCACGTCACGCAGCGCCAGGCCGCGCTGTCGGGCGGCCTCGTGTGGGAGCACTACCATGCGGACTGGTCGGTCGACTGGGACTACAACAAGGAAGACAGCTCGAACATCTTCCGTCCGTGGGGCTTCCAGCCCGGGCACCAGACCGAATGGGCGAAGCTGCTGCTGATCCTCGAGCGGCACCGCCCGCTCGACTGGCTCGTGCCGCGCGCGACCGAACTGTTCGACGCGGCGCTCGCGCACGCGTGGGACGCCGATCACGGCGGCCTGTGCTACGGCTTCGGCCCCGACTTCACGATCTGCGACCACAACAAGTATTTCTGGGTGCAGGCGGAAACCTTCGCGGCGGCCGCGATGCTCGGCGCGCGCACCGGCAGCGAGCGCTTCTGGGACTGGTACGACGAGATCTGGCGCTATAGCTGGGCGCATTTCGTCGATCACCGCTACGGCGCGTGGTACCGCATCCTCACCTGCGACAACCGCAAGTACGGCGACGAGAAGAGCCCGGCCGGCAAGACCGACTACCACACGATGGGCGCATGCTACGACGTGCTCGCGACCCTTGCGCGCGCGCAGCGCAGCGAGCCGACGCAATGAGCGGCGGCACGTTTCCGGCTTTCGTGTCGGCGGGCGACATCCTGACCGACATGGTGCGTGCGGGCGACGCGCAATGGACCTCGGTGCCGGGTGGCGCCGGCTGGAACGTCGCGCGCGCGGTCGCGCGGCTCGGCGTGCCGAGCGCGCTCGCGGGCTCGATTGGCGAAGACTGCTTCTCCGACGTGCTGTGGCGCACGAGCGAAGCGGCCGGGCTCGACCTGCGCTTCCTGCAGCGCGTCGCGCGGCCGCCGCTGCTCGCGATCGTCCACGAGACCCGCCCGCCCGCGTACTTCTTCATCGGCGAAGCGAGCGCCGACCTCGCGTTCGATCCGGCGCAACTGCCGGCCGGCTGGACCGACCATGTGAAATGGGCGCATTTCGGCTGCATCAGCCTCGTGCGCGAACCGCTCGCCGGCACGCTGGCTGCGCTCGCGGCCGACCTGCACGCGCGTGGCGTGAAGATCAGCTTCGACCCGAACGTCCGGAACCTGATGACGGCCGCATACCGGCCGACGCTGGAAAAGATGGCCGCGCTCGCCGACCTGATCAAGGTGTCCGACGAGGACCTGCGGCACCTGTTCGGCGGCGACGGCCCCGACGCGATTGGCGCGGTGCGCGCGCTGAACCCGCACGCGGCGGTGCTCGTCACGCGCGGCGCGCAGGCGGCGACGCTCTACGCGGACGGCGACGTGCATGAAGCCAGCCCGCCGCGCGTCGAAGTGGCCGACACGGTTGGCGCGGGCGACGCGTCGATCGGCGGCATGCTGTTCAGCCTGATGGCCGCGCCGCAGCGATCGTGGCGCGAGCATCTCGCGTTCGCGCTGGCGGCGGGCGCCGCGGCGTGCCGGCATACGGGCGCGCACGCGCCGACGCTCGACGAGGTCGTCGCGCTGATCGAAGGCTGACCGAGGGTCGATCGAACGCGGCCGGGCGCGCGCCGGCCGCCGTTCGGTCACCGATAAGCCGCGCTGTACATGCTGCGCCGCAGTGCTACGATGAGGTGTCCTTTTGCGGGAGAGGCACGATGGACACGAACACGTTCACGAAGGGCATCTACACGGCCAAGGCGCATACCCAGCATTCGGCCAACGGTCAGTTCCAGGGTTACGTGATCCTCTCGCGGGACGACGGAGACGACACCGAGAACACGCGCTACGACGTCCACTCGACGAGCCCCAGCGAGGAAGAAGCGTTCGACGAGGCGAAGGCGCTCGCGCACCGGATCCTCGGCGAGATCGAGCTGTAACGCGCCGCCGTTCAGGCGCGGCTCAGAGGAGCCGCGCCACCATCGATACCAGCATCGTCAGCACCAGCGTCGACATGAACGGGAACGGGTAGCGCCGCCCGCCGAGCGTCAGCGTGACGTCGCCCGGCATCCGCCCGATGCCGAGCTTGCCGAGCCACGGCCAGCAGCGCGTCAGGATCATCACCGCGACGAACGACGTCATCAGCCAGCGCAGCATGTCGGCTCCCGTCAGAGTGCGTGCGAGCGGTCGCCGCGCGCGAACGCGTCGAGCGTGCCGTCGATGCCGCGCGAGAACGCGATCACCTTGAACAGCTCGCCCATCTCGGCTTCCGAGATCAGCTTCTGCACCGCGTTCGCGGCCGGCAGGAACGCGTGGATGTCCGACGGATCGATCGCGGCCAGCGCGTCGGTAATGCCTGCGTTCAGCAGGAAGCGCGCCTGCGACGTGTAGCCGAGCAGGTCGGCGCCGGCGGCAATGGCCGCGTCGTAGATGCCGGTGAATTCGACGTGCGCGGTGATGTCCTGCAGCCCCGGGTACAGGAACGGATCGTCGTGCGCGTGATGGCGATAGTGGCACATCAGCGTGCCGCGGTCGCGCTGCGGATGGTAGTACTCGTGCGCGGGAAAGCCGTAGTCGACCAGCAGCACCGCGCCGCGCCCGAGCATCGCGCAGACGGTGCGCGTGAACGCCAGCGCGGCCTCGTGCGTCTCGGTCACGTAGCCGTCGGCGACATCGGCGGTGAGCCGCGCGAGCACCGGCGGCTGGCTGTTAGGCGCGGCGGGCCGATCCTCGAACACGAACGCCTGTCGCGCGTCGAGCGCGACGCCGCGCTCGTGCCACGCGCCGCCCGCCTTCGCGAACAGCCGCACGGGCATCGCATCGAGCACCTCGTTGCCGACGACGACGCCGTCGAACCGCTCGGGCAGCGCGTCGAGCCAGCGCACCTTCGCGGCAAGCGCCGGTGCGGCGGCCGTGATCGTGTCGCGCTGCCGTTCGCGCAGCTCGCCGGACAGGTCGACGATCAGGTATTCGTCGAGCCCGGCGCCGAGCGCGTCGAGCGCCGCGAGCAGCCCGGCCGCGAGCTTGCCCGTGCCAGCGCCGAATTCCATCACGCGACGCGTGCCGCTCGCCGCGAGCGCTTGCGCGACCGGTTGCGCGAGCGTCTGCGCGAACAGCGGCGACAGCTCGGGCGCGGTGACGAAGTCGCTGCCGTCGTCGGCGCGACGCCCGAACTTGCGCGCGCCGCCGCTGTAGTAGCCGAGGCCGGGCGCATACAGCGCGCGCTCCATGAAGCGGTCGAACGGCAGCCAGCCGCCGGCAGCCGCGATCTCGTCGCGCAGTTGCGCGGCAAGGGTTTCGGACTGCGCGAGCGCGTCAGGGCCGGGAGCGGGTAAACTAGCGGGTTCGTGAGCTTTCGGGTTCATCCCGGCATTGTAAATGCTCCCTCAGGATTTGCCGGGACAGTAGAGAATTGCTGACGACAACAAATTCAACGGGTTACGTCAGCAGAGCTTCAGCTCTTTATCGCCGAGTTTCTTGAATTTACAGCGCCGTTGTGCCGCCAGTGTGCCAGGGCGCCCGTCGTCGTACAAGAACGTCGTTGCAGCATATTTGAGTCTATCTTTTCTCGGGAAGCGCGGCGTTTCGCGGACGTTTTCGCGTGCCTGACCAAAGTTAAATGGCCGTTGAGGGCCTGATTTGGCCCTGATAAAATGACGATACGGCCGAAAAACCGCTCACACACCGGTTTTCGGCTCGCCGCTCGCGCCGCAGCGCATGCCTGAGCGAATCCGCAAGAATTTTTGCCGGATTTTCGCCTCACTTTCTCCCTCTGATCTGCCCGAAATGTCCGATGCCGCTTGGCAGGCGTTGCTGCGCGCTTTTTTTTGCCCTCTGAGGAGTTGAATCCATGCCTGTCCTTCCGACTGGAGTCGAGAGCACGCCGACGACTTTCACGCCTGCGTTTCCGTTTGTGGCGCAGACTAACGATTTTGATGACGTCTTCGCGTGTGCCGCAATGCTCTCGGGCAAGACGATCGAGGAGGTGAGGGATCTCGCCATCGCCAAGACGAAACATCCTGCTCGGGGACCGTATTACCTTGGGGAAACGCGTATTGCGCTACTCATGGCACAACTAGGGCTCGTGGCGACCGTGTACAAGGAGGTTTCCCGTGTATCGGATATCCCCGACGTCGCGCTGATCTTGGTCGACTACAACGAGGACATGGAGGTCGGGCGGCACATCCTGTTTCACAGAGCGAAGGCGAGCCACGCTTCGGGCACCATCATTGAGTACGCCCTCGATCCTGCGCCGTGGTGTAAGCCGGCCGACCGCGTCCGCACCAACTTCAAGAACATAGCCGGTCATTGGGTGATTGGCCTCCATGCGACGAACGGCAAGAACGGCGCGGGCAAGTAATCCCGCGCGTCAGACCCAAAGCTATCCGTCGCCAAAGCATCAAGAGCCAGTGTTTGCAGCACTGGCTTTTGTGCGTTTACGACCCGCGACGGTTGTCACCCGAACGGAGTTTCCATGACCTGTATTTACCCGAACGCGGTTCCACGCAACCAGTCGACCACACCGCTGTTTGCCTTGGGCCAGATCGTCGCGACACCCGGCGCGCTCGATCTGCTCGACCGTCACGGCATCGCCGCCGACCAGTTTCTCCGTCGGCATATGACGGGCGACTGGGGCGACGTACCACCCGAAGACGCGAAATCGAACTGGCTGGCTGTGCGCCACGGCTCGCGCATCTTGTCGAGCTTCAGCGTTGGCGGCGAACGCTGCTGGATCATCACCGAGGCCGACCGTAGCGTAACCACCTTACTGCTGCCCTCGGAGTATTGACGATGCCGAGCACCCCAACTACCGTCCGCGTGACCAAAACCGGCTTCGAACCCGCGTTCCGGCGCGTGCAGCAGATCGGCGACTTCGACTGCGCGTTTGCCGTGGTTGCCATGATCGCAAATACCACTCTCGAGGCGGTGCGCGGCGTGGCTATCGCGCGGTTTCATCATCCGGCGCATGGCCCATACCGGATCACCGGCGAGTTTATCGCGAATCTTCTCGAACACTACGGATATGAAACGGGCATGTACGAGGAGCCCGCGTCGGTCGCCGATATCCCCGATCTGGCTATTGCCCTCGTGGACTACGACGATCACATTAATCTCGGCCGGCATGTGCTCTTCCACCGCGCCCGCGCCGGTCACGACCCAGGCAGCACGGTTGAGTACGTGATCGACCCGGCTTACTGGGTGCCGCCACAGGAGCATGTGCGTACCTGTTTGCCGACGATCCAATGGTTTCTTGAGGTTCGCCCAATGCGCGGAGCATGATGCCCCGCCCGGGTCAATCTTCCCGGTCGATGCGACCTTTCTTTTTTCTGGGCGACTTCGGCGGCGGCGCGCCGAAGTCGAGCAGTGCCGAGGGCGCGACGCCGAGCGTATCGGCCAACTCACAGATGTTGATGAGCGCGATGTTGCGCTTGCCGCGTTCAACCTCGCCCAAGTAGGAGCGGGCGAGGCCGCTTTCGAGCGAAAGGTGCTCCTGCGACCAGTTGAGTTCCTTGCGAAGCTCAATCAGACGCTTTCCAAATAGCACACGCGGGTCGTAATCCATCGGGGTTTCATATCGAAAGATGCCCTAGCGTATGGGTTTGACCTGTTTGATGACACGCTCTATAGTTACCCGCGATATAAGTGACAATCGCGGCAACTGGAGTGAGCACATTGATGGTTGTGCCGACGCGATCCGTGCGGGCCAGTCGCGACCATGCCGTCGGCGCATTAACGGGGAACCACTATGAAAATGGACAGGGAATCGCACGATTTCCCGGGGGAAGACTTGCCGTACACCATGGAGAAGCTGAAAAGGCGCGGCATCGTGGCCCGGCTGTACTATGGCGCGGGGTTAAGGAAGCTTGAGGACGATTATCTGAACCCGAAACGCGGCGACGTGCTTGCCTCGCAACGGAGGTATCGCCGCTACCTCGCAGGGGATAAGCGCGTAGTGAAAGAGGCGAGTCTGGCGGTATGGTCACCGGTGATCCTCGCTGCCGTGACGCCGGTTCTGATTGGCGTGACCATGATCGGCGCGTTTGCTTGGCAGCAGGTTTCGCCCTATCTCAAGGCGGCAAGCCAATCGGTATCAAGCCGGGACTCCGCTCGCGACACCGGTGCTGGTTCGTCGCCGGCGACAACCGCCGCAAGCCCGGACAGTGCGGCAGGGAGTGCAGCCCAATCCGCCGTTGTGGCAGCTCCGGCAGACAGCCCGGCAAGCGATGCCGTAGCGTCCCAGCAATCGCCGGGTCAGACGCCGGTAGCTGCGCCGACCGCAGACGCGGGCGGTCCGACGAATGGCAATGACCAGGACGCGCAGGTCGGGCAGGATTCATCCTCGAAGCTGGAGGCGCAGCTGGCACAAGCAGAGCAGCAGTTTGACGCCGGCCAATACGAGAATGCCGCAGCCACAACCGCAGCGATACTGGCAGTCGAGCCGGGCAATGTCAGCGCCCAGCGGTTGCACGCTGCTTCGCTTCGCAACCTTGCCACCGTGACGGCGGTTGATTCGGCCGAAGCGCGGGGCGTCCGGCCTGTGCCGTCAGGCCCGACGACGCAAGCCACTTTGTTCCCAGCGCAAATACCGCATCACCAGGCAATGGCCGCATATGGAAACTCACCATACGGTCGGCGTGGGGGCGGCCGATAACACGGTCGACTGGCGCAAACACATGGAACAATAAATTAGCCCATGGAGAGTCACATGAAACGCCTTTGCTGCGCAGTGACAGCCTTCCTCATTGCCTCCTATGGGCACGCGGCCCCGCTCGATCATGGCGACCTCGTGACATTCCCGACGCGGGATGGTGTGACGCAAAGCCTCTTCATCGAATCGCCGTCGCCGAATCCGCCACTGGTCGTCATCCTGTACAGCGGTGGCGACGGAACCACCCGGCTCGATCAGAATGGCGCGACGAGTCAGCACGGAAACTTTATCGTACGGACCGCCCACTTCTGGGTTCAGCACGGTTACGCTGCGGTTCTAACTGACGCGCCGTCCGACATGCAACGGGATGGCATGAACGACTACTGGCGGCGCAGCAAGGATACGCTCGTCGATCAGCGGGCGATCATCGCACAGGTGCGCCAGCGTTTTCCCAACTCGAAAATCGCTCTGGTCAGTACGAGTCGCGGGACCGTCACGGTTGGCAACGTGCTGGAGCACGCACCAGAGCTGGCTGACGGGTACGTGCTGACCTCGCCCGAGTCGGTTGCCATCAAGCATCCCGGCATCTCCGACCTCGACGTGCCGGAGCACGACCGCGGCAAGGTGCTGATCGTCTCCAACAAGAATGACGTCTGCCCCGTCGCCAGCTATGCTGGCGGCAAGCGCCTAGCCTCGCGCAACAACGTTGCGTTCATCACCGAGGAATCGAACGACGGAGGCGGCGATAGGCAATCTGACTGCGGCGGTCACTCTCCGCACGGCTTTCTCGGCATCGAAGGCGACACGCTAAAAGACATCAACAACTGGATCGGCCAGAAGCTGGAAGGCGCGATCGCCACAGATTAGATCCCGCTACAAACCCACACGCGACGCCACAGCCTATCCGCATTGAAGCGTATCGGCTACGAGAAGCTTCCCGCCTGATGTAACCGCCGACGCACAACGCGCCGCTCCGCCAAACACCGATCAACGAAACCGAAGCCAGGACATCGCGCCCTGGCTTTTTGCATTTCAAGGAGAATTCATGACCGCTGGCCGATTTCCCGTTTCACCTGCCATGGCCCGGCCCGAACAGAGGATTTGCCGCCCGCTCCGCGATCTCATCGAGGGGCTAACGCTACTGCCAGTCGGGCCGTACGGTGAACCCGACTACGCCGAAGCCGATTCCGATGTGTTGGTCAAACTGGCGGAGGCGGCAGGAATGGCGATCCAGATTGTCCATGACGGGCTGGCCTCCGTCGGGATACTGCACGCGCACTCGACTCAGCAGATCAACGACGGACATCCTCGTATCGTGCATGCCGTGGCACTGGGTCGATTGCAGATTGAACTGTGCGAGCTGCTTTCACATGCGTACGGGCTGGGGATTGATTGTCGCCGATATACCGCCGACTACGTTGCACCGGAGGGCGGGCAGCCATGAGCGTCATTTCGTATCTGCGTGTGTCGACTGCTGGGCAGACGGTCGAGAATCAGCGGCAGGCCATCATTGCCGCTGGCTGGAGGATCGAGAAAGAATTCCGCGATGAGGCGACGAGCGGCACCACAACGGCCGACAGCCGTCCGGGTTGGGCCGAATGCGCCAAGTATCTGCGAGACGGCGACACCCTCGTTGTCTACGCGCTCGACCGGCTCGGCCGTAGCACCGTTGACGTGCTATCGACCATCAATGTACTTGATGCGCGTGGCGTGCGGCTGGTGATCCTGCAGCAACAGTTCGATACCGGCACGCCAGCGGGTAAGCTGGCGTTGACCATGTTCGCGGCGTTCGCCGAATTCGAGAACGGTATCAGGAAGGCGCGTCAGCGGGAGGGTATCGCCCGCGCGCGAATGGAGGGCGAAAAGTATCAGGGGCGCAAGCCAAAGCTTACGGCTGAGCAACAGGCCGAGTTAAGGCAACGGTTCGAGGCGGGCGAGAACCGCAGCGCGCTCGCGCGGGCATTCGGCATCGACCGTGTAACTGTCCACAGATACTGCTCGGACACTGGCCGCTACCGACGCGATCTTCCGGCTCAGCCGTAAGCGAACGTTGCGCCCAACATGAGCGCTCCTGTATCCCTCCGTGGCCTGTACTAACCTATCCACGACGGCGCCCCGTTTAATCACACGCTGCGAGGTGTATCGTGGCCGGCGTTAGAATGCCGTGTTAGAAGGATGCGATGACTACACAATAGGACGGGAGAAGGGGCATGGCGGCGAAACAGTACGCGGTTGAAGTCCAGCCGGATTTCCTTGAAAAGATCACGCGTGCAAAGCCCGTCCCGGCGCTGTCTGAGCTGATCTGGAACGCTTTCGACGCCGACGCAAAAACGGTTGAAGTGTCGTTCGAGTACAACGACCTTGAATCGCTCGATGCGATCGTTGTGAAGGACGATGGCGAGGGCCTTCCGCGTTCCGAAGCGGAAGCCTGTTTCACGTCGCTCGGCGGGTCCTGGAAGAAGTCCAAATCGCAGACGGCCTTGGGTCGATTTCTACATGGGCAGGAAGGCCGAGGGCGCTTCAAGGCGTTCGCGCTGGGCCGTGTGGCGGAGTGGGCTGTCGTCTACAAGCGGGACGACAAGCTCTGGACGTACACCATCCGCATGTCAGCGATCGACATCCGTCACGTCAACATAAGCGACGAGACCGAAGTGAAAGGCCCGGAGAGCACCGGCATAACGCTCACGATTGCCGAGCCCATTAAGGATTTCCGAACGTTCACGACCGAGGACGGGCGACAGGAACTAACTGAGGTGTTCGCTCTGTACCTGGCCGATTACGAAGATGCGAAGATCGTGCTCGACGGTACACCGATCGACCCAAGCGCGGCCATTGCCGGGCGCAAGTTTTTCAACCTCACCGACATGGTGATCGATAACAAGCACCACAGCGTGCGTTTGGAGGTGGTGGAGTGGAAAGCGGCCGGGAACCGCGCGCTGTACCTTTGCAACCAGCAGCGTTTTCCGTTGTTGCAGGTCGATCGTCGGTTTCATATCCTCGGGCAGTTCCAGTTCTCCGGTTACATCGCGTCGCCTTACCTTGACCAGGCACAGAAGGAAGGCACGGTCGATCTCGCAGAAATGCAGCCTGGCGTCATCACGGCTATCAGCGAAGCTCAGCAGACGATTAAGGACCATTTCCGGGCACGTGCGGCCGAGGAGGCGCGCACCGTAGTTGAGGAATGGAAAGATCAGGCGGTCTACCCCTTCAGCGGCGAGCCTGCGACTCCAGTGGAGAAGGCCGAGCGCCAAGTTTTCGACATTGTGGCGGTCAACGTAGCGCGCCACCTGCCGGATTTCAGTACCAGCCAACCGAAGAATCGCAAGTTTCAACTCCGCATGTTGCGCCAGGCGATCGAGAGCAGCCCCGAGGACTTGCAGGTGATCCTGGACGAGGTATTGCTTTTGCCCAAGAGGCAGCGCGAGGAGCTGGCACAACTACTGCGGGACACGTCGCTGTCGTCGATCATCAGCGCCGCGAAGGTGGTGTCCGACCGGTTGAAGTTCCTGACCGGCCTCGAAGCCGTGCTTTTCGATCCCGAGCCGAAGAAACGGTTGAAGGAGCGGTCGCAGTTGCATCAGATCATCGCGCAAAACTGCTGGCTTTTCGGCGAGGAGTTCAGTCTATCGGTCAATGACCAGTCCCTGACGACGGCCCTGATCGAGCACAAGCGCGAACTGGGCACCGATGTTGTGATCGACGAGCCGGTCAAACACATCTATCAGACACGAGGCATCGTGGATCTCATGTTGTCGCGGGCGACGAAGCGCCACGTTGCCAACCAGTTGACGCATCTCGTGGTCGAACTCAAAGCACCGAAGGTGAAGATCGGTCCAGAGGAAGTCACGCAGATCCAAGGCTACGCGTTCAGCGTTATCAAGGACCCGCGTTTTTCGAAGGTCGGGGTGACGTGGAACTTCTGGATCATCAGCGATGAACTGACGCCCTATGTCGAGGAGTTGGTTGGCGAGGCGGGCTTGCTGCACTCGAAGCCGAACGTCAACATCTATGCGAAGACATGGGCGCAGGTCCTAGACGAGAATCGCGCGCGATTGAAGTTCTTCCAGGACAGCCTGCAAGTGCAGGTTGACAAGCCGTCGTCGTTGAAATACCTCCAAGAGCGCTACGCGACCTACCTCGAAGGTGTGTTCGAGGTGAACGACGCGGATGCCGATGCCGAGGAAGAGGCGGAAACTGAAACCGACGCGGAAGGTACCGCATAGCCCTGGCCGTTGCGGATTGGTTTGCACGATCCCGTGCTGCCTCCCCTTCCCGACAGTCGGACTCAGCGCCTCACGCCGTGTATCGCCCGGACACCGCGACAGTAAGAGCGATCACCTGCTGACCAGCTTGCCGGTCTCTCGGTCATAGACCTTGTTCAGGATCGTGCCGTTCAGGATGCTTTGCACCGCTTCATCGATAATCGGTAGCGGAACCAGGAACCACTCGCAAGGTCTGACTGGCTTGCCGAAGCGGTCGAGGATTTCCAGGTCGAGCTGGGCGCTCGCGAAAATCTTATGAATCAGGTTCTCCACCTTGGTCCGATTGACGCCCGCGAGCTTGTAGGTGGTCACGACTTCCACCTTGGCGAGCAGGTACGTCGCATCGTTCTCGGCATCGGCGATCCTAGTCTCGACCTTACCGCCCGTCACGCCAATCTTGTGAATGACCTGCCGGTACGGGGCGATGCGTGGATCGTTGGACAGGGAGCGCAGCACGTAGATGGTGCCGCTCTGAATGTCGTCGTCTTGCCATTCGTCGCTGAAGAGTGATCCCACGTCTTTCTTGCGCAGACGACGCGGTGTGTCGTCGCGGTAGAGCGCCTTCTGGAACGAACGCTGCAACAGATCGCTTTCGGTTTCGTTGTCGTAAATGACACGAAGCCGCGCATCTGGCCGGTCGGTGACGGACGTTTTGATTTCCTCGCCCATGCCGGCGATGTAGGCAATCTGCCCGTTCAGGATGTAGAAGTCGCCTTGCTGGATGCTTTCCAGCTTGATTTCAGCATCGTGAGCAAACGGCAACGCTTCCCAAGTGCCATCCTTCAGTCCGGTCTTGGCTTCGTCGAACAGATGCTTGAACTTGTCGAAGTCGACGCAAGGCGTGCGGTCGGCGATTTGCTCGGCCGCTGCCTTTTCCGCAGCGGATCGGACGTGCCGAAGCACCGTGATGTCGTCGTCACCTTTGGCTTCAACCCCGAGTTCGGCGAGCAGGTCGTCGTCGCCCAGTTGATCCAGATCGACCGGAGCCTCGGTCGCCGACTGCGTAAGCAGACCTTGGGTGTCCAAGGGAGCCAGCAACGCCAGCGCGGCCGTGTTGCGGCGCAGTTGGTCCAGGCGAACAGCGTAAAGGCGCTCGAAGATGTCGAAACCCTCGCCGTGACGAGGCGCGTAACCGTGCTGCTCGACGAAGCGCTGGATTTCCTCGAAGCCCGCAATGATGCGCTCTTCCTGGGCCGTGCGACCTCCCGTTACCTCGACATCGACCGAGATACCCAACTGCTCAAGCAGGTCGTCGTCGGACACGTCGTCCAGCACTTGGCTTTTTTTACGCGTTGCCATTGCCTTCCTTCCTCTTCTCGGCGGCCTTGAAGCGGGCGAGGACGGCGATGCCTTCGGCCATGCGTTTCTCCCAGGGATCTGCAGCGTTGATGTCCGGCAGGCGACCTCGATCATGCTTGAACGCCAGCGCACGTTTCGCCAGTTCGCGCGCTTCTTCGATCGGGATGTTGACCTTGCGCGCCGCGATCACGGCTTGCACCTGTTTCAGGGTCTTCTCATCCATGGCCTTCGCAAGAATCGCGTAGGCGGTATCGAACGGGTTGATCCGGTCGATCAGGTCGATGTCCAGTTCCTTGACGCTCATCGCAAACTGCTTCACGCCCTGGAGGAGGACCAGGTTCGGTTTCGGCGTATCGTCGTCGGTGCCGCCAGTTGCGCCGTCGGTACCTGGCATTTCGACTTGCTTGGCCTGTTGCGTGAAGGCGAGCGCCGCGACCGCATACTGTCGCACGGCCTCCTGGTCGTCCTCCTCGAGGTGCGGGTATTTCTCGCGCACGATCTTTCCCATTTGGAGGATCGTCAGTTCCTCGGGGATCGTGTTGTCGTGGTCGAACAAGCCGCGTTCGAGCGTTTTGTTGTTCTGCACGAAGGAGGCGAGCACTTCGTTGATGTCCTCGCGGCAGATACGCGCCGCTTCCTCGGACTTCGGCTCAACCAATCCCTTGACCTCGACGTGTACGCGCCCGTCGTCATGGTTCACACCGATGTTCAGTTGGCCTTCCTTGTAGCCGTCGGGGCCGTAATCGAAGCCAGGTTGCTCGCCGGCATTCTTGGGCGTGAACTCGAAGCGCGGTGCTAAGACTTGCTCCATGAGCAGGCTCGCGGCGATCGCCTTCAGGGTGTCGTTGATCGCGTCGGCCACCATGTCCTCGGACGCGTCCGGTTCAGCGATCAGATTCGTAAAGCGCGCGCTTTCCTTGCCCGGAGCGTCGCGGGTGGCACGACCGATGATCTGAACGATTTCGGTCAAGCTGTTGCGGTAGCCGATGGTCAACGCGTGCTCGCACCAAATCCAGTCGAACCCTTCCTTCGCCATGCCTAGTGCGATGATGATGTCAACGTGATCGCGGTTGTTCTTCTGCTTGGGGTCCTTCAATGCGGACAGAACAGCGGAACGGCGCTCACCGTCGTCCACAAGATCGGCCACCTTGACCACGCGACCCTCGGACAACTCGACAAGTTGAAAACCGGTTTGGGGATCGGTGCCCTTCCAGGTGCCGAGGCTGTCCATGATCTCCTCGACCTCCTTGTGCTTCTCCTTGACGTTTTCCCGGGAGTTCACGTTAGGGATGTGAACGATTGTCTTCAACGACGGATCAAGCACTCGTATGACCGAATCGAGGTACTTGCCGGTGTAGAAGTAATAGCCGATTTCAAGCGACTTCAGATACTCGTACCCGTTTAACTGTTCGTAGTAGGTGTACGTCACCGTTTCGAAGCGCGCTTCGTCGTCTGGCGCCAGCACGGCTTCGGCATCACCGCGGAAATAAGAGCCGGTCATCGCGACCATGTGCACCTTGTCCCGCTGAATCAACTCGGTCAACTGACGACCCAGGATGTTGTCCTGGTCGCTGCTGACGTGGTGGAACTCGTCCACCGCGATCAACCGGTCGTCGAAAGCGGCCGGCCCAAGTTCCTGGTAAGCGAAGCGGAACGTGGCGTGCGTGCAAACCAGCACCCTGTCGTCGCTGGCAAGGAACTCGCCAACGGCCTTGACCTTGGACGGTGCCACCTTCACGTCGTCCGCGCCCGGCGCGTTGCACAAGTTCCACTGCGGCTTCACCACCCAATCGGCGAAGAAGCCATACTTGGACAGCGGTTCGTCGGCAAAACTACCGCCGATCGAGCGCTCTGGCACCACAATCAGCGCCTGCTTGATGCCCTGGTTTGCCAGTTTGTCGAGCGCGATGAACATCAACGCACGCGACTTGCCGGAGGCCGGCGGCGACTTGATCAGCAGGTATTGCTCGCCCCGTTTGGCATAAGCGCGTTCCTGCATGGGACGCATGCCCAATGCGTTCGACTTGCTGGACGCTCCGGTCCGATTCGTCTTGATCGAGACGGTCGGTATGGAATAGGAGGTCTTGGCAGACTTGTCGTTCATTTTAATTTATGGTCCTTTCCGTAAGCCTTTTCAAACCAGTCTGGCACGTTTACTTCATCTGCCAACGGGATGATCGCGGGAACCGATATCCAAAAATTGGAAATCGCGTCGACGAACCGTTTTATTTGGTCATCTGTAACCTGCAAATCCGCGTAGCCAAAAAAATCAAGTGGCCAGTCGATCTGGCGACGAGTCTCGGGGGCCAAATATTCTGGATGCAGTGACTTGAGGTCTTCCAAAGATTTACCATCGCCATGCTTGAAGACGTTGACTACCAAACGCATGGCGTTCAAGTTACTAAACGTTTCTAAGGACCGAGGATTCCACCCAAACGAGGCCAAGAGATCCATGATCCGAGGAAAATCTTGCTGCCAGATCGCCTTCTTTACGTGTTCTCCATGATGCCAATGGCGCATCTCGCTGACGATCCAGTCACGGAGTTGTTTATCCCATTGATGGAACATGTCTGCAATAACACTTAGTCGCGTGGCTGTGCGCATTTCATTCAGCATCTGGTAAAACTCTATGCCCTTTTCATGGGCTGACTCGTAAAAATCTCCTACATCATGACAGTCGGGGTCAAAGTGCATACCAATTCTTTCCAGGTATGCTTCTGCCGCTGCGTCAGCCTCTTCTTCCATTCGGTCAAACTGTGAAAGGAGACGCGTTCTTGCCTGCTCAACGTAAAAGCCGTGTTTCGCCAAGAGCGACTGACGGAAGGGTTCCCACATTTGGAATGCAACGTCGGTCACTTTGATCTTCCTTTCGTTCTCGGCTTGGCGATCGTCTTGCCTGCCTCTCCCGTCATCTTCGTATACAAATCGAACAGTTTTTCCAGTCGCTCGGTGTCGTTGCGAAACCGGCGCCCGATGTAGATGCGTTCGAGCACTTCGTCGTTTCGCTCGTGGGCACGACGTAGATCCTCAGGCATGGCGTTGGGATCGTACAGATCAGCAAGCGTCGCCGGAAAATGGGACTCACGTGCGAGCAGGATGTCTTCGGCACATCGGGTCAACTCTGCTTTGTTCTGCTCGGTGAGTAGCGGCACCGGGAAGGTATTCCAGCACAACGTGTTCGAGTAGCGATAGTCCGTCTTGATTCGTCCACCAACAGTAGCAACCCAAGCGAGGTGCAGTTTTGACGACAAGATCGCCAAATCCCAAATCGACGACCCATAAATCGCTGCCGCCGAATCAGCGATAATCACCCGCTCACCGTCAACCAAACCGGCTGTAATGTACTCTCTAGACTCCGAAAAGTGCCGAGGGACAATGATGTTCCACGCATCGCGGTGAGGGGCGTAAACGAACTGGTGCGGGACGTCGATATAAGCTTTAGCTTGCACGCCACCACCGTTTACCCTTGCCTCTCGAACTTTATTAAACCTTTCCTGTAGATCCTCGAAACTACTTGCGTGTTTGATCTCGTCATCGGTAATCCAGAGGCACCAACGGCTATACCCCTGTATAAACTCCCTCGATCCAACGTATTCACGGACATACCTCTCAGCCCCGCGATTTCTGGCGAGTAGACGCTCCTTTTCGTCAAACGTACTGATAAGGAGATTCCCGCCGTCCGTCGGCATGTTTCCTTTTGACATCAAAGGCAGGTCCGATATAGGCTTCGATACCTTGGAAACGATGATTTCATCACCTTCGATGAGATATGGAGAAATTTTAGAAACCTTTCTCTCGGTATCACCGTCAAAAATGCGTCGCTGCTCGGCAGGTGCGGTGCTGAGCCCAATAATGACGCAGGTGACGACAGCCTTGTTGGTGGCAAGATTGGACCACTTGAATGATCTATGTGCGAAAGATATGTGATTGTCTTGGCCGAAGATAAGCGGCCAGAGCATCGCTACTTGCTCACCTTGCGTAACTGAGTTGGTAGATACGAAGGCACTTTTTGAGCCGGCAATCTTGTTGTGGCATGCAGCCTTATAAATGAAGGCGGCGGCATAATCCAGATCTTTATATTTTGGTTGGACGCGCGCAAACACCCTCAACATGTCTTGCTTCTGTTCTTTCGTTTGCTGGACACTGCCCGAAAACGGAGGGTTTCCGCAGATGTATGTTTCCCCCCCTTCGCTCTCGAAATCGATCTCAGCCTGATCCTGTGAGGTGCCAAACAAGTCACTTGTCCGCACTTTCACGCCCGTTTTCTTTGGCGGGAAAATACCTAACCAGTCGAGTTCAAGCGCGTTATGGCACGTAATCCAGTTCTCTGCTTCAAGAGGAAGAAAGTCCTGAACGGCCTGCATTTGACCGCGATAGAGAACATCGCACTGATACTCAGCGATGATGAGCGCGAGACGCGCAATCTCGGCCGGAAAGCTACGAAGCTCGATTCCACGGAAGTTGGTTAGTGGGATAACGGACCGTAGATCAAGCTCTTCGCGACGCCGATTGACTTCGGCTTCGATTTCGCGCATCTGCTTGTACGCGATGACCAGGAAGTTGCCCGAACCACACGCCGGATCGAACACGCGGATCCGAGCCATGCGCTTTCGCAGGTTCAGCAACTTGGCCTTATTGTCTCCGGCGGCTTCCAGTTGGGCACGAAGATCGTCGAGGAACAGCGGATTGAGCACCTTCAGGATGTTCGGCACGCTCGTGTAGTGCATGCCGAGCGCGCCACGCTCTTCGTCGTCGGCGACCGCCTGGATCATCGAGCCGAAGATATCGGGATTGATTTCGTGCCAGTCGAGATTTCCAGCATGAAGCAAATACTGCCTTGCCATGCGGGTGAAGCGCGGTACCTCGTTGCTGCCGCCGAACAAGCCACCGTTCACATACGGGAACACATCAGCCCACCCCGGGATTTTCGCTTTCGCACGGGCGCTGCCATCCTTGGTCGGGACGTTCATCGCGTGGAAAATCGTGCTGATCACATCGTGGGTATTGCCCGATGCCGCATCGCTCATGCGATCGACGGTCTTTGTGAATAGACCTCTACCGTCGAAGATCCCGGTGTCTTCGGCGAAGAAACAGAAGATCAGGCGGGCCATGAAGTGATTCATATCCTGTCGGCGCTCGTCCGTCGCCCAATCAGGGTTCTCGCGCAGCAGTTCCAAATAGAGCTTGTTCAGCCGGCCGGTTGCCCGGACATCAACCGCGCTGTCCTTGATTTCCTTGATCGTCGAGATGCCGGCGAGCGGCAGGAAGAAGCCGAAGTGGCCGGCAAACTTTGCGTACTCGCAGGCAATCGTTTCGCCGCTTGCCATTTCCTCGGCTTCGAGCGTGTCGCCGTCCGTCGCCAAGATGAACTTGACCTTGCCTTTCGCGGTCTCCAGGCTCGCGCGTAGCGCGTTCAACGTGGCATTGACCTGACCGGGCGAGCAGGTGGCGAGATGGATGTTGTTGCGCTGCAGGACGCCGCCAGGGACATCCGATTTGTTCGTGTCGCCCTTGCGGAGGCGAGCGATCGTCGTATCTTTGTTCCCGAAGGCCGCAAGGAAGGCGTAAGGAAAGTCCTCAGGGTCAAACGGTGCTTCGGCCAGGTCGGAGACGGCGGCCTCGATTTCGACTGCGTTCATGTGTGTGGCAGGTGGGGTGTTTGCCCGAGATTATGCCAAGGCCCGAGGACATCTTGGGGCCGGCATCGGCCACAACTTGAAGTTCGCGCGAGAAGCATCGGCATCACGGCACATGTCGCCCCCAAGCCACCGCCATCGGGGCTACGGAGAACCAGTCGGCTATTGTGGTCCTTCACCCACACAGAGGCGCCACCGAAAAATGACGCGACCGTTGCCAATTGGACAAGGTTTACCCGACGAACGCCGCTGCTTTTGGCTGGGCGATTGTTGCAATAGGATTGTGCACCGTTTTGCTACTGTATCGTGGCGATATGCAACAGCCAGCGACATACTTTCGTACCGTGTTTTGAACGCCGGGGGACGCTGCGCACGGGTTTAGCCAAATGCAACCGCTACCGGAGAGGCGGTTCGTTTTCGATTAGACAACTGTTGCAAGAGTAAGCGGACAAGCCGTCGTTCAGACGAACTCGACCTTGAGCACCTGCCCCGGCGGCACTGGTGTGTTCTCTCCATCAAAGCACCATACGGCACCGTGTCCAGGGATGCCTTCTCGAACGCAGGATTGCAGGTAACACAGCGCCACTCGCACAGCGAACTCCGCTGAGTTTTCCGCTGGCGCCACGAACTTCACGATGGCCGGTCGCCAACGTTCCTGGAAGACTGGCAACAAATTAAGGCCGCTGGCAAGCTCCACCTCTTCGCACAGGTCTTCGATAATCTCCGGCATTGCCAGATAGTCATGCTGCCCCAAGCTGTTTGCATATGAGGCGACCTCTCGTACCAAGATAGCGTATGGCCCCCAGTGCAGTGAATCCGTGAGCTTGTTGCCGAAGTGAAAGGCGAGACCACCGTCGCGGGCAAAAGCCTGCTCGACTTCGCGTTTCGCCGAAGAATCATCAAGTGAATCCAGCAGCGCACGCTGCAGCAGGGAACGTACTTGTCCTAGCGGAAGGATGCCCGCGTCAAACGTCGTGCCTTCGGGAACTCTGGTGCAGTGAAACCAGCAAAGCCTAGTGGGCAGCCGAGGATTACCTAGCACCTCGCAGGCGCGTTCATACAGAAATCGGTCATACTCGGGCAGAGAGTTCCAGTGCTCGTTAAAGTACGCTTCGTGACGAGGGTCGGCCAGAAAGCGCTGAAGGCTCACCGAAGAGCAGCCAAATATTTCGAGCAGCGAAGATTCGGCCGACATACGAGTCTCGCAATCGAGCAGAAGGTTTGTCATTTCGTCGAAAACTATTCCAAGTCATCGACCTACGAATTCATTCCAGTTGAAACCTGCCGCCGCTGGCAGGTACGGTCGCCAGTCCACGCCGACCTTCTTCCGTCATCCTCTGAATATATGCTCACGATGCCATGCCAGAAATGGCTTCAAGTCGTCAAACTCTCTGAGCCTCAACCGGGTATTCTGGTTGATACCAAGATGATGCCTTTGCGCAACTGATAGCATCGGACTGATCAGAATCTTAAAGCTGTTGTCGAAGGTAATGTAGCCGCGGTCAAACAGGCGGTCGAGCGTGGGCACAAGCAACAGGCCATTCGAGACGCTGATGCGCTCCTTCGCGGTTTCGCATTGGCTCCACGGCTTGATGTGGCTCGCGACAAGAACCTCCTTCATGCTCACATCGGTTACTGAGCAGCCCTTCCACCGCTCAAAAAGGGCATCGCGATACGGACCCTGACCCACGCGAGCCTTTATAACTGCATCGCGCTCCGTTTGGTCGAGATTTTCCACAAACGACTGCAGAATCGGGTCATCACCAAGGTCCGGGATGCCAGCATCTTCGTTATCTTCGCGCTTTTCCGGTGGCTCGACACCTTGCACAATGCGATACACGCCGGTGGAGAAGTCGTAACTATGGACCCACCACGTCTCCGCGTCCAAAGATCTCGCCGAAACGGTCGAAGCCAGATCTGCCTGCGCCTCGTCCTTCTGATCGCCATCGACGAGAATCAGGCGTACCGGCTGGCGACGTCTGAATGCCGCTTGAATGGCAAAATCCAATTCTCGCGAGCGTCTCGTCCATGCCCGGAGGCGGTTGCGTACGTCGTTGCGTATCTCGCCTTTGTCAAGGTCGAGTAGCCGTTGCCGATAAGCCCGGTCGTTCCCGTCGTAGAACGCCAGCTGCTCCGTAATCGTTAATCCGCTGAACCAAATACAAGCGACAAGTGGCTCGTCCCCTGTACCTGGGAACGACCACGCGGTATTTCGCGAGATGTTGTCGTTCGGGTTGAGCAGTTTTGTGCCGTCGCTCTTTATCTCCCAGTCGGACACGTCATGGCCGGCCTCTATCAGCAGTAGGCGTACAGGACGCTTAGCAATGGGGCGCGTTGGCAGAGGCATATTATATTGACGGGCTTTTGTTTGCTTCGGTTGGATTGACTAACATAACATACTGGCTGTTGTGAACTAGCTCAACAAAATCCTGTTTCGTGGAACCTAGGCGTAAGCACTCTGCGTCGCTGCAAGTGTCTGAGCGATCCACCGCTATGCTGCACGTGCCGAATTAGTAACCTGATCTGCAATGTCTATGGAAAGATAATATGCCGGTCATCAGAATTGCTTGCAACGCGAACGACCCGAACTCAGGCGTTGCTGCAGCCGCCGTCTTCGCTAGGACACTGGGCATGCTGTCCCAGCCCGTCGCCGAGCTGTCAGTGAAGGGCAGCCGGCCGGAAAAGACACAGCCGAAGAATCCGAACAAGCTGACGATCAAGCAACATGTCTTTCCCGTGCGCTGCATAGAGCCCTTTGCCGGACAGCGCCGCCAAGTGGCCGTGTTCGACATGCTCAGGGGCAAGCCTCGCCATGCGAAGCCCGGTGACCACATCTTCTGTGCGATGCGAGCTTGGGATCAGCCGACCGAAACGCACATGAAGCATATCGAGGACAGGTTTCAGGCGATCGTCCGGCCGATTCTTCACGGCAAGGTCAACTCAGTCACTGCCTCGCAAAAGCGCGACATCGATAGCATGTTCGCGCTTTGGTATATGCGGGCGCGCTACCGACGGCTCGACGTGCAGGAAGTCCAGTTGAACGGAGTTGAGGGCAACGAGCTAACGCTGGCCGAGGAGGAAAATCTCGAGAAAAACGGTTACCTGTTCGCGCGCGCGGGAGGAAAAATGCCGGCCCGTCAACTCAATGGCGTGCAACTCCGCAAGCGTATGGCCGACTATGCGCGCGACCTTGCCGCCGTCGACGTATGGGGCGTCATTCACGCGCAGAGCGGAGAGTTCATTGTGCCGGACATTCCTGTGCGCACGATTATCCCCCTCTCCCCGCGCCTAGCCCTCGTAGCGCCTGCCCCGGATGGGACCATCCGTAAAGCGAACGTCGCCGAGATTAACAGCGCTGTAAGGGCGGGATGTCTTGAGTATTATTTCGCCCGCGATCTGTCGGTGTGCCCGTTTGCAAATTGATTACGCGGATATCTATTCGAGACCATCCATGGTGCAGCGAAGGGCCGCTCCAGCCTCACCGAAAGCAGCCCCCGTCACTAGGTTCATTCGGACGACCGGAGAGGGTCGTCGATCTCCGGCCGCGTCGAACGGGTGGCAGTTGCATTTGGCTAAACGCCAGCGCTACGGCTGAAATCCAGACAAGTCACGTGTCGAAAACTGTAGCGTAATTCGACATAGCCGTAACGAAACGATGGCTTAGCCAAATGCAACGGCTACTTCCTCCCGACGCGGCCAACAGTAGATGACCCTCGTCGGCAGTTCAATGTTCTTCGAAGCCGGCATTACGGCTATGCTGGCGTAACCAGAAGCGTTAGCGAACGATGACGGTCGACGGAAACATCCCCGGAAGCACGTCGTCTCCGTAGTCGGGGATGAAACTCATCGAACTCTCTATGAAATCGGGTGCGCCGTGTTCGAGCGGTCGGGGATAGAGCCTGATGATTCGCCCGAGAGGCACGCGTATGTTCGCCGGATGGCTGCACCCTTTCAACCACTCTGTGAAGTTGAACGTCCGCATGTCGGCGATCGTGCTGCGCGCTCCCTCTTGATACGCGATAAAGGGAATTCCAAATTCCCCTGGCGGGATCTGTTCGATAGCTTCGTTTAGCGTCGACATCGGTCCCCATGACCGCTTCTTAATCGCTTGTTCGCTGCTATTAACCCACAGAAGTCCAACGGGCTCCTCGGCAATATTGACGATAGACTCTGCGTGGTTTCCAACGCGGCAGACAAGACCGTCCCATTCGGCGAGATCAGAATTCCATGCGAAAAGTGCGTTGAGCAACACCGGCGAATACATTCGCGTGGGGCCGCCAATATCGACGAGACGAGCTGATTCTTCATAGGCTGCCGATCCCCATCGTTTGGTGACTGCCTCGTCGCTATAGGGTGCGAAGCGCAATTGCAATAAGGTGGTGACGATTTCATCGATCGGGGCGTTCTTCGACTCGATCGATAGGTGTAGCGAGAACGTTCCCCACATCCCAGCCTTTCTCGCCCCTATCTCTAACTTGCTGAAGAGTTCCCGCATGACGCGCTCTTCGGTGATCTCATATTCCGTGAGAACCCGCTTGCGTTTGCATTCAATGACAAGAGGGTAAGGATCATGACACCGTAAATCAGGTGTCTTCCCTCCTAGCGGCTCCAAAAATTCTACTGACCGGCCCGCTACCGCACACCCAGTGGCGACCAGCAGTTCAAACATTGTCGAATCTACGTCCTTGGATGGCCCCCGCCAGAGCGAACGGAGGCGCTTCGTAGCCCCGGGAATTTGCGACAACAAATCAAGTCGATCAGCTAGTCTAGCAATCTGAGGTATCAGGCTTGCACCGGCAAACATATCGTAGCCGGGGTCGTTTTCCAGCAGAGCACGGCACACGCCGATGCATTGTGCAAAACGATGTATGGGCGGATATTCACTTTCCGGAACAACCCCTTTGACGATAGAGAGCAGGCCGTCAGTTCTCTCGCGCCAAGGCGCACCCGACTGCGCAGCAGGGTATTCCTCCAATGTTGACGCTGGCATCAACCTAAGCAGGCTCTCGTACGATCGCGCAAGTAGGTCATCCACTTGCCCGTCTGATGCCACCTGATCAACGGTCAATTCCTCACGCCGATACCGGGGAGAAGCGTCTCCGGTCTTCCCTGCGCTGTCGATAATTTGGATTTCGTCGTCAGTTAGCTCAAGCAGAGCCGCCATTCGGCCCACGATATCGTGAAGTCGCCCATGAGCCAGTGCAGCCTGTTGTTCGATTTGCTCTAAATCCCGACGGGTCTCGTCCGAAGGGTTTCGGGCGAAGTTACGCCTTGCTTCGGCGATGCGTGGCACGATGGAAGATAGTTCCCCCTTCGCGATATCTGCGGCTGCGGTCAGAGCTTGGAATGCATCTCTATCACGATCATTCAGCGATTTCATTGTTCGTCTCAGTTTTCGCCAAGGCATTGCTTCAAAATGTCATCGACTTGCCGAATGCGGTCGAATGACCTTTCGAGGCCGGTCACCGCTTTGTGCAAACAGCATACTGTCGGCTTTGGTGGCTGGCAGAACGCGACTCACAACGGCTAGGCAGTCGCGTAGCTCTTAGTTGTTACAGAGCCTTTGCCCTCTTCCTATATTCGTGTTTCAGAACGAAGTCTTCGCCGTGAACAAGCACTGCAACTCCCGGCACCTTTTGAAAGACGCCCGTGATTCGAAGAATGGGCACGCCTTCGATCTCCAGCAAGTTACCAGAATCCTTGCTTGAAGCCACGATGTTGGGGATAGCAACCGAATTCCCCGAAGTCCCCTTCACCTCAAAGTCCATCTGATCTTCGACGTTGATGTAAGGGTCACGAATAGCCAAGTCCGCACCAGGCGCTTGCGGGACGAAGGTACAACCAGGATACAGGTCTTCGAGGAAAAGCCTTGCGATATACGCCGCACGGTCTCCTGTTGTGTGGTTGCTGGCTTTGGCTCCTGACGACGGGTACTTCTCGTTCAAGTAGGCAAACTGTTCGTCGGTCAGGAAAATCGGTTCAGGCACAATGCGTCGCCCCATATGTCACCTCATAGTTCTTAGCGTTGATAGGTATAGTCTGTGGCTACGCGCACGTAACTATTGGAGGCGCTGTCATTTATGACTAGAAGCTCCGGCGATGACTGAGCGCGATCCCGGACACGGAGCCCAATACACGCTGAGGCCGCTCACACCCTTGTTCCCCCCCTTCTTCGATGCAAGACATTCGCTGTTAGGCAAACGTCTTCTTGATGAGGATTCCGCCGTCTTCGAATACTTTCAGTGAGCGCGGTTCGTCATCGAGGATTTCACGAACAAAGGTCTCCGCGCACGATACGGCGATCGTAGCTCCCGTCAACAGCATTGCGTACGTCAGTGCCGTAGTGGAGGACGACCCTACTTCATACCCGCTGATGTTTCGCAAATTCATTAGACCTAGATCTCCGTGAGCAAGCGAGTCGAGCACATGTGCGTTTTCGGTATCTATACCGAGACGGCTCTGTTCCCCTTTCTTCGCCGCATGAATGCGTTTTAACAACGGCTTCAGGGTTAGGGCCAGGCGCTCGACGCTCCCCCCGCGTTTCGGAGCTACAAACCTGTCGATTTCATGTGGAGTTGCGACGCACGCCAACCAGAACCCGCGAGCGTAATTTTCGACGACGCTTCTGGCCAACACATGGATCGCAGATCTGCTACCAATTGCTGCAAGCGCACACATACTATCGTGCAGATCGAGAGCGAGAGCAAGCGAAGAGCCGGCGAGGCGTTTCCGAAGATTGGGCTTTGGTACCTCGATGCCGTGAATAAACGATCGTGCCCATACGGCAATCTCCGGTGCTCTTGCCGCCGCATTGCGATATTTGATCTCATCAGCTTCATGCTGCTGCTTAATGTTGACGGGCATCGCTAGGTCGAAACGTTTTTTGGATATTACGAGTGAGACGCTCAGTTTTCACACTTGGGAAGTACGGCGAGCGAGACGCCAACAAATTGGACAAAAACAAATGGTGGGGGCGCGCTTGGGTGTGATTGTCGGCGATCTGGCCGCCTCTGTCGAATGTCTCAAATTGGCCTGCTATCTCAGGTTGATTCGAGCGTAGCCGTTGCATTTCAGTGACGACATACGAAATGCCTAGGGCGAGCGCATCAAATGTGTTCCCAAGCAACGCGTGGCAGATGAATTTCCGCCCGGTTCACCGGCGCGTCCAGTTCGTGTCTTTCTAGGTAGCATTTGCCAAGCCAAGGTTCGACCGCCACAACGTCGGGGTGGATGCACACGGGCCCTCGTCGGATGCGGCTTGAGGCCACTGGTCTCGCTCCAACGAAGCGTTTCGCACTAGCCGCGGTCGACTCTTGGTTCCTCGTGGCTTTCATTCACGCTAATCCGCGCGGGGGGCGACGTGCACACTGCCAATTCCGCGGGGGGTGATGGCTCGTACCTTCTGTTTCAGCAGCGGAAGCACACGCGCTACGCTCTTCGGTGAATAAACGTGATCCGCCAGATGAGGCGGCGGGGTGTACCGGTTTGCAAATTGCAGGAGTTCGGCGAGGCGATGCGAGTACGCCGTACTCTGCGCGGCCCATGGTATCGAGATGTCCACGCGGCACTTCCCATAGACGCGAGCCTTGACGTCGGCAAAGAACCGGTTCCGGGCATCGCCGTCCGTGTAGCTAAGCACTCGTGGATGCCGGCGCGGATTATTGCCTTCGAGGTGCCAGCGCAGTATTTTCTGGTCTTCAACATATAGCTTCGCGATATCGGTCTCCTTCGGGCGTCGCTGGCGCAGCCCTTCATCGAGACGAAGCTTCTTGCGAATCATCGTCATCCCGATTTCGTAGGGGTCAGACTTGCCTGGTCGCGTTACCCATGAATCGACGCGATCAAGGTTCTTTTCCCGCAGCCAGCCCCCTTTGAAACGCTGTTCCACGCGCAGACATTTTTCAGCTACAGGGCGGATCAGTTGCTCGATTTCGGGCGATGGGAATCGGACGAATGCATCGGAATTTTCCCCGTCCTTTACATATGCCGAAGCCTCTCCGTCACGGTCCTCAACGTACGTGTTGACGTTTCCGGCTCCAATCCAGCGGACGGGTTTTTTGCTGGCGCGGGGGCGGGCGAGGTAACGCTGGTTCAACATGCCGTCCGCGTGCATGGCGAATTCCCAGCGTGCCTCCTGTGCTTCTTCGAGGCTACGCAGCATGAATAGATAGGTGAGGGTGACGGATTTGATGCTCGCGGTGGCAAGTCGCAAGGAGAATGCGCCATGACGGCGGCCCCCTTGCGAGAGCAGCCAGTGCTGGAGCAGCAACAGGGCAAGTTCTGCGGCCCTCGGAACGCCGTTAACGAGCAGCAGATTATTACCGACAGTGCAGGCGGGAACGTTGATGTCAACGAGGTAACCCGCGATGCGAAGCTCGGAGTCTGCCCCTGGCATGCCGACTGGTTTGACAGCGAAACCAGCTCCCGTGAGGACGGACTTCGGATACATCCAGTCGTACTTGGTCTTCCTGTCTTTGACGCCATCCTGATTGAACGGCAGCAGGCCATTTAGGCGAAGACTGGCGTGCTCATACTCGTGATCCGTGAGGGGATCGAGCGGAAAGTAGATTAATAGTGAATCTGCCATGATTAAGCTTCGTTATTTCCCAGTTCCATGATTTGTTTGCCGCCCTCCGCCAGCCCCCGAGTAGCATCGGCATACGATCCGGGATCGGGCGAGAACACGCGGAGCTTTAAAGGTCTGATCCGGGCGCTGACTAGCAACGACCATGTAGAGGCCTGATTACGACTGAGCTACGATTGGCGGTGAAGCGTATGAGTTATATAAGTGCATTTTTCGGTGCGTTTGCCTATTTCTGCATTCGGCGTGAAGCCGCTTTTGCTTAGGGGCTACCGGTTCGTAAGCCTGCTCGGGGGCCGTGCTCGACATTCAATCTGTGCGACGTAACCTGCAGACTTATGTGCGGCCTTGGCGACCGAAAAAAACGTGATTTGTCGTTTCTAAGGCGCTGCGACTGCTGCTGATCTGCGTGCGAAATTGACTCCACACTGCTGCTGCCGTCACGAGCGACCGGTGAGCCACTGGAGTTGATCGACCATGCATGGCACCCCGGTCGGGGCGACAGTGTTATCGGATCAGCCTTGCGCAGATCCCTTCCCTTGCAACCAACGTTCGAATTGCTCCGCGTCGATCAGTACGCGCCGCGCGCCTTGCGGGCGAACGATGCAAGCCAGAAAGCCATTAGATTTCAGCCCGTCTTTGGGGTACTTCGCATACTGCTCGGCCTGAAAGACAAGATGACGCAACGCGCCCTCCGTGTACGGATAGCGTTTGGCGGTTTCCGTGATCGTGAGCCAGCGGCGGTCTTCGAGCGGGATCGGCGCAGTCTCCGCCTTAGGCGTGCTGTGGCGGCGCTGGCGCGGTTTCTCGAGGGGCGTGGTCCCTGCCGCTGACACTGCCGCGGGGACCGTCGTAGGAGCCAGGGCCGCGCGATTGTGCGCTGGCGTGTCGGCTTTGGCCTGTTCGCCCTTTGTTTCGGGGGCGAGCGGGCTCGGACGGCGTTGGCCGGGATGCAACATCTGTCCGGTCATCACGTCCCACGCCGGGCCAGTCCAGTACCTCGCGGCTTCTCGCGTAGCCGTCCGGTGAAAGTCGCCTTTTACGGTGAGGACTGCGCCGGGGGTAGGCGGCGTGTTCGTCTCGGTCCTTTGCATACTGATACTCCGTGCCCATGAAAAGCCAGAAATTTGGCCTCGCAAGGAGTATCGCGGCTTATCAACGGTGCTCCTACCGTGCTAGAGAGGCGATTTTGATGGTGCGGATGAAGGGGAAATACAGCCCTTGGCTGGCTTGCGTGCTGCGCATTTTTGTGTTTGTTTCGGCGTGTCTGGCTTCTGGGTGTAGATCAGCCAGCGATAATCTCCGCCAACAAAGCGCTGGGCACGGTCGATATAGCCGGTGATTCGATCGATCCGCTTGGCAAGCCACTCGTCCAACGATTCCGGGAGTTCGTCCCGTTGCTCGTTGTTTGCAGGGTAAGAGCGTTCCTTGATGACGTGCTCGATTTCGGCAGGTATGAGATCGCGCCCAGCGATTTGCCGGAGTTCTGCAATGACGGCATACGCTTTCAGACTATGCCCGTCGGTAAGCACAACGTCGTCGGTCTTCCTTGGCGCAGACAATTCATGACGGAAACGCTCCCAGGGCGAATTGATCGCAACGCCATCGGCTACCAGTTTTTCATGCTTCTTGGTCAACTGTTCCCGGATGACGCCGATGTTTTCTTTGAGCGGTACCCGAAAATCGAGTTTTACGACGCTCCAGGTCGAGCCAGCATTGCACGGCTTCGCACCTGGGGCTAGGGGCGGTACCATTCGGCGCAAAGACGGAAAGGCAAGAGCGTGCCTCTCGTTGAGCGCTTCAACGGTCGCCTGTGTCCTACGCCCCCGGAAGGGAGGTGGTGCGGTGCAGACCGAGTTGACCATCCGTTTGCGGATATAGCCGACGAATTTTTCGATTTCAAGCAGTTGCCCGGTAGGCGGTATGCTGGAATCGACCAAAAAAAAGAGATGCGGACGCTGGTATCGTAGCGGGTCACCGGTTATGTTTTCGACGTTGTGTTTTTCCGGACGGCCGAACACCCCGCTGGTGACGACATAGAACGCCATTTCGGTGTGCGCGGGATCGATGCGTAGAGCACTAAGGTGCGGGGGGATGTGCGAGGGAACTAAGCTCACATGCGTGGATGTGATGTCTATCGGGCTGAGCGGGGAAAACCAGGATTCGCCCCGATCAAGCTCCGGCAACCGGATCTGATTCGGGTCAAGCCATGTACTCAACCCGAAGCTAGCTCGGCAAATGTCCTCGTCGGCGAGAATACTTCGGCAAGCGTGTTGCATGACGATGCGCCCTGGTTGGCGTGTTTCGCTGTCTGTCGCATGTTGTTGTTTTTCCTGGGCTGTCCTGTATGCCGTCCGGTAATCGTCGTTTAGACGCAGAAACTGCCATGCCCAGTCTTCGGGGCGGAGCCGAGTTTCCTTCCCGAGCAGATCGAACGGCACATCGCCACGTGCGATCGTCAGGCTCAACGGTTCTTTTAGCAGGCGCTCATCGAGGTTCATCTTTCTTTTGATCGTTGGCGTTATCTAGCGGTGTGACCAGGCTGCCCGAACCACCGAGACGGGCAGTATTAACGCGCGTCAGTACGCTCGCAATGTGATCCTTGCCGAAGTGGGCGTAGCGTTTCACCATATTGAGCGTCTTGTGTCCAAGAATCTCGGCGATCTCTGGCGCTGTCGCGCCTCCCATCGCGAGATAACTTGCGGTCGTGTGTCGGAGGTCGTGAAACCGAAAATCTTCGATGCCAGCCCGCCGAAGCGCCGCATACCACGCCGGACGTATATTTATCGGTAGGTCGGGCTCTCGGTCGCTCGGAAAGAGTAGCGCGCCCGGATCAACGCTTCCCGTGCCGATTCTTGCGAATCTGCCATTCAGATGCTTGATTTCCTGCAGCGCCACGCCGGTCAGGGGCACGCTGCGTCGCTCACCATTCTTGGTGCGGTTCAGCAGGACAAGGCCGTAGTCGCCGTCTTTCTCGGGCAACGTTATGTCACGCCAGCGCAGGTGCATGATTTCGCCGTACCGCATGCCGGTCGAGATCGCGGTGACGACAACGACGTATAGATAGCGGTTGGTGGAAACTGCCGCAGCAGCGAGCAGCCGGTCGCGCTCGTCGTCGCTCAGATGGCGTACGCGTTCGTTGTTGACGCGTGGCTTGGCCACCCTGGTCATCGGCGAGGTTTCGAGCCACGCCCATTCCTTCACAGCCACGCTCAGCACGTGCGAAAATGTTGCGAGAGCGCGGACGACAGTGGCGGCAGCGCGCGGCCTGCCGCTGGGAGTGGGCGTGCTGGCCAGTTCGTCGCGGCAGGAGCCGATCAACGCAGGTGTCAGCTCGGCAAGGCTGTAGACGCCGAGGCGGGATGACCACCAGTCGAGAACCCGGCCTTGATCTGCCTCACGTTGCGGCTTGCGGGTCAACAGGACCTCGTTGCGATACCTGTCGATCATCTCATGCACGGTATGGCGCTCGGCCTCGATGCGCTGCATGTAGCGTCCCGCGCGCAAATCGGTCTCCACTTGCGCGGCCCACTGTTTGGCGAGGGTCTTGCTATCGAAAGTTCGGGTCTGCGGCGGGAAGCCTCGTAGCCGGATCTGCACGTGGTACGACTTGTTCCCCTGGGCATCCTTGCGTTCACGGATCGTTGCCATATTGTTCTTACCCCGCCACTGTCAGGTTAGGAGCCGTGTGGCGAGCGGAATCGATTATCGCTGGTTGTCGTGGCTCTTTATACCAGTTGTGCCACGCGTGTGCCAAACGGCGAAAATCGCGCTCGGAGATTCGGTTAAAATGCTGATTTTTATGGATTTTGCTGTGCGTAGTGGACTGCATTGTAAATGACCGCTTCAGCCGATACGTCGACCCAGCGCGTGGCGCTCGTCACAGGTGCCTTGGGCAGCGCGGCCGACGCCGCGTCGATCGGTCGCGCGCTCGCGACGGGATTCGCCCGGCGCGGCTGGGACGTCGCGCTGCAGCGCAGCCACGGCACGCCGCATGCGGCCGCCGACGCACTCGTCGCCGAAGTCGCGGCGCTCGGCCGCCGCGCGGTCGTGCTCGACGCCGATCTGGCCCTGGAAGCCGACGCCGCCGGACTCGTCGCCGCGTGCGGCGCGGCGCTCGGCCGGCCCGCGTGCGCGGTGTTCGTGAGCGCCAGCGCAGGCGCCGACGATGCCCACACGGTGGACGGCGCGTCGCTCGCCGGCGCACTCGCGCGCAACGTGACGGCCCCGCTCGCGCTGGCCCGCGCGCTCGCCGATGCGACGCCCGACGCCGCGCGCGAGCACGAAGCGCTGCGCGCCTGCGCGATCCACGTGCTGGATCAGGCACTGTTTCACCCTGCGCCGGCGCAGATGTCGCACGCGCTGATGCAGGCCGCGCTGAACCGCGCGACGGCGGCGCTGGCGCTGGCGCTCGCGCCGAAGGTGCGGGTCGCGGCGCTCGTGCGCGGCCACGCGCCGCACGCGGACGACATCGCGGCGGCCGCCTGCTATCTCGCGAGCGCACCGGGCGTCACCGGCGCGACGCTGACCGTCGACGGCGGCGAGCACCTCGTGCCGCCCGCCGCCGGCCCGAATGAATGAACTGCGCGGATCGCGCGGCCTGACTGCCGCCACCCGCGCCGCTTTGCGTGTGCGCACGCCAATTTGACTGGGACGACCATGTTTTCCGCTCTCCTGCACCCCCGCCTCGCGGACTGCCGCAGGCTCTACCTGCGCGACTACGAAGTGCACATCAACATCGGTGCCTTCGAACACGAGAAGCGCGGCGAGCAGCGCGTCGTCATCAATGTCGACCTGTTCGTGCCGCTCGCGCTGTCCACCCCCGTCGACGACCGGCTGCATGAAATCGTCGACTACGATCTGATGAAGCAGAGCGTCACGCAATGCCTGGCGCGCGGCCACATCCACCTGCAGGAAACGCTGTGCGACGCGATCGCCGCGCGCCTGCTGGCGCACGATGCCGTGCGCGCGGTACGCGTCTGTACCGAGAAACCGGACGCTTATCCGGACTGCGACGCCGTCGGCGTCGAAGTCTTTCGCATCAAGGACGAGGAGCGCGCATGAACGCCCCCCACATGAATGACACGGCGGCCGATGCCGCCACCCTCGACGCGACCGCCGCCCCGGCCGCCCGCCCGGTGCTGACGCGCCGCGAACAGAAGGACGCGTACGAGAACAACAAGCTGTTCAAGCGGATCGTGCGTCAGGTCGGCCAGGCGATCGGCGACTTCAACATGATCGAGCAAGGCGACAAGGTGATGGTCTGCCTGTCGGGCGGCAAGGACAGCTACGCGATGCTCGACGTGCTGCTGCGCCTGCGCGAGCGTGCGCCGATCGACTTCGACATCGTCGCGGTGAACCTCGACCAGAAGCAGCCGGGCTTCCCCGAGCACGTGCTGCCGGAATACCTGAAGCAGGTCGGCGTGCCGTTCCACATCGAGAACCAGGACACCTACAGCATCGTCAAGCGGCTCGTGCCCGAGGGCAAGACGACCTGCTCGCTGTGCTCGCGGCTGCGCCGCGGGATCCTGTACCGCGTGGCCGGCGAGCTCGGCGCGACCAAGATCGCGCTCGGCCACCACCGCGACGACATCGTGCAGACGCTGCTGCTGAACATGTTCTACGGCGGCAAGCTGAAGGGAATGCCACCGAAGCTGCAGTCGGACGACGGCAGGAACATCGTGATCCGCCCGCTCGCCTACGTGAAGGAAACCGATCTGGAGAAATACGCGGAACTGCGCGAATTCCCGATCATCCCGTGCAACCTGTGCGGCAGCCAGCCGAACCTGAAGCGCGCGGAAATGAAGGCGCTGATCCGCGAATGGGACAAACGCTTCCCGGGCCGCGTCGACAACATGTTCAACGCGCTCGCGAAGGTCGTGCCGTCGCACCTGATGGACACGACGCTGTACCCGTTCCAGTCGCTGCGCGCGACCGGCGTTGCCGATCCGCAGGGCGACATCGCGTTCGACGAGGAACCGTGCGCGTCGGGCGACGACAGCGCCGCACCGGATGGCGCCCGGCCGATCTCGATCGTCCAGTTCGACGACCTGTAAGCAGGGCCCGAACACCTGCCGGAACGGGGCCGCAACGCCTCTTTCCGGCGCTGTCGCCCCGCCGCGACAGGCCCGGAACGGCGGGGGCCGCATGCTAAAATGGACGGCTTCGAACTCCTCTGACAAGCTGGCGCCATGAATATCGTGATTTTGGCGGCAGGCACCGGCAAGCGCATGCGTTCCGCGCTGCCGAAAGTGCTTCATCCCCTGGCCGGCAGGCCGCTCCTCTCCCACGTCATCGACACCGCGCGCACGCTGCAGCCGTCCCGGCTCGTCGTCGTCGTCGGTCATGGCGGCGAGCAGGTCCAGGCCGCCGTCGCCGCACCCGACGTCCAGTTCGCGGTGCAGGCCGAGCAGCTCGGCACCGGCCACGCGGTGCGCCAGGCGCTGCCGCTCCTCGATCCCGCGCAACCGACGCTCGTGCTGTACGGCGACGTGCCGCTCACCCGCGCATCGACGCTGCAACGCCTCGTCGACGCCGCGCGCGAAGGCCGCTACGGGATCCTGACGGTCACGCTCGACGATCCGACCGGCTACGGCCGCATCGTGCGCGACGCGGCCGGCTTCGTCACGCGCATCGTCGAACAGAAGGACGCGTCGCCCGAACAGCTGAAGATCGCCGAGATCAACACCGGCATCATCGTCACGCCCACGGCCCAGCTGTCGATGTGGCTCGGCGCGCTGAAGAACGAGAACGCACAGGGCGAGTACTACCTGACCGACGTCGTCGAACTCGCGATCGAGGCCGGTTTCGAGGTCGTCACCGCGCAGCCCGACGAGGAATGGGAAACGCTCGGCGTGAACAGCAAGGCGCAGCTCGCCGAGCTCGAACGCATCCACCAGCGCAATATCGCCGACGCGCTGCTCGTCGACGGCGTCACGCTCGCCGATCCGGCGCGCGTCGACGTGCGCGGCACGCTGCGCTGCGGCCGCGACGTGTCGATCGACGTGAACTGCGTGTTCGAAGGCAACGTGACGCTCGCCGACAACGTGACGATCGGCGCGAACTGCGTGATCCGCAACGCGTCGGTCGGCCCCGGCACGCGCATCGACGCATTCACGCACATCGAGGGCGCCGAGCTCGGCGCGCACACCGTGATCGGCCCGTACGCGCGGCTGCGCCCCGGCACGCAACTCGCGGACGAAGCGCACGTCGGCAACTTCGTCGAGGTGAAGAACGCGGTGATCGGCCACGGCTCGAAGGCAAACCACCTCACGTACATCGGCGACGCCGACATCGGCGCGCGCGTGAACATCGGCGCGGGCACGATCACCTGCAACTACGACGGCGCGAACAAGTTCCGCACCGTGATCGAGGACGACGTGTTCGTCGGCTCCGATACGCAGCTCGTCGCGCCCGTGCGGGTCGGCCGCGGCGTGACGATCGCCGCCGGCACGACGATCTGGAAGGACGTGGCCGACGGCCTGCTCGCGTTGAACGAGAAGACCCAGACCGCGAAGAGCGGCTATGTCCGCCCGGTCAAGAAGAAAACTTAACATCACGCGGGTGCCATGAGGCGCCCGCTTCCATATAGAAGGTAGATTTCATGTGCGGCATTGTCGGCGCAGTTGCGCAGCGTAATATCGTTCCGGTGCTGATCGAAGGATTGCGGCGCCTCGAATACCGTGGCTACGATTCGTGCGGCGTCGCCGTGCTCGAGCCGGGCGCACCGAAGCGCGCGCGCAGCGTCGCGCGCGTCGCCGATCTCGACGCGCAGGTGCGCGAATCGCACCTCGAAGGCACCACCGGCGTCGCGCATACGCGCTGGGCGACGCACGGCGCGCCCGTCACGCACAACGCGCACCCGATCTTCTCGTCGAACGCGCTGGCGCTCGTCCACAACGGCATCATCGAGAACTTCGAATCGCTGCGCGAAGCGCTGCGCGCGAAGGGCTACGAATTCGTGTCGCAGACCGACACCGAAGTGATCGCCCACCTCGTGCACAGCCTGTATCGCGGCAACCTGTTCGACGCGGTGCGCGAAGCGGTGGGGCAGCTGCACGGCGCGTATGCGATCGCCGTGATCCACAAGGACCAGCCGCACACCGTCGTCGGCGCGCGCCAGGGTTCGCCGCTCGTGGTCGGCCACGGCGACGGCGAGAACTTCCTCGCGTCCGACGCGCTCGCGCTCGCGGGCAGCACCGACCGCTTCACGTTCCTCGAGGAAGGCGACGTGTGCGAGCTGTCGCTCGGCGGCGTGAAGATCGTCGACCGGAACGGCGCGCTCGCGCAGCGCGAGATCCGCGTGGTGAGCGCCTACGGCGGCGCGGTCGAACTCGGGCCGTATCGCCACTTCATGCAGAAGGAAATCTTCGAGCAGCCGCGCGCGATCAGCGACACCGTGCCGCAAACCGAAGCCTTCGACGCAACGCTGTTCGGCGACGCCGCGCCCGCCGCCTTCGCGGAAATCGACAGCCTGCTGATCCTCGCGTGCGGCACGAGCTACTACTCGGGCCTGACCGCGAAATACTGGCTCGAATCGATCGCGAAGATCCCGACGCAGGTCGAGATCGCGAGCGAATACCGCTACCGCGAATCGGTGCCGAACCCGCGGCAGCTCGTGCTGGTGATCTCGCAGTCGGGCGAGACGGCCGACACGCTCGCCGCGCTCAAGCACGCGCAGTCGCTCGGCCATACGCATACGCTCGCGGTCTGCAACGTCGCGACGAGCGCGATGGTGCGCCTCACCGAAATGCAGTTCCTGACGCACGCGGGCACCGAGATCGGCGTCGCGTCGACGAAGGCGTTCACGACGCAACTCGTCGCGCTGTTCGTACTCGCGGCCACGCTCGGCAAGCTGCGCGGGCACGTCGATGCCGCTCAGGAAGCCGAATTCCTGAAGCAGTTGCGCCACCTGCCGGCCGCGCTGAACAGCGTGCTCGCGCTGGAGCCGCAGATCATCGCGTGGTCGGAGGAATTCGCACGCAAGGAAAACGCGCTGTTCCTCGGCCGCGGGCTGCACTACCCGATCGCGCTCGAAGGCGCGCTGAAGCTGAAGGAAATCTCGTACATCCACGCCGAGGCCTATCCGGCCGGCGAACTGAAGCACGGGCCGCTCGCGCTCGTCACGGAAGCGATGCCGGTCGTCACGGTCGCGCCGAACGACACGCTGCTCGAGAAGCTGAAGTCGAACATGCAGGAAGTGCGTGCGCGCGGCGGCGAACTGTACGTGTTCGCCGATGCGGACACGCAGATCGTCAACGACGACGGCCTGCACGTGATCCGGATGCCGGAACACTACGGGCAGCTGTCGCCGATCCTGCACGTCGTGCCGCTGCAATTGCTCGCGTATCACACCGCGTGTGCGCGCGGCACCGACGTCGACAAGCCGCGGAATCTCGCGAAATCGGTGACGGTGGAGTAACGCGGGACGACCGGGATGGTCCTTGCCGGGCCGTCCCGACCGCGTATCGGCGGGCAGCGGGCCATTCGGCCAGGTCGAAATATGTACCACGTAGTGGTATATAATCCTGTGCTAACTCGACCGGTCCGACATGCCTGCCTCCGTACGACGCGTCTTCAAGACGAAGTGGTTTCACAAGGCAGCCAGAAAAGCAGGAATCGCCGATGCCGAACTCTGCCGCGCCGCGCGGGAACTGGCGCGCGGCCAGGCAACGTCTGGAAAAAGCGCCTGGACGGGAATCGGCAGCGCGGGATCGTGCTGAGCAAGGTCGGGCAGGCGTGGGTTTTCGTGTTCCTGTTCGCAAAACGCGACAGGGACGACATCGACGAACGCGAACTGCGCGCCTTCAGAAAGCTCGCCGCGGATGTCGGGCGCCGCACCGACGCCGATATCGCGACGCTGATCGCACTGAAAGAGCTGGTGGAGATTTGCAATGGCTAAGAGTCGATTCAAGAGCGACGCAACGGAGGCGATCCACAGCGCCGCGTCGGGCCTCTATCGCGCAAACCTGATCGACAAGAAAACGATGCGCGAATACGACAATCTCTGCATCGAAGCCGCCCCGCAGTTCGATCCGCAAGCGATCGCCCGCATCCGCAAATCCGTCAACGTCAGCCAGAGCGTGTTCGCGCTCTACCTGAACACGACGACGTCGACGATCCGCCAATGGGAACAGGGCGACAAGCGGCCGAGCGGCATCGCGGCCCGGATGCTCCAGATCGTCGAGAAGCATGGGCTCGAGGTGTTCTCCTGAGCCGCTGCCCCGAATGCGCATGCACGGCCGGCCGAACGCGGGTCGCAAGGAATATGACGGAGAGACAATGGTAAGACTGATTGGATGCGGTGTGCTGGCGCTGACGTTCGCGTCGACGGGCTGGGCCGCCGAGCATTACGTCGAGGTCTGGAACCCGCCCGAGGCGCGGCAGCCGGCGGCCCACGCGCCGGAAGCCCGTACCCCGGCCGCGCACACGGGCGCCGACGCGCGCGCCGTCAAGAGCGCGGAGAAGCACGCGAATGCCACGCCCAAAGCCGCGGTGAAGCCGCACAAGCGCCGCGTCGCGCAGGCCGTGAAAACCGGTTCGCATCGTTCGCCCGCGACCGCCGCCGAGAGGCCGGCCGCTCCGCGCCCCGTCGCGCAGCCCGCGCCGGGACGCCTGACGGTGATGCAGCCGGCTGCGCCCGATGCGCAGCACGCCCTGAATGACTCCAACATCCCGCGGCAATACACGCCGGACGGCAACGTGCTGCAGGTCGGCACGCACGGCCGCTCCGCGGAGGTGACTCGATAATGGAAGCGCAAACCTACCACGGCTACCAGATCTGGGGCCACGCGATCCTGCAGCAGGACGAAATCCTGCAGCCCGAGCGCTTCGCGGCAAGCGGCACGATCACGCAGAACAACAAGCTGGTCGAGGCATCCGGCGTACTCGGCGTGTTCGACACCGAGGACGACGCACGTGAAGCGGGGCTCGAATGGGCTCGCGCCTGGATCGACAGCCACCGCTGACCGCCCTCGGCCGCCCGGCCCGCCTGCCGCCCCTTCTCACCCGTTCGCACGGCGGCATGCGGCCCGCCCGCTGCCTGCCCGGCACCGCGCCGCCCGATCGCTCATCCCGCAACCGCACGAGCACACATGACGGCGCTTGACCTTCCCACCGTGGCAAGCTTCATGCTGTCGATGCTTGTCAATCGTCAACCCAGGAGAACACGATGGAATTCGAAGTCCAGGACATGACCTGCGGCGGCTGCGCCAACGCCATCACGCGCGCGGTGACGGCCGCCGATCCCGCCGCGAAGCTCGACATCGACGTCGCGGCGAAGATCGTCAAGGTCGAATCGGCACAAGGCGCGCAGCGCGTGCAGTCGATCATCGAAGCCGCCGGCTTCCACCCCGCGCTGCGCGCCGCATAACGCACACGCACCGCGACCCGCGGGCACACCGCCGTACGGCGCTGCGCCCGCGGCCGATTTCGCGTCAGCGCAGCCTGATCAGCGTCGACTTCAGCTCGGTGTACTTCTCGAGCGCGTGCAGCGACTTGTCGCGGCCGTTGCCCGACTGCTTGTAGCCGCCGAACGGGAAGTTCATGTCGCCGCCCTCGTCGTAGCAGTTCACCCAGACGGTGCCCGCACGCAGCCGGCGCGACACGTCGTGCGCGGTCGTCAGGTTCGATGTCCACACGGCCGCGGCCAACCCGTATTCGGTGTCGTTCGCGATCCGCACGGCCTCGTCGACGTCGTCGAACACGATCACCGACAGCACGGGCCCGAAGATCTCCTCACGCGCGATCCTCGCATCGGGCTTCACCTCGAACACCGTCGGCTCCACGTAGAAGCCGCCCGTTTCCTCCTTCACGCGCGCCCCGCCCGTGACGAGCCTGCCTTCGCCGCGCCCGGCCTCGATATAGCCGAGCACGCGCTCGAGCTGGATGCCGTCGACGATCGCGCCCATCGACACCGACGGATCGAGCGGGTTGCCGGGCACGTATGCGCGCGCGGCCGCGACGAGTTTCTCGATGAACGCGTCCTTGATGTCGCCATGCACGAGCAGCCGCGAACCCGCCGTGCACATCTCGCCCATGTTGTAGAAGATCGCGCCGGCGGCGGCCTGCGCCGCGCGGTCGAGATCGGGACAATCGGGCAGCACGATGTTCGGCGACTTGCCGCCGAGTTCGAGCCACGCGCGCTTCAGGTTCGACTGCGCGGCGTATTGCATGATCAGCTTGCCGACCGCCGTCGAGCCCGTGAACGCGATGCAGTCGACGTCGCGATGCAGCGCGAGCAGCTTGCCCGGCTCGCCCGCGCCCGGCACGACGTTGAACACGCCGGCCGGAATGCCGGCCTCGTGCGCGAGCTGCGCGACACGGATCGCGGTCAACGGCGATTTCTCCGACGGCTTCAGCACCACGCTGTTGCCGGCCGCGAGCGCCGGCCCGAATTTCCACGCGGCCATCAGGATCGGGAAGTTCCACGGCACGACCGCCGCCACCACGCCGACCGGCTCGCGCGTGACGAGACCGACAAGATGATGATCGGCCGGCGCGACCTCGCCGCCGACCTTGTCGATCGCTTCCGCGAACCATTCGACGCAGTACGCGGCGCCCGGCACGTCGACCGTCGTCGTGTCGCCGATCGGCTTGCCGGCGTCGAGCGTCTCGAGCAGCGACAGCTCGTCGAGATGCTCGCGCATCAGCGCGGCCCAGCGCAGCAGCACGGCCTTGCGCGCACGCGGGTTCAGCCCCGCCCACACGCCCGCGTCGAACGCGCGGCGCGCGGCGGCGACGGCCGCGTTCACGTCGGCTTCGCCGCAATCGGCGACCTTCGCGAGCACGCGGCCGTCGATCGGGCTCACGCAGTCGAACGTCTTGCCGCCGTGCGCATCGCGCGATGCGCCGTCGATGAATGCGCGCCCTTCGATCTTGAGCGACGCCGCCTTGTCCTGCCAGTCAGCCAAAGTCAACTTGTTCATCAGGATGCCTCAGTTTTTTGGCATTCGCGATGCGGCACGCCGCTGCGCATGACGCGCAGCCGGCCGGCAGCGAATGCAGTGACGCGCGGTGCGAAGGTCAGAAGGTCGCCGGCGAATTGGCCGAGACGACCTCGCAGATCTGTTCCGCGCTGGGATTGCGAAAACGGTGCGGCAAACGGCTTTCGAAGTAGTAGCCGTCTCCGGGGTCGAGCAGCCATGTCGCGCCGTCGACGGTCAGCTCGAGCCGGCCCGACACGACGACCCCGCCCTCGTGCCCTGCGTGCACGAGCATCTCGGGCCCTGTGTCGGCCTGCGGCTGGTAGACCTCGCGCAGGATGCACATATTGCGGTCCTTCATGCTCGCGCCGACCAGGTGAAACGCGAGCGTGTCGTTGCCGAGGTTCGGCATCTCGTCGCGACGCGACACGACCGAACGCGATTCGACGAGCTCGAACGTGAAGAACTCCGCGAGACTCATCGGGATGCATTCGAGCAGCTTCTTCAGCGAGCCGACCGACGGGCTCACGCGGCCCTGTTCGATCAGCGAGATCGTGCCGTTGGTCACGCCGGCCCGCTTCGCGAGTTCGCGCTGCGACAGGCCTTGCTTGTTGCGCACGAAACGCAGGCGCTCGGCGACTTCGGTGGACATCGATTCGGTTTCGGACACGGTAAGTGCGATGGCAAAGTGAAACGACGCGGTGGACAGCCGTTGAATATTCTAATCACTTTATGCCGAGCATTAGCGGGGAAAACCCTGAAAGGCGTTCGAAATAATGAACACCTCGCACATTATTCCGTTTGCGAATCTTTTGTTCGCACTGCTCGGGAAAGCCCTGATGCAGCACCGTTAAAAAACATTTGACGCCGTTTTTGGCTCGTATATGCTGGCTCTCAGGTTAGCGTCATCACGCTTTCATGGGCAGCAAAAAACGTTATTGCAACGCAAAAATTGATGCCCATCAATGTAAATAACGTGTAACCGGCACCTCGATTATTTTAAACGCCCAGCGCGTCGAAACGGTCAGGTGTTCAATACTTTCAACAACCCAGTCGAGTGTAATCGTGAGAGTCCGTGGCCCTCTGGTGAGGTGGGATCGAGGCGATGTGCGAAGTTTGCGCAGCGCGGCGTCCGCTTCCGACGACGGCAGTTGCGGCTGGCATAGTCCTCGCCTGCTTCACCTGTCGATCTACACCATCCTGTCCCGTCGTTCCGTTCGGCGTCACAACGCCGTTTCCGCACGCGCATTCGTCGCCGTCGATACGGACGAAGTGGCGTCGCTGTTGCCGTAGCGCCTCTCCCTTCTTTACGTCGTTCGTTTCGTCTGCTGATTCGTCAACCGCATCGTCCGTGCGGTGACGGAACGCGTTCGCGCATTCGTTGCCGCGTCGCGTCTCGCAATGAAACGAACGACGGCCTGATCGTCGCGCGCAGCGCGGATCGCCACGCCATCCCGTTGCGCCCATTCACCAGCGGCCCTGCGTCTCACGCAAGGCTGCGGGGCTGTTGCACGCCGGCGTTTCGCCCCATCCGGCAAGCAAGACGCAACAACCCTCCGGATAACTGATTGACGTCATGGATAGAAGGAAACCCCTCGTCGGCCTCACCGCCGACCACACGCAAATCGGCGCACACGCATCGCACACGGTCGGCGACAAGTATGTCGCCGCGATCGTCGACGGCGCGCAGGCGTTCGCCATGGTGCTGCCCGCGCTCGGCGAGCGCCAGTCGGTCGACGACGTACTCGACGCGGTCGACGGCCTGCTGTTTACCGGCAGCTACTCGAACGTCGAGCCACACCTGTACGGCGGCGAACCGAGCGCACCGGGCACGAAGCACGACCCGGCCCGCGACGCGACCACGCTGCCGCTGCTGCGCGCGGCGATCGCCGCGGGCGTGCCCGTGCTGGCCGTCTGCCGCGGCTTCCAGGAACTGAACGTCGCCTGCGGCGGCACGCTGCACCAGCGCGTGCATGAAGTGCCGGGCCTCGCCGATCACCGCGAGGACGACGATGCGCCGATGGACACGCAATACGGCCCCGCGCACGTCGTGCGCCTGACGCCCGGCGGCAAGCTGCACGCGCTCGCCGGCGGCCGCGACGACGTGCAGGTGAACTCGCTGCACAAGCAGGGCATCGCCCAGCTCGGCGCCGGCCTCGCCGTCGAGGCCGTCGCGCCGGACGGGCTGATCGAAGCCGTGAGCGTCGTCGATGCACCGGCTTTCGCCCTCGCCGTGCAGTGGCATCCGGAATGGCGCCATGCGCAGGACCCGCTGTCGAGCGCGATCTTCCGCGCCTTCGGCGATGCCTGCCGCGCCCGCCGCGCTGCCCGCACGCGTGCCATGGCCGCCGCCGCGCTCGCCTGAGCGCGCCGACCAAACCAACGAGAACAGACATGCAAGACATCGAAAGTTTTCTGAAGCAACACCGGATCACCGAAGTCGAGGCGATCATTCCCGACATGGCCGGCATCGCGCGCGGCAAGATCACGCCGCGCAACAAGTTCACGTCCGGCGAATCGATGCGGCTGCCGCAGGCCGTGATGGTGCAGACCGTCACCGGCGAATATCCGGAAGACGGCTCGCTGACCGGCGTGACCGACCCCGACATGGTGTGCGTGCCCGACGAGTCGACGATCCGCCTGATCCCGTGGGCCGTCGACCCGACCGCTCAGGTGATCCACGACTGCGTGCACTTCGACGGCTCGCCGGTCGAGATCTCGCCGCGCTACGTGCTGCGCCGCGTGCTCGAGCTGTACAAGGCGAAGGGCTGGAAGCCCGTCGTCGCACCGGAGCTCGAGTTTTACCTGGTCGACATGAACAAGGACCCCGACCTGCCGCTGCGCCCGCCGGTCGGCCGCACGGGCCGCCCCGAAACGGGCCGCCAGTCGTATTCGATCGAGGCCGTCAACGAGTTCGATCCGCTGTTCGAGGACATCTACGAGTACTGCGAAGCACAGAACCTCGACATCGACACGCTGATCCACGAGGTCGGCGCCGCGCAGATGGAGATCAACTTCATGCACGGCGACGCGCTGTCGCTGGCCGACCAGGTGTTCCTGTTCAAGCGCACCGTGCGCGAGGCCGCGCTGCGTCACAACATGTACGCGACGTTCATGGCCAAGCCGATGGAAGACGAGCCGGGTTCGGCGATGCACGTGCACCAGAGCATCGTCGACGAGGAAACGGGCCAGAACCTGTTCACGTCGCCGGAAACCGGCGGCGCGACGTCGATGTTCTACAACTACCTCGCGGGGCTGCAGAAGTACACGCCGGCACTGATGCCGATCTTCGCGCCGTACATCAACTCGTATCGCCGCCTGTCGCGCTTCATGGCCGCGCCGATCAACGTGCAGTGGGGCTACGACAACCGTACGGTCGGCTTCCGCATCCCGCACTCGGGCCCGTCCGCGCGCCGGATCGAGAACCGCATTCCGGGCGTCGACTGCAACCCGTACCTCGCGCTCGCCGCGACGCTCGCGGCCGGCTATCTCGGCATGACGCAGCGCCTGGAGCCGACCGAGCCGCTCGTCAGCGACGGCTACGAACTGCCGTACCAGTTGCCGCGCAACCTCGAGGAAGGGCTGACGCTGATGGCCGCCTGCGAGCCGCTCGGCGAGATCCTCGGCCACAAGTTCCTGAAGGCGTATTTCGCGCTGAAGGAAACCGAATACGAAGCGTTCTTCCGCGTGATCAGCTCGTGGGAACGCCGCCATCTGCTGCTGCACGTCTGAGCGTGCACACAACCGAATACGGAATCACGGAGGAAACATGACTTACCGCAACGACTCTGCCTGGATCCAGCCGGCCGCGCCGAGCGCCACGGCCGCAGCGCCCCGCGCGACGCAGGCGCGTACGACCGCCGAATACCGCGCGCTCGATGCCGCGCACCACATTCACCCGTTCTCCGACATGGGCGCGCTGAACCGCGCGGGCAGCCGCGTGATCGTGAAGGCCGATGGCGTCTACCTGTGGGACTCAGACGGCAACAAGATCATCGACGGGATGGCCGGCCTCTGGTGCGTGAACGTCGGCTACGGCCGCAAGGAACTCGCCGATGCCGCGTATCGCCAGTTGCAGGAACTGCCGTTCTACAACACGTTCTTCAAGACGACGCACCCGCCGGTGATCGAGCTTTCCGCGATGCTCGCGGAAGTCACGCCCGCCGGCTTCAACCACTTCTTCTATTGCAACAGCGGCTCGGAAGGCAACGATACCGTGCTGCGCCTCGTGCATCAGTACTGGCGCGTGCAGGGCCAGCCGCAGAAGAAATATGTGATCTCGCGCAAGAACGGCTATCACGGCTCGACGATCGCCGGCGGCACGCTCGGCGGGATGGGCTACATGCACGAGCAGATGCCGTCGAAGGTCGAGCACATCGTGCATATCGACCAGCCGTATTTCTTCGGCGAGGCAGCGGCCGGTGAAACGCCGGAAGCGTTCGGCCTGGCCCGCGCGCAGCAGCTCGAAGCGAAGATCCTCGAACTCGGCGCGGAGAACGTCGCCGCGTTCATCGGCGAGCCGTTCCAGGGCGCGGGCGGCGTGATCTTCCCGCCATCGACGTACTGGCCGGAAATCCAGCGGATCTGCCGCAAGTACGACATCTTGCTGGTGGCCGACGAAGTGATCGGCGGCTTCGGCCGCACCGGCGAATGGTTCGCACACCAGCATTTCGGCTTCGAGCCCGATCTGATCACGATGGCGAAGGGCCTCACGTCGGGCTACGTGCCGATGGGCGCCGTCGGCATTCACGAGCGCGTGGCGCGACCGATCATCGACAACGGCGAATTCAACCACGGCCTCACGTACTCGGGCCACCCGGTGGCAGCGGCCGTCGCGGTCGCGAACCTGAAGCTGCTGCGCGACGAAGGGATCGTCGAGCGCGTGAAGAACGACACGGGCCCGTACTTCCAGGCGCTGATGCGCGAAACCTTCGCGCGTCACCCGATCGTCGGCGAAGTGCACGGCCACGGCCTCGTCGCGAGCCTGCAACTCGCCGAGGCGCCGGCCGAACGCCGCCGCTTCGCGAACGGCGGCGACGTCGGCACGATCTGCCGCGACTTCTGCTTCAACGGCAACCTGATCATGCGTGCGACCGGCGACCGGATGCTGCTGTCGCCGCCGCTCGTGATCTCGCGTCCGGAAATTGATGAACTCGTATCGAAGGCGAAAAAAGCAGTCGATGCAACCGCCCAGCAATTGGGTATTTCGTAACGGTTTTGCCTACAGGCGTGCGGCGGGCGCCGCACGTCGCCATAACCAGGGGAACTCCACCATGCGTGCCTGCTTTCTTCGCCAAGCCTGCTCCGTTGCCGCCCTTGCCGCCGCGGCAGCATTCACGTCGGTCGCCAGCCCGTCGGCGCATGCCGAAGAGCTGAATGTCTACAACTGGTCCGACTACATCGCACCGGACACGATCCCGAACTTCCAGAAGCAGACGGGCATCCACGTCAAGTACGACAACTACGACAGCGACGACACGCTTCAGGCGAAGCTGCTTGCCGGCAGTTCGGGCTACGACATCGTCGTGCCGACGTCGAACTACATGGCCAAGCAGATCCAGGCCGGCGTGTACCAGAAGCTCGACAAGTCGAAGCTGCCGAACCTCGCGAACCTCGACCCGCTGCTGATGAAGATGATCTCGGATGCCGATCCGGGCAACCAGTACGGCGTGCCCTGGGCCTACGGCACGGACGGCATCGGCTACAACGCGCAGGCGGTGAAGAAGGCGCTCGGCGACAAGGCGCCGGTCGACAGCTGGGCGCTGGTATTCGACCCGGCGAACATGGAGAAGCTGAAGGGCTGCGGCGTGTCGTTCCTCGACCAGGCCGTCGACGTGTTCGCCGCCACGCTGCAGTACATGGGCAAGGATCCGAACAGCAAGAACCCCGGCGACTACCAGGCTGCATTCGAAGTCCTGAAGAAAGTCCGCCCGTACATCACCCAGTTCAACTCGTCCGGCTACATCAACGACCTCGCGAACAACGACGTGTGCGTCGCGCTCGGCTGGTCGGGCGACGTCGGCATCGCGCATCGCCGCTCGGCCGAAGCGAAGCGTTCGTACGACATCAAGTTCTCGAACCCGAAGGAAGGCGGCCTGCTGTGGTTCGACGTGATGGTGATCCCGAAGGATGCACCGCACCCCGAGGCCGCGCTGAAGTGGATCAACTACATTTCCGATCCGAAGGTCAACGCGGCGATCACCAACACGGTGTTCTACCCGACCGCGAACAAGGCCGCGCACCAGTTCGTCACGCCGTCCGTCGCGCAGGACCCGACCGTCTACCCGCCCGAAGACGTGCTGAAGAAGATGGTGCTGATGAAGCCGATGCCGGCCGACATCCTGCGCCTCCAGAACCGCCTGTGGGCGCAATTGAAGACCGGCCACTGATCGCCCTGCATTCCGGCGGCGCAGGCATCGCTCGACGCCTGCCCGCCTGAGATCCGCGGACCTCCGTCCGCCCGCGCGCGTCGCGCGCACTGTTCCATCCGGCACGAGCCGTCGTCCGTGAGTCGCATTTGCGCCTCGCGCGGGGACGCTCACGCCTGCAATCCGTGAAGAACGAATGGTGAATCCCATGCAATCGATACCCCCTTCCGCTGCTGCACGACAGACCCAACCGGCCTCCGCGGCCCGTACGCAAAACGACGCCTTCGTGCGCATCGAGAACGTCGTGAAGAAATTCGGCGACAGCACGGCCGTCGACAACGTGAACCTGACGATCGCGAAAAACGAACTGTTCGCGCTGCTCGGCAGCTCGGGCTGCGGCAAGTCGACGCTGCTGCGCATGCTCGCCGGGCTGGAAACGGCCACCTCCGGCAAGATCTTCGTCGACGGCGAGGATCTCGCCGCGCTGCCGCCGTACCGCCGCCCGGTGAACATGATGTTCCAGTCGTACGCGCTGTTCCCGCACATGACGGTCGAATCGAACGTCGCGTTCGGCCTGAAGCAGGAAGGCACGCCGAAAAACGAGATCAAGGAGCGCGTGGCCGACGCGCTCGCGCTCGTGCAGATGAGCAAGTACGCGAAGCGCAAGCCGCACCAGCTCTCCGGCGGCCAGCAGCAGCGCGTCGCGCTGGCCCGCTCGCTGGTCAAGCGCCCGAAGCTGCTGCTGCTCGACGAGCCGATGTCCGCGCTCGACAAGAAGATCCGCCAGAAGACCCAGCTCGAACTCGTGAACATCATCGAGAAGGTCGACGTGACCTGCGTGATGGTCACGCACGACCAGGAAGAGGCGATGACGATGGCGAGCCGCCTCGCGGTGATGAGCGAAGGCAAGATCGTGCAGATCGGCTCGCCCGGCGAAGTCTACGAATACCCGAACAGCCGCTTCTCGGCCGAATTCATCGGCTCGACCAACCTGTTCGAGGGGCGCGTGGTCGAGGACGAGCCCGATCACATCTTCGTCGAGAGCGACGACCTCGAGGCGCGCATGTACGTGAGCCACGGCGTGACGGGCCCGCTCGGGATGCCGGTGGGCATCTCGGTGCGCCCGGAGCGCGTGCACGTGTCGCGCGAGAAGCCGGGTTCGAAACACAACTGGGCGCGCGGCGTCGTGACCGACATCGCGTACATGGGCAGCTACTCGCTGTATCACGTGCGCCTGCCGAGCGGCAAGACGGTGGTGTCGAACCTGTCGAGCTCGCACCTGATGAACGACGGTGCGCCGGCGTGGAACGACGACGTGTTCGTGTCGTGGTCGCCGGCCAGCGGCGTCGTGCTGACGCAGTGAGGACGCCATAATGAGAACCTCCGCTTCCACGCCTTCCGCGCCGGTGTCTGCCGGCGCCGCGGGCGCCGGCGCCGGCCGCGCCCGCCCGGGCCGCTTCGCCGCGCTGTCGCGCTTGTTGCCGTCGGGTCGCAGCGTCGCGATCGGCGTGCCGTTCATGTGGCTCGCCGTATTCTTCGCGCTGCCGTTCGTGCTGGTGCTGAAGATCAGCTTCGCCGACCAGGTGATGGGCATTCCGCCGTACACGTCGCTCGTCGAGATCAAGGACGGCGTCGTGCACTTCGCGTTACAGCTGTCGCACTACGCGTTCCTGCTGCAGGACGACCTGTACATCGCGACCTACCTTAGCTCGCTGAAGATGGCCGCCGTGTCGACAGTGCTGTGCCTGCTGATCGGCTATCCGATGGCGTACTACATCGCGCGCTCGGAACCGAATCGCCGCAACGTGCTGATGATGGCCGTGATGCTGCCGTTCTGGACGTCGTTCCTGATCCGCGTGTACGCATGGATCGGCATCCTGAAGGACGACGGCCTGCTGAACCACACGCTGATCGCGCTCGGCATCATCCACACACCGCTGCGGCTGTATCACAGCGACGCGGGCGTCTACATCGGGATGGTCTATTCGTACCTGCCGTTCATGGTGATGCCGCTGTACGCACACCTGGTGAAGATGGACCTGACACTGCTCGAAGCCGCGTACGACCTCGGCGCGAAACCGTGGGTCGCGTTCACGCGCATCACGCTGCCGCTGTCGAAGAACGGGATCATCGCCGGCAGCCTGCTGGTGTTCATCCCGGCGGTGGGCGAGTACGTGATTCCGGAGCTGCTCGGCGGCGCCGACACGCTGATGATCGGCCGCGTGATGTGGGATGAATTCTTCAACAACATGGACTGGCCGATGGCGTCCGCGGTGACGGTCGCGATGGTGATGCTGCTGCTGGTGCCGATGGCGCTGTTCCAGTACTACCAGGTCAAGGAACTGGAGGACGCGAAATGATCAAGCCGAGCAAACCGCTGTCGACGGGCGTCCTCGCCTTCGGCTTCCTGTTCCTGTACATCCCGATCATCAGCCTGGTCGTGTACTCGTTCAACGAGTCGAAGCTGGTGACGGTGTGGTCGGGCTTCTCGCTGAAGTGGTACGCGGCGCTGCTGGACGACGACGAGCTGCTGAGCGCGGCGTGGCTGTCGCTGAAGATCGGCCTGCTGACCGCGACCGCGTCGGTCGTGATCGGCACGTGGGCGGGCTTCGTGCTCGCGCGCTTCGGCCGCTTCAGGGGCTTCACGCTGTACACGGGGATGATCAACGCGCCGCTGGTGATTCCGGAAGTGATCCAGGGCATCTCGCTGCTGCTGCTGTTCGTCGCGCTGGAACAGATGTTCGGCTGGCCGAAGGGCCGCGGGATGGTGACGATCTGGATCGGTCACGTGATGCTGTGCGTGTCGTACGTGGCGATCATCGTGCAGTCGCGCGTGAAGGAGATGAACAAGTCGCTGGAAGAGGCGGCGCTGGACCTGGGTGCGACGCCGCTGAAGGTGTTCTTCGTGGTGACGCTGCCGCTGATCTCGCAGGCGCTGCTGTCGGGCTGGCTGCTGTCGTTCACGCTGTCGATCGACGACCTGGTGCTGTCGGCGTTCCTGTCCGGGCCGGGCTCGACGACGCTGCCGCTGGTGGTGTTCTCTCGCGTGCGGCTGGGGCTGAACCCGGAGATGAACGCACTGGCGACGCTGTTCATCACGGCGGTGACGATCGGCGTGATCGTCGTGAACCGGATGATGATCGCGCGCGAACGGCGCCGCGTGGCGGACATGAAGGCGGCGTTCGCGGTGGCGTGACGCCCCGCCTGCTTCAAGGATAACAAGCACTGCAGACAAGCACGATGCGCTGCCCCAGGGGGGGCGCGCGATTCGATTCCGATTTGACAGGCCCACGACAAGGAGAATCCGCAATGAAGAAGAAACTGATCTGCCTGCTGGTGGCCGGCGCGTTGCCGGGCATCGCGCTGGCCGGTTCGACATCCGCCGAGATCAAGGCGCTGCAGGCGCAGGTCGCGGCGTTGCAGAAACAGATGAAGGCGATGCAGGCGCAGCTGTCGGCGAAGGGCGGCGCCGCGCCCCTCCAGGCCGGCACGAAGGCGGGGGCGGGCGCCGGTGCGGCGCCGGTCGCCGTGGCCGTCGATCCGAGCTCGCCGGACTACGGCAAGGCGCAGGCCACGCTGACCAACGACGAGGTCGGCGAGATGAAGCAGCAGATCGCGAACCAGCAGCTGAAGGTCGACTCGCTGACGGACGCGGCCAATACGGGCCCGCTCGCCGGCCTGTCGGTGACGGGCTACATCGACCCGACCTACATCTACAACCGCGCGGCCGGCACGTCGTCGTTCCTGTTCGCGAACCACGAGAACGCGTACAACTACTTCAACAGCACGTTCGGCGACCTGTACCTCGACATCAAGAAGACGTTCGGCGTCGGCCCGATGGCGCCGTCGGCGGAAATCACGCTGATGCCGAACCGCGGCAACGGCATCACGCTGCTGCAGAACTCGCGCGGCTCGATCACCGACAACCTGCTGAACACCGCGGTCGTCAACGTGCCCATCACCGCCGAAACGACGCTGGTCGCCGGCCTGATCCCGAGCTTCGGCGGCTACGAGGTGCAGCAGTCGAACCAGATGCTCACGCTCACGCACAACCTGCTGTACGACTTCTCGGATCCGGGCAGCTACGTGGGTGCCGGGGCGAACTACACGAAGGGCAACTGGGCGTGGAAGTTCTTCGTCGGCAACGAGCAGTACCGCACGTACGGGTCGGTCACGCAGACGGGCACCAATGCGCTCGGCGATCCGATCACGACCAGCAACAAGGTGCCGACCTTCACCGCGCGAGCCGACTACACGTGGTCGAGCGCGCTCGACATCGGCGGATCGTTCAACATCGGCCGCCAGACGCTCTCGAGCTCGATCGATTCGAACGGCGTCGTGCACTACGGCCCGGGCGCCAACGCACCGAGCGGCTATGGCACGTTCTTCTTCGCGGAAGCCGATGCGACCTATACGCTCGCCGACGTCCAGTACAACGCCGAACTCGACTACGGCCAGCAGCAGCATGCGGCGTACAACGGCGGGCTCGCGCAGTGGTACGGCCTGTCGCTGCTCGCGCACCGCAAGTTCAACGCGCCGGTGGTCGGCCGCATGGGCGTGACGCTGCGCTACGATGCGCTCGTGAACAGCAAGAACGGCGGCGGCGGCGGCGGCATCGCACTGAACGGCAACGGGATGGATCCGAACAATGGCTTCGGCATCGATTCGGACTGCCTCGCGACGTCGAAGGCCGGCGGTGGCCTCGGCTTCGAGTGCAAGGGCGCGATCCGTCAGGACGTTGCGCTCGACCTGCTGTTCTATCCGACCCAACAGATCACCGTGAAGGTCGAATACCGCCACGACTGGGCGAACAACAAGGTGTTCCTGCGCAACGACGGGTCGTACGGCAAGTCCAACGACCTGCTCGCGACGCAGTTCATCTATTCGTTCTGACGCAGCGCGCGCGGGACGCCGTGCCGCGCGCACGGCGTCCCGCGCCGTTTTTACCGGCCGGATGACGGTGCGCGACGCGCCGCCGCCGGCTGCAACGAGGGAGTCGGATTCATGACGCAGTCTTTCACCCGCCGCGCCGATGCGCTCGCGCGAGACTCGTACTACGAAGCGACGGCCGTGCGGCCCGTGGATGACGATCCCGGGCTCGACGCCACGATCGATGTCGACGTCTGCGTGATCGGCGCCGGCTTCGCGGGCCTGTCGACCGCGCTCGACTGCCGCGCTCGCGGGCTGTCCGTCGCGGTGATCGACGCGCACCGGCCCGGCTGGGGCGCATCGGGCCGCAATGGCGGCCAGGCGATCACCGGCTTCGCGAAGGACGAAGAGATCGAGCGGCAGCTCGGCGCCGACGGCGCGCGTGCCGCGTGGTCGCTGTCGCTCGACGGCGTCGCACTGATCGCCGAGCGGATCGCGCGCTACGGGATCGACTGCGACTTCACACGCGGCTACCTGACGGTCGCGACGAAGCCGCGCCGCGTCGACGACCTGCACGCCTGGATGGACGCCGCGACCCGGCGCTGGGGCCATCCGTCGCTGTCATGGCTCGACACCGGCGAGATCCGCGCGCGCATCGCGTCGACCCGCTATCTCGCAGGGGTCTACGATCCGCTGTCGGGCCACCTGCATCCGCTCAAGTACTGCCTCGGCCTCGCCGACGCCGCCCGGCGCGAAGGCGTCGCGCTGTATGCGCATACGCCGGCGCTCGACATCGTGCGCGGCGCGCGGCCCGTCGTGCGCACGCCGTCGGGCGAGGTGCGCTGCCGCTTCGTCGTGTCGTGCTGCAACGCGGGCCCCGGCGGTGTGCTGCCAGCCGCGACGGCCGCGCGCATCGCGCCGGTCGCGTCGACCATCATCGCGACCGAACCGCTCGGCCAGGCGCGCGCCGACGCGCTGATCGCGCGGCGCGAAGCCGTGTGCGACAACAACTTCTTCCTCGACTATTTCCGGCTGTCGGCCGACCACCGGATGCTGTTCGGCGGCCGCGCGAATTCGGCCGGTGCATCGCCCGCCACGCTCGCCGAAACGATCCGGCGGCGCATGGTCGGCGTGTTTCCGCAGCTCGACGACGTGCGCGTCGACCACGCGTGGGGCGGCTTCGTCGACGTCACACGCAATCGCGCGCCGGATTTCGGCGCACTCGACCCGAACTTCTTCTACGTCCAGGGCTTCAGCGGCCACGGCGTCGCACTCACCGGCATCGCCGGACGCGCGGTCGCCGGCGCGATCGCGGGCGACACGCGCGCGTTCGACCTGTTCGCGCGCATACGTCACCGGCGCTTCCCCGGCGGCGACGCATGGCGGCAACCCGCGCTCGAACTCGGGATGCTGTACCACCGCGTGCGCGAGCTGTTCTGAGCCCACTTTCTCCGTTCTCCTGATCATGCAGACATTCGCCAACCAGCCGCACGTCGCGTCCTACTACGCGGCGACCGCCAACGATACGACCCGCCACGCGCCGCTCGCCGGCACGATCGATGCCGACGTGTGCGTGATCGGCGCGGGCCTCACGGGCCTGTCCGCCGCGCTCAACCTCGCCGAGCGCGGCCATTCGGTGACCGTGCTCGAAGCGTCGCGGGTCGGATGGGCGGCGAGCGGCCGCAACGGCGGCCAGTTGATCGGCGGGTTTGCATGCGACATCGACACGTTCGGGCAATTCATGCCTGAAAGCGACGTGAAGCGCATCTGGGACATGGGGCTCGAAACGCTGTCGCTCGTGAAGTCGCGCATCGCACGGCACCACATCGACTGCGCGCTGGTGCCCGGCTACCTGACCGCCGCGAACACCGAACGCGATGCCGACGCGCTGAAACGCTGGCGCGACGAAGCCGCGAAGCGCTTCGGCTACGACCGCTTCCACTTCGTCGAAGCCGACGAACTCGGCGACTACGTACAGTCCGAGCGCTATTGCGGCGGCCTGTACGACCCGGACAGCGGCCACCTCCATCCGCTCAACTACACGCTCGGCCTCGCCCGCGCGGCGATCGACGCGGGCGTGCGCATTCACGAGGACAGCTGCGTGACGCGCGTGCGCGACGTCGCGGGCGGCCATGTCGTCGAGACGAGCGGCGGCAACGTGCGCGCCCGCTTCGTCGTGCTCGCCTGCAATACCTTCGTCGGCACGCTGGCGCCCGCGCTGTCGAAGAAGATCATGCCGGTCGGCACGTATGTGATCGCGACCGAGCCGCTCGGCGACGCGCGCGCCGCCGCGCTGATGCCCGCACGCGCGGCGATCTGCGACAGCCGCTTCGTGCTCGACTATTTCCGGCCGGCGCCCGACACGCGGCTCGTGTGGGGCGGCAAGGTCAGCTATTCGACGCGGGAGCCGCGCGATCTCGCAGCGGCGATGCGCGCGGACATGTTGAAGACGTTCCCGCAGCTCGCGGACGTGAAGGTCGACTACGCATGGGGCGGCTTCGTCGACATCACGATGAATCGCGCGCCGCACTTCGGCCGCATCGCGCCGACGATGTATTTCGCGCAGGGGTTCTCGGGGCACGGCGTGAACACGACCGCGCTCGCAGGCAAGCTGATCGCCGAGGCGATCGATGGACAGGCGAGCCGCTTCGACCTGTTCGACAAGATCCGCCATCGCGACTTCCCGGGCGGCGAGGCATTGCGCACGCCGGCGCTCGTGCTCGCGATGAGCTGGTACCGGCTCCTCGACGCGTTCGGCGTGCATTGAACCGTCACGCGTGCGCCGGCTTCCCGGCGCCGTATCCATGCAAAACGGCTGCGCATCGACGCAGCCGTTTTGCGTTGATGGCGCGCGCGACGCGCGTCAGTCGGTGCCGTACTTCGGCGAGTGCGGCCCGTACAGCAGGCCGGTCGGCGGCCCCGCCGTCAGCAGCCGGCCGCTCGTGAACGCCGCTACGTCGTGGCTCTGGTCCATCAGCGTGTTCGCAACCTGCTTGACCGCGGCCATCACGAGCATGCCGATCAGGCTGCCGCCGTTGTTGCCGCCCTCGTCGCTGGCCGCGCTGGCCTGGCCTTGCCACAGCACGTCGCCGGTACGCAGGTCGACGAGCTTGGTCGACGCGGACACGACCGTCGCGCTCGCGATGATCCGGTATACGGTGCCGTACTGCGAAACCTTCGTGTACAGCGCGGCATCCGCGCCGAAGATTTCGCGCAGTTTCGCGGGCGGCGTCTCCTGGATCTCGGCCGCGTTGGTCAGGCCGTTCTGCTTGAAGGTCTCGTCCATCACCGCGACCGGCACGACGTAATAGCCGGATTCGGCGAGCGGCAACGTCATCTGCGACAGCATCCCGTAGGTCGCGCCGACCTCGGACGTTTCGTTGACCGGCGGCAGCACGAGGATCGAGCGCGGCTGGCTCTTCTTGAACGCCGTGTAGTCAGGGCGTTTCACCGGCTGCGCGCACGCGCTCAGCAGCGCGACGAGCGACAGCACGGACATCAGCTTGAATGAGAGGGTCTTGAACATGGCGGGCGCGTCACTGTTTGGCGGAGGTCGGATCGGCATTCTTCTGGCCGGCGATCGTCTGGCCGGCGCCCTGCTGCGCGGCGGCCTTCGGATCCGCCGCCTTCGGCGCACCGGTTTTCTTCTTCAGCAGGAAATCCATGTAGGTCGCGGATTCCGGGAACAGCTGCTTCTCGGCCTGCAATTCCTGCTCGGCCTGCTGCTCGTTGCCGACGCTCGCGTACAGCATCCCCAGATGCGCATGGAAACCCGGCGGCGGCGTATGGCCCTTGCCGCGGATGTCCTGCAGCGCCTTTTCGAGCGCGTCGATCTGTTCCTGCGGCGACTTCTGCCCCTTGAAGTACTCGTACACCTGCGGCTGATAGCCCGTCCACTGATACAGCGGCGGCGTGGAGCTCGCGCAACCGGCGAGCAGCAATGCGGCGGCCGTCGCCGGCAGCCAGTTACCCCGTTTCATGGTCTTGTCTCGTTTGATGTCGTGGTGAATCGATCGGCCCGTGCGCCGGCCCCGGCGCACGCGGCACTCACTGCGCCGCCTTCAGCGCACCGGCGTCGACCTGGTCGACAAGGTGATTCACGGCTTCCTGGATCGCGAGGTCCAGTACCTTGCCGTTCAGCGTCGAGTCGTAGCCGGCCGTGCCGCCGAAACCGATCACTTCGCGGTTCGACAGGCTGAATTCGCCCGCGCCCTGGCTCGATGCGATGACTTCCGACGTCGTCGTGTCGACGATGTTCAGGTTGACCTTCGCGTATGCGACCTGCGTCTTGCCGCGGCCGAGAATGCCGAACAGCTGGTGATCGCCGACGTCCTTGCGGCCGAACTCGGTCACGTCGCCCGTCACTACGTAGTTCGCGCCCTTCACGGCCTGCGCCTTCTTCATGAAGCCGGCTTCCTGCTTGATCTCGTCGAGATTCTCGCGATCGAGCACGTTGAAGCGCCGGCTCTGCTGCAGGCGCGTGACGAGGATCGTCTTCGCCTGCCCGCCCAGGCGGTCGATGCCGTCCGAGAAGATGCCGCGCATGTAGCTCGAGCGGTTGTCGAACTTGCCGACGGCGATCGCGACAGGCTTGCCCGCATACGGCTTCTGCGCGCTGCTGACGGGCGGCACGTCGAGCGTGCGCGACGATTCGGTCGCGCAGCCGGACAGCGCTGCGACGACCGCTGCCGCCACGAGAACGGTGCGTCGTGTCTGAATGTTCACTGCTGGTCTCCTTGCATGGAAAGATGGCCCTGAGCGGGCGCGCCGGCTCGCGGACGATCCGGCGGTCGAAACGGCTACGGTGCGAACGGGCATGCGCGCATCGGTGCGACGCGCGCGCGCATTCATCGCCGGGTTGGCGATCGTGTCAGGTGACAGGCAGGTGCGTGCAACGGACGTGTTGCGGCACAAAGCGGATGGGCGACGCGATACGCGACTGATTCGCGTACGTGCGCCATGTCTTGATTCTGGTTACTGCGCTGTTGATCGCGCATGGCCGGCCCCGGATATGATTTTTCGCGATCATATCAAGCCTTGTTATCGAGACGAGGTGTCTTGATAATAATTGACGATTTTCTTACATTTATATGAATAACGCCTGCAACTCCGCCCTGAGACCCTGCCGGACAATGCCTTTCCGACATCGGAACGGAGCATCTTGATTACTCGCTTTTGCCACGGCGCATCGCGCGCCGGCCCGCCAATATCGACGCATATTGCCGGCGACGCTCGTCCGAATTGCGAATGCATTGAAAACAATCGTCGAGAATGATCCGGCTTTATTGCGCCAGCAAAGGGCTCGTCGGCGCATTCCCGATCCGGCAATCCCGCGCACATTCGACGCGCATCCGGCGCACGCGCGCGCAAACGCGCGCGTGCCCGCTCCTGCTAGCCGGCCACCTTCTGCCGCATCGTCACGAACTCCTCGGCCGCGGTCGGGTGAATGCCGATCGTGTCGTCGAACTGCGCCTTCGTCGCGCCCGCGCGAATCGCGATCGCGATCCCCTGGATGATCTCGCCCGCGTCGCGGCCGACCATGTGCGCGCCGACCACGCGCTGGCTGTCGCGCGCGACGACGAGCTTCATCAGCGTGCGCTCGTCGCGGCCCGACAGCGTATGACGCAGCGCCTTGAACGACGTGCGGTAGATGTCGACGTCGCCATCGTACAGGTCGCGCGCGGTCGACTCGGTGAGGCCGACCGTCGCGACCTCGGGCTGGCTGAACACCGCCGACGGCACCCATTCGTGATCGGCCGCGACGCGCGACCCGCCGAACAACGTGCGCGCGAGCAACCCGCCGTCGCGCGTCGCGACAGGCGTGAGCTGCGGCCGCGACGTGACGTCGCCGATCGCATGGATCGAAGGCACCGACGTCGCCGAATACGCATCGACGGCGATCGCGCCGCGCGCATCGAGCGCCACCCCCGCCTGTTCAAGCCCGAGCCCGTCGACGTTCGGCACGCGGCCGGTCGCATAGAGCACTGCGTCGTACGGCCCGTGCCGCGCAGCGCCGACGCGCACGCTCAGCGTGCCGTCGTCCGCGCGCTCGATCGACTCGACCACCGCGCGCGCGTGGATCGTGACGCCCTGCTTCGTCATCTCGTCGGTCAGGAACTGGCGCACGTCGTCGTCGAAGCCGCGCAGGATCTTCTCGCCGCGATAGAACAGGTCGACGTGGCTGCCGAAGCCGTTGAAGATGCCCGCGAACTCGACCGCGATATAACCGCCGCCGACCACCGCGATGCGTTTGGGCAACGCGGCAAGCGACAGCGCCTCGCGCGACGTGATCGCATGCTCGATGCCGGGCCGCGCCGGCAGCGACGGACGCGAACCGGTCGCGATCGCGATGTGGCGCGCGCGGATCGTGCGTTCGCCGATCGCGACCGTATGCGCATCGACGAGCGTCGCGCGCCCCGCGTGCATCTCGACGCCCGATTGCCGCAGCAGGTTGATGTAGATGTCGCTGAGCCGGTTGATCTCGCGATCCTTCGCGGCGATCAGCGCGGGCCAGTCGAGCGCGCCGGCGCCGAAGGTCCAGCCGAAGCCCTTCGCGTCCTCGACTTCATGCGGGTAGTGCGATGCGTAGACGAGCAGCTTCTTCGGAATGCAGCCGCGCAGCACGCAGGTGCCGCCGATCTGCTCTTGTTCCGCTATGCCGACGCGCGCGCCGTAAGACGCGGACATGCGCGCAAGCCGCACGCCGCCCGAGCCGGCGCCGATGACGAACAGGTCGTAATCGAAATCCATCGCATCCCCTCATCGCAGTTCGGATGAAGGCACGATAGCAAGATTCCGGAATTCCTGCGGCGCACGGCGCCGCCACGCGTGCCCAATAAAAAACGGCGAGAGACGTCGCCTCTCGCCGGTCAAACCGGTTGCCGGGTGTGCCATGCGTCACCGATCGACCGCATGCCCGACCTGCCGGCCGCGCGGCACCGATCCGCCCGGGCGCGCGAAGGGCGCGCCCACGGCCGGACCAGCCGCCATGCTCATGCCTGCGACGTGTCGCTGCCGTCCGTCGCCTGCGTGTCGTCTGCCTGCTGCGGCTGCTCTTCCTTCTTCTCGAGCATGCCTTCGACTGCTTCCGCACCCTTGAAGCCGGCGACGGCGGCTGCCGCCTTGGTCAGCAGGCCCGCATCCGGATCCAGCTTTTCCGCGCCTTCGACAGCCGCGACTGCGCCAGCGATTTCACCCACGGTGTTCAGGATACCCATCGTCATCCCCTTTCAAGAAAATCGTGAGACCGATCGTCCCACGAAAAAAACCGGCAGACCGTGTCTGTCATCACCGGATACACAAGTTACGCACCAGGCCGGCCACGCTCGACGAGCGCCACCGGAACGACGCACGCGCGTGCGCGACGGCACGCAGCGGGCAATGCACGCAGCGTAGCGGAAAGCCTTCGCGCGTACTGTAAAAGTATGTTCTGGAATGCCGACGGATCGCTTACGGCGCGGGGATTCCGTGATGAAGCGATTGCCGAATAGTCGTGTGCGCGTATGAAGGTCGCGTGACGAAAAAAAGAGGCGCCTGGCGGCGCCCCTTCGATGCCTGCCGGACGACTGCCGGCGCATGCGTTCCGACGTTCGTCAGAAGATATTGCGCAGGCCGATCGCGATGCCGGTCTGGTTGCTGCGGCCCGGCAGCTCGACGTTCGCCGCGCCGTTCGTCTTGTTGAAGTCGACGGTGCCGTAGACTTCCGTGCGCTTGCTGAGTGCGTACTCGGCGATGCCGACGACCGCGTAGCGGTTGCCGCTCGCGAGCGTGCCGTTCGTGGTCATCGCATTGCGCATGTGGTCGTAGTAGAACGCGCCCGTCAGCGTCAGCGGCGCGCTGACCTGCCAGCTCACGCCCGCGAACGGACCGTCATCGATCCGGCCGGTGCCCTTCGCGACCGGAATCGTCTGCTGCGCGAGCAGGCTGTCGACGAAGCCCGTATCGTCCTTCGAGCGCAGGTAGCCCGCGTAGATCTTCGCCTTGCTGAACGCATACACGACGTTCGCGTGGTAGATCGTCTGCTTGCGCGCCGAGTTGTCGCTGTTCTGCTGCGCGCCGGCCGCGATGCTGAGCGGACCCATCACGTACGACAGCGACACGCCCCACGCATTGCCCTTGCCGAGCGAACCCGGGATCTGGCCCGAGAAGCCGCCGGCGCCGGTCGATTCGTAGTTGGTGCCGGTCGAGTACATCGCCTTCGCGGTCAGCCCGTCGAACTTGCCCGTGTACTTGATCTGGTTGTCCGCATACAGGCCGCCGCCGAGTGCGACCGGCAGCCACGCGTTTTCGAGGTAGTTGCCGACCGTCAGCGGATCGTAGGTGTCCGACAGCAGGTCGAACAGCGGCGTCTTCTGGCGGCCGAGGGTCACCGTGCCGTACGGGCTCTGCAGGCCGACGTACGCTGCGCGGTTGAACAGGCGGCCGCTGTCGGCGAAGGCGCCGTTCTGCAGGTTCACGCCGCTCTCGAGGTTGAACACGGCCTTCAGGCCGCCGCCGAGGTCTTCCGTGCCGTAGATGCCGAAGCGGCTGTTCGTGATCGCGCCGTTGGTCATCGACAGCAGGCCGTCGTTCTTGGCGTTGGCGTTGGTCAGGTAGCGGATGCTGGCGTCAGCGACGCCCCAGAGCGTCACGGAACTTTGTGCGGCCGCGTACTGGCTGGCAAATGCGAGCGCGGCGCCCCCTGCGATGGCTGCGAGTCGGGTGGTCTGCTTCACGAGCTTTCCTTTTTGTAGGTGTCTCCGTTCATGGCCGGCCGCGTGCGCAGCCGGGTGGCGATCGCTCACGCTCCTGGCGCGCGCGATGTGGGCTGAATCATATGACGAGTGCAATCGCTGAAAGAAATTGAAATGCGCGGTAACGGCGGAACTGTCGCCCGCGCACAACGCCGCGCGCGCGAGGCTTGCCCGGCGGGCGTCAGGCACCGCACGGCAGCGACCGCTCGCGCGGCTTACGGCATGTCGGATCTGTAAGGATCGCGCGGCAGGCGCCGCGGATCGGACGCAGGCCCGGGGCGCACGCAACGGTGCGTCCGCGGGATACGCGGCTACGCCGCCGCCGGGCCGCCGTCGGCCGTGTGCCGGCGCCATGCGCGCCGCACGATTTCCGCGAACGCGCCAACCAGCAGCAGCACGGCGCCCCACAGCGCGCCTTCCGGCACGAGCCGCGTCACGAGGCCGCCCGCCACCGCGCCGGCCAGGAAGCAGAAGCTGATCGTCGCGAGCAGCGCCGAGTCGTGCAGCGCGCCCGCGTCGTAGCGCGGGATCAGCCCGACGAACAGCTTCTGCGCGGCGCGCCGCAGGTTGCCGGTGGTCATCACCGACGTGTACGACAGTTCCTCGAGATGGGTGAACGACAGCGTCTGCAGCGTCGCGACGAACGAAATGCCCGGAATCAGCCACGCGCTCGACGCGCCGACGAGGCCGCTCGCGGCGACGCCGAGAAAGGCGATCTCGACGAGCAGGCACGCGAACGCCGTGTGCTTCATCCAGCCGCGCTGCGCGGCGAGGCCGAGCAGGTGCGCGACGAATACCGCGATCACGAAGCCGACGAGCGGCGGCACGTGATGCAGCGCGGCGGCCCAGTCGCCGGCCGACAGGTTGATGCCGAGCAGCGCGACGTTGCCGGTCATCGTGTTCGCGAACACGTGGCCATGGCCGACATACGTGTACGCGTCGAGATAGCCGCCGGACAGCGTCAGCAACGCGGCGACAGTGAGATTGCGGCTGGCGCCGTCGAGATCCATCGAGCCTCCCGTGAAGATTCGCGCCAGTATGGCGCACGGGCGGTCAGTGTGCGCGGGTCACTGCCCGATGCCCGTGAGCCCGATCAGCGCGCCGCCCGCGAGCAGCCACAGCGGATGGATGCGCGTGCGCCACGCGAGCACCGCGCACGCGGCCGTGATGCCCCACTGGATCGCCGTGCGGTTCGACGCCTCGGAGATCAGCACCGCGCTTGCCGCAACGAGCCCGGCGGTGACGGGCATCATCCCCTGCTGCACGTAGCGGCGCCACGGCCGGTCGCGAAAGCGCTCCCACGCATGCAGCGCGAGCACGGTGACGATCGACGACGGCCCGAACTTCGCGAGCGACGCGACCAGCAGCCCGCTCCAGCCGGCCACATGCCAGCCGACCAGCGACACGATCATCATGTTCGGCCCGGGCGCCGCCTGCGCCAGCGCGAACAGCGCGGTGAACTCGTGCGCGCTCATCCAGTGATGGACGTCGACGACCTGCCGCTGCATCTCCGGCAGGATCGTGTTGCCGCCGCCGAACGCGAGCAGCGACAACTGGCTGAAGATCGTCGCGATGGCGATCAGCGTGTCGTTCATGGCCGGCCCCCTGGCTGCGTGTCGCGCGCCGCGGCAGGCGCCGGCTGCGGCGAGTCCGCGTCGCGGCGCCGCGACGCGAGCCAGATGCTGAGCGGCGTCAGCACGAGCATCGCGGTCAGCAGCGGGATGCGCAGCACCGCGATCGCGACGAACGCGAGCGCCGCGATGCCGGCCGCCGCACGCGCGTGCCGCAGCGGCTTCAAGACCTTCACGGCCATCGCGACGAGCAGCCCGGCCGCCGCCGCGGCGAGCCCCGCGAACAGGTGCTGCACGCGCGGATCGTTCTGCGTCTTCGCGTACAGCACGCCGAGCGCGACGACGACGAGCGTCGGCCCCGCGATCAGCCCGAGAATGCCGGCGAACGCGCCGGCGACACCGCGAAAGCGCATGCCGACGGCCACCGACAGGTTGATCACGTTGCCCCCCGGCAGGAACTGGCACAGCCCGAGCAGATCGGTGAATTCGTCGGCGGAAAGCCACTTGCGCTCTTCCACGATGGTGCGCCGCGCGAACGGCAGCGCACCGCCGAACGACATGAGGCCAAGCGACAGGAAACCGGTGAACAGCTCGGCGAGGCCGATGCTGCGGGGGGAAGCGGCCGGCGGCGGTGCGGCAGGCGGAGAAGCGGATTGCATGGGGTTCCTTATCAAACGGTGACCCGAGGTTACCGCCGTTCGGCATGCCGGCAAAACGATTTTATCGGCGCGCCTTTGTGATCTAGAATCACAAGCATGGCACGCGACCTCCCGCCCTTTTCCGCGCTTCGGGCCTTTGAAGCCGCGGCACGACATGAAAGCTTCAGCGCCGCCGGCGACGAGCTGCATGTGACTCACGGTGCCATCAGCCGGCAGATTGCCGGGTTCGAGGCCTGGCTCGGCAAGCCGGTGTTCCACCGCTACGGCAAGCGCGTGAAGCTCACCGACGAAGGCCGCCGCTACCTGGATACCGTGCGCGCGGCGTTCGACAGCATCGCGCTCGCGACCGAGCAGCTGCGCAACACGGGCGCGGCACGCGTGCTGCGCATCAATGCGCTGCCGACCTTCGCGATGAAATGGCTGCTGCCGCGCCTGTCGCGGTTCCAGCGCGACGTGCCGAACGTCGAGCTGAAGCTGTCGACGTCGAATGCGCCGCTCGACACGCTCGACGGCTTCGATGTCGCGATCCGCCGCGGCCCCGGCCACTGGCCGAACTGCACGAGCGGCCACTTCCTCGACGAAAGCGTGATTCCCGTCTGCAGCCCCGCGCTGCTCAAGCGCGTGCCGATCGCGCGCGCGGACGATCTCGCGCGCCATGTGCTGCTGCATTCGGATACGCGGCCGGAAGGCTGGCGCGACTGGTTCGCGGCGGCCGGCGTGGCGATGAAGGGGCGCAAGCGGCAGTCGTTCGACCACTTCTACCTGGCGCTGCAGGCGGCCGTCGACGGGCTCGGCGTCGCGCTCGGCCCGTTGCCGCTGATCGACGACGAGCTCGCGAGCGGCCGGCTCGTGATGCCGCTGGAGGGGCCGCGCATCGCGACGCGCAGCTACTGGTGGATCGCGCCGCGCGCGCCGGCCGACGATCCGCTCGTCGCGCAGTTCTGCGCGTGGCTGCAAACGCAGTCGAACGTCGGCGCGTAGCGCGTCGACGTTCGACGCAAAAGATGACGCGGGCGGCAGGGCGCCGCCCGCCGGAAGCTCAGACCACCGGGCCCGGTTCCTTTTCCTTGCGCAGGATCGCGTACAGGATGATCGCGCCGAACGTCGCGGTGCCGATCCCGCCGAGCCCGAAGCCGCCGATCTTCAGCGAGAAGTCGCCGGCGCCGAGCACCAGCGTGACGGCCGCGACGATCAGGTTGCGGTTGTCGGAGAAGTCGACCTTGTTGACGACCCAGATCCGCGCGCCCGTCACCGCGATCAGCCCGAACACGACGATCGACACGCCGCCGAGCACGGGGCCCGGAATCGTCTGGATCACCGCACCGAACTTCGGCGAGAAGCCGAGCACGATCGCGATCAGCGCGGCGACCGCGAACACGAGCGTCGAGTAGATCCGCGTGACGGCCATCACGCCGATGTTCTCCGCGTAGGTCGTCACGCCCGTGCCGCCGACGCTGCCCGACACGATCGTCGCGAGCCCGTCGCCGATGAACGCGCGGCCCACGTAGCGATCGAGGTTCGCGCCCGTCATCGCGCTGACGGCCTTGATGTGGCCGAGGTTTTCCGCAACCAGGATCACCGCGATCGGCGCCAGCATCAGCATCGCGTGCGGATCGAACACCGGCGCGCGGAAGCTCGGCACCCCGAACCAGGCCGCATGCTCGACGATCGAGAAATCGATCGGCTTGCCGAGCCCCATCCCGTTGGTCGCGACCGCGTAGATCGCGTAGGCGATCACCAGCCCGACCAGGATCAGCAGGCGCTGCACCATCCCGCGCGAGAACACCGCGACGCCGCCGACGCACAGCACCGTGACGAGCGCCATCACCGATTCGAAGGTCGACCCGGACACGCCCTTGACCGCGATCGGCGCCAGGTTCAGCCCGATCACCGCGACCACCGCGCCGGTCACGACGGGCGGCATCAGCGTCTCGATCCAGTTCGTGCCGATCGCCTGCACCAGCGCGCCGATCGCGACGTACACGACGCCGCACGCGACGATCCCGCCGAGCGCGACCGGGATGTTCGGGTTCGGGCCGCTGCCGCCGTAGCCGGTCACCGCGATCACGAGGCCGATGAACGCGAAGCTCGAGCCGAGGTAGCTCGGCACGCGGCCGCCGACCAGCACGAAGAACAGCAGCGTGCCGATCCCCGACATGAAGATGCAAAGGTTCGGGTCGAAGCCCATCAGCAGCGGCGCGAGCACGGTCGAGCCGAACATCGCGACGACGTGCTGCACGCCCATCGCGACCATCTGCGGCCACGCGAGGCGCTCGTCGGGGCCGACCACGCGCGACGCCGCGCCGGTCGATTGCACCCGCCAGCGCGGGAAGTAGGAATCGGACATGGGGAAAAGGGCTCCTGTCGGTCGCCGGCTGCGGAGGATGCGCCGGTCTGGAATCTGGCGCGAGTTTACGGAGCGGAAATGGGGCTGGCAAGCGGACTGGCAAGCGGACTGGCGAGCGGGCCGATGCGCGGGCCGGCGAGCGGGGCCGGCAAGGCCGAAGCGCGGCTTGCCGCGTGGGTGAAACGGGGCCGGATGAATGGGGCGCGATGGCGCGACCCGGTGCAGCGCCCGTCCGCGCGGGGCCATGCGCGGGCGGTGATCGACGCCGGCCGCGACGCCGAGCGTGCGCTCACGTCGCGGCCGGCGCGTCGTGCATCAGGGATTGATGTACTGGAACAGCGACAGGTTCTGCAACTGCGCGTAAGCCTTCTGCGAGCCCGTCAGCGCGTTCTGCATCTGCAGGAACTGGCTGATCGTCGACACCATGTCGGTGCTCGTCAGGTCGGCCAGGTTGCTGCTGACCTGCAGCGTGTTGGTCTGGTTCACCGTCTGCATCGCCTTGATTTCCTGCGTGCGGCCGCCGACCGACGCCTGCACGGTGAGGACGTTCGTCATCATGTTGTTCAGCTTCGTCGTGCCGGTGGTCATCGCGTTCTGGAGCGCGGCGGCGGCGGTCGTGTTGCTGCTGACCGGCACCTTCAGCGCGGCGATCATCGAGTCGAGCGCGGCGAACACGTCGGTGCCGGCCTGCGGCGCCGGCGTGACCGTGAACGTGTCGCCAGCGGCCGGCGTTCCCGACACCGGCACCGACAGGCCGTTGCCGAGCGCAATCCCGGCGCCGGCCGAATACGGCTGCGCGGCGGTCGTGGTCGGCGGCACGACGGTGTTGTCGGTGACGGTATAGGTCGGCGCGGCGGCCGTGCCGCCGAACGTGATCGTGAACTGGTGCGTGTTGGTCGCGGCCGACGGGCTCGTGATCGACACCGAGCCGATCGTGCCCGTGCCCGTGTTGCCCGCGCCGGCGACCGGCACCGGCTGGCTGCCGAGCATCGGCACCGACAGGAACACGCTCACGCCGTTGTCGCCCTGCGAGATCGAGCGCGTATCGGCGATCTGCACCTGCCGCGAACCGGTGTCGCCGCTGTAGGTCACGCCGCCGCCCGGCGCGTTCGAAAACGGCGCCGTGGCCGTCTGGAAACCCGCGAACAGGTAGTTGCCCGCGCCGTCCGTCGAGTTCGCGAGCGTCAGCAGCTGGTTGCGATAGCCCTGCAGCTGCGTCGACAGCGCCGAGCGGTCGCTGTCGGACAGCGAGCCGTCGCCGGCCTGGATCACGACCGTATGAATGCTGTTCAGCAGGTTGTTGACGCTGATGAGCGACTGGTCTTCCGCCTGCAGCGACGACAGCGCGGTGTTCTGGTTCGCCGAATACTGCGACAGCGTCGCCGACGTCATCGACAACTGCACGGCCTGCGCCGCGCCGAGCGGGTTGTCGGCCGGGGTCGACAGGCTCACGCCGCTCGAGATCTGCTGGTACAGCTGCGAGAGCTGCGCCTGCTGATCGTTCATCTGCGCGACATTCATCTGGTAGAACTGGGCAGTGGAAATCCGCATCGCTTCTATCCCCGAAATCAGTTGAACAGGCCGAGCACGGTCTGGAACAGCGTCGACGCGGTCTGGATCACCTTCGCGTTCGCCTGGTAGAGCTGCTGGTACTGCATCAGGTTGGCCGCTTCCTCGTTCTGGTTCACGCCCGACACCGACTGCTGCGCTTGTGTGATCTGGCCGATCAGCGAGGTCTGCGCGGCGCTCGACGACTTCAGCTGGCTCGTCGTGTTGCCGATGTTGTTCACGTAGTTCGCATACGCGCCCGTCAGCGTGGTCGTGCCGTTGCCGAACGATTTCGCGCTGACGAGCTTCGACAGCGCGAGCGCGTTGCTGCCGTCGTTCGTGCCGCCCGTGTTCGGCGCGACCGTGAACGTGTCGCCCGCTGACGGCGCGCCCGACACCGTGACCGTGACGCCGGCCGTCAGCGTGATCGGCGAGCCGGACTGGTAATTCTGCGGCGCGCTCGTGGTCACCGGGTTGGCGGAGTTGTCGGTGACCGTGTACTGCAGATTGCCGGCGGTGCCGGTCATCGTGATCGTGTAGTTGTGCGGGTTGGCCGCGGCCGCCGCGCTCGTGACCGACAGGCCGCCGATCGTGCCGGTGCCGGTGTTCGTCGTGGTCGCCGACGGCACGAACGGCGCCGCCGCCGCGATCGCCGAGCCGTTCGACGTGGTGAGACCGAAGCCGTTCAGCGCGCCGCGCGTCGGCTGCACGGTGAACTTGTCGCCGGCGTTCATCGTGCCGGACAGCGAGAAGTTGAGGCCGCCGATCTGGCCCGGCATCTGGTTTTGTTGCAGCGGCGTGCCGACCACCGCACCGGTGGCGTTGTCGGTCAACGTGTATTGCGTGCCGTCGAACGAAAGCGTGTAGTCGCTCGTGGTCGGCTGCGACGCGTTCGCGAACGACACGGACAGCGCCGCGTTGCCGGTATTGCCCTGGTTCGCGTACGTGATCGGGCTACCGGTCGTGAACAGGTTGCCGCCGACGTTGCCCGACAGGTCGATGCCGAGCGCGTTCTGCGCGTTGACCTGCGCGGCGAAGCTGGTCGCGATCGCGCCGAGCTGCGCTTCGGCCGGGTCGAGCGTCTGGCTGCGGAACGCGAGCAGGCCGCCGAGCGTGCCGCCCGACAGCGACGCGTCCGACAGGAACTGGTTCGGCCCCTGCGGGTTCGCGCCGGCGATGCCCTGCGACACGACGGTCAGCTCGCTCGGGTCGGACGGCGACGCGACGGTCGCGAGCTGGTAGCTGGTGTTCGAGACGACGAGCGGCGTGCCGCCCGCCAGAAACACGCTGTAGCCGTCGCTGTTGCGCACGACCTGCACGCCGGCGAGGTTCGACAGGTTCGACACCGCGAGGTCGCGCTGGTCCATCAGCTGGTTAGGCGGCTGCCCCTGGCTGCTCGCGGATGCGATCTGCTGGTTCAGCTGCGCGATCTGCGCGGTGTACGCGTTGATCTGCGTGACGGTGCTCGTCAGCTGCGTGTTCACGCTCTGGCGCAGCGCGTCGTACTGCTGGCCGGCCGCCGTGATCTGGTTCGCGAGCGTCTGCGCATTGCTCATCGCGGTCTGCCGCACCGACGAGTCGGCCGCGCTGTTCGCGACGTTCTGCAGCCCGGTGAAGTAGCTCGTGATCGCGGTCGAGATGCCCGACGTCGGGCTGCCGACGTAGTTGTTCAGCTGCGTGACGAGCGAATACCACGTCGACAGCGCGCCGCTCTGCGTCTGCGCGCCGTTCAGCTGGTCGCTCAGGTACTGGCTGTACTGCCGCTGCACGGTGACGGTGTTCACGCCCTGCGGCATGTAGCCGCTGCTCGTGTACTGGCCGCTCGCCTCGGCATAGACCGGGCGTTCGACCGAATAGCCCGGCGTCGCCGAGTTGCTGATGTTCTGGCCGGTCGTCGTGAGGCCCCAGAGCGCGGCATTCAGGCCGCTGACGCCGAGGTTCATGAGTGTGTTGGACATGCGCGATCCTGATGAGCCGGCCGCGCTGCGGCCGCCGGGTTGCGTGACTCCCGGTATAACGGCCGCGATTTCAGAAAATTGAGGAAAAAATGCACGCGCGACGCGCATGCGCGCGACGCCGGTTCGAGCGTGCGGCCGAGGGTGCCGCGAACGCCGCGCGGGCCGCCCCGGGCGGGGCCGGCCGGCGCTTGCGCGTCAGGCCCGCGCGAGCGAACGGCGCTTCATTTCGAGCTGCGTGATCAGCCGCTGCAGCGTGTTCTCCGCGCTGCCCGGCAGCGACATGTAGCGGAAGCCGAGCTGGTAGCGCCGCGACCCGTTCGGCATCTGCGTCGAACGCTGCGACACGAGCTGCAGGTCGAGCGACAGCTTGCCATGGCCGGTCAGGTCGAGCTCGACGTCGGGCAGCAGCGTGCCGACCTCGAGCGCCTCGACGCGTTCGTCGGCCGTGCGCAGCCCCACGCCGCCGAGCGACAGGTTGTGCACCTCGAACAGGAAGCTCTCGCCGTCCGGCAGCTTGCCGCGGCACAGGAACGGATCGACGATCGGCGCATCGACGCGGAAATATTCGCGGCGCTGGATGCACATCAGCACGTCGGGGAAATCGGCGACGAACGCGGGCAGCCCCTCGAAGCGCGTCTCGCGCGGCGTGCCCGTGGTGAATTCGACGCGCACGCCCTCCGGCGCGGCCGCGAACGTGCAGTGCGACGCACCGAGGATGCCGGCGTTCTGCTCGGCCAGCGCACCCCAGTCGAACGTGAACGTCCGCGCGCCGACATCCACCTCGAGCAGGCGCGTGACGAGCTGGCCACCCGGATACTGGACGGTCAGGAAATCGCCGCGATTGACGAGGTTGCGCAGCTGCACGCCGATTTCCAGCGGATTGCGGCGGGCGTAGTCGGGCCCGGAGTGGCCTGCATCCAGGCTGGGGTCCGTCGACGTTTCGATATTCATGGCTAGCCGGTCTGTCTTTTCATGGGCGCCCGGGCAACCGGTGCGCAATAAAACCGGGCCAGAACGGGGGCCCGGTCGCAGGTCTCTCACACTTAGCGGCAGTGCTGACCGAAAGTTTAGATCGAATTGGGGATTTTTTTCGCGCAAACGTTGAAACCGCGCGCGGCGGGCTGCCGGGCGCGGTCCAGAGGGTACGACGGCGGTCGCCGACGGGTCGTCAGCCGATCTGCTGCATGATCGAAATCAGCTTCTTCGCGTAGTTCGGGTCGGTCGCGTAGCCGGCCTTCTGCATCCCGTGCGCGAAGCCTTCGACGCTGCGGCTCGCGCTCAGCACGCCCGCGTAGCGCGGATTGTTCTTCAGCAGGTTCGCGTAATCGGTCATCGCGTGCTCGTACGAATCGTACGCGCGGAACTTCGCGACCACGCGGCGCGGCGCGCCGTTCACGTATTCCGTCGTCAGCGCGGACACCGTGCGGCCGGTCCAGCCCTTGGTCGCCTTGATGCCGAACACGTTGTAGCTCGTCGAGCCGTCGCCCGCGCGGATCTCGCGCTTGCCCCAGCCCGATTCGAGCGCGGCCTGGCCGACGATGAAGCGCGCCGGGATGCCGGTCGACGCGCTGGCCGCCTGCGCGGGGCCCGCGAGCCGGTCGACGAACGCGTCGGCGTCCTGCACGCCGCTCGCGCCCTTCAACGGCGGCGTCAGCGCGCTGCCGGCCGAATAGCCGCGCGTGCCGGCGAGCCCGCCGTTGTTCGCCGCGTTCGCGTAGGCCTTCGCCATCGCGTTCATCGCGGCGAGGCCGCCTTCGTTGCCGGACGCGCCGAAGCCGTCCGCGCCCAGCCCGGCCGCGCCGACGTCGGCCGCCGTGTCGCTGCCCGCGCCCTGCCCCGCGTTGCGCAGCAGCTGCTTCATCAGTGCGTCGGCGACGCCGATCCCGCGCGTCGACATCTGCTGCGCGAGCTGCTGGTCGAGCATCGACGTGTACATCTTCGACGTATGCGAATCGAACAGCCCGCCGTCGGGCGACGCGTCGCGCATGCTCTTGAGCATCATCTGCGTGAACATCGCGTCGAACTGGCCGGCGACCGCCTTCGCGCCGGCCTGCGGCGACTGCCTCGCCTGCGCGCGCAGTGCATCGAAACCCTGCACGTCGAGCGCAAAGCGCTGCGTGAGGTCGTTCGCGTTCGGGAGACTGGCTGCCATTTAGATGATCTCCAGGTCGGCGCGCAGCGCGCCGGCGGCCTTCATCGCCTGCAGGATCGACATCAGGTCCGCGGGCGTTGCGCCGAGCGTGTTCAGCGCCTTCACGACGTCGGCGAGATTCGCGCCGGCCGTCACCATCTTCAGCGCGCCGTTGTCCTGCTTCAGCTGGATCTGCGACTGCTGCGCCACCACCGTCTGCCCGTTCGAGAACGGGCCCGGCTGCGACACGACCGGCTGCGTGTTGACGACGACCGACAGGTTGCCGTGCGCGACCGCGCAGCTCTGCAGCGTCACCATCTGGTTCATCACGATCGAGCCGGTGCGCGCGTTCAGGATCACCTTCGCCGCGGCCTTGTCCGGGCTGACGTCGAGGTTCTGCAGCCGCGCCATGAACGCGACCTGCTGCGCCGAGTCGGCCGGCGCGGCAAGCTGGATCGTGCGGCCGTCGAGCGCCGTCGCGGTGCCCGGGCCGAAGCTCGAATTGACCGCGGACACGATCCGCTGCGCGGTGCCGTAGTCCATGTCGTTCAGTTGCAGCTGCAGCACGCCGTTCATCTGCGCGATCGCGTTCGGCACCGAACGCTCGACGATCGCGCCGCCGACGATCCGGCCGGCCGCGAGCTGGTTCACCTGCACGCGGCTGCCGTTCGCGCTGGCGCCGGCGCCGCCGACCGCCATGTTGCCCTGCGCGAGCGCATAGACCTGGCCGTCCGCGCCTTTCAGCGGCGTCAGCAGCAGCGTGCCGCCGCGCAGGCTCTTCGCGTTGCCGAGCGACGACACGGTGACGTCGAGCGCCTCGCCCGGCCGCGCGAACGGCGGCAGCGTGGCGGTCACCATCACGGCCGCGACGTTCTTCAGCTGCATGTTGCTCAGCTGCGACGCGCCGCCGTTGGCCGAGCCGTTGTTGATCGAGATGCCGAGGTTCGCGAGCATGTTCGCGAGCGTCTGCGTCGTGAACGGGGTCTGCATCGTCTGGTCGCCCGTGCCGTCGAGGCCGACGACGAGGCCATAGCCGATCAGCGGGTTGTCGCGCACGCCCTGGATCTGCGCGAGATCCTTCAGGCGTTCCGCGTGCGCGGGCGCCGCGCCGAACCCGCAGGCCAAGGCCACGAACGCGACGGCGAGCCGCACGAAGGCTTGCGCGTGGAACGACGGGCGGTTGAACGGGGGCTTCTGCATCGTCATCACCACGGCGCGATGTTGAGGAAGAAGCGCTGCAGCCAGCCCATCGTCTCGGCTTCGTTGATGTAGCCCTTCGACGAGTATTCGATCTTCGCGTCGGCAACCTGCGTCGAGTAGACGGAGTTCGCGCCCGAGATCGTGTTCGGGTTGACGACCCCCGAGAAGCGCACGAATTCGTTGCCCTGGTTGATCAGCATCTGCTTCTCGCCGCTGACCACGAGATTGCCGTTCGGCAGCACGTTGGTGACGGTCACCGTGATCGTGCCGTTGAACGTGTTCGCCGCGCTCGCGCCGCCGGTCGCCGCGAACTTGTTGTTGCCGGTCGCCGACAGGTTCGCCTTCGCGAACAGGCCGCCGAGGAAGCCGGCCGTCGGCACGTTGAAGTCGGTGTTGCCCTGCCGGTTCGTGTTCGCGCCCGACGACTTGGTCGCGTTGATGTTCTCCGCGATCATGATCGTCAGGATGTCGCCGATGTTGCGCGGACGCTGATCCTCGAACAGCGGCCGCCCCGCGTAGCCGGGGTTGTAGATCGAGCCGGGCGCCTGCATCGACATCGGCATCGGCGGCTGCGCCGTCATCGGCTGCTGGATGATCGGATCGCGCGGAATCTGCGCGCAACCGGCGGCGAACGCCGCCACCGCGACCGCGCATGCGGCGCGGACGGTGGCTGACGGGAGGAGGCGAACCTGCTTCATGGCGACGACGGGTATTCCGGTTAGCTCTTCATCTGCGTGACGGTCTGCAGCATCTGGTCGGACGTCGTCACGGCCTTGCTGTTGATCTCGTAGGCACGCTGCGTCTGGATCATGTTCACGAGCTCCTGCACGACGTTCACGTTCGACGCCTCGACATAGCCCTGGTTGAGCGAGCCCGCGCCGTTCAGGCCCGGCTGCGACACGTTCGGCGCGCCCGACGACGTCGTCTCGGAGAACAGGTTCTCGCCGCGCGCTTCGAGACCGGCCGGGTTGATGAAGGTCGCGACCTGCAGCGAGCCGATCTGCACCGAATTGGTCGAGCCCGCCTGCGTGATCGTCACGACGCCGTCCTTGCCGATCGTCAGCGACGTCGCGTTCTGCGGGATCGTGATCGCCGGCAGGACCTGGTAGCCGCTCGACGTGACGAGCTGGCCCTGCGCGTTGGTCTGGAACGAGCCGTCGCGCGTGTATGCATTCGTGCCGTCCGGCATCAGCACCTGGAAGAAGCCCGCGCCGTTGATCGCGACGTCCTTCGAGTTGCCGGTCTGCGTGAGGCCGCCCTGCGTGTACAGGCGCTCGGTGGCGACCTGCTGCACGCCGGTGCCGAGCTGCAGGCCCGACGGCAGCTCGGTCTGCTGCGTCGAGTTCGCGCCGGGCTGGCGGATGGTCTGGTACAGCAGATCCTCGAACACCGCGCGCGACGCCTTGAAGCCGTTCGTGCTGGTGTTCGCGAGGTTGTTCGAAATCACGTCCATCTGCGCCTGCTGCGCATTCATGCCGGTGGCGGCGATGTAGAGAGAACGGTTCACTTGTAAGGTCTCCTGCGTAGGCTGGCGCGGGCGCTCAGCTGAAGTTGAGCAGCTGGTTCGCCGACTGCTCGTTCTGGTCGGCCGTCTGGATCAGCTTCGACTGAAGCTGGAACGCGCGCGCGTTGTCGATCATCGCGACCATCGCGGTCACCGGGTTGACGTTGCTGCCTTCGAGCGAATTCGGCGTGACGACCACGTTCGGGTCGGCATCGGCCGGATTACCGTCGGCGGTGCGGAACAACCCGTCGTTGCCGCGCGTAAGCGTGGCCGGATCGGGATTGACGAGCTTCATCTGGTCGACGATCGCGACCGCCGTCGGCGGGTCGCCCGGCATCAGCGCGGAAATCGTGCCGTCCTTGCCGATCGTCACTTCCGCGTTCGGCGGCACCGAGATCGGGCCGCCATTGCCGACCACCGGCAGGTTGCTCGCGTTGACCAGCTGGCCGTTCTCGTCGACGTGCAGGTTGCCGGCGCGCGTGTACGCCTCGCTGCCGTCGGCCGCCTGCACCGCCAGCCAGCCCGCGCCCTGCACGGCGACGTCGAGCGGGTTGCCGGTGCGCGTGATCGGACCCGGCGCGTAATCGGCGCCGGGCGTCGACGCGAGCACGTAGGTGCGCGTCGTCGTCGGGTCGATCGTGCTGCCGTCGCCGAAATTCATCGGCACCGCGCGATACGTCGCGAGTTGCGCGCGAAAGCCCGTCGTCGACGCGTTCGCGAGGTTGTTCGCGACGATCGCCTGCTGGTCGAGCGACTGCGACGCACCCGTCATCGCCGTGTAGATCAGTCGGTCCATGGCTGCCCGTTATCCGCGCTTACAGGTTGATGAGCGTCTGGTCGACGGTCTGCTGCGTCTTGATCGTCTGCGCGTTCGCCTGGTAGTTGCGCTGCGCGGTGATCAGGTTCACGAGCTCCGACGTGAGGTCGACGTTCGAGTTTTCCAGCGCGCTGCCCTGCAGCGTGCCGTGGTTCGTGCTGCCCGGCGCCGAGATCTGCGGCACGCCCGATGCGGAGCTTTCCGCATACTGGTTGCCGCCGAGGTTCACCAGCCCGTTCGGGTTGTTGAAGTTCGCGAGCGCGATCTGGCCGAGCACGGCGGTCTGGCCGTTCGAGTAGTTGCCGGTCAGCTTGCCGTCGGTGCCGATCGTGTAGGTCGTCAGCGTGCCGCTCGCGTAGCCGTCCTGCGCGAGGTTGTTCACGCCGTCCTTGCCGCCGTACTGCGTCGTGCCGGTCAGGTCGAGCGTGAGGCTCTGCGGCGTCGCCGAGCCGTCGGTGTTCGGCACCGTGAACTGGAACTGGCCGACCGACGCGGTCGGCACGGGCGGCGTGCCCGTCGTCGTGCTCTGGATCGCGCCCGACGAATTGAAGTTGACCGTGCCGAGATCCGTCGTGGCGCCGCCCTGCACGCCCGCGTACGCTTCCCACGTGCCGGCCGCCGACTTCACGAAGTACATGTTGACCGCCTGCGAACCGCCGAGCGAGTCGTACACCTGGATCGACGTCGAGTAGTTGTAGGTCGTGTTGTCGGTCGCGCTGAACGGCGTCTTGGCCGGCACCGTGTCCTGCGAGTTCAGGTTGAACTGGGCCGAGATCTTGGTCGTCGCGGTCGGCGCGATGTTGGTCGTCGGCGCCTGCAGCGGCACGGTCTGCGCGGTGTTGATCACGCCGCCCGCGTTGGCTGCGTAGCCCATCAGGTTGCGGCCTTGCGAGTCGACGATGTAGCCGTTCTTGTCGCGCTGGAACGTGCCGTCGCGCGAGTACGTCGTCACGCCGTTGTTCGACATCTGGAAGAAGCCGTTGCCGTTGATCGCGACGTCGAGCGACGAGTTCGTCGTGTTGATCGTGCCCTGGCCGAAGTTCTGCTCGACCGCGTTCAGCGCGGTGCCGATGCCGATCTGCGTGTTGGTCGACGTCGCGACCGAGTTCGCGTACATGTCGGCGAACTGCGCGGTGCTCGACTTGAAGCCGACCGTGTTCGCGTTCGCGATGTTGTTGCCGATCACGTCGAGCGCGTTCGATGCACCCGAGAGGCCGCTCAGACCCTGTTGATAACCCATTTCGGTCTCCGTTTCGAGATTGCTCGATCAGTATCAGTTGGAGGGGGTGCCGCTGCCGGACGAAGCCGATGCGGTCGACGTCGTGTTCGGGAAAATCGACGCGACCTGGGTCAGCCCCACCGTCGTGCCGTTCGACAGCACCAGCCCCGCCGTGCCGTCCGCCTGCTTGATCACGCTCTGCACGGTCGACGCCGCAAGCGTCGTGGCCGGCTGCGGCGTGCCGTTGCTGTCGGTGTACGACGCGCTGACGGTGTACTGGCCGTCCGGCAGTGCGTTGCCCGCCGAGTCGGTCGGCGTCCAGTTGAACGGCACGGTGCCGGCCGACTGCGCGCCCGCGTTGATCGTGTTCACCACGGTGCCCGCCGAGTTCTTCACGGTGATCGTCAGGTTCGACACCGCGCTCGACAGCGACACGCCGAACGGCGATGCCGCGCCGCTCTTCACCGCGACCGCGTTGCCCGGCGCGAGCACGTTGGTGCCGATCAGCAGCGCGGCCTGCGTCTGCTGGCCGGCCGTGAGCTGCGTCGACAGCGACGTGAGCGACGTGTTCAGCTGCGCGATGCCGCTCACCGTGTTGATCTGCGCGAGCTGCGACGTCATCTGCGAGCTGTCGACCGGGCTGGTCGGGTCCTGGTTCTGCAGTTGCGTGACGAGCAGCTTCAGGAACGTCGCCTGCAGGTCGCTCGCCGACGTGCCGTTGGTGTTCGACACGTTGTTGGTGTTCATCGTGTCGGTCGGCAGGTTCGACACGGTGGTGCCGTTGCTGCCGATCGTGGTGCTGGAGGAAGTCATCCTGGGTGGCCTTCTGTCGGAACTGTCGAGTCTGTAAGGTCGGTCGGCGCGCGGCTTACGAGCCGATCGTCAGCGTCTTGAGCATCAGCGTCTTCGCGGTGTTCAGCGTCTCGACGTTGGCTTGGTACGAGCGCGACGCCGAGATCATGTTCACCATCTCCTGCACCGGATCGACGTTCGGCATCTGCACGTAGCCGTTCGCGTCGGCGGCCGGGTTCGACGGGTCGTAGGTCGACTTCATCGGCGACGGGTCGTCCATCACCTTCGTCACGCGCACGCCGCCCACGCCCTGGCCGGACGCGGTGCGCGCGCCGCCGATCGGGTCGGTCGCGAACACGACCTGCTTGGCCTTGTACGGCTTGCCGTCGGGGCCGGTCGCGCTGTCGGCGTTCGCGAGGTTCGACGCGGTGACGTTCAGGCGCTGCGACTGTGCGGACAGCGCCGAGCCGGCGACGCCGAAGATGTTCATCAACGAAGGCATGGAAGCTCCTTTTGCTCGGATTCGGAGGCGGCGCGCGCCGTCACTGGTTCGTCGTGATCGCGGCGATCATCGCCTTGATCTGCTGGGTCATCACGGTCATCCCGGTCTGGTAGTGCAGCGCGTTGTCCGCGAACTGCACGCGCTCGACGTCGAGATCGACCGTGTTGCCGTCGAGCGCCGGCTGCAGCGGCATCCGGTATTGCGCACGGCCGTAGTCGTCCGACGGGCCGCCCGTCGGGATCAGCTTCGCGGTGCCGGCCATGTGGCCCGCCGCCGTCGACACCATCGACATCCCGCTCGTCACGCCGGCCGGCTGCGTCATCGGCAGTTGCGCCGCGTTGCTCGGCGCGAGGCCGCCGCCCGCCTGCTTCAGCGAGCGTGCGAGCGTCGACGCGAAATCGACGTCGCGGGCCTGGTAGCCGGGCGTGTCGGAGTTCGCGATGTTCGACGACAGCAGTTCCTGCCGGTAGGCGCGCACGTCCAGCGCCTGGCGGCCGAACGCGAATTCCGCATCGAGTTTGTCCAGCATGTGTGCGTCTCTCCGTATGAAGCGCTGCACGCCCCTCGCGCCGGATGGCGACCCGAGAGGCTTTTTTCCATGACAGCGATGGTAGGCGTCGGACGCAACCGGCAATCGGGCGAATAACGCGGCAAAGGCCCCCTCTATTCATCGTTTGCGCGACGGCCCGGCTCCCTAGAATGCGAAGCGGGGCAACGGATCGGGGATACGGCGATGACTGGCAGCGCACTTCGCGGAAGGAACGGGCGGCTCACGCACGTCCGGCGTGCGTTTGCGCTCGCCGCGGCGCTGTGGATCGCCGCCCCGGCCGCGCACGCGGACGACGCGATGATCGTGATTCCGGGGCGCGGCGAGACGGCCGAAACCGCGCTCGCGCATGCCAATGCGGCAAGCGGCGGGCAGCTCGGCGGGAATGCGGCGATGGCGCCGGGTTCGGGCCTCGCGCCGGACACGGGGCGCGCAGCGAGCAGCACAGGCGCCGCCGGCGCGTCCGGCCCCGGCTACGCGGCGCAACCGGCGGGCACGATGGTCGTGACGACCGTCCCGCCGCCGGCTCCCGCACCGGCCCCCGCGCCTCGCCCCGTCTACGCAGCCGCCCGCATGAATGCCGGAACCGGATATGGCGCGCCGCGCGCCGCCGATCCGAACGCGATCGCGACGGTCGTCGCCGGCACGGCCGAACCCGCGTCGAATCCCGTACGGCCGGCCCCGCAGCCGGCCATGGCCGCGCGCCTGGCGGCGGCCCGCGCCGCGTCTGCCGCGCCGGCGCCGCGCGCCGTCCCGGTTTCCGCGAACCCGGCCGCGGCGGTCAATGCCGCCAATGCGGCCCAACCCGCGACGCCGCCCGGCCAGCAGGATCCCGAGTCGATCCGCCGCACGGCCCTCTCGTTCCTGCAGCAGCAGATCGCGGGGCTGCCCGGCAAGACCACCGCCACGGTCACGACCGCGTTTCCGCGCGGGCTCGCCGCGTGCACGACGCTCGAACCGTTCATGCCGACGGGCGCGCGCCTGTGGGGCCGCACGACGGTCGGCGTGCGCTGCGCAGGCGAGCGCCCGTGGACCGTCTACCTGCAGGCGAAAGTCACCGTGCAGGCCACCTATTACGTCGCCGCGCGCCAGATCGCGCCCGGCGAGCCGCTCTCCGCGGCCGACCTGGTCGCCCGCGACGGCGACCTGACGGTGCTGCCGCTCGCGGTGGTCACCGATCCGGCGCAGGCGATCGGCGCGACCGCGCTCGCGCGCATCTCGGCCGGGCTGCCGCTGCGGCAGGACATGCTGAAGAGCGCGGCGTCGGTGTCGGCCGGCCAGACGGTGCGGGTGGTCGCGGCCGGGCCCGGTTTCACGATTTCGGCCGAGGGCAGCGCGCTGGCGAACGCGGCGCCCGGCCAGTCGGTGCGGGTGCGGATGGCGGCGGGCCAGATCGTCACGGCGATCGTCAAGGACGCCGGCACCGTGGAAATTCCGCTGTAGGGCCGGATCACTCGGCAAGAATGTAAAGAATTGTTTATTCGGAGCATTTCGGGCTCGCGATGCTAAAGTTCGGGCCGACCCGGCCGTTATCTGGGTCAAACCGAACAGGAAACCCATCGTGAAGATCGATTCCACTCCGAACCCGAGCCCCCTGGCGCCGACCGGCAACGGCGCGACCCGTGCGCAATCCGGCGCGGCCTCGTCCTCGTCCGCGCAGGCGGCCGACGCGGGGTCGACCGGCGGCGACACGACCGTGAACCTGTCGGGTCTGTCCGGCCAGTTGCGTTCGGTCTCCGCGTCCGCGAACGGCGATATCGACACGGGCCTGGTCCAGTCGATCAAGGACGCGCTGAACAACGGCACGCTGACGATCGATGCGAACAAGATCGCCGACGGCGTATTGAATACCGCCCGCGAGCTGCTGCAGCAGCAGCGCCCGGGCAACTGAAGCCGGCCCTGGCCGGTCCCCCGGTTTGCCGGCGCGTCCACCCGCGCCGGCGCGACGAGCATGACGCGATGAGAGAAGAGCTGCTGGCCACGGTCAACGACGAACACGCGACGGTCGAAGCGTTCGCGTCCCTGCTCGCCTACGAGGAAAAGGCGCTGACGATGGCCCAGCCGCTCGAGATGCTGCCCGGGATCGTCGAAAGGAAAAGCGAGCTGATCGACCGGCTCGCGCAGCTCGAACGCACGCGCGACACGCAGCTTTCCGCACTCGGCTTTCCGGCCGGCAAGAAGGGGATGGACCAGGCCGCCGAGCGCGATGCCCGCCTCGCCGGCCGCTGGCAGTTGCTGCAGCAGTCCGCCGAACGCGCGCGCCAGGCCAATGCGAACAACGGGATGCTGATCCGGATCCGGATGGACTACAACGAGCGCGCGCTCGCGGTACTGCGCTCGGCCCCCGCACCGGCCGGCGTCTACGGCCCCGACGGGCGCGTGTCGGCACTCATGCGCTGAAGCACTGACTGACCGGCGGCCGCGCCGCCACCGTACGTTCCGCCTCTCGCCGCCATGCGCGGCATCTCTCGTTTCGACAGACCGGGCCCGAGCCCGGCACTCACGGTCCCTTCCGATACACGGCCGCGCAGCCGCGCCGCCGTCCCGTCACGACAATCAGAAGAGGGCCGCATGCCAGTTTTCCGCATTCCGTTTTCATCCCGCGTCACCGCCGCTTCCGCCATCGCGGCACTCGGCGCCGCATTGACGCTCCCCGCGGCGCAGGCCGCCGACCCCGCGCCGCTGCCCACGCCGACGGGCGACATGTCGCTGTCGCCGGCCGGCCCCGACATCGTGCCGCCGGCCGCATCGACCCCGCCGGGCGCCGCGCCGCGCGCCTCGCGCCGCGGCTCCGACACCTACACGTACTTGCGCTGCTGGTACCGGATCGACGCCGATCCGCTGAAGCCGGCCGCGACCTACGAATGGGCGCGCAACCCCGCCGGCGGCGACTGGTATCGCGTGTCCGGCTACTGGTGGGCGGACGGCATCACGCAGTGGAAGAACATGTTCTACAGCACGACGACGCAGGACACGCTCGCCGACGTGTGCCGCAAGACGCTCTCCGCGAAAGGCATCAGGACCGAGCTCGTGCAGGCGGTCGCGGCCAACAACGCGCTGTCGTTCAACTACACGGTGTGGACCATCGACGCCGCGCAGCAGGACGCGCGCGTCAACAAGCTGATCGTGTTCGGCGACAGCCTGTCCGACACGCAGAACATGTTCAACGCGAGCCAGTGGAAGCTGCCGAACGGCACGAGCTGGCAGGCGGGACGCTTCAGCAACGGCCCGGTGTGGGCCGAATATCTCGCGAACGCGCTGCGGCTGCCGTTCTACAACTGGGCGATCGGCGGCGCGGCGACCGACCAGTACCTCGTCGTGCCGGGCCTCGTGCAGCAGGTCGATTCGTGGCGCGAATACATGGATCGCGCGCCGGACTACCGGCCCGCCAACACGCTATTCGCGGTGTTCGCGGGCGGCAACGACCTGGTGAACTACGGGCGCTCCCCCGAGCAGGCGGCGAATGCGGTGCGCGACAGCCTCGAGCGGCTCGCCGCGGCCGGCGCGACGCGGATCATGCTCGTCACGCTGCCGGACGTGTCGCGCGCGCCGGTGTTCGCGACCCGCACCGACACCGCGAGCGTCGCCGCGCAGGTCAAGGACTACAACCGGCGCCTCACCGACGCGGCCGCCGCGCTGCGCGCCCGCTACGGCGCGACGCTGCGGCTCGAGGTCTTCGATGCGTCCGCGCTGTTCGACGACCTGCTGAGCCATCCGGCCCAGTACGGCTTCGACGACGCGAAGCGTTCGTGCCTCGACATCCCGAAGCCGTCCTCGCTCACCTACCTGAGCGCCCAGACACCGCGTGCGGACTGCCGCGATCCGGCGCGCTTCGTGTTCTGGGACACGCTGCACCCGACCACGCGCACGCACGCGTGGCTCGCCGAGCGGATCGCGCCGTTCGTGCGCGCACGCCTGCTGAACTGACCGGTGCGGGCGGCGGCGCTTACAGCAGCGGACACGCGGTGACCTGCGTGCCGCGCGCCACGCACAGCCGCTCGTAGTCGCGCAGGTACGCGCGCTCGTCGTCGTCGAGCAGGTCGAGATCGATCAGGTCCCAGTCGTAGCCGACCGTCACGATGTTCTCGAACGTGACGGTATCCGGCTGCGCGTCGTCCTGGCGGATGATCACGATGTTCTCGATCCGCACGCCGCCCTTGCCCGGCACGTAGATGCCCGGCTCGATCGAAATCACCGCATTCGGCACGAGCCCGTATTTCGCGCCCGGCGCGAACCGCACGCCGCCTTCGTGCACGTGAATTCCGACACCGTGCCCGGTGCCGTGGCCGAAATCGTGGCCGTGGTCGCGGCACACCTGCCGCACGAGCGCATCGACGTCGCCGCCCTTTGCGGTGCTCGGGAAGCGCGTGACGAGCCCCTTGATGCAGGCCTTCAGCGCGACCGTGTAGATCTCGCGCTGCCACGGCTGCGCGACCGTATCCGGCCGGGTCCGGCGCAGCACCACGCGCGTGCAGTCCGTCGCGAAGCCGGCTTCGTAGTAGGCGCCGCTGTCGAGCAGCACGAGTTCGCCCTCCGTCAGCTCGACGTCGGCGCTCGCCGCCGTGTAATGCGCGAACGCGCTGTTCGCGCCGTTCGCCGCGATCGACGGAAACGTCAGCGCAACCGCCGAACGCGCGCCGTACGCGTCGTTGATCGTGCGCGCCAGGTCGTATTCGGTGTGGCGCGTGCCCGGCTCGCCGGTCTTCGCCCAGCGCATCGTCTCGGCGATCGCCGCGGAACTGCGCGCGAACGCGTCGCGGAACCGGTCGAGCACCGCCGGCGTCTTGCCGGCCCGCATCGCCTCGACCGGGTTGAAGTCGGCATGCCGCGCGTGCGGCCACACCCGCTTCACCGCGTCGACGAGCGCGCAGTTCACCGATTCGAAGCCGTAGCACACGTGCTCGACGTCGAACTGGGCAAGGAAGCGCTCGAGCGCCGCGACATCGCGCCGGATCACGTGCAGCGCCGGATACGACTCGAGCGTGACCTCGCAGCGGTCGCAGCCTTCCGGCAGGAACAACGCCACCTCGGCGCCGACCGCGAACAGGAAACCGAGGTGCGACGACGCATTCGGGATGTGATAGCCGCGGCTGTTCAGCAGATACGCAAGATCGTCCGACGCGCAGGTGAAGAACGCGGTCTTGCCGTCCGGCGCGCCGGTATGCGCGGCGAGCTTGCGGTTCAGCGTGTCGAGGTTCTGCGCGACGCTCAGGCCGGTCGCCGATTCCGGCACCTCGAAGATCGGCCGCTCGACGACCCAGCCCGGCAACGCGATCGCACGATCGATTTCCCGGTCGGCGAGGCTCGTCCAGTCGAGCGACGCGGCCTGCGTCTGTTCGAACAGACGATCGCGCTGCGCGACGCTGATCCGCCGCGCGTCGTAGCCGACCCGGGCGAGCCGGCTGCCGTGCGCGAGCAGCCAGTCGGCCATCGCCTGCCAGATCGTCACGTTCATCCCGAGCTTCTCGATACGCACGCGCGCCGGATCGCACTGCTGTTCGGCCTGCAGGTGATAGCGGCCGTCGACGAACAGCACGAACGGGGGCAGATCGAGCGCCTGCGCGGTCGCCGCGCTCAGGAAGATCCCGCAACCGGCCGAGCCGTCGAAGCCCGATACCGCGTAGCGCGGATTGTTGGCGAGCGGCAGGTACTCGGTCACGTATTCGTCCTGCGACGTGACCAGCACCGCGTCGAGCCGCGCGGCATCGAGCAGGCGCGACAGGCCCGCCTGCGTGTCGACGACGGATGCGTCGTACGGTGGCAGGCCGGAGAAGCTGTATTTCAGTCGATCGATCATCGGAAGCCCGTTATGCATTGTTGTCGGCGGCCGGCGGTGACGCGGCGGGGTGCAGGCCCGAGGCAGGCCTGACGCGGCACGGCGCCGCTGCGGGTGGACGCTCGGCCCGGCGCGGTGCGGTGCCGCAATGCCGTTCCGGCAGCAGGCCTTTAAAAAAATTTCGTCTCACTTAACTTTTTTTGATACTCGCGACAGAATCTAGAGCACGCCGAAATTGAGGTCAAGCTGAAATTTTCGTAGGGCTAAAATCAGCGCGGCGCATGCGCATCCCGGCACAACGAGCCTTCCCCCGGCGACACCGCGCGGTACAATTCGTCGGCATCGCCGTCCCGACGGCCATGCTTCGTGCGATGCGCGGAAATCACCGCCCAGCGACTGCACCGCCCGTCCGCCCGCCTCCCGACTCGTTGCCACGAAAGAGATTCATGGATTCAGACATGATGCGTATCGGCCAGCGCATTCGCCGCCTGCGCCGGGAAGCGAAGAAGACGCTGCTGGAAGTCGCGACCGAAGCGAAACTCTCGGTCGGGTTCCTGTCCCAGGTCGAGCGCCACCTCACGGGCATCTCGCTGACGTCGCTCGTCAACGTCGCGAAGGCACTCGACGTGCCGCTCGGCGCGCTGATCGACCAGCCGCGCCAGGCCCAGCCCGATTCGCGCGCGGGCCGCCGCAGGCCGTACGCGCTCGACGCGTCGTCGCAGTGGTACGAACGCCTCTCCACCACGTTCGACGGCAGCCAGATCAACGCGCTCAAGGTGCAGATGATGGAAGGCTACCGATCGGAATGGGTCGCGCACGGCGGCGACGAATTCGTGTACGTGCTGGCCGGCCGGATCTGCTACACGGTCGGCAAGAAGGATTACCCGCTGTCGCCCGGCGACTCGCTGCACTTCGACGCGCGCAAGCGGCACCGGGTCGCCAACGTGGGCGACGGGCCGGCCGAGGTGATCGCGGTCGGCACGCTGCCGCTGTTCGACGACGGTGGCGCCGGGTTCGTGTCCGCGACGATGGATCTCGGGAAACCGGCGCCCGTCGCGCGCGCGACGCCGGGCGAGCCGCGCACGAGCCGCCGCGGGCCGGCGCCCAAGCGGGCGGAGCGCGATCGCGACGCCGGCGCGGCAGGAAAAGACAAGAAGGCAGCGGCCAAGCCGCGCGCATCCGCCGGCAAACGTCCGGCGGCCGCCAAGCCGGCGAGCAAGAAGAAGTCGAAACGGTCGGCGTGAGGAAGGCGCGCGACGCGCCCCCTTCCCGTCCCCCCTATTCGCCGATCTCGAGCACCTGCGCGACGGCCTCGATCCGCGCGCGATGCACGGCGTCCCGGATCTTCTCCGTGTCATTGCCGATGCCGCGCGCGATTGCGCCGGCATCGACGCTGCGCGCGGCCGCGAGCGCGACGCGCAGCCGCTCGGCCTGCGGATACGGCTGGGCTTCGAGCCCGAGCCGCCCGCGCGCATCCGATTCGCATGCCTGCAGCATCTCGGCGAAACGCGCCGGCTTGCGCAGTGCGTCGCTGCGCTCGAACAGCCGCACCAGCGCGGCCGCGCCCATCTCCATCACGCGATGCAGGTTGCCGTGCTCGCGCGCGACCACGAGCGCGAGATCGCGGCATTCGTTCGGCACGCGCAGCCGCTCGCACAACGGCTTGAGCAGGTCGACACTGCGGCCCTCGTGGCCGATGTGGCGCGGCAGCACGTCGGCGGGCGTCGTCGCCTTGCCGAGATCGTGCGTGAGCGCCGCGAAGCGCACCGGCAGCGAATAACCCTGCTTCGCCGCATGGTCCACCACCATCATCACGTGCACGCCGGTGTCGACCTCCGGGTGGTAGTCGGCGCGCTGCGGCACGCCCCACAACGCATCGACTTCGGGCAGCACGCGCGCGAGCGCGCCGCATTCGCGCAGCACCGCGAACATCCGCGACGGCTTCGCCTCCATCAGCCCGCGCGCGATTTCCTGCCACACGCGCTCGGGCACGAGCGCGTCGACCTCGCCCGCGTCGACCATCCGCCGCATCAGCGCGAGCGTTTCATCCGCGACCGTGAAATCCGCGAACCGCGCGGCGAAGCGCGCGATGCGCAGGATCCGCACCGGATCCTCGACGAACGCATCGCTCACATGCCGGAACACGCGCGCGCGCAGGTCGGCCTGCCCGTCGAACGGATCGATCACGGGCCCGACCAGTTCGCCCTCCGGGCTCACCTCGCGCGCCATCGCGTTGATCGTCAGGTCGCGCCGCGCGAGATCCTCGTCGAGCGTCACGTCCGGCGCGTAGTGGAACTGGAAGCCGTGATAGCCGGCCGCCGTCTTGCGCTCGGTGCGCGCGAGCGCGTACTCCTCCTGCGTCCGCGGATGCAGGAATACCGGGAAATCCTTGCCGACCGGCCGGAAACCCTGCGCGGCCATCTGCTCGGGGGTCGCGCCCACCACCACGTAGTCGCGGTCCTGCACGGGCATGCCGAGCAATGCGTCGCGGATGGCGCCGCCTACAGCGTAGATATTCATGGCGTCGGCTCGTACTCGGCAATCACGTTCGTTTCGCGGCGCGCGGCGTCGATCCAGCGCTGGACGGCCGGCAGCGCCGTCACGCGGGCCGCATAACCGGCCGCTTCCGGCGACAGGCCCGGCGCGTACGTATTGAAGCGCATCACGACGGGCGCGTACATGGCATCGGCGATCCCGAATTCGCCGAACAGGAACGGGCCGCCCGACGCCTCGAGACACGCGCTCCACAGCGCATCGATGCGTGCGACATCGGCGAGCGCGTCGGGCGTCGCACCGCGCCCCGGCATCGACGCGCGCACGTTCATGCCCATCTGCGTGCGCAGCGCCGCGAAACCCGAATGCATCTCGGCCGCGACGCAGCGCGCATGCGCGCGCTCGAGCGGGTCGGCCGGCCACATCGGAAACTGCGGATAGCGTTCGGCGAGCGTCTCGGCGATCGCGAGCGAATCCCAGATCGCGACGCCGTGGTCGTCGACCAGGCACGGCACCTTGCCGGACGGCGAATACTCGCGGATGCGTGCGGCCGTGTCATCGCGGCGCAGCTCGATCGCGATCTCGTCGAACGGGATGCCGAAATGCGCGAGCAGCAGCCACGGGCGCATCGACCACGACGAGTAGTTCTTGTCTCCAATGACGAGTTTCATGACGGTGTTCCGGATAACGCGAAGGTGGAAAGGAAGACGCTGCCGGGCTAGCGGCGCGAGCGGAACCAGTCGAACCGGGAGCGCTGCGCGGCCTGGCCGAGATACGCGGGCGCGATGCTTTCGAGACTCGCGGGCGAGATCCCGAGCTCCGGCGCGAGCGGCCCCGACAGCACGTTCGGCACCGACATCGTCGCGAGGTTGTCGCGCGTGAGCACCGGCTCGCCGGGCAGGCATTCGAACACGCTCGCCTGCAGCCGCGCGAGCGCGTCTGGCAGCCGTACGATGCGTGCCTGCCGGCCGACCAGCGTGCCGCAATAGCGCACCAGCTGCTCGAGCGTGTAGACGGTCGGGCCGCCGAGTTCGTAGGTCTTGCCGTGTGCGGCCGCGAGATCGAGCGTGTTGACGAACGCGCGCACGACATCGCCGACGAAGACGGGCTGGAAGCGTGCGTCGGGCATCGCGAGCGGCAGCACGGGCACGGTGCGCTGCAGGTTCGCGAACGTGTTGAGGAACGTATCGCCGGGGCCGAACACGACCGACGGGCGGAAGATGGTCAGCGCGAGCGAGTCGGTCGCCGCGATCGCATGCAGCGCGGCCTCGCCGTCGCCCTTCGAGCGCTGGTACATGCTCGCGCCGCGCGAATCGGCGCCGAGCGCGCTCATGTGCAGTACGCGCTGCACGCCCACCTCGGTGCAGGCGGTCGCGAGCGCGGCCGGCAGCGTGACATGCGCGCGCTCGAAGCCGGGCCCGTACGGCGTACCGCGGCCGCCGTGCAGCACGCCGACCAGGTTGATCGCCGCGTGCGCACCGGCGACGAAGCGTGCGAGCGTGCGCGTGTCGAGCGCTTCGAGCTCGACGATTTCGACCGGCAGCATCTGCAGGTGGCGCGCGTGGTCGCGCCGGCGCGTGCCGATCCGTACCTGCTTGCCGGATTCGATCAGCGCATTGACGAGCCGGCTGCCGATGAAGCCGGTGCCGCCCAGCAGCGCGACGGTCTGGCGATCCATGTTCGAGGCCTCGAAAGAACACTGCCGCGTCTCGCGCGGCAGTGTGAAGTTGCGTATCAGGGCGAGATCATGCCTAGACGTTTCTTCAACGACTGCGGCTTGCCCTCGAAGAGCGCCGCGTAATAGACGGTGTTCGACAGCACGTTCTTCACGTAGTCGCGCGTCTCGTTGAACGGAATCGTTTCTGCGAAGATCGCGCCTTCGACCGGCTGCGTCAACACCTGGCGCCACTGGCGCGGCCGGCCCGGGCCCGCGTTGTAGCCGGCCGTGGCGAGCACCGGCGAGCTGTCGAAGTTGTTGTAGATGTCCGCCAGGTACCAGGTGCCGAGCTGGATGTTGGTATCGATGTCGTGCATCTGCGTGCGCGAGATCGTGCCCAGGCCGAGCTTTTTCGCGACCATCTGCGCGGTGGCCGGCATCAGCTGCATCAGGCCGCCCGCGCCCACCGACGAACGCGCGCTCGTGATGAAGCGCGACTCCTGGCGGATCAGCCCGTACGCCCATTCGGTGTCGAGGCCCGTCGACTGCGCGTAGCGTTCGACGATATTGCGGTACGGCGACGGGTAGCGCAGCGTGAAGTCGTGCTCGGCTTTCGTGCGGTCGGCCGTGTTGACCGTGCGGTCGAGCAGGTCGACGCGCTTGCCGTATTCGGCCGCGGCCAGCAACTGGCGATCGGTCATCCCGCGCAGCGGCCAGTTCCATTCGCGGTTGCCTTCGAGGCGCAGGTTCAGCGCATAGAAACGCTGCGCAAGCGCGAAGCCCGGAATCTTGCTCATCGCGTCGATCTCGGCGTCGCTCACCTTCGTGCGCGGCGGGATCGTCGTGCGCTGGCCGAGCTCTTCGCCGGCGAGCTGCCCGTAGAAGTTGAACTGGCCCGCCACCTGCTCGAATTCCTGGTTCGCCTGCAGCGTGTCGCCGCTCTGCTTGAGCGCGCGCGCGTGCCAGTAGATCCAGGCCGGATCGTCGCGCAGCGACGGCGGCATCTGCTCGATCGACCAGCGCACCATCGGCCAGTTGCCGGCGAGCAGCGCGGCGCGCGTGCGCCATTCGTAGCCCGGGTTCGACAGCGGCGCATTCGCGGATTTCGCATACCAGACCGATGCGAGCGGCGAGCGCTTGATCGCGCCCTGGTAGCCGATCGCGCCCCACGCGATCGCCTGCTCCTGCTTGGTCAGCGACGCGGCGACCGACGTCAGCATCCCGGCTGCCGCGTCCGGATCGTTGCGCGCCATGCGGCCGAGCGCGATCAGCGCGAGCTGGTGCGAGGCCGCGTCGGGGCCGACGCCGCGCGCGAGGTACAGCGGCGGCGCGCTCGTCGCCTGGTCGAAGCCGACCGGGCGCGGGCCGAGCGCATCGACGATCTTGCCGCCGAGCGTCGTGTAGTTCTGCTCGTACGCGAGGCGCGCCTGCTGCCACACGTCGTCGCTCGTGAACTGCTGGTTGACCGTCAGCGCGGTGATCAGGTCGACGCACGCGTCGCCGTAATTCTTCGGCTCGACGAGCAGCGCGCGTGCCGCATCGGCGACGTTCTCGCCGCGCGCCGCGCGCGATTCGAGCGCATAGCACTTGACCTGCGTGTCGTCGTCGAGCACGAAGCGCTTGTATTGCTCGTCGAAGTTGCGCCAGTCGTGGCGCGCGCCGAGCACGAGCAGGTAGTCGTTGCGCAGGCGGTCGGCGATCGCCTGGCCGTCGTAGCGCTGCAGGAACGACTGCACGGGCGCGTCCGGCGCGTCCACGCGCGCGCGGCCCGTCGAATCGAACAGCTGCGGCTTGATCTGGAAATACTCGACGTAGGACGGTACCGGATAGTTCGGGATCATCGACGCGAGCTGCGCGGCTTTCGCAGCGTCGTTGCGACGCGCGGCTTCACGAAGCTGCACGAAGGTCTGGTCGTCCCCGGCGACCGTATCGTCGTTCGGCGCGGCGCACGCGGCCGTGCCCGCGACGAGCGCGGCGGCCGAAAGCGTCAGCGCGACCGCGCGATATACTCGGAAAAGGCTGTTCGACATCGATTTGAATGGAGCACGAAGTGAGCGAAAGCATAGCACGCAACCCTGTGCCAAACCCGAAGGTTGCGCTACGCAAAACGCTGTCCGGCGCACGGCGCGACGCCGCGTCGCAACCCGCCGCGAACGGCGCGCTCGACGCGCGGCTGCGCACGCTGCTCGAGCGGCTCGCGCCGCGCACGGTCGGGTTCTACTGGCCGCTGCCGGGCGAATTCGATGCGCGCGATGCGGTGCTCGCCTGGTGTGCGGCCGGCGCCGGCAGGCAGGCCGCGCTGCCCGTGATCGACGAGCGGCACACGCCGCTCGAGTTCCATGCGTGGGACGCGCACACGCCGATGCGCGAAGGTCATCACCGGATTCCGGAACCGGCGTCGGGAATCGTCGTCGTGCCCGACCTTTTGCTGATTCCCTGCGTGGGATTCGATCTGCAGCGCTACCGGCTCGGCTATGGCGGCGGCTACTACGACCGCACGCTCGCCGCATGGCCGGGCAGCGAGCCGCCCGTGACGGTCGGCATCGCCTATGAAGCGTGCCGGGTCGAGGCGCTGCCGGCCGAAGCGCACGATCTCGCGCTGCGCTGGATCGTGACCGACGGCGCGCTGTACCCGGCCGCCGGATGATACGGCGGGCGGCGCCGCATCGGTCGTCGCCCCGCCCGTCCGCGCACCGCCGCGCGCCCCCGACGCAACCGTTTACAGCGACGCCGCCGCGCGCGCGGCCGTGTCGTAGAGGCCCGATGCGTGGCGCAGCAACTGCGCCGCGTCGCCGATCTGCTCGTTGGTGAGCCCGCTGTCCTTCAGCGTCTCGATCAGGCAGTGCTCGCGCACCTCGCGGTACTTCAGGCACAGGTCGCGGCCCGCGTCGGTCGCGAAGAAGAACACTTCCTTGCCGCTCTTCTCACTCTTCACATAGCCGCGGGCGATCAGTTTTTTCAGCGCATAGGTCGCGACGTGCGTATCCTCGATGTTGAGCACGAAGCAAATGTCGGCGAGCTTCTTCTTGCGTTCGCGATGGCTGACGTGATGCAGCAGCGACACCTCGACCGCCGTCATGTCCTTCGCGCCGGCCGCCGACATGCAGCGCACCATCCACCGGTTGAACGCGTTGCCTGCCATGATGAGCCCGTATTCGAGTTCCGACAGCTCCGCGCTCGAATCGGAAACGAGGTGTTCGGATGACACGATCTTGGTCGCAGGACGCTTCATGGAAAGGCGGAGCAAGCCGGTTGACAGGGTGTGCCGAGTGTACGCCAGAAGCCCCGGCATACGGGCTAGGCGAAAACGCTTATTGGGAAGTTGTCGATATTTTATTGACAATGTGCGCTAACATTGCCGTCCGAACCGTGCCAGTCCGATGACGCAACCCCGCATTTATCCGCTCGGCGATGCCGCCCTCGTCTGCGAGGTGCCGCCGCCCGCCACGCTCGATTGCCAGCGCCGCGTCTGGGCCGTTGCCGCGGTCGCGCGCGCGTGGCCCGACGTGATCGACGTCGTGCCCGGCATGAACAACCTGACGATCGTATTCGACCCGCTCGCCACGACGGCCGAGTCGCTCACGCCGGCGCTGCGCGACGCGTGGGAGACCGCCGACGTCGAACACGCGGACGGCCGCGAGGTCGAGATCCCGGTCGAGTACGGCGGCGCCGCCGGCCCCGATCTGCCGGCCGTCGCCGCCCATACCGGCCTGTCGGCCGACGAGGTCGTCGCGCGCCACGCGGCCGGCGCCTACGTCGTGTTCTTCGTCGGGTTCCAGCCGGGCTTCGCGTATCTCGGCGGGCTCGACGCCGCGCTGCACATGCCGCGCCGCGCGGCGCCGCGCCTCGAGGTGCCGGCCGGCTCGGTCGGCATCGGCGGTGCGCAGACGGGCATCTACCCGACCACGTCGCCCGGCGGCTGGCAACTGATCGGCCGCACGTCGCACGTGCTGTTCGATCCGGCGCGGCCGCAGCCGACGCTGCTGCTGCCCGGCGACCGAGTCCGCTTCACCATCGCGGGAGTCGACGCACGATGACCCAGAGCAACGCACCGGGCACCATCGAGGTGGTGCGAGCCGGCCCGCTGACCACCGTGCAGGATCTCGGGCGCCGCGGCGCGCGCCATCTCGGCGTCGCGCAGGGTGGCGCGCTCGACGGCCTCGCGCTCGAAGTCGGCAACCGGCTGGTCGGCAACCGCCCCGATGCGGCGGCCATCGAGATCACGATCGGTCCGGCCGCCTTCCGCTTCACACGCGCGACCCGCATCGCGATCACCGGCACCGAGTTCGGTGCAACACTCGACGGCCGGCGCGTATATTCATGGTGGAGCCTGCCGGTCGAGGCCGGGCAGACGCTCGTGCTGCCCGCCGCGAAACGCGGGATGCGCGGCTACCTGTGCATCGCCGGCGGCATCGACGTGCTGCCGATGCTCGGCTCGCGCAGCACCGATCTCGCATCGCGCTTCGGGGGCCTCGGCGGCCGCGCGCTGCGCGACGGCGATCGCCTCCCGGTCGGCGTGCTTCCGGCCGGGATGGGTTGCCTCGCGGCCGACGCACCCGAATTCGGCGTCAAGGCGCCGGCATGGTGCGCGTTCGTGCGCGTCGACGAGCCGCCGCGCCGTCACCGCCCTGCGCATGCGCCGTGGGCGATGCCGGTGCGCGTGCTGCCGGGCCCCGACTACGCGTCGTTCGCCGCCGATTCGCAGCAGGCGTTCTGGGACGAGGAATGGCTTGTCACGGCAAACAGCAACCGCATGGGCTATCGGCTTGCCGGCGTCGAACTCGTGCGCGAGCGGCCGGCCGAGTTGCTGTCGCACGCGGTGCTGCCCGGCACGATCCAGGTGCCGCCGAACGGCCAGCCGATCGTGCTGATGCACGATGCGCAGACCACCGGCGGCTACCCGAAGATCGGCACGGTGATCCGTGCGGACCTGTGGAAACTCGCGCAGGCGCGGCTCAACCTGCCGATCCGCTTCGTGCGCACGACACCCGACGCCGCGCGCGCCGCGCTGGCCGCGGAACGTGCCTATCTGCGGCAGATCGACGTCGCGATCGACATGCGCGAGGAAGCGCGCCGCCGCGCCCAGTCGCGTGCGGCGTGACAATAGCGGTAGCAATACCGAACGCAGTTGCAGTAGAGAGGACGGGCCACGCAATCCGTGGACGAGGAACATCATGGAAATCGATCTGAATGCCGATCTCGGCGAAGGATGCGGTTCGGACGAGGCGCTGCTCGACCTCGTGACGTCCGCGAACATCGCATGCGGGTGGCATGCGGGCGGGGCGAACGCGATGCGCGATTGCGTGCGCTGGGCCGTGCAGAAAGGCGTGGCGATCGGCGCGCACCCGAGCTTTCACGATCCGGAGAATTTCGGCCGCAAGGAAATGCAGCTGCCGGCCAGCGACATTTACACGGGCGTGCTGTACCAGCTCGGCGCGCTGTCGGCGATCACGCAGGCCGAAGGCGGGCGCATCGCGCACGTGAAACCGCACGGCGCGCTGTACAACCAGGCCGCGCGCGACCCGATGATCGCCGATGCGGTGGTGTCCGCGATCCGCGATTTCGATCCGTCGCTCGCGGTGTTCGGGCTCGCGAACAGCGTGTTCGTCGCGGCCGCGCGGCACGCGGGGCTCGCCGCGGTGGAGGAAGTGTTCGCCGATCGCGGCTACCGCGCGGACGGCTCGCTCGTGCCGCGCAACCAGCCCGGCGCACTGATCGACGACGAGGACACGATGATCGCGCGCACGCTGGACATGGTGCGCAGCCGGCAGGTGCGTGCGATCGACGGCGAATGGGTGATGCTCAATGCGCAGACCGTCTGCCTGCACGGTGACGGGCCGCATGCGCTGGTATTCGCGAAACGGATTCGCGCCGCGCTCGAGGCGGTGGGCGTCGACGTGGTCGCGCCCGGCATGCTGCAGGCCGACGAACGGGCGTGATCCGGCCGATCGCGCAAGCGGGCGCACCATCCGTCGTACAAAAGAAAAAAGCGCCCTCGTGGCGCTTTTCCGTTGGCGCAATCGCTGCGGCTTCGCCGTCTGTCGATTCGCCCCCCGAAACCGTCTTGCGACGGTGACCGGAAATATATTCCGGATTAAAAAACGTCCGCCGCCGCCCGATTACTGCCTTTCCCCGGTGGGACGACGGAACGTCGATTATCCCGCAAGTCGGCCTGCATGCCTTGTTGTTGTCCGACGATGATTGGCCCCGCCGTGCATGCAGACACTTCCGCGGCCGGCACGTGCATCACGTGCCGGCAACGCGCTAACCCCGCGCTTTATTTTCTGCTACCCCGTAGAACTTTTTCTATTCTTTTCATTTTTTCAACTTGTGGATCGAAGGATAGATATTGGCAGATCGGGATGTCAATCGTTTGAAACGCTATTTTCTGACGATTTGAGGGTTTTCCTTATCGAACGGCGTGCCCATACAGGCGTTTGAGCCGGGCGCACGACGTCAATCAAACAGGGGAAGATCGGTTCGGGCGCGGCGGCGGCGATCAGTTCGCGTCGACGCTGTAACCTTGTTGACGCAACAATTCGAGCACGCCGCGCGGGCCGCCCAGATGCAGCGCGCCGATCGCGACGAACAGCGGCCGGTTCGGTGCGGCGATTGCCGTCATGCGTGCAACGAAGCGGCGGTTGCGCTCGTACACGATCTTGTTGTCGATCGACGCCGACAACGCCTTCGAACGCGCGAGCCGCTCGCCCTTCGCGACCGCCCACGCCGAGATCGCATCGGCGTCGCCAATTCGCCACAGTCGGTGCAGCGCCTTGATGTCGTCGGCGTTCTGCGCGGGCGTCTGCACCATGTCCTGCGCGAGCATCTCGCGCTGCTCGGCAAGCGTCAGCCCGGTGAACGCGCGCATCTGTTCGGCGAGCGTCTCGAGCCCGATCACGCGGCCGCCCTTCTTCTTCAGGAACACGTTCTGCAACTGCGCCTCGGTGCCGTATTCGGTCTGCAGGCCGGCCGACAGCGAATCGTAGGTCTCGACGACGAGCGCCGCGAGCCATGGCCGCATCTTGCGGATCTCGGCGAGCGCGGCCGGATTGCCGCGCAGGCGCGCCGCGAGCCGCTGCCACAGCGGCTCGGGCAGCAGGCGCTGCAGGCACGGGTAGCGGCATACGCCGTACTTCGACACGTCGTCCTGCGATTCGAGCAGGTCGTCGGGCGACAGTTCGAGCGCGAGCGTCGGCGACGCGGCGAGCGCGGCGAGGATGCGCGGCCGGAACGGCTGCGCGCTCGGGTAATCGGATGGGTCGCCCGTGTGCAGCGTGCCGAGCACGTAGAGCGTGACCTTGCCCTTGGTCGCCACGTAAAACGGCATGCGCGCGGGCTGCACGCGCACGGTGCCGCGCGACACCGTGCCGTCCGATACGGCGGGCGCGTGGAAGCCCGGCAGGCTCATGCCGGGCGGCGGGACTTGCGACGGATGGATCGGTGAAGTGGCCGGCGCGCGCCCTTCGGCGCGCGCGGATTCGACGGGAACCACGAGGCTGGCCGCCACGCACGCGCCGGCCAGCGCCGCGCCCGTGACGGTACGCACGCTCCAGCGCCGCGCGTAGCGGTACGCGCGCATCACGCGTGCGCTGCTTGCCCCCGCACGGCGCACGCCGGACGCGCGCGCCGCCAACGCTTCAGGCATTCGCCTCCCCTACCTCCTCGGCCCGATGGCAGGCTACGCGCCGGCCGTCGACCTCGCGCAACTGCGGCTCCTCCGCACGGCAGCGCTCGACCGCATACGGGCAGCGCTGGTGGAACGCGCAGCCTGACGGCGGATTGAGCGGCGACGGCAGTTCGCCCTGCAGCTTGATCTGCACGCGGCGGTCTTCCTCGAAGATCGCCGGCGTCGCCGACATCAGCGCGCGTGTGTACGGATGACGCGGCCGGGCGTAGATCGTTGCCTTGTCGCCCAGCTCCGCGACGCTGCCGAAGTACATCACCATCACGTCGTCCGCAACGTGCTCGACCACCGACAGGTTGTGCGAGATGAACACGTAGCTCGTCTTGAACTGCTCCTGCAGATCCATGAACAGGTTCAGGATCTGCGCCTGGATCGACACGTCGAGCGCGGACACCGGCTCGTCGGCGACGACGATGCGCGGATCGAGGATCATCGCGCGCGCGATCGCGACACGCTGGCGCTGGCCGCCCGAGAACATGTGCGGATAACGCTTCGCGTGCTCGGGCCGCAGGCCGACCGTGCGCATGATCTGCGCGATGCGCTGCGCGCGTTCGGCGGCCGTCAGGTTCGCGTTGATCTCGAGCGGCTCGGAAAGCGTCTGTTCGACGGTCTTGCGCGGGTTGAGCGACGCGAACGGGTTCTGGAACACCATCTGCACGCGGCGGCGCAGGTCGGCGACCGTCTCGCGGCTTGCGCCGGCCACGTTCTTGCCGTCGATCGTCAGGCTGCCCGACGTCGGCGTTTCGATCATCGTCAGCTGGCGGGCGAGCGTCGACTTCCCGCAGCCCGATTCGCCGACGACGGCGAGCGTCTTGCCGCGCTTGAGCGAGAACGACACGCCGTTCAGCGCCTTCACCGTGCCCTGCCCGAACATCCCGCGCTTCACCGAATAGTGTTTCGCGAGTCCGTCGGCCACCAGCACGGCTTCCTCGTCGTGCGGCGTGGCACGCGTTTGATTGACTGCATTCATCGTGCGCCTCCCGTCAGGTCGAGGTTGGAAACGTTGAGCGGCTTGATGCAGCGTGCGCGCATCGCATCGTTGCCGGACACCAGCGTGTCGAGCGCCGGCCGCGCCTTGCGGCAGTCGTCGACGACGTACTTGCAGCGCGGCGCGAACAGGCACCCGGACGGGCGATCATCGCGGCCCGGCACCATGCCGGGCAATGCGGCAAGGCGACGCGCCCCCTTATTGTGCTCGGGAATCGCCGCGAGCAGCGCTTCGGTGTACGGATGATGCGGCGCGCGGAAGATGTCGGGCACGCTGTTCGTCTCGATCACCTCGCCCGCGTACATCACCGCCACGCGCTGCGCGACCTCCGACACCACGGCCAGGTCGTGCGAGATCAGCACGAGCGCCATCCCGCGCTCCTTCTGCAGCTTCACGAGCAGGTCCATGATCTGCGCCTGGATCGTCACGTCGAGCGCGGTGGTCGGCTCGTCGGCGATCAGGAGCTTCGGGTTGCACGCCACCGCCATCGCGATCATCACGCGCTGGTTCATCCCGCCCGACATCTGGTGCGGGAACGACGCGATGCGGTTCTTCGCATCGGGAATGCCGACCTGGTCGAGCAGCTCGAGCGCGCGCCGGTGCAGCGCGTCGCCGCGCAGGCCCTCGTGCAGCTTCAGCACTTCCTTGATCTGGTAGCCGACCGTATAGCTCGGGTTCAGGCTCGTCAGCGCGTCCTGGAACACCATCGCGATGTCCTTGCCGACGATCTTGCGGCGCGCTTTCGGCGACGCCTTCAGCAGGTCGACACCGTTGAAGGTGACCTCGTCGGCCGTCACCTTGCCCGGCGCGTCGATCAGGCCCATCAGCGCCATCATCGTCACGCTCTTGCCCGAGCCCGATTCGCCGACGACGCCCACCACCTCGCCCGGCGCGATCGACAGGTTGATCCGGTCGACCGCGGGCAGGCCGTTGAAGTTCACCGCGAGATTGCGGATCGTCAGAAGATTGTTCATGGTCACGCCATCCGTTTCAGCTTGGGGTCGAGCGCGTCACGCAGCCCGTCGCCGAGCAGGTTGATCGCGAGCACCGAAATCAGGATCGACAGGCCCGGCATCGTCACGATCCACCATGCGTTGTCGATGTAGTCGCGCGCGGAAGCCAGCATCGCGCCCCACTCCGCGGTCGGCGGTTGCACGCCGAGGCCGAGGAAGCCGAGCGCGGCCGCGTCGAGGATCGCCGACGAGAAGCCGAGCGTCGCCTGCACGATCAGCGGCGCCGTGCAGTTCGGCAGCACCTGCGAGAACATCAGGCGCAGCGTGCCGGCACCGGCCACGCGCGACGCCGTCACGTACTCCTTCTGCAGCTCGCCGAGCGCCGACGCGCGCGTCAGACGCACGTAGGCCGGCAGCGCGACGATCGCGATCGCGAACATCGTGTTGGTGAGGCCCGGGCCGATGATCGCGACGACCGCGACCGCGAGCAGCAGCGACGGCAGCGCGAGCAGCACGTCCATGATGCGCATCACCGGCGTGTCGGCCCACTTCTGGAAGAACGCGGCGACGAGCCCGAGCACGATGCCGGGGATCAGCGCGAGCACGACCGACACGAAGCCGATCCAGAACGACATCCGCGCGCCGAACATCAGCCGCGAAAGAATGTCGCGGCCCGCTTCGTCGGTGCCTAGGATGAATTTCCAGTTGCCGCCTTCGAGCCACGCGGGCGGGATCTTCACGAAGTCGCGGTATTGCTCGACCGGGCTGTGCGGCGCGAGCAGCGGGGCAAGCAGCGCGACCAGGATCAGCACGAGCACGACGATGCCGGCGCCGACGGCGCCGCGGTTGCGAGAGAAGTTGGCCCAGAACTCGCGCAGCGCGAGCGCACGGCCGCCGGCCGGCGCGGATTCGGTCGGCAGGGTATTTTGCAGATTGCTCATGGGATTACCTCGTGTGGCGGATGCGCGGATTCAGCACGCCGTACAGCAGGTCGACGACCAGGTTCACGACGATCACGAGCGTCGCGATCAGCAGGATGCCGCCCTGCACGACCGGATAGTCGCGGCGGCCGATCGCATCGATCAGCCACTTGCCGACACCGGGCCACGAAAAGAGCGTCTCGGTCAGCACGGCGCCCGCGAGCAGCGTGCCGATCTGCAGGCCGATCACGGTGACGACCGGGATCAGCGCATTGCGCAGCGCATGCACGACGACCACGCGCGCGGGCGACAGCCCCTTCGCGCGCGCGGTGCGGATGTAGTCCTCGCGCAGCACTTCGAGCATCGACGAGCGCGTCATCCGCGCGATCACCGCGAGCGGGATCGTGCCGAGCACGATCGCGGGCAGGATCAGGTGACTGACCGCCGACTTGAACGAGCCTTCGTCCGGCGCGAGCAGCGCGTCGATCAGCATGAAACCCGTCGGGTGCGGGAAGTCGTATTCGACGGCGATGCGCCCCGACACGGGCGTCCAGCCGAGGTATGACGAAAACACCATGATGAGGATCAGCCCCCACCAGAAGATCGGCATCGAGTAGCCGGTGAGCGCGGTGCCCATCACGCCATGGTCGACGACCGAGCCGCGCCGCAATGCGGCGATCACGCCGGCCGGCAGCCCGACCGCGAGCGCGAACACGAGTGCGCACAGCGACAGCTCGACGGTCGCCGGGAAGCGCGCGAAGAACTCGCCCGCCACGCTCGTGTTGGTGATGATCGACGTGCCGAGGTCGCCATGCAGCGCCCGGCCGATGTAGTGGAGGTACTGCATGGGCAGCGGCTGGTCGAGCCCGAGGCGTTTCATCGCCTCCGCGTGCATCGCGGGATCGACGCCGCGCTCGCCCATCATCACTTCGATGGGGTCGCCCGGTATCAGGTGAATCAGCGCAAACGCCAGGATGGTGATACCGATGAAGGTCGGGATCACCATCCCCACGCGGCGCAACACGAATGTGAACATGATGCGTCTCGTATTTTCTTGTGGGAAATGTGCGACCGGCGACGGGAAGCTTTTGGCCTCCCGCCGCCGGATGAATTAGCCGGTCTTCGCGACAGCTTACGACAGGCGTGTTACTTCACGCTAACACCGTCGAAGCGAGCATAGCCAAGCGGCTCGATACGCATGTCGACCACGTTCTTGCGAACCGGCTGGTAGACCGTCGAGTTCGCGATCGGCGAGAACGGCAGCTGTTGCGCGAAGATCTGCTGAGCCTGCGTGTAGAGCTTCGTCCGCGCATCCTGGCCCGTCGTCGTGCGACCCTTCTGGATCAGCTCGTCGAACGGCTTGTAGCACCAGTGCGAGAAGTTGTTGCCCTTGATCGCCTCGCAGCCGAGCAGCGTGCCGAGCCAGTTGTCCGGATCGCCGTTGTCGCCGGTCCAGCCGATCAGCATCGTGTCCTGCTCGCCCGAGTGCGCGCGCTTGATGTACTCGCCCCACTCGTACGTGACGATCTTCGCCTTCACGCCGATCTTCGCCCAGTCGGCCTGGATCATCTCGGCCATCAGGCGGGCGTTCGGGTTGTACGCGCGCTGCACGGGCATCGCCCACAGCGTGATCTCGAAACCGTTCGGGAAGCCGGCCTTCGCGAGCAGCGCCTTCGCCTTCGCGGTGTCGTACGCGGGCATCTTCAGGTTCTTGTCGTACGACCATTGGGTCGGCGGCATCGGCGCGGAAGCAGCCTGACCGGCGCCCTGGTAGACGGACTCGAGGATCGCCTTCTTGTTGATCGCCATGTCGAGTGCCTGACGCACCTCGAGCTTGTCGACCGGCTTGTGCTCGACGTTGTACGCGAGATAGCCGAGGTTGAAGCCTGCCTGCGACGGCATGTCGACGCCCGTATCGGCCTTCAGCGTCGCGATGTCGGCCGGACGCGGATAGCTCATCACCTGGCATTCGTTGCGCTTGATCTTCTGCACGCGCACGCCCGGATCAGGCGTGATCGAGAAGATCAGCTTCGAGATCTTCACTTCGCCCTTCTTCCAGTAATCAGGATTGCCATCGAATCGGATCGTCGCGTCCTTCGTGTAGCTGCGGAAGATGAACGGGCCCGTGCCGATCGGCTTCTGGTTGATGTCGGCGGCCTTGCCGGCCTTCATCAGCTGGTCGCCGTATTCGGCCGACAGGATCGACGCGAATTCCATCGCCATGTTCTGGATGAACGGCGCATTCGGCTCGGCGAGCGTGAACTTCACGGTGTACGGATCGACCTTCTCGACCTTCGTGATCAGCTTGTCGAGGCCCATGTCGGTGAAGTACGGGAACGACACCGGGTACGCCTTGCGGAACGCCTGGTTCGGATCGAGCATGCGCTGGAACGTGAACAGCACGTCGTCAGCGTTGAATTCACGCGTCGGCTTGAAGAAGTCGGTCGTGTGAAACTTCACGCCATGGCGCAGGTGGAACGTGTACACCTTGCCGTCCGGCGACACATCCCACTTCTCGGCAAGACCCGGCTCGACCTTCGTGCCGCCGCGCTCGAATTCGACGAGGCGGTTGTAGACGGTGAACGTGGCGGCGGTGAAATCGACGCCGGTCGTGAATTGCGCGGAATCGAAACCCGCCGGGCTGCCTTCTGAGCAGTAGACGAGCGTTTTGTTCGGGATCTGTGCGAATGCAGAACCCGCGACGCCGAGCGATGCCGCTGCCACGCCTGCCATGGCGGTAACACGCAGGGTGTGCAACAGACGGTTGTATTCCATGTTTCCTCCAGGTCTCCAGATCGGAACCGGCCGCCCGGGGCCGGTGTACGCGGATATTACTTGAGCTAACGATGTGGCAACAAGCTGGAGAAAAAACTCTTCTAGATGCCCGCGCGGGTTTTTGCGGATGTTTAGTGTGGGTAAAAAATGCGACAACGCGCGCGAACGACAATTCCGTTCATCTCGCGCAAGTTTCGTTCGACAACTAAACAATTCGGGCGCGAACACGAAGGCTCGATGCCCCGTTTTCCCGTGTCCCGCAGCACATCATTGCGTTTTACGAAACGATCCGTTGATCGTCTTCAAATCGTCATGTCGTCACGCCGGCGCGTCGAGATCGGCGCTGCGCGCGGGCACGAACGCGACCGCGACGATCGACAGCGCGATCCCGGCCATCACATAGTAGGTCGGCGCGAGCGGCGTGCCGGTGACCTTGATCAGCCACGTGACGATGAACTGCCCGAAGCCGCCGAACAGCATCACCGCGACGTTGTATGCGATCGACAGCCCGGTCGAGCGCACGTTGGCCGGAAACAGCTCGGCGATCATCGCGCCGAACGGCCCGTAGTAGCCCGCGAGCGTGACCGACAGCACGGCCTGCACCGCGATCAGCCGCGCGATGCTCGGCGCCGCGTCGAGCCATGCGAACAGCGGATACATCAGCGCGAGCGTCAGCACCAGCGACCACAGCGACAGCCCCTTGCGGCCGATGCGATCCGACCACGCGCCTGCGATCGGCGACAGCACCATCAGCAGCAGGTTGCCGACGATCACCGCGTAGAACGATTCCGCGTAGGGCAGCTTCAGCTGCTTCACCGCGAAGGTCGGCAGATAGCTGATCAGCACGTAGATCGTCACCGTCAGCGCGATCACGGAGCCGAGCCCGCACAGCACTTCGCGCGGGTGGCGCGTGAACACTTCGCCGAGCGTCGCGCGGCGCGCGCTTTGCTGCGCATGCAGGAACGCTTCGGAATCGGCGAGATGGCGGCGGATGTAGAAACCGATCGGGCCGATCACGAGCCCGAGGATGAACGGCACGCGCCAGCCCCAGCTGCGCAGCGCGTCGTGCGACAGCCCGCGCGTGACGGCCGCGCCGACGAGCGCGCCGATCAGCAGCGCGGCCGCCTGGCTCGCCATCTGCCAGCTGCCGTAGAAGCCGCGTTTCGAGAATGGCGCCGCCTCGATCAGCAGCGCCGTCGCGCTGCCGAATTCGCCGCCCGCGGAGAAGCCTTGCAGCAGACGGCCGAGCACGATCAGGATCGGGCCGCCGATGCCGATCGCCGCATACGGCGGCGCGACCGCGAGCAGGAAGATGCCGGCCGTCATCAGCAGGATCACGAGCGACAGCGCGGCCTTGCGGCCGGCGCGATCCGCGTACAGCCCGAACACGATGCCGCCGATCGGGCGCATGAAGAACGCGACGCCGAACGTCGCGGTGGTCAGCAGCAGCGACGAATATTCGCTGGAGGTCGGGAAGAACAGCTCGGCGATCACGACCGTCATGAAGCCGAACACCGTGAAGTCGTACCACTCGAGCGCGTTGCCGATCACGGCGGCCGCGACCGCTCGCCGGTTCAGCGCACGCTCGGGCCGCGTCGTTTTCGTTGAATTCGCAATCGTCGCCATGCGTGCCTCGTTCTCGTCAGTTCGCCGTGTCGGGCTGCGCGGCGCGCAGGGTGCCCGCGGCGCGCTGGTTTGCAGCGAGTGTAGAAAGCGACGGAACCGTTTTCAAGCAATAAAAAACGCCCGCCATCCATCGACGGCGGGCGTTTTGCGGTTTTCGCCACAATGCGGCATCGCACGATGCCGCATGGCCCTCAACCCATCTTCGAGAAGGCGCTGCACCAGCCCTTCGCCGACACCTGCTTGCCGGGGAAGGCGCCGCACGGGCCCGAGGCCGAGCCCTTCTTGCCCTGGTACAGCATGCAGGCCGCGCAATCCTGGCCTGCCGCGTATTTCGGGTACTTCGCCTTGTCGACCTTCGTGGCATCGGCCTTGTAGCCGAGTGCCGTCGCGGTCGGGTCGCTCTCCGTGAGCATCGGCGCATCGGCCAGCGCTTCGCGCGACAGCGCCAGCGCGGACACGGCACCAATGCTCGTGATCAGGAAACTCCGACGGGATGTTTTCATGGGGGACTCGCTCCAACGTTATCGGTTTGAAAGCTGTTCTGGCGACAGCCGTTCGACAGAATAACGCTCAAGCGAATGGTTGTGCGCGCCGAAATGTCATAGATAAGAAATTCGACACGCCGGGCGAGTGCGCGCCGCGTCAGCGGTAGGCCGCCATGTCGCCCACGCGCTGTGCAAGCGCGAGCGACGCGGTGAGCCCCGGCGACTCGATGCCGAACAGGTTCACGAGACCGCGCACGCCATGCTGCGCGGCGCCCTGCACGATGAAATCGGCCGGCGGCTCGCCGGGCCCCGCGACTTTCGGCCGGATGCCCGCGTATGCCGGCTGCAGCGCGTCGTCGGGCAAGCCCGGCCAGAATGCGCGAATCGACGCGTAGAACGCGGTCGCGCGCGCGGGATCGACTTCGTAGCACAGCGTATCGACCCATTCGACGTCCGGGCCGAAGCGCGCCTGCCCGCCGAGATCGAGCGTCAGGTGCACGCCGAGCCCCGCGCGGTCGGGCATCGGGTAGATCAGGTGCGAAAACGGTGCGCGCCCCGACAGGCTGAAGTAGTTGCCGCGCGCGAGATAGAGCGGCGGCACCCAGCGCGGGTCGAGGCCGCGCGTGCGGCGCGCCAGCGCCTGGGCGCCGAGGCCCGCGCTGTTGATCACGCAGGCGGCCTCGATCTCGGTCGGCGCGTCGCCGCCCGTGCGCACGACGAAGCGCCCGCCGCGCAGCACGTCGATCGATTCGACCGGGGATTTCAGCGCACACACCGCGCCGTCGCGCTCCGCGTCGCCGAGCAGCGCGAGCATCAGCTGGTGGCTGTCGACGATGCCGGTGGACGGCGAGAACAGCGCCTCGACGCATTCGAGCGCGGGCTCGAGCGTCTGCGCCTCGGCGCGCGTGAGCGGCATCAGGTCGAGCACGCCGTTTTCGGCCGCGCGTGCGGCGATTGCCTTCAACTGCTTCACCTGCGCGGCGCTCGTGGCGACGAGCAGCTTGCCGGCACGCCGGTGCGGCACGTGATGCGTCTCGCAGAATTCGTACAGCAGGTCGCGCCCGTGCACGCACGACGTCGCCTTCAGCGACCCGCGCGGATAGTAGAGCCCCGCATGGATCACTTCGCTGTTGCGCGAACTCGTACCGGTGCCGATTGCATCGGCAGCCTCGAGCACGAGCGTTTCGCGCCCGCGCGCGGCCAGTTCGCGCGCAATCGCAAGACCGACGACACCCGCGCCGATCACGACACAATCCATCTGCTCCATGACGTTTCGCGCCGCTAGCGCGTCGAGGGGAGAGAAGAGAATTGTACGTCCCGGTTCATCCGCTTGCCGAAGGTCGTGCGGCGTATCGCGACGACGCCGTGCATGACGTACGACGCACGGCACGGCGCGCGCCGGCTGCCACCGTGCGCGCGCCGCTCGCTCAGAAGCCGATCGGCCGGCGCTTCGCGGCCCCCTCGTCGGCGCGGATGTCACGCGGCCCGATTGCATCGCGGCCGTCGAGCCGCGCGGCGCCGAATGCGTGCAACAGCGCGCGGCGCATCGTGCGCGGCGGGGTCGCGGCCAGCACGTCGAGCGCATCGTCGCCGAGGGTGTCCGGGAAGCGCCGCCCCCACGCATGCGACGTGCGGATCTCGTCGTAGATCGTCTGCGCGATCCGGCGCGCGCCGGCCGCATCGGGCGGCTCGATCTCGTACACGTTCATCCGGTTCAGCAGCGGCTCCGGAATCGCGTGTGCGTCGTTCGCGGTCGCGACCCAGATCACGTTGCCCGCATCGATCGGCACTTCCGCGAATTCGTCGATGAACGCACGCGCGGTGTCGTGCTCGAGCAACGCGTACAGCGCGCCGAGCGGATCGTACTGCGCATCGCTGCCGGCCTTGTCGATCTCGTCGACCGCGATCACCGGGTTCGCGTAGCTGCCGTTCACGAGCGCATCGAACACCTTGCCGGGCTTCGCGTTCTTCCATTGCGACGATGCCCCCGACAGGATCCAGCCGGCCGTCAGCGAACTCATCGGTACGTAGTGGTACGCGGTGCCGAGCAGTTGCGCGAGCGCCTTCGCGAAGTGCGTCTTGCCGATGCCCGGGGGCCCGAGCAACAGGATCGGCATCAGTTCGAGCCGGTCGTCCGTTTCGAGGCACAGCGCGACCTGCTTGCGCACGTCGTCGAGCGGCTCGGCGAAATTGGGCAATGTCTCGCCGAGCGCGTCGAACGACGGCATCCGGTTCGGCTTCACACAGAAGCGCAGGTTGCCCGTCTTGAGCATCTTTTCGTAGGTCGCGCGCAGTGCGTCGCTCGCGCTCTCGTTCAGGTCGCTCAGCGCCGTCTCGACCTGTTCGAGGTCGTACACCGTGCTGAAGGACGCCACCGCCAGTTCCTGTTTCACCATCGCCGTCGTCATACCAACCTCGCTGCCGCTTGCTGTCACATGACCATCAGACCCTTACGATTTCAGTGTAGCGATCCCGCATCCCCGCGCAAGCAAGCAGCCGCGCGCGTCTGCTGCTAACACCCGCGCGCGCTGCATGCCGGCGCGCCGCGGCGTATCATCGTCGGTTCACCCACCCGCCGCACCGGCCTCGCCGACGGCGCCCGCGCGGCGCATCGGCCCGTCCCGAAGGTATGCCGATGTCCGTCCCCACTGCTTTCCCGCGCGTCGATGCCGATACGATCGACGCCGTCGACGCGGCGCTCACGTCGCGCCGCGCGATCCGTGCATTCCTGCCGACACCCGTGCCGCGCGACACGATCGAGGCGATCCTCGAAACCGCGAGTCGCGCGCCGTCGGGCACCAACATCCAGCCGTGGCGCGTGTACGTCGCGACCGGCGCCACGCGCGATGCACTCGCCGCCGCGCTTACCGCGGCCCACGACGATCCCGCGCGCGACGAAAAATATGTCGCCGAGTACGACTACTACCCGCGCGAATGGGTGTCGCCCTATATCGACCGGCGCCGCAAGGTCGGCTGGGACCTGTACGGCCTGTTGAACATCGGCCGCGACGAGAAGGCGCGCATGCATGCGCAGCACGCACGCAACTTCCGCTTCTTCGATGCACCGGTCGCACTGTTCTTCACGCTCGACCGCGTGATGACCTACGGCGCATGGCTCGACTGCGGGATGTTCCTGCAGGGCGTGATGACGGCCGCACGTGCACGCGGGCTCGATACCTGCCCGCAAGCCGCGTTCGTGCCGTTTCACCGGATCGTCACCGAACACCTCGGCATTCCCGCCAACGAACAGCTGGTCTGCGGGATGTCGCTCGGCCATGCGGACCCCGACGCGATCGAGAACCGCCTCGTCACCGAGCGCGCGCCGGTCGCCGAGTTCACGCGCTTTTTCGCTTGAAAACGCATGACGCGCCCCTACCTTTCGAACAGGACCGCATCGTGCGGCGAACCTGCCGCGGCGCGTCCTGTCACATCGCGATCGAAATCGATCGGGCGTAAGATGTGCGTCCGTTCCCCGCTATTCCGCGTTTCCGGAGACGTTTCATGCTGAAACACGGCCTGGCCATCCTGCTCGCGAGCGTCGCGCTCGCCGCCCATGCGCAGAGCCCCGCGCCGGCTTCCGTCGCGTGGGAGATCCAGGTCGTGCGCGACGGTCAGACCATCGACACATTCCAGCAGCGCACCACCGTGGGTCAGGCCCGTACCGATACCCATCGCTATCCGTCCGCCGTGCCGGTCGGCTGCGGCAATGCCGCGCGCGTCGTGCCGACCGAGCGCTCGCGCTCGGTGACGGTCGCGCCGCTCGCCGTCGATGCCGGCGCGAACACGGTGTCGCTCGCGCTCGACGTGCAGGAAACGATCGACGACGAAGGCGCGAAGCCGGCCGATCCGTGCGTGCCCGCTTCGCCGCGGCAAATCGTCGCGAGTCACCCGGGCCTGACGGTCGGCGGCGACGCGTGGACCGACTGGACGCTCGTCGAACAGCATCCGCACCTCGTGTACCGCGTGCGTGCGCACGTCGCGAAGGATTGAGCGTCATGTCCGCCGATGCCCTGTCCCTGCCGTTCGCCGAACCGCACGCCGCACCCGACGAAATCACCGCGGTGAGCTGGAACCTGCACAAGGGTCGCTCGCCGCTCGGCTTCACCGCGTGGAACGCGATGCGCAACTGGATGCAGTCGACGCACGCCGACGTGTATTTCCTGCAGGAAGCGATGGCGCGCCGCATGCCGCGCCCGATGCTCGCGCCCGGCTTCGGCGCGCCGATGGACGACGCGGTCGACGACGTCTGGCACTGCCAGGCCACCGAGATCGCGCATGCGCTCGACTGGCAGATCGCGCTCGGGCCGAACGTGTTCAAGCCGTCGTGGCGGCACGGCAATGCGATCCTGTCGCCGCACCCGCTCGATCTCGGCGGCCGCTGGGACATCTCCGCGCACCGCTTCGAGCGGCGCGGGCTGCTGGTCGCGCGCGCGACGCTCGCGGGCGCGCGCCCGGTCACGCTGCTGTGCGCGCACCTCGCGCTCACCCGCGCCGCGCGGCTGCGCCAGATGCACTGGATCGCGCACTGGATCGTGCGCAACGCAGGCGACGGCCCGCTGATGCTCGCCGGCGACTTCAACGACTGGCGCAACGACTCGGTCGCACTGTTCGGCGAGATCGGGCTGTCCGAGGTCGCGACGCTGCTCGGCGAATCGGGCCGCACGTTCCCCGCGTTCTCGCCGGCGCTCGCGCTCGACAAGATGTTCGTGCGCGGGCTGACGCCGCTCGAATGGCGCGCCCCGTCCGGCGAGGCCGCGTGGCTGTCGGACCACCTGCCGTACATCGCGCGGCTGCGCCTCGATCCGCAATAACGTTCCCGGCCTCGGCCCGCGATCAGCCGGATTGCGCACCGCCAAAGCGCGGCGGCACGGCGCGCGCTACATTGACGCGTTGCCCATTCCGCCAAGCCCCGCCGCCGCGCCGCCATGACCTACCTGCCGATCCTGCTGCAAATCGCCGCCGTCTATCTCGTCGCGGCGATCACCCCCGGCCCGAATTTCTTCATGATTTCGCAACTGTCGCTCGCAGGTCGGCGCAGCCTCGGCGCCGCATCGGCGCTCGGCGTCGGCACCGCGTCGGTCGCGTGGGCGACGCTCGCGATGCTCGGACTCGCGGCTGTGCTGCACCAGGTCGAATGGCTATACGAGGCGATCCGGATCGGCGGCGCCGTGTACCTCGTGTATTTCGGCTTCAAGCTGCTGCGCTCGGGCGTGCGCCGCGATCCGGCGCCGGCCGACGCGCCCGACGAACGCGCGCCGCTGGCCGCGCCGCACGCGCGCGACTATCTGCGCGCCTATCGCAGCGGGCTGTTCACGTGCCTGACGAACCCGAAATCGTGCGCGTTCTGGACCAGCGTGTTCGCGGCGATGCTGCCCGCGCACGTGCCGCTGTGGTTCAACGGTGCGGTGCTGGTGACGATCGGCGGGCTGTCGGCCGGCTGGTATTCGTGCGTCGCCTACCTGTTCGCGAGCCCGCGCGCGCAACGCGGCTACCGGCGCGTGCGGCGCCCGCTCGACGCGCTGTGCGGCGTGGCGCTCGTCGGCCTGGGCGCGAAACTCGCGGCCGAGCGCTGACAAACCGAAAGCTGATTGAAATGATTCGTTGCGCCAAATCCGCGCGGCCACGGGGGTCAAGCCCGCGATCCGCGTCAACAGGGTAAAATAACGAGTTCCTCAATCGTCTGTCATCGAGAAGGCGCGTGTCCGACGCGCCGGCCGGCCGATCCGTGATCGGGCCGTCGCACTCGGTTTTTTGCCCGTTTTTGGGCCCGTTACTCGCGTTCGCTACGCGCGTCCGTTTTCAAAGCCATGAGCAAATACGACACCGCCACCGTCCAATCCGTCCATCACTGGACCGACACGCTGTTCAGCTTCACCTGCACCCGTGAGGCGAGCCTGCGCTTCAACAACGGCGAATTCACGATGGTCGGCCTCGAGGTCGACGGCAAGCCGCTCGCGCGTGCCTACTCGATCGTCAGCCCGAACTACGAAGAGCATCTCGAATTCTTCAGCATCAAGGTGCAGAACGGCCCGCTGACGTCGCGCCTGCAGCACCTGAAGGTGGGCGACACGGTGCTGATCGGCAAGAAGCCGACGGGCACGCTGGTCGCCGACAACCTGCTGCCGGGCAAGACGCTGTGGATGCTGTCGACGGGCACGGGCCTCGCGCCGTTCATGTCGATCATCCGCGATCCGGACATCTACGAGCGCTTCGACAAGGTGATCCTGACGCACACGTGCCGCCTGAAGGGCGAACTCGCGTACATGGACTACATCAAGCATGACCTGCCGGGCCACGAGTACCTTGGCGACATCATCAAGGAAAAGCTCGTCTACTACCCGACGGTCACGCGCGAAGCGTTCGACAACGAAGGCCGGATCACCGACCTGATCGCAACGGGCAAGCTGTTCACGGATCTCGGCGTCCCGCCGTTCTCGCCGGAAAACGACCGCGTGATGCTGTGCGGCAGCACCGCGATGCTGAAGGATACGACCGACCTGCTGAAGCAGGCCGGCCTCGTCGAAGGCAAGAACAGCGCGCCGGGCCACTACGTGATCGAGCGCGCGTTCGTGGACTGATCGATCCCCAAATTTGCGCACCATCAAGAACCGGAGCGAAAGCTCCGGTTTTTTTTCGTCCCTACTTGGCGAATTCGTAACAAGTTGGGATCATCTCATCTCAAATAGTTACATTTGGATACGTCATCGTCCGGTGCTCGGGTGTCAGTGTTTTTCCTACAACACGTTCATTCCGATTGTTCACATTTACCCTTAAATGTCCGCCCGACATGACCTTTTCAGAAATTTTGAGATATTATTCGCCGCGCGTGGTTGCCGTTCGGATGACAGTGAAAGGGTCGGATGCAAGTGTTACAAGACGTAACTTTTGTTACCTCGGCAGGGGGCAATTCTCTGGCGGCGACCGTCATCGAAACGGCAGCCGATCCACGCAGCCAGCCGGTGTCTGAACCGCTTCTGACAGCAGGGAGAGTCATGGATACGTCGCTTAACGCGCCCTTGGGCGCCCACGCCCCGTTCCCGTCGCAACAGCGCATGCCAGGCTGCGTCGCGACTCCGCCCATTACCGACGCCGCGTCGAAACGCGACGCCCGCGCCGCGCGGATCGCAGCGCTGTCTGCCCAGTTGCTCGCCGCCGACGAAGCGGCCCGCCGTCATCTGGCCGGCGAGTTGCACGACGGGCTCGGCGCCGAACTCACCGCCGCGCGTTTCGCGCTCGCAAACGTTCAAGCGTGGCTGCCGGCCGATGCGCCGGAGGGTTGCCTGCGCGCGCTGGCGCTTGCGCAGCAGGCGCTCGACGCCGCGACCGACGCGAATCGCCGGCTGATCGACGAGCGCGACACGCCGGCGCTCGACGCAGGCTTGGTCGGCGCGCTCTCGTCGTGGGCCGACACCCACGCGGCACGCACGGGCCTGCACACCAGCTTCGTCTGTGCGGCCGACGCGCGCCTGACGCAAATCGCCGGCGCCAGCGCGCTCGCGGTGTTCCGCGTCGCGCAGGAAGCGTTGTCGAACGTCGCGAAGCACGCACGCGCGACGTCGGTCGACGTGCGGATCGCCACCGACGGCACGCACCTGTCACTGATTGTCTCCGACGATGGGACCGGTTTCTCCCGGCGCCGCCGCCCCGGCTACGGTCTCGCCGGCATGCGCGCCCGCTGCGAGGCGTTCGGCGGCAGCTTCGAGACGGCCACGCCGGAAACCGGCCACGGCACGCGCGTCACCGCGCGCTTCGCTTGGGATTCGCTGCTCGCGGTGCCCGTCGCGGCCCGCCGCGCGTCGCTTTCGTGAGGTCGTCATGAGCCTGAACATCCTGCTCGTGGACGATCACGCGATCGTCCGGCAAGGGATCCGCCAGTTGCTGATCGACCGTGGCGTCGCTCGCGACGTCACCGAGGCCGAGAACGGCGGCGACGCCATGGCCGCCGTCGACAAGCAGGAATTCGACGTGATCCTGCTCGACATCTCGCTGCCGGACACGAACGGCATCGAAGTGCTCAAGCGCCTCAAGCGCAAGCTGCCGCGCACGCCGGTGCTGATGTTCTCGATGTACCGCGAGGATCAGTACGCGGTACGCGCGCTGAAGGCCGGCGCCGCCGGCTATCTGTCGAAGACGGTCAACGCCGCGCAGATGATCTGCGCGATCCAGCAGGTCGCGGCCGGCCGCAAGTACGTGAGCCCCGCGATGGCCGAGGCGCTCGCCGAATACGTGTCGTTCGAGAACGAGCCGCTTCCGCACGAGAAGCTGTCCGACCGCGAATACCAGACGCTGTGCATGCTCGCGTCGGGCAAGCGGCTCACCGACATCGCGAACACGCTGTCGCTGTCCGTGAAGACGGTGAGCGTGTACCGGTCGCGGCTGCTCGAGAAGATGCGGCTGTCGAACAATGCGGAACTCACGTTCTACGTGATGAGCAACCGGCTCGTCGACATGGCGCCCACGGCCGGCGCCTGATTTCGCCGCCCTGCCCGATTCGTCCGGCCCGGCGACGCGGCGCATGCCGCGCCGCCGCCCGCTGCCGCCCGTCTGGCGCGCAAGCGCTTGTTTTATCGGACGATTTCTCGAGGCGCCGCTGCGCCGCAACGGGTTTTGCGCGCCAAATCGGCTAAAATCGCGGGTTTTCACTCAGTCAGCGCTATCGCGCCCGCGCGCGCTGGCGATTCATCCGCAATGTCACTCTTCCGCAAGAAAAACGTCGATCGCATGATCGCCGGCGCGCATGCCGCCGGGCTCAAGAAAGCGCTCGGCGCGATCGACCTCACCTTCCTCGGCATCGGCGCGATCATCGGCACCGGCATCTTCGTGCTGACCGGTACCGGCGCCGTGCAGGCCGGCCCCGCGCTGATGCTGTCGTTCGTGATCGCCGCGATCGCGTGCGGCCTCGCGGCGCTGTCGTACGCGGAATTCGCGTCGACGATCCCCGTCGCCGGTTCGATCTACACGTATTCGTATGCCACCCTCGGCGAACTCGTCGCGTGGATCATCGGCTGGGACCTGATGCTCGAATACGGCCTCGCGTCGTCGGCCGTGTCGGTCGGCTGGTCGGGCTACCTGCAGTCGCTGCTGCAGGGCTTCGGGCTGTCGCTGCCCACCGTGCTGACGGCGGCGCCCGGCGCGGTGCCGGGCGTCGTCACGTGGTTCAACCTGCCCGCGTTCCTCGTGATGATCGTGATCACGACGCTGCTGTCGATCGGCATCCGCGAGTCGACCCGCATCAACAACATCATGGTGTTCATCAAGGTGTCGGTCGTGCTGCTCGTGATCGCGGTCGGCCTGTTCCACGTGACGCCCGCGAACTGGAAGCCGTTCATGCCGCACGGCTGGAACGGCGTGTTCGGCGCGGCGGCCGTGATGTTCTTCGCGTTCATCGGCTTCGACGCGGTGTCGTCCGCCGCCGAGGAAGTGAAGAATCCGAAACGCGACCTGCCGATCGGCATCATCGCGTCGCTCGCGGTGTGCGCGGTGCTGTACGTAACGGTCGCCGCGGTCGCGACCGGCATCGTGCCATCGGCCCAGTACGCGAACATCTCGCACCCGATCTCGTACGCGCTGCAGATGGCCGGCGAGACGTGGGTCGCGGGCTTCATCGATCTCGGCGCCGTGCTCGGCATGCTGACCGTGATCCTCGTGATGAGCTACGGCCAGACGCGCGTGATCTTCGCGATGTCGCGCGACGGGCTGCTGCCCGCGGCGCTGTCGCGCGTGCACCCGCGCTACGCGACGCCGTTCCTGACGACCTGGCTCGTCGGCCTGTTCTTCGGGCTGATCGCCGCGCTCGTGCCGCTCAACGTGCTCGCCGAACTGATCAACATCGGCACGCTCGCGGCGTTCTCGATGGTGTCGATCGCCGTGCTCGTGCTGCGTCGCACGCACCCCGACCTGCCGCGTGCGTTCCGCTGCCCCGGCGTGCCCGTGGTGCCGATCCTCGCGGTCGCGTCGTGCCTGTTCCTGATGCTGAACCTGCGACCCGTCACGTGGGCCGCGTTCGGCATCTGGCTCGTGATCGGCCTCGTGATCTACTTCGTGTACTCCCGCCACCACTCGAAGCTCGCGCACGGTCACCACGACGCGCACTGAGCGCCGCCGTGCCGCACGCGGCACGGTGCGCAGCCGCGGGGCCGGATACCGGCCCCGCCCCCTCCCCGCCCTTCCTTCACGCGTCACGCCGCCACGTTGCCTTTCCTGCAACGATCCGCGCGTCAATTCCCGTTCCCATTGGCTGTTTTTCGAATGCCGGCATATTCGATTCAGATCAGAGAATTAATCGATTAAAAACGTAATGCGATTGAATTGAATATGAATAGCACAAAATAATCGCGCGACCGACATTGAACTCTTGCATCCGCCAAACTAGTATTCAGGTCGGCTGACCGCACGAATCCGCCCAGCCCACGCCAGACGGGGATTGCGCCGCAGCACGAGCGCTGCGCGATGCACTCGATTTCATCTAAGCGCATTTCCATTAAATATAAATTCACCGTGCATTCATAAACGAATTTTCAGCATCTCATTAATTAATAAAAATCAAAACCGGATAATCCGGTCGCCGGTATTGTATTGCCTCCGTCCGGAGGCATGTCGCTGCACCTGTCCGAAGTTCAACAAGAACCAGAGAGGTCTGTCATGAGCAATACATTGGTCAACGTCACGGCGAAGGTCGAAATCAACGCGGCCAACCAGACGATCGCGGGGCTCAGGGATTATCAAAGCAAGAACTGGGCGATCGGGCTGAACGGGGATACGCTGGCGCCGGACGGTTTCCTGACGTTCTTCACCGAACGCAACCTGCCGTTCAGCTACTACGTCCGCGCACGTGGCGTCTCGGTCGGCGAGCCGAGCGCATACCAGGCGAACATCGAGACGCTGACGCAGCGCATCGCCGCGATTCGCGCGTCGGAGACGAACCTGGTCCAGGCGACGATCCGCGAGCTCGAGCTGTACAAGTCGAGGAACTGGGCGATCGGCCTGAACGGCACGACGCTGCAACCGGACAATTTCCTGCCGTTCTTCGGCACCCGCTCCGTGCCGTTCGAGTACTACGTGCGCAGCGGCGGCGTCGAGCTTGGCACGTCGAACGCGTATGACAACAACATCCGCGCCCTGACGCAGTACCTGGGCTCGCTCTGACGGAGCGCCCCGCCGGGCGGATCTGTCCGCCCGGCGACCTGCCGGCGGCCCGTCCCGGGCCGCCCTGCCCGCCTTCCTCGCCGCTGCGTCTCCCCCTGTCCCGTTTTGCGCGTTCCCCGTCGCCTGCACGCTTGCCGCGGCCGGTTCATAATCGCGCCATCGAACGGCGGCCCGCATCGGCGGTGTCGCCCGGCAACAGGAAGAAGATGATGGAAAGCGTCGATCTCGATGTATTGAAATCCAGCGCGCGCTGGCTCGAAGAAGGGCGCCGCGTGCTGCTGGTGACGGTCGTGAAGACGTGGGGCTCGTCGCCCCGCCCCGAAGGCGCGATGCTCGCGGTGCGCGAGGACGGGCTCGTGGTCGGCTCCGTGTCTGGCGGGTGTATCGAGGACGACCTGATCGCCCGCGTGCACGCGAGCGGGATCGCGGCCGACGCGCGCCCGGAAGCGCTCAAGTACGGCGTGACGGCCGAGGAGGCGCACCGCTTCGGGCTGCCGTGCGGCGGCACGATCCAGCTCGTGCTCGAGCCGCTCACGCGCGACAGCGGGATTGCCGCGCTGTGTGCGGAAGTCGAGGCCGGCCGCCTCGTCACGCGCACGATGACGCTCGCGACGGGCCGCGCATCGCTGTCGCCCGCGCAGGCGGCCGACGGGCTCGCGTTCGACGGAGAGCGGCTCGTGACGATCCACGGGCCGCGCTATCGAATGCTCGTGATCGGCGCCGGCCAGTTGTCGCGGTATCTGTGCCAGATCGCGGTCGGGCTCGACTACCAGGTGACGGTGTGCGATCCGCGCGAGGAATACACGGATGCGTGGGATGTGCCGGGTACGCGTGTCGTGCATACGATGCCCGACGATACGGTGCTCGACATGAATCTCGATGCACGTTCGGCCGTGATCGCGCTCACGCACGATCCGAAGCTCGACGATCTCGCGCTGATGGAGGCGCTGAAGACGCCCGCGTTCTACGTGGGCGCGCTCGGTTCGCGGCGCAACAACGCGGCGCGGCGCGAGCGGTTGCGCGAATTCGACCTGAGCGAAGCGGAACTGGGCCGGCTGCACGGGCCGGCCGGCATTTATATCGGCAGCCGGACGCCGCCGGAAATCGCGATCTCGATCCTCGCCGAGATCACCGCCGCGAAGAACAACGTGTCGCTGCCGACGATCCTGCAGGTCGAGGGTGCGAAGGCCGCGCGCGAAATCGCGGCGAACAGCGGCGCGGCCTGCGGCCTCTGATCGCTAACGGCTCCGGCACGCGGTCGCGCCGGGCACGCCTTCCCGACGAGCGAAGCGGACGAAACCAATGAAACGGCACGCGCCGGCGCCAGGCCGACGCGTGCCGCCGATCAGGTCAGGCCCGCGGCCAGCGCCGCGGCGACCGAACCGACCACCAGCACGACGCCCACCGTGCGGCGCTTGTTCAGCTCGGTCCACAGCAGCACGCCGGTCAGCGACAGCAGGATCAGCGAGCCTGCAATCGTGTCCATCAGCAGCACCCAGCCGAGATTCATCCCGACGCCGCGATGCAGGTTGTTCAGCGTGGTCAGGAACGTGTTGCCCGTGCGCTTCACCGCGACGTAGCCGTTGCCGACCCAGTATTCGGCCTGCAGGTTCTGGTGCGGGCCGAACAGGCCCATCTGCCAGTGCTCCGGCTGCATCACGCGTTTGTCGCCCCACGCGACGGGCTGCGCGGGTTCCTTGCGCATGCGGCCCGGCTTGCCGTCGAAATGCAGTTCGTGCTGCAGCCACTTCGTCATCGCGGCGGGCGTCTTCGGCGCCGGATCGGGCAGCGCGATCTGCATCTCCTCGACCTGCGGCTCGCCGGTCGAAATCTTCAGCGGCGGCGCGCGGTGGTTGAGCAGCACGCCCGTCACGCCGAACAGCAGCCCGAGCACCGCGCCCCACAGGCCGACCCAGCCATGCACTTTGCGCAGCCACTTGATGAAGGTTGCGCGACGCGAACGCTGGCGGCGCGCGGCCAGTTCGTCGTCAGTCAGCGGGCGGGCCGCCGGGTGCAGCACGGTGACACCCGCGCGGGCAGTACCCGTCTGGGGCGGATTGATCGTTTCGGGCGCGTTCACGCGAAAGGGTCCATTCGTTCAAAACAACGGGCGGCGCGCAGAGCCTGCGCGCCGCCCGAGCGGCATGAAAATGAGAATGGATATCATTACACAAATCGAAAGCCGGCTCAATCCGCCCGGTTACATGGCGGCGAGCCCCGCGACAGGGCGAATTCCGACGAAGCGGACACACTGCCTCATGATGCAGGAAGATAGGAGAGGAATATCGACAAAATGACCTTGCAAGGCCAAGACGGCATTTCGTAAGAAATCGCGCGATGCCGAGCCGTTCAACGCAGCGGCGGCAGCGGAAAGCGCGGTGCGGCGTCGTCCGGCGCGGGTTCGGTACGGTCGAGCGCGTACAGCCACGCGAGCAGATCCGCGACTGCCTGGTAGAGCTGCGGCGGAATCCGGTCGTCGAGGTCGACCTGCATCAGCAGGGACACCATCTCCGGCGCCGTATGCACGTACAACCCCGCATCGTGCGCGCGCGCGACGATCATCTCGGCGAGCGCGCCGTAGCCCTTCGCGACCACGCGCGGCGCGGCATCACCGCCCTTCGGATCGTAGACGAGCGCGGCTGCGCGCTTGCGGGACGCCATGCTCATTGCAACGTCTCCTCGTCGGTATCGGGCGCACGTGTCGTCGGGCCGCCGGCCGAGGCTGAACCGCGTGCATACGCGGCCGCCGCCGCCTGGGCCGCAAACAGGTCGAAGCCGTCCGGGCCGTCGTCGACCGCGCGGATCGACAGCCCGCCCACCTTGAGCCCCGACACTTCGAGCCGCTGCCGCAGTGCCGCCTCGTGCCGGGTGAGACGGTCGGCCCCTGTCTGGTTCGCACGCAGCCGCGCGACGAGTTGCGTGCCGTTCAGCACCAGCTCCGCGTCGACCGTGCCGAGCGACGGCAACGTCAGCGTGAGGCGCGTGCGCCAGGCGATGCCGTCGCCCGAGTCGCCGTCGCCGCGCGGCGCGCGGCTGCCCGGATCGTCGGGCTCGATCGTCCAGTCGAGCCGCGCGCCGGGCCATGCCTCGCCGGCCCAGCGAAACTGGTCGGTCGCGAGCGCGTCGAGCTGCTGCCTGACGAGCGGCACCGCGGCCGGATGCACGGGCGCAAGCGTCTGCGCCTGGGAATCGGACGATGCGGCGGCCAGTTCGGCTCGCGCGGGCGTCCAGCGTGCATCGGGCCGATCGCCGAGCAGATCGGCCGTATCGGGCGGCAGCGACGCCCCTTGCCGCGCGCCCGACGGCAGGGCCGGTGCGGGATCGCGAGCCGCCGCGCCGCCCTGGGCGGGCGTGCCCGGCTGCGCCGCTGCGCGCGCGGTCGCCGGCAACGGCGGGCGCTGCGCGAGCAGCTCGTCGAGCGGGTCGGTCGAGCCGTGCTGTGCGGCATCCGGGTCAGCCGGCGCGAGCGCGTCCGCGAGGCGTGCCTGCGGCTCTCGCATCAGCGCCGCGAGCGGACGCTGGCCGGCCAGCCACTGCGCGAGATGGGATTCATAGAAGAGGCCGCTTTCGCTCACCGCCTGCGCGAGCGCTGCGCGCAGCGCGGCAACCGGCAAAGTCGCAGTCGCTTCGCGCGCCGCGGCAGCCGGCGACGCCGCGGCGGAAGCCGGCGTGGAAGACACAGCCGGATCGGGGGCGGCCGGCGCGGCCGCGTCGGTCAGCAGCACGGTGGGGTCAGCCAGCAGCGGCGCGCGCCCGGCAATGGCCGGCGTCGAGTCGCCGCCCGCGCGCGAGATCGCGTCGAGCACGCGCCCGACATCGGACAGCGCAGTCTGGGTGGAAGCGGGCGGCGCGGCAGGCGGACTGCCGGGCGAAGGCGTGGACGGCGCGCCGGTGCCCGGCGTGCCGACCTGTGAGGTCGCGCCGCCGCCGGCGGGCGCCGACACGGTGCCGGTCAGCAAGCTGTCGAGGCGACTCGCCAGCAGTGCGGCCGCAACGGGGTCGATACCGGTCATGATCGGAGCCTGGTCACCTCAGCCACATCGTGGCGAATCCGGGAACGACACACCGGTGCCGTCCGCGGGAACTGCGCGTCTGCCGCAACGGGCTCGTGCGCCCCGCGCCCGTTTCCCCGGAAACGGGCCCTACCCGCGCGCGCGGTAGAGATCGGTCAATACCTGGGTCGAGCGCCGCGCCTCGAACAGCGCGGACAGCCGCGCGACGTCCGGGCTCGCGAGATCGCGGATCGCGGCGTCGTCGGCCAGGATGCGGCGGATCAGGTCAAGCTTGCGGCCGAGATCCGATTCGTCGAGCACGACGCCCGGGTCGGCTTCCTTCAGCCCGTCGACCAGCTGCATGAATTCGGCCTGCAACCCCGGCAACGCGCTCCAGTCGGCGCTGCGGGCGGCGCCCAGCATCCGGCCCGACACGGCGGCAAGCGCCTCGTAACGTTCGAAGTATTCGGCCTTGCGATTCATCTCGATGCTTCCACTGCCTGTTGCGCGGCCATCCGCGCGACTTCCGGGGCGATTCCCGTCCATGCTTCCTCGAGCGTCGCGAGCAGCCCGTCGACCTCGACCAGCATCGCGTCGCTCGCCTGCGCATTGGCCTCGAGCAGACGCCGGCTGATATACGCATACAGCGCGTCCAGCCGCTCCGCGATCTCGCCGCCCGCGTCGCGGTTCAGCGACGCCTTCAGCCCGCTGTCGACGATCCGGATCGCCTTGCCGATCGCTTCACCGCGCGCGGATACATTGCCCTGCTGCAAATGCATGCGCGCCAGCGCAACCGCCTGCCGCGCGCCCTGGTACAGCATCGCGATCAACCGGTGCGGGGAGGCGCCCATCACCCCCGTCTCGACGCCGACACGCGCGTATGCACTGGCTCCAGCGTGTCCTGGGGAAAACATGCGCTTCTCCTTGTTGTGCGTTGGCTATACGGGAACCGCCGCCGTGCATTGCACGACGCGGCCTTCACCGGAGTTATCGGAAGGGATTTGGAAAGCTTTAGGCAAGCGGAGCATGCCGCCTGGCGCGGCAAGGCCGGCCCGCAGGCCCGCCCGGATGGCCGTGCGCGGAGCGCTTTCCCCGGATAGCCGTCCTGTCAGACCGACATCTGCATGATGTCGTTGTAAGCGCTCACTAGCTTGTTGCGGACCTGGAGCCCGAACTGGAAGCCGATGTTGGCTTTCTGCATGTCGACCATCACGTCGTTCAGCGACACGTTCGGCGCGCCGACCTCGAACGCCTGCGCCTCGCCGAGCGCGTGCTGCTGGTCGCCGCTGATCTTGTCGAGCGACGCCTTCATCGCGCTCGCGAAGGTGCTGGCCGTCGCCGCGCCCGAGCCGGCCAGCGCCGCCGTCGGGCTCGCGACGCCGCCGGACGCCTGCGCGGCCATCGACTGCATCTGTTGCAACACCGAACCGATTCCGCTGACGTTCGCAGTCATGCTGTCCCCAAAACTGAGAGAAGAGACCCGGACGCACCGGGAGATCCGCCGGCGCCGCACCACGCGCACCATGCCGGATTCCGAAAAAGGATAGCAGCGCGCCGCGCGTCAAAGCCGAGAAAGTACGGGGGAAACCCCGCTCTTTTCGGTCGATCGGAATACGGCCCGGATCACGATAATCGCATCGTGTCATTGTCCGCCCGCTCGTCCGAGCGAGCTCAGTCGTCCCGCTCCGGAGAAACTCGACGCATGGATTCGCAGGCCAACTCGCTGATCAACCCAGACGCCCGCGCGGGCCTCGCCAGCCCGGCGCCCGGCGCCGCCGCGGCCGCCGCGTTGCCGGGCGCGGGTGGCGCAGGCGCGGACTTCGGGCTTGGCGGCTTCGCGGAACGCATCCCCGGCATCTCGCGGATGAAGGGCAACCCGAAGCTGCCGTTCCTGATCGCCGTCGCGTTCGCGGTCGCCGTCATCACCGCGCTCGTGCTGTGGAGCCGCGCGCCCGACTACCGCGTGCTGTACAGCAACCTGTCGGATCGCGACGGCGGTGCCATCATCGCCGCGCTCCAGCAAGCAAACGTTCCCTACAAGTTCGCCGATGCCGGCGGCGCGATCCTCGTGCCGTCGAACCAGGTGCATGAAACGCGCCTGAAGCTCGCCGCGATGGGGCTGCCCAAGGGCGGCTCGGTCGGCTTCGAGCTGATGGACAACCAGAAATTCGGCATCAGCCAGTTCGCCGAACAGATCAACTACCAGCGCGCGCTCGAAGGCGAGCTGCAGCGCACCATCGAATCGATCAACGCCGTGCGCGGCGCGCGCGTGCATCTCGCGATCCCGAAGCCGTCGGTGTTCGTGCGTGACAAGGAAGCGCCGAGCGCGTCGGTGTTCGTCGACCTCTACCCGGGCCGCGTGCTCGACGAGGGCCAGGTTCAGGCCATCACGCGAATGGTGTCGTCCGGCGTGCCCGACATGCCCGCGAAAAACGTGACGATCGTCGACCAGGACGGCAACCTGCTGACCCAGACTGCGTCGGCATCCGGCCTCGACGCGAGCCAGCTCAAGTACGTGCAGCAGGTCGAGCACAACACGCAGAAGCGCATCGACGCGATCCTCGGGCCGATCTTCGGCGCCGGCAACGCGCGCTCGCAGGTCAGCGCGGACCTCGATTTCTCGAAGGTCGAGCAGACGTCGGAAAGCTACGGCCCGAACGGCGTGCCGCAGCAGGCCGCGATCCGCAGCCAGCAGACCAGCAGCTCGACCGAGCTCGCGCAGGGCGGCGCGTCGGGCGTGCCGGGCGCGCTGTCGAACACGCCGCCGCAGCCGGCTTCCGCGCCGATCGTCGCCGGCAACGGCCCGAACGCGCCGCAGGCGACGCCGGTGAGCGACCGCAAGGACCAGACGACCAACTACGAGCTCGACAAGACGATCCGCCATCTCGAGCAGCCGATGGGCAGCGTGAAGCGGCTGTCGGTCGCGGTCGTCGTCAACTACCAGCCGGTCGCCGACGCGAAGGGCCACGTGACGATGCAGCCGCTGCCGCCCGCGAAGCTCGCGCAGGTCGAACAGCTCGTGAAGGACGCGATGGGCTACGACGAGAAGCGCGGCGACTCGGTGAACGTCGTGAACAGCGCGTTCTCGACCGCGAGCGACCCGTACGCCGACCTGCCGTGGTGGCGCCAGCCGGACATGATCGCGATGGCGAAGGAAGCGGCGAAGTGGCTCGGCATCGCGGCGGCCGCGGCGGCGCTCTACTTCATGTTCGTGCGCCCGGCGATGCGCCGCGCGTTCCCGCCGCCCGAGCCGGTCGCCCCGGCGCTCGCCGCGCCGGAAGATCCGGTCGCGCTCGACGGCCTGCCGGCGCCGGAAAAGGCCGAGGAACCCGACGCGCTGCTGCTCGGGTTCGAGAGCGAGAAGAACCGTTACGAACGCAACCTCGACTACGCGCGCACGATCGCCCGCCAGGATCCGAAGATCGTCGCCACCGTCGTGAAGAACTGGGTGTCCGATGAACGCTGAAGGCTTGACCAAGAGCGCGCTCCTGCTGATGTCGATCGGCGAGGAAGAGGCCGCGCAGGTATTCAAGTTCCTCGCGCCGCGCGAGGTCCAGAAGATCGGCGCCGCGATGGCCGCGCTGAAGAACGTCACGCGCGAGCAGGTCGAGGACGTGCTGCACGAATTCGCGAAGGAAGCGGAGCAGCACACCGCGCTGTCGCTCGATTCGAGCGACTACATCCGCTCGGTGCTGACCAAGGCGCTCGGCGAGGACAAGGCCGGCGTGCTGATCGACCGCATCCTGCAGGGCAGCGACACGAGCGGCATCGAGGGCCTGAAGTGGATGGATTCCGGCGCCGTGGCCGAGCTGATCAAGAACGAGCATCCGCAGATCATCGCGACGATCCTCGTGCACCTCGACCGCGACCAGGCGTCGGAAATCGCGTCGTGCTTCACCGAGCGGCTGCGTAACGACGTGATCCTGCGGATCGCGACGCTCGACGGCATCCAGCCGGCCGCGCTGCGCGAGCTCGACGACGTGCTGACGGGCCTGCTGTCCGGCAGCGACAACCTGAAGCGCAGCCCGATGGGCGGCATCCGCACCGCGGCCGAGATCCTGAACTTCATGACGAGCGTGCATGAGGAAGGCGTGCTCGAAAGCGTGCGCCAGTACGACGCCGAGCTCGCGCAGAAGATCATCGACCAGATGTTCGTGTTCGAGAACCTGCTCGACCTCGAGGACCGCGCGATCCAGATGGTGCTCAAGGAAGTCGAGTCGGAAACGCTGATCATCGCGCTGAAGGGCGCGCCGCCGGCGCTGCGCCAGAAGTTCCTCGCGAACATGTCGCAGCGCGCGGCCGAACTGCTCGCCGAGGATCTCGACGCGCGCGGCCCGGTACGCGTGTCCGACGTCGAGACGCAGCAGCGCCGCATCCTGCAGATCGTGCGTAACCTGGCCGAGAGCGGCGCGATCGCGATCGGCGGCAAGGCGGAAGACGCGTATGTCTGATTCGGCGAGCGATCGCGCGGGCACCCTCACCGCGTACCAGCGGTGGGAGATGGCGTCGTTCGACCCGCCGCCGCCCCCGCCGCCGCCCGACGACGCGGCGGCGGCCGCCGCCGCGCTCGCCGAGGAACTGCAGCGCGTGCGCGACGCCGCACATGCCGAAGGCCATGCTGCCGGCCACGTCGAAGGCCAGGCGCTCGGCTACCAGGCCGGTTTCGAGCAGGGTCGCGCACAGGGTTTCGAGGCCGGCCAGGCCGACGCACGCGAACAGGCCGCGCAGCTCGCGGCGCTCGCCGCGTCGTTCCGCGAGGCCGTGTCGGCCGTCGAACACGATCTTGCCGCCGACATCGCGCAGCTCGCGCTCGACATCGCGCAGCAGGTCGTGCGCCAGCACGTGAAGCACGACCCGGCCGCGCTGGTTGCCGCCGTGCGCGACGTGCTCGCCGCCGAACCCGCGCTGTCCGGCGCGCCGCATCTCGCGGTGAACCCGGCCGACCTGCCCGTCGTCGAAGCCTACCTGCAGGACGATCTCGATGCGCTCGGCTGGAACGTGCGCACCGACGCGTCGATCGAGCGCGGCGGCTGCCGCGCGCACGCCGCGACCGGCGAGGTCGACGCGACGCTGCCCACGCGCTGGCAGCGCGTCGCCGCCGCGATCGGCAAGGTGAGCACGTGGTGACGCGGCCGCCCGAGGCGCTCGCGCACGACGGCATGACGCCGCTGGAGCGCGAACTCGCGCTCGCGTCGTTCGGCCCGCACGCGCACGACGCCGCGCCGGACACCGCACAACACCCCACCCCGCACGCCACCGCTGCAGCGGCCGATGCCCCCGGCGCCGCACCGCGCGCACCGCACAACCCGCATCTCGCGCACTGGCGCAGCCACCTGAACGGGCTCGCCGCGCGCAGCCACCGCGCGTTGCCGCTGCGGCCGTGCGGGCGCCTGACGCGCGCGGCCGGCCTCGTGCTCGAGGCGATCGGGCTGCGCCTGTCGGTCGGCGCCGAATGCACGATCGAACTGCCGCCCGGCAGCACGCTGCCGCACGCGCAAGCCGAAGTCGTCGGCTTCGCCGGCGATCGCCTGTTCCTGATGCCGACCACCGACGTCGCGGGCGTGCTGCCCGGCGCGCGCGTGTGGCCGCTCGAAAGCGCGCCCGTCGCCGATCCGCTCGCGGGCGCGAAGCGGCTGCCGGTCGGCTGGGAAATGCTCGGGCGCGTCGTCGACGCGTCGGGCCGCCCGCTCGACGGCCTCGGCCCGCTCGCATCGAAGGTCGACGCGCCGCTGTCGGCGCCGTCGATCAACCCGCTCGAGCGCGAACCGATCCACCACGTGCTCGACGTCGGCGTGCGCGCGATCAACGCGCTGCTCACCGTCGGTCGCGGGCAGCGGATGGGCCTGTTCGCGGGCTCGGGCGTCGGCAAGTCGGTGCTGCTCGGCACGATGGCGCGCTACACGAGCGCGGAAGTGATCGTGATCGGGCTGATCGGCGAACGCGGCCGCGAAGTGAAGGAATTCATCGAACAGATCCTCGGCGAGGACGGGCTCGCGCGCTCGGTCGTCGTCGCGGCGCCGGCCGACGTGTCGCCGCTGCTGCGGATGCAGGGCGCGGCCTACGCGACGTCGCTCGCCGAGTATTTCCGCGACCAGGGCAAGCACGTGCTGCTGCTGATGGATTCGCTCACGCGCTACGCGATGGCGCAGCGCGAGATCGCGCTGGCGATCGGCGAGCCGCCCGCGACGAAGGGCTACCCGCCGTCGGTGTTCGCGAAGCTGCCCGCGCTCGTCGAGCGCACCGGCAACGGGCCGGAAGGCGGCGGCTCGATCACCGCGTTCTACACGGTGCTGACCGAAGGCGACGACCAGCAGGACCCGATCGCCGATTCGGCGCGCGCGATCCTCGACGGCCACATCGTGCTGTCACGCACGCTCGCCGAGGCCGGCCACTACCCGGCGATCGACATCGAGGCGTCGATCAGCCGCGCGATGACCGCGCTGATCGACGAAACGCATCTCGACCACGTCCGGCAGTTCAAGCAGATGCTGTCGCGCTACCAGCGCAATCGCGACCTGATCGCGGTCGGCGCGTATGCGCCCGGCCGCGACGCGCAGCTCGACCGCGCGATCGCGCTCTATCCGCGCATCGAGGCGTTCCTGCAGCAGGGCTTTCGCGAATGCGCGCCGTTCGCGTCGAGCCTTGCCGGACTCGATGCCCTGTTCGACGCTTACGGAGGCTGATCCAGATGGCACACGGCTTTCCCCTTCAGTTGCTGCTCGACCGCGCGCAGGAGGATCTCGACTCCGCCGCGAAGCAGCTCGGCACCGCGCAACGCGACCGCACCGCGGCCGCCGAGCAGCTCGACGCGCTGCTGCGCTACCGCGACGAATACCATGCGCGCTTCTCGCAATCCGCGCAGCACGGGATGCCGGCCGGCAACTGGCGCAATTTCCAGGCGTTCATCGACACGCTCGAGGCCGCGATCGCGCAGCAGCGCAGCGTGCTGGCCGCGGCCGAAGTCCGCATCGACGAGGCACGCCCGAACTGGCAACAGAAGAAACGCACCGTCGGTTCGTTTGAAATCCTGCAGGCGCGCGGCGTCGCGCAGGAAGCGAAGCGCGACGCCCGGCGCGAACAGCGCGACGCCGACGAACACGCCGCGAAGATCCTGCGCATGCGGGCCGATGCGGCCCGTTCGTCGTAACCGACCACCGCATTCGAACGAGAGAACCGACATGCCTCCCCTGCCCCTGCTCGGCGCGCTGCTCGACACCGCCGGCGCCGCACTCAAGGCCGCCCGCGGCTCGGGTCCGTCCGGCGCCGCCGGCAACGATGCCGCGAACGCCGCGACCGCCGCGCCGTTCGCACAGACGCTGAAGCAAAGCGTCACCGCCCGTCGCGATGCGTCGGATTCCGGCGTGCCGGACGCTTCGGCGAACCCGGCTTCGTCGAAGCTGGCCGCCGGCACGAAGCCGTCCGCTAACGATGACGACGACGCGACCGACGATACGACCACGAACGCCGCCACCAACCCTGACGCCGCCGCGCTCGCGGCTGCCGTGGCCGTGCAGGCGCAACTGCAGGCGCGCACGGACAACGCGACGCCGGCCGATGCGGCAGCCGCCGCGGCCGCCGCGCAAAAGACGGCCGTGTCCGGCCAACCCGATGCCACGGCTACGCTGGCGGATCACGCGGCCACCCAGCCGGCCACGCCGGCATCGAGCCGCGATGCGCTGCAGGAAGCGCTCGCCAAGCTGACGGGCGGCTCGGTTGCGATCGCCATGCCCGCGACCGGCACGACGGCGTCGACACCCGCCTCGACCGCAGCGACCGGCACCGCCGCGCCGCTGACACCGAAGGTGCCGACCTTCGACCGCACGCTCGCCGACGCGAAGGGCGCGCTCGCCCCCCAGCAAACGCCGGTGCAAGCCACCGCGCAAGCGCTGCAGGCCAACGCGAACGCGCAGTCGGGTGAGCAGCACGCGCTCGCGGCAGCCGGCGACGCGGCGGACCCGGCCGCCAGCGCGACGCTCGCGGCCGGCGCCACGGCTGCGGCCGCGGCCCAGGCGAACCTGCAGCTGTCGCCGGCCGCGAGTGCGATCGCCGCCGCAAACGCGCACGTGCTCGCGCCGCACGTCGGCACGCCGGACTGGACGGACGCGCTGAGCCAGAAGGTCGTGTTCCTGTCGAATGCGCACCAGCAGAGCGCCGAGCTGACGCTCAATCCGGCCGATCTCGGGCCGCTGCAGGTCGTGCTGCGCGTCGCGGACAACAACGCGCACGCGCTGTTCGTGTCGCAGCACGCGCAGGTGCGCGAAGCGGTCGAAGCCGCGCTGCCGAAGCTGCGCGAGGCAATGGAAGCGGGCGGGCTCGGGCTCGGCAGCGCAACCGTCAGCGACGGCGGCTTCGCCTCGCAGCAGCAGAACCCGCAACAAACCTTCGCCGGCGGCCAGTCGTCCCGGCGCGGGAGCGGCGGATCGTCAGCCGCCGATGCACCGGTCGACGTTGTGCAATCCGCACCGGGCGCAGCGAGCGTGAGCCGCGCCGGCCTCGTCGATACGTTTGCCTGAGCATGACCCGGTGCACGCCGCTCAGCGGCCGTGCACCGCCGCGGCTGCCTCGCCGCGCGGCGCCGCGCCCTTGCGCGCGGCGACGATGAAGTCCGCCGCGCGTTCGCCGATCATCACCGACGGCGCATTCGTGTTCCCGCCGACCAGCGTCGGCATCACCGACGCATCCACCACGCGCAACCCTTCGACGCCGCGCACGCGCAATTGCGGATCGACGACCGCGCGCGCGTCCGAACCCATCCGGCAGGTGCCGACAGGGTGGTAGATCGTGTCCGCATGCTCGACGATCGTCTTGCGCAGCTCCGCCTCGCTCTGGTCGGCCCGCGTGTACAGCTCGCGCCCGCCCTGCGACGCGAGCGGCGCCTGCGACAGGATCTTGCGCATCGCCTGCGTGCCGCGCACGAGCAGGTCGAGATCGCGCGAATCGCTGAAGAAGCGCGGATCGATCAGCGGCGCGTCGCGCGCATCGCCGCTCGCGAGCGCCACCGTGCCGCGGCTGAACGGCCGCAGCGCGCACACGTGCAGCGAATAGCCGAAGCCCCAGTGCATCTTGCGGTTGTGGTCGTCCACGAGCGCCGTGCAGAAATGCAGTTGCAGGTCGGGACGCTCGAGCGACGGATCGCTCTTGATGAAGCCGCCGGCCTCCGCGACGTTGCTCGTCATCATCCCCGTGCGGCTCGAGAAATAGCGCGCGAGCGCGGGGGTCATCTTCGCGATCCCGCGCAGGCAGATGCCGACCAGCTCCGACGAATTCACCCGCGTGTTGATGATGAAGTCGATGTGGTCGATCAGGTTCGCGCCGACGTCCGGCGCATCCTGCACGACCGCGATCCCGTGCCGGCGCAGTTGCTCCGCCGGGCCGATCCCCGAACACATCAGCAGTTGCGGCGAATTGAACGCACCGGCCGACAGGATCACTTCCGCGCGCGCGTCGAGCGTCTCGACCCGCCCGTTGCGCGCCACCGCGACGCCGGCCGCGCGCTTGCCGTCGAACGTGACGCGCAGCACCGTCGCATCGGTGATCACGTGCAGGTTCGGCCGGTTGCGGCCGTAGATATACGCGCGGGCGACGCTGCAGCGCGAGCCGTCGCGATGCGTGACCTGATAGAAGCCGACGCCTTCCTGCGTCGCGCCGTTGAAGTCGTCGTTCAGCGGATAGCCGGCCGCATGCGCGGCCTGGATGAATCGTTCGGAGAACGGATTGCGAAAGCGCAGATCCGACACCGTGAGCGGGCCGTCCGCGCCGTGCCACGCATCGGCGCCGCGCTGATTGCCTTCCGCGCGGCGGAAATACGGCAGCACGTCCTGCCAGCCCCAGCCCGTCGCGCCGAGCTGCGCCCATTCGTCGTAGTCGCCCGGGTGGCCGCGCGTGTAGATCATCGCGTTGATCGCGCTCGAGCCGCCCATCCCGCGCCCGCGCGGCTGGTAGCCGCGCCGCCCGCCGAGGCCCGGCTGCGGCACCGTCTCGTAGCCGTAGTTCGTGCCGAGCTTGAACGGCACCAGCGCCGCGATGCCGACCGGCATGTTGACGAGCAGGTTGCGCTCGGTATGCGAGCCGGCCTCGATCAGCGCGATCGTCGCATCGGGGCAGGCATCGGCGAGACGGCCTGCCAGGCTCGACCCGCCCGAACCGCCGCCGACGATGATGTAGTCGTATTGCATGTCACGTCTCCGTCGTGTCATGGAAGCCGCCCGGCATCGCCGCGCGACCGCGTCTCCTCTTATAGGGTCTGTTTACATGTGGAACGCACATGCGAATACGTCAGTATTCGCGGCGTCGCACGCGGCCCTTCTCGGTGCAACGCATACGCGTTCCATACGTATACAGACCCTGGTGTCCGGGCATTGTAGGAATGGCCGTCGCGCGCGCGGCGTGCGGATTCAAGAGCGATTCCTCTAAACGCCCGCGTGAACTAAATTTAAGATGTATCGATTCGCTTTGCGCGATGCGCCGGCCGCCAGAAGCCGATCCACCGCGAAACGGGAGTGACGACGATGCAGCGCCAGGTTCTGCAGGCTACGTGCCGACCGGGTTGTCCGGATGCGCTGCGCGCAGCCCGCATTTCATTTCAAACGGCTGCCCGCGCGGAGAGGCTCGGCGTCGTGCGCGCAGTCGACCGGAATCGAACGGCACGTGTCGTCGCCGACCGTTTGGACGGTTTGTCGCCGCAGCGGCACGATGCGCTGCGGCACGCTTTGGCGTACACGTCGCGCCGCCCTGCTTCGGTCCACCGGCCGGCGCTCGTGGCGCAGCGACGCGTGCCTGTCGGCGGCCACATCGTGCCGTATGCGCATGCGCCGCAAAGCGGTTTCCGGATGCGCACACCGTCGCGTGGATGCGACGCCCGCTGCACGCTTCAACCGGTTTACGAGCACACGTCGCATCCGGCCCGCGCCGCGCGACACGCACCACCCCGATCCGCGTCGCCGCGCTCGCCGAGCGTGCGCGTGCGGCGTGACGGCCGGCCGACCAGCCGGGCCCAACTGGAGGAGACGACATGAAAAACGACCTGCCCGAACTAACCCCGCAAGCCCTGCCGTCGGTGGATGCGCTGACGTCGCTGCTGCGCGACCAGCGCGCGGCCTACCTGCGCGCGCCGTATCCGGCATGGGAAACGCGCGTGCAGCACCTGCGCGCGCTACGCACGATGCTGATCGACCATGCGGATGCACTCGCCGAAGCGATCAGCGCCGATTTCGGTCATCGCGCGAAGCAGGAAGTGCTGCTGTCGGAAATCTGGATGGCGAAGGAAGAGATCGACGACGCGCTCAAGCACGGCAAGCGCTGGATGAAACCGATCCGCAAACCGATGAACAAGTGGCTGCGCCCGGCGCGCGCGAAGGTGATTCCGCAGCCGCTCGGCGTGGTCGGCATCGTCGTGCCGTGGAACTACCCGGTACTGCTCGCGGCCGGCCCGCTGATCTGCGCGCTCGCGGCCGGCAATCGCGCGATCATCAAGATGTCCGAACTGACGCCGCGCACGTCGGCACTGTTCGAGCAGCTCATTGCCAGGACCTTCACACGCGACCACGTCGCGGTCGTGAACGGCGATGCCGAAGTGGGCGCCGCGTTCAGCGGGCTGCCGTTCGATCATCTGCTGTTCACCGGCTCGACGCACGTCGGCCGCCACGTGATGCGCGCGGCCGCCGACAACCTCACGCCCGTCACGCTCGAACTCGGCGGCAAGTCGCCGGCGATCGTCGGCCCGAACGCGCGCTTCGATGCAGCCGTCGACGCGATCGTCGCGGGCAAGACGCTGAACGCAGGCCAGACCTGCATCGCGCCCGACTACGTGCTGCTGCCGCGCGGGATGGAAGCCGCGTTCATCGAGCGCGCGCGCGCACGATTCGCGAAGATGTATCCCGACCTGTCGGCCAACGGCGACTACACGACGATCGTGTCGCCGCGCCACTACGCGCGGCTCCAGCAGCTCGCGAGCGACGCGCAGGCGGCCGGCGCGCAGCTGCATCCGCTGTCCGACGCGCAATCGGATCCTGTATCGCGCCGCTTCGTGCCGTGCGCGGTCACGCAGGTGCCGGCCGCATCGCAACTGATGCAGGAGGAAATCTTCGGGCCGCTGCTGCCGCTCGTGCCGTACGAACGGCTCGACGAAGCGATCGCCTACGTGAATGCACGCCCGCGTCCGCTCGCGCTCTACCTGTTCGACGAGGACGGCGGCACGATCGACCGCGTGATGCACGAAACGATCTCGGGCGGCGTGTCGATCAACGAAACGCTGATGCACATCGCGTGCGGCAGTTTGCCGTTCGGGGGGGTCGGTGCGAGCGGCATGGGCGCCTATCACGGCTACGACGGCTTCGTGACGTTCTCGAAGATGAAGCCGGTGCTCACGCAGGCGCGCCTGAACGCGCGCAACCTGCTCGCGCCGCCGTACGGCAAGCGCTTCGCCGCGCTGATCAAGCTGATGCTGAAGTTCTGAGTGGAACGGGCCGCGCGCATCGCGCCGCGGCCCGCGCAAGCCTGCCGCGCGGCGAGGGTGCCGCGCGCGCCATCACACGGGCCAGAGCGGCCCTTCCTGCATCGCGCCGATCTGCTCGCGCAACTCGAGCACGCGTGCTTCCCAGTAACGATGCGTGTTGAACCACGGGAACGCGGCCGGAAATGCGGGATCGTCCCAGCGTCGCGCGAGCCATGCCGCGTAGTGGATCAGGCGCAACGTGCGCAGCGCTTCGACGAGATGCAGCTCGCGCGGCTCGAATTCGCAGAAATCCTCGTAGCCGGCCAGCAGGTCCGCGAGCGCACGCGACGCGCCTTCGCGATCGCCCGGCAGCAACAGCCACAGATCCTGGATCGCGGGCGCCATCCGGCTGTCGTCGAAGTCGACGAAGTGCGGGCCGGCATCGGTCCACAGCACGTTGCTCGGATGGCAGTCGCCGTGCGTGCGCAGCAGGCGGAGTTCGCCCGCCCGCTCGAACGCCGCCTCGACGCCTTCGAGCGCGAGCGTCACGGCCGTCTCGTACGCGGGCCGCACATCGTCCGGAATGAAATCGTGCGCCAGCAGGTAGTCGCGGGGCTCGTAGCCGAACGTATTGATGTCGAGCACGGGGCGCGCGACATACGGCTGCGTCGCGCCGACCGCATGGATCCGGCCGATGAAGCGGCCGAGCCATTCGAGCGTGTCGCTGCGATCGAGATCGGGCGCGCGGCCGCCGCGCCGCTCGAAGATCGACAAGCGGAAGCCGTCGAACGCGTGCAGCGTGCGGCCATCGAATGCGCGCGCCGGCACCACCGGAATCTCGCGTGCGGCGAGTTCGGCGACGAACGCGTGCTCTTCGAGGATCGCTTCGTCCGACCAGCGAGCCGGACGGTAGAACTTCGCGACGACCGGCGGGCCGTCTTCGATGCCGACCTGATAGACGCGGTTTTCGTAGCTGTTGAGCGCGAGCAGGCGCCCGTCGGTGCGCAGGCCGGCCGGTATCAGCACGCTGTCGAGCGCGTCGAGCACGCACTCGGGCGTGAGTCCGGCGAACGGCGGGCCGGCGGGAGAAGCGGGAGCTGAAGTGACGTCTTTCATGCCCCGCATTGTGCCGCCAGCCGGGCCGAAAGACGAGCGCCCGGTGTGATGGATGCGCTCAGTGAAGCGCCGCGCCGGCCGGCAGCACGGATTCGCCGGTGTCGATCAGATCCTCGAGAAAGAACGGCTCGGTGTTGAGTTCCTTCGACTCGCCCGGTACGCCCGCGTACCAGGTCACCATGGCCATGTCGCCCAGGATGCGCTGGACGATGCCGCGCGCGCCCTTCGGCACCGCGATATGGGTAGTGCAGACAATCGACCCGACATGCATGATGGTTCCCCACTCTTGAATCTTGAAACCCGGCTCGCTGGCGAGCCGGCAAATGCACGATCCGCGCGCTCTCGTCGGAGCGTGGCGCGTGATCCCATTGTTCACGGTTTATCGAAGCGCGAAAAGAAGAAGAAGCAGGCGAAGTGCCGCGAATTCGTCGAATGTCTCCAATCAACCACTGCGCCGGGCAAGCGCTTGCCCGCCCGGTTACCCCCATCATACCCTGTCGAATGTGACTGCCCGCCGAATCCCCGGCATCACCGCGGCGCGCGCGTGACGCCCACGCTGCGCGCATCGCGGGTCCGGTGCCGCGCCACCTGGCAATGTCGTGCGACTGCGGTTGCCGAATCACGCGTCGCCGTCATCGTGTTCCCCCTGCCTCGAACGCAGCCAGCGCGGCGACCGTTGCGCACGCACCGCCTTCCGCCCTTCGTCATCCGATGCCGCCGACAGGTGTTGCGTCCGATACCGGCCTTGCGGTACCTTGAATGCTCATTCGCGTTCAAACGCATTCCGACACGATGCATCCGCTCACGTCCGCCCTCGCAAAATCCCGGCCGCAGTTCGACTCGCGGCCGCAGGCGTGCGCGCATCCGTCGGTCCTTCCGCCTCCTGTCGCACCGCCGCGCGTCGGCGCCGCGCCGCCCCCTCCGGTGGCACGCGCCGGCTGACCGGCCGGCTTCCATTTCGTCTTCCGTTCGCCCTCGGGCCTGCATTCGTGCGTCGTGACGCACGGCGTGTTGCCGCGTGCGCGGATGGAACGTTCCGATCCGTTCGACAGGTGGATTCATATGCTTTCGTTCAAACGCGCGCTCGCCGCGCATGGAGCGACGTCGCTCTTCGTGCTGCTGTGGAGCAGCGGCGCGATCTTCGCTGAACTCGGTCTGCGTCACGCATCCGCGTTCGTCTTTCTCACCGCGCGTTTCGCACTGGCATCGCTCGTGCTGGTCGGGCTGGCCTTCCTGCGCAAACGCTGGCTGCCGCCGCGCGGCGAGCGGCGCATGGTCGTGCTGACCGGCGTACTGATGATGGGCGGCTATTCGATCTTCTACCTGCTCGCGCTCGAACGCGGGATCGCGCCGGGCGTGCTCGCGACGATCCTCGGCGTCCAGCCGATCCTCACGCTCGCGATCGTCGAGCGGCGCTGGCAGCCCGTACGTGTCGCGGGGCTCGCGCTGTCGCTGGCCGGCCTCGCGCTCGTCGTGTTCCGCGGCGCAGGTGACGGCGGCCTGTCGCTCGCGGGCATCGCGTGCGCGCTGACCGCGCTCGTCGCGCTGACCGCCGGCTCGCTGCTGCAAAAGCGCATCCGTGCGGCGCCCGCCGACGTGCTGCCGCTGCAGAATGCGATCGGCCTCGCGCTGTGCGTGGCGATCGCGCCGTTCCGGCCGGTGTCGTTCGACATCAGCTGGACACTCGCGATCTCGCTGCTGTGGCTCGGCATCGTGATTTCGGTGATCGCGCAACTGCTGTTCTACCGGTTGATGCAGCGCGGCGATCTCGTCAACGTGACGAGCCTGTTCTATCTCGTGCCTGTCGTCACCACGTTGATGGATGCCGTGTGGCTCGGCAACCGGCCCGAGCCGCTCGCGCTCGCCGGCATGGGCGCGATCATCGCGGGGCTCGCGCTCGTGTTCCGCGCGCCGGCCGCCCGCGTGCAACCCGACCGCGCTTGAGCGTGCGTGCCGCCGCGCCCGCAGGTGCGGCGGCACGCACCGGACACATACGACGATTCCGCGGAAATCGAAAGACATAGGAAAGATACGCGCAAGGTGTTCGTCGAACTTACGGGAAAAATGCGCGATTCCCGGAGCTTTCCGCCGATTTTTAATGGTTCGGATAGCGAAAAGCGCTGCCGGTTGCCTATACTCGAATTGACCGCCCCGCTCGCAATCGGGTCGGATCCATACTAGAAACACCCGGCATGGGGCCGGAGCAAGCGCCCAGGCGCCCACTCCGGCCGACCTTGGAGACACGCATGACGACCTACTTCACGATCGGCGACTTCATCCTGTTGATTCCGATGGCGCTGGCCGGAGCGCTGTTTCTCGGCGCGGTGCCGTGCGCAACCGAATTCCGCCACAACCTGCTGCGCGTGCTGGGCGTCATCCTCGGCGTCGGTGTCGCGGTATTGCTCGTCGAAGGCCTGCCTGCGCTGATCTAGCGGCGCATCACCCATGCGCGGCGTGCATCGCTGCATAGCAGCGATGCGATGGGCCGCGAGCAAGCCATTGATACGGCACGCGATGTTTCGCATGCCGTATCGACTGCCGGTCAGATCGCCTGATCGGTGGACGGCTTTTCCCACAGATTGATGCCGCCTTCCGTCGCGTAACGATCGATCTCGGCGAGTTCCTCCGCCGAGAATTCGAGGTTCTTCAGTGCGCCGACGTTTTCACGCACCTGCTCCGCACGGCTCGCGCCGATCAGCGCGGACGTCACGCGGCCGTTGCGCAATACCCATGCAAGCGCCATCTGCGCGAGGCTCTGCCCGCGCCGTTCGGCGATCGCGTTGAGCTTGCGCACATGGTCGAGGTTGTCCGCGCTCAGGTGATCCTGCTTCAGCGAGCCGCCGCCCGGCTTGTTCACGCGCGCATCGGCCGGCACGCCGTTCAGGTACTTCGACGTGAGCAGCCCCTGCGCGAGCGGCGTGAACGCAATGCTGCCCGTGCCGATCTCGTCGAGCGTGCCGAGCAGTTCGGTTTCGACCCAGCGGTTCAGCAGGTTGTACGACGGCTGGTGGATCAGCAGCGGCACCTTGTACTGCGCGAGCAGCTCGGCCATCTCGCGCGTCTTCGCCGCCGAGTATGACGAAATGCCGATGTACAGCGCCTTGCCCTGCTGCACGGCCGACGCAAGCGCGCCCGCCGTTTCCTCGAGCGGCGTATGCGCGTCGAAGCGATGCGAATAGAAGATGTCGACATAGTCGAGCCCCATTCGCTGCAGGCTCTGGTCGAGGCTCGCGAGCACGTACTTGCGCGACCCGCCGCCGCTGCCGTACGGCCCCGGCCACATGTCCCAGCCGGCCTTCGTCGAGATCAGCAGCTCGTCGCGATACGGCCGGAAATCCTCCTTCAGCAGCCGGCCGAAGTTGGTTTCCGCGCTGCCGTACGGCGGCCCGTAGTTGTTCGCGAGATCGAAGTGGTTGATGCCGAGGTCGAACGCGCTGCGCAGGATCTCGCGCTGCGTCGAGATCGGCGTCGTGTCGCCGAAGTTGTGCCACAGGCCGAGCGACAGCGCGGGCAGTTTGAGCCCGGATTTGCCGCAGGTGCGGTATTGCATGTCGGCATAACGTTCGGAAGCTGCTTCGTAGGCCATGAGTCGGTTCCGTCAGGACATCGGGAGAGGGGACGCGCGCGCGCCGCGCACACGGCGCGGCGGCGGCGAAGGAGTCATACGACGACTATGGTAGCGAAAGCGGCCGGAACGTGCTCGGCGGCACGGCGATGGACGCGGCCACGGCCGTCGCCTACACTGCGGCGTCTCGAATCACCGTTTCAGCGAGGTTGGTATGTCCCGGGTCATCTCGGTTGCGCTGCTCGTCGGCGGCGTCGTGCTGCTGTATTTCGGCGGCCAGTCGTTCCATTCGATCAACGACAACGTGTCACGCTTCTTCACCGGTTCGCCCGCGACGAAGACGATCCTGCTGATCGTGGGCGGCGCCGTCGCATCGTTCATCGGCCTGATCGGCCTCGCGATGCCGGGCGGCAAGCGCTGAACGCGCAGCCGCGCGCTGCACGCATGGCCCGCGTTCACGATCGGGCACATCAAACGAAACGGGCGGCCAGGCCGCCCGTTGCTTCAAACGCCCGCGATGCACCGTATCGCGCGACCGCGGCGGTGTCGCCGCCCGTCCGATCCGAACCTAGAACTGTACTTCCGACTTCGACGCCGAACGCGTGCCCGGCACCGGCCGGTTGCTTGCACCGTGGTACGTATACACGAGCGAAAACTTCACCTGGTCGGAACGGTTCTGCCCGGCCGAATGCAGCGTGTTGCAGTGGAAGAACACGACGTCGCCCGTCTGCAGTGACGGGCACGTGGCCGCGTCGATCATCTTCCGGTTCTCCGGCAGGTCGCCGCGGAAGAACTTCGCATCGTCGAACGCTTCAGGCCCGAATTCGGCCGTATGCGACCCCGGTACGAGCCACAGTGCGCCGTTCTCGTTCGTTTCCGGCCCGAGCGCGAGCCACACCGACACCATGTCCGGGCGCTCGAACGACCAGTAGCGGAAATCGCGATGCCAGCCGGTCAGGCTGCCGTACGCGGGATGCTTCGTCATCATGCAGTTGTGATGCGCGCGCGACAGCACCGGCTCTTCACCGAAATACGCCCGCATCCACGCACCGATTTCGGGTGCGATCGCGCGCTCGGCGAAGGCCGGATCGCGTGAATACGCATCGAGCAGCCGCCGCACCGTATGCCCGCCCGGCGCATGCTTGGACTCGGGTGCGCCCGGGTAGCGCAGGTCCGCCTCGAACTCGATCGGTTCGGCCGCCTCCCTCAGTTGGCGCTCCGCGACCTGCCTGAGCGCCGCGCACTGCGCCTCGCCGACGAGGCCACGCGCGACGACGAAGCCGCGCTCGCGCAATTCCGCGACTTGTGCGCGGATCGATTCCGACTGCAATGGAGACGACATGGGATGCCAGACGTTTATTGTGTGAATGTGACGATTGTAAATCGGCGCCGGATGCGGCGAACAGCGCCATTGTCGTGCGCAGGGGCATGCCAATCGTAGATTTGATCCGGCTCAAGGGAACTGTGCGGCGCGGCGCCGGCCTCACCGACAGGCGGTATGCAGCACACGCCTTGCGCCACAAGGGTTTATCGCGACTTTTTCCCGTCATGAATCCCCTGTAGCCTGTCGCGGCCTGTCAATTCTGGCGGGCGCGGCGCGCAGCGAGTTTCGGTAAGATCCGTTGCGCCATCCGAGGCCGTTCATACCAGTGCGCTCTCAAGGGCGCCATCCATACAAGCGAAGCATCGTTCACATGCCATTCCGTCTGACTTCCCGTCTCAGCCGCGCTGCGAAGCGCGTTGTGCCGCCCGCTCCTGCCCGCTCGCTGCGCCATCACCGCGCACGCACGCGGGCGCTGGCCGAGCGTACGCCCGCACATAGCCGGCTGGACGGTATCCGTGCGTGGTTCCACGCATTTTTCTCGATGATGAGCGCGCAGGCGTTCTCGCGCCGCGCCGGCCTGCGCTCGCTGCTGCAGAAGCCGTCGTCGCTGCGCGCGCTCGCGCTGCGCCGCACGCTCGGCCCGCAGCGCCGCATCAACCGACCGCGCCGCCTCGCGGCCAGCAACGGCTGGTTCGGGTTCGGCGCGCGCTGAGCGCACGCCGGCGGCCACCGTGCGCGACGCTCGCCGTCGCGCTGCTGCCCGATTGTCCGATTGCCCCGGCGATCGGAACCCATAAAAAAACCCGGCTATGCCGGGTTTTTTCATTTGAGGCGAACGACGCTTACGCGACGCGTGCCGTCGGCTCGACACCGGCCGCTTCGGCCAGGGCGAGCGCCTTGTCGGTCGCTTCCCACGAGAATTCCGGCTCTTCGCGGCCGAAGTGGCCGTAAGCAGCGGTCTTCTCGTAGATCGGGCGCAGCAGGTCGAGCATCTTGATGATGCCCTTCGGACGCAGGTCGAAATGCTCGCGCACGAGCTTCGTGATCACCGCATCCGACACGCGGCCCGTGCCGAACGTGTTGACCATCACCGAGGTCGGCTCGGCGACGCCGATCGCGTACGACACCTGGATCAGCGCGCGCGACGCGAGGCCGGCGGCGACGATGTTCTTCGCGACGTAGCGGCCTGCGTACGCAGCCGAACGGTCGACCTTCGACGGATCCTTGCCCGAGAACGCGCCGCCGCCGTGCGGTGCGGCACCGCCGTACGTGTCGACGATGATCTTGCGGCCGGTCAGGCCGCAGTCGCCCTGCGGGCCGCCGATCACGAACCGGCCGGTCGGGTTCACCAGGAACTTGATATCGCCCTTGATCAGGTCGGCCGGCAGCGTCGGCTTGATGATTTCCTCGATCACGGCTTCGCGCAGCGCGGGCAACTCGATGTCCGGTGCGTGCTGCGTCGACAGCACGACGGTGTCGATCGAATGCGGCTTGCCGTCGACGTAGCGGACCGTCACCTGCGACTTCGCGTCCGGGCGCAGCCATTGCAGGCGGCCGTCGCGGCGCAGGCTGGCCTGACGCTCGACGAGGCGGTGCGACAGGTAGATCGGCAGCGGCATCAGTTCCGGCGTTTCATCGCACGCGTAACCGAACATCAGGCCCTGGTCGCCCGCGCCTTGGTCGAGGTTGTCGTCGTGTGCACGATCGACGCCCTGGGCGATGTCCGGCGACTGCTTGTCGTACGCGACGAGCACCGCGCAACCCTTGTAGTCGATGCCGTAGTCGGTGTTGTCGTAGCCGATGCGCTTGATCGTGTCGCGCGCGATCTGGATGTAGTCGATGTTGGCCGTCGTGGTGATTTCACCGGCCAGGACGACGAGACCCGTGTTGCACAGCGTTTCCGCCGCGACGCGGGAATACTTGTCTTGCTCGAGGATGGCGTCGAGGATCGCGTCCGAGATTTGGTCCGCGACTTTGTCCGGATGGCCTTCGGAGACGGATTCGGACGTGAAGAGATAATCGTTTGCCACTTTTTCAGGCTCCTGTGTGGTTACGGTTGGTTTCACGTAGCCAGCTTCGTTGGGCCTGAAGCGGCGACGCTTTAGCGGATTACCAGGACCGGACAGCGCGTATAACGCTAACCGGCTTCGCCCCGCAAGTTGTCAGTTAACTCGGCGAAGCCCGTATTATAGCGGCTTTCCTGAATTGTCACAGAGCGCCGCCCGTGCTGCATCTTCCGCTGTTTCACCACCCTGTTCGCAAAGCGCCGGCCAGCCGGTCCCACGGAGGTTTCGCATGCTAGGTCGTCTAGCCACGCACCTCGCCATTGGCTTGCTGAAACTGCTCGCCCTGTTGCCGTACGGCCTGACCGCACGGTTCGGCGATGGTCTCGGCTGGCTGCTCTACAAGATCCCCAGCCGGCGAAAACGCATCGTACACACCAATCTGAAACTCTGCTTCCCTGATTGGAGCGACGAGCGCCGCGAGGAAGTCGCGGGGCAGCATTTCCGCCATGCGATCCGCAGCTATGTCGAGCGCAGCGTGCAGTGGTTCGGCTCGGAGAAAAAACTCGCGAAGCTGATCCAGGTCGACAGCGCGGTCGACCTCGACGATCCGGACCTTCCGCCGACGCTGTTCCTCGGCCTGCATTTCGTCGGCATCGAGGCCGGCTCGATCTGGCTGAACCGCTCGCTGCACCGCCGCTGCGGGTCGCTCTACCAGCCGTTCTCGAACGCGGTGCTCGAGGAAGCGGCGAAGCAGGCGCGCGGGCGTTTCGATGCCGAGATGGTCGGGCGCGCGGACAGCGCGCGCGTCGTGCTGCGCTGGCTGCGCGACCGCAAGCCGGTGATGCTCGGCGCCGACATGGACTACGGGCTGCGCAACTCGACGTTCGTCCCGTTCTTCGGCGTGCCTGCCTGCACGCTGACGGCGGTCGGCCGGCTCGCGAAGACGGGCCGCGCGCAGGTCGTGCCGTTCATCGGCGAGGTGCTGCCGAACTACAAGGGCTACCGTCTGAAGGTATTCAAGCCGTGGGATCACTACCCGACCGGCGACGACGATCTCGACGCGCGGCGGATGAACGCATTCCTCGAGGAACAGATCCCGCTGATGCCCGAACAGTATTACTGGGTCCACAAGCGCTTCAAGACGCGCCCGCCCGGCGAACCGAGCCTCTACTGACCCCGCCGCACGCAACCCGCGGGCGCGCCGTCGCGCGCGCCCGCGCGCCCGGCACCTTCGGCTCGCCTTTCGCGCGTGCCCGCCACCGGTCGAACGCAACCGGCCGCGCGAGCCATCGATCGCCCGCGCCCGCGCGGGACGCCCCTGTCAGCTGCATGTATCATTTGCGGTTGAGATCAGCACGACGAACGAGGCCGCCCGGCATGGCGCGGCGTCGCGCGCGCCGCGCTGACCGCCTTGTTCGCCATGGAAATCCGGACCCAGTGAAACTCTCGTTCACCAAGATGCACGGCGCGGGCAACGACTTCGTCGTGCTCGACGGCTATTCGCGCGCGTTGCCGCCGCTCACCGAAGCGCAGGTGCGTGCGCTCGCCAACCGCCACTTCGGCATCGGCGCCGACCAGCTGCTGCTCGTCGAAAAACCGACCGTCGACGGCGTGGATTTCAAGTACCGGATCTTCAATTGCGACGGCGGCGAGGTCGAACACTGCGGCAACGGCGCGCGCTGCTTCGTGAAATTCGTCAGCGACCGCGGCCTGACCGACAAGCGCAGCGTGCGCGTGCAGGTGATGAAGGGCCTGATCACGCTGACGATGCAGGACAACGGCGAAGTCGTCGTCGACATGGGCGCGCCCGTGTTCGTGCCGGCGCAGGTGCCGTTCGACGCGGCGGGCCTCGACGGCCGCACCGAGGGCCGCGACACGCTGTGGCCGCTCGACGTCGGCGGTGCGACGCGCTGGATCTCGACGGTGACGATGGGCAACCCGCACGCGGTGCAGGTCGTCGACGACGCCGAAGCGTATCCCGTGCTCGAAGAAGGCCCGCTGATCGAGCGCCACTCGCGCTTCCCGGAGCGCGTGAACGCCGGCTTCATGCAGATCGTGTCGCGCAGCGAAGTGAGGCTGCGCGTGTACGAACGCGCGGCGGGCGAGACGCTCGCGTGCGGCACCGGCGCATGCGCGGCGGTCGCGGCCGGGATCCGGCGCGGCCTGCTCGATTCGCCCGTGACCGTGCACACGCACGGCGGCACGCTGACGATCAGCTGGGACGGCGCGCGCGACGAAACCGCCGCGCTGATGATGGCCGGGCCCGCCACGACCGTGTTCGAAGGCGAGATCGACCTGCCCGCCTGACCCTGCAACGTCCTTGATAACTGAACGCGCCAGCCACATGAACGATCGCGAAGTCGCCGACTACCTGCTCGCCAATCCCGAATTCTTCGCGCAGCACGCCGAACTGCTCGCGACGATCCGCCTCGCGAACCCGCACGGCAAGGCCGCGATCTCGCTGCAGGAGCGGCAGATGGAGATGCTGCGCGACAAGAACAAGCATCTCGAGCGGCGGCTCGCCGAACTCGTGCGCTATGGCCACGAGAACGACAGCCTGTCCGCGAAGTTCAGCCGCTGGACCGCGCGCGTGATCGCGGAACGCGATCCGTACGCGCTGCCGCGCACGATCGCCGACGGCATCGCCGAAGTATTCGACGTGCCGCAGACGGCGCTGCGCGTATGGGACGTCGCCGACACCTACTCGCAGGCCGATTTCGCGCGCCAGGTCGGCGAGGAAGTGCGCCTGTTCACGAGCGGGCTGTCGACGCCGTACTGCGGTGCGAACACGGGCTTCGAAGCCGCGCAGTGGCTGGCGCCCGCGGTCGCCGCCGCGGCCGCGAATGCGGCGGAAGCCACGGAAGCCGCACCGCCGGCCGGCGACAGTTCGGCCGCGTCGATCGCGCTGCTCGCACTGCGCGCGCCGCTCGCCGGCGCCGATGCGCCCGCGTTCGGCCTGCTCGTACTCGGCTCGCCCGACCCGCGCCGCTTCCACGACGGGATGGCCACCGACTTCCTCGCGCAGATCGCGACGCTCGCGAGCGCCGCGCTCACGCGCCTGCTGCCGCACTGATCCTTCCGCACGCGATGACAGACGATCCGATCGCCGCCTACCTGTCGAACCTGAAGCACGTCAGGCAGCTGTCGGAACACACGCTGCGCGCATACACGCACGAACTCGACGAGCTGAAGAAGCTCGCGAACGGCCGGCCGCTCGAAGCGCTGACGGCCGCCGACATGCGCGGCGCGGTTGCGCGCGCGCATGCGGGCGGGCTGTCCGCACGGTCGATCTCGCACCGGCTGTCCGCATGGCGCGCGTTCTACCGCTGGCTCGCGCAGCGCATCGAGATGCCCGCGAACCCGGTCGCCGCGGTGCGCGCGCCGAAACGCGCGAAGACCTTGCCGAAAGCGCTGTCGGTCGACGATGCATCGGCGCTGATGGACGCGCCGCTCGCCAACACGACCGAAGGCATCCGCGATCACGCGATCCTCGAGCTGTTCTATTCGTCGGGGCTGCGCCTCGCCGAGCTGATCGGGCTCGACGTGATGTACACGCAGGCCGACGGCTACCGCTCGGCCGGCTGGCTCGACCTCGCGGAAGCCGAAGTCACCGTGCGCGGCAAGGGCAACAAGGAGCGCAAGGTGCCGGTCGGCCGCAAGGCGATCGATGCGCTGAACGCGTGGCTCGCGGTGCGCGGCGAATTCGTGAAGCACGATCCGCATCCGCTGTTCGTGTCCGTGCGCGGCAACCGGATGTCGCCGGGCGTCGTGCGCGAGCGCGTGAAACGCGCGGCGCTCACCGCGGGCATCCCCGCCAACGTCCATCCGCACGTGCTGCGCCACTCGTTCGCGACGCACGTGCTGCAGTCGAGCGGCGACCTGCGCGCCGTGCAGGAACTGCTCGGCCACGCGAGCGTCTCCGCGACGCAGGTCTATACGTCGCTCGACTTCCAGCATCTCGCGAAGATTTACGACAGCGCGCATCCGCGCGCGAAGAAGCGCGACTGACGCACTTCCCGTGTTACCCGCCGCGCGCGGCGACCGGCTACGGCCGGCATCGCGCACGGCCCATTTCGATCTCATCATGCAAACCGTCACCCTCAAGCCGTCCAAGGAAAAATCGCTGCTGCGCCGCCATCCGTGGATCTACGCCAATGCGATCGACCGCGTCGACGGCAAGCCCGCGCCCGGCGCGACCGTCATCGTGCGCTCGCACGACGGCCGCTTCCTCGCGCGCGGCGCGTACAGCCCGCAATCGCAGATCCGCGTGCGCGTGTGGAGCTTCGACGAGAACGAGCCGATCGACCACGCGTTCTTCAAGCGCCGCGTGCAGCGCGCGGTCGCGCACCGCACGACGATGGTGTCGGGCACGGGCGCGGTGCGGCTCGTGTTCGGCGAAGCCGACGGGCTGCCGGGGCTGATCGTCGACTACTACGTCGCGGACACCGCCGAAGCCGGTGCCGCACCGCGCGGCCAGCTCGTCTGCCAGTTCATGGCCGCGGGCGTCGACGCATGGAAGGACGCGATCGTGAAGGCGCTCGTCGGCGCCACGGGCTGCCCGAACGTCTACGAGCGCTCGGACGTATCGATCCGCGACAAGGAAGGGCTCGAACAGACGACCGGCGTGCTGGCCGGCGACGCACCGCCCGCGACGCTGATCGCGAACGAAAACGGCGTGCGCTATCACGTCGACGTGCCGAACGGCCACAAGACGGGCTTCTACGTCGACCAGCGCGACAACCGCGCGCTGGTTGCGCAGTACGCGGCCGATCGCGACGTGCTGAACTGCTTCTGCTACACGGGCGGCTTCTCGCTCGCGGCGCTCAAGGGCGGCGCGAAGCGCGTCGTGTCGATCGACTCGTCGGGCGACGCGCTCGCGCTCGCGCAGCAGAACGTCGTCGCCAACGGCTTCGACGCCGAACGCGCGACCTGGCTCGACGCCGACGCATTCAAGACGCTGCGCCGCCTCGTCGACGAAGGCGAGCGATTCGACCTGATCGTGCTCGATCCGCCGAAGTTCGCGCCGACGCGCGACAGCGTCGATCGCGCGGCGCGTGCGTACAAGGACATCAACCTGAGCGGCTTCAAGCTGCTGCGTCCGGGCGGCCTGCTGTTCACGTACTCGTGCTCGGGCGCGATCGACATGGACCTGTTCCAGAAGATCGTCGCGGGTGCGGCCGCCGACGCGAAGGTCGACGCGCGCATCCTGAAGCGCCTCGGCGCGGGTGTCGATCACCCGCTGCTCGCGGCCTTCCCGGAAGGCGAATATCTGAAGGGCCTGCTGTTGCAAATCGTCTGATCGCCCCGATCTACGCGCGCAACCGTCCGCCGGCCGCGACCCCGCGCCCGGCGGATCCGCTCTCCCGCCTGTCGTTCGGACGACGGGCGAGAGCTTGACAGGTATGTTTCAATGGATGGTTGTGCGCCCCGGCTGGCAACGCCCCGGGCGCGACGCACATCCTGGCTTTGACCCCGATTCACGAACCACAGGCGATTGACATGGCCACTCCCGTCACCATCCTCACCGGCTTCCTCGGCAGCGGCAAGACGACGCTGCTCAAGCGCATCCTGAACGAACAGCACGGCATGAAGATCGCCGTGATCGAGAACGAGTTCGGCGAAGAGAACATCGACAACGAAATCCTGGTGCAGGATTCGAACGAGCAGATCATCCAGATGAGCAACGGCTGCATCTGCTGCACGATCCGCGGCGACCTCGCTCGCGCGCTCGGCGATCTCGCCGCGAAGAAGCGCGAAGGCAAGCTCGACTTCGACCGCATCGTGATCGAAACGACCGGCCTCGCGAACCCGGGCCCGGTCGCGCAAACCTTCTTCATCGACAGCGAAATCGCCGACGACTTCCTGCTCGACGCGGTCATCACGCTGGTCGACGCGAAGCACGCGAACGCGCAGCTCGACGAGCACGAAGTCGTGCAGCGTCAGGTCGGCTTCGCCGATCGCCTGTTCATCACGAAGTCGGACCTGGTCGACGACCAGACGGTGGCCGGCCTCAAGCATCGCCTGATGCACATGAACCCGAAGGCCGCGATCAAGGTCGTGAACTTCGGCGAAGCGGACATCAAGGAAATCTTCGACCTGCGCGGCTTCAACCTGAACGCGAAGCTCGAGATCGACCCCGACTTCCTCGCCGAGGACGATCACGCGCACCACCACCACGATCACGGCCATGATCACGATCACGCCAATTGCGACCACGATCACGGTCAATGCGCGCACGATCACGACCACGGCCACCACCATCACCACCACGCGCACCACGACGACAAGATCAAGTCGTTCGTGTACCGCAACGATCGCCCGTTCGACCCGAACAAGCTGGAAGACTTCCTCGGCGGCATCCTGCAGATCTACGGCGAGCGGATGCTGCGCTACAAGGGCGTGCTGTACATGAAGGGCGTCGACCGCAAGGTCGTGTTCCAGGGCGTGCACCAGATGATGGGCAGCGACCTCGCCGCGAAGTGGCTGCCGGTCGAGAAGAAGACCAACAAGATGGTGTTCATCGGCGTCGATCTGCCGCAGGACCTGATCACCGACGGCCTCGACGCCTGCCTCGCCTGACGCGCGCGGGCAACCGCCGCACACGCCGCCGCGCGGCCGCCTCGCAGGCTGCTGCGGCGGCCGCGGAGCGCCCTTTTCGGGCAGGGTTTCGCCGTCATCGCTTTTTCGCGATTTGCGCGTTATATTTTCTAGATATTGGCGCAGCCGACGGGGATCGACCCGATACGGCGCCCGCTTGCGATTCAGTTACAATACGTGCCCGCTGGAGTACGGCAACAAACAGGCCCGGTTCTTGCTGAACCAGTTTTCCGGGCATCGCAACCGCGCCGGATCGCCAATCCGCCTCCCGGCCGCGGCCGATGCGATGTGCCGCGCAGCACACCGGTTCGCAGCGCGCACAACTCCGCGCCAGGCCTATCCTGGTATTTGAGAACCGGTTTTCCAGAGGCTTTCGGCCCCGCGGCGGCAAATCGCAAATGAATGCAAACGCGGTTGCGGGTAATCCCAAAGTGCAGGCAATATCTCTTGATTTGCCGCACATTGAAGAAGCAAGCAGATGACGAAGAAACTCTTGACCGAAGCCGAAATCCTGAAGATGAGCGACAAGGATTACATGAATGAGGATCAGCTCGCCTTCTTCAAAAATCGGCTCGAACAGTTGCAGGCGGACATCCTCAAGAATGCAGGCCAGACGACCGAGAACCTGCGCGAGACGGTGATCGTGCCCGACCCCGCCGATCGCGCGACGATCGAGGAAGAGCACGCGCTCGAGCTGCGCACGCGCGATCGCGAACGCAAGCTCCTCAAGAAGGTTCAACAGTCGCTCGCCCGCATCGATTCCGGCGATTACGGCTGGTGCGAGGAAACCGGCGAGCCGATCGGCATTCCGCGCTTGCTCGCGCGTCCGACCGCCACGCTGTCGCTCGAGGCGCAAGAGCGCCGCGAGCTGCGCCAGAAGCTGTTCGGCGACTGATCGAGCGGGCGTTCCGCTCAGACACGCTGCTTCCCGAAAGCGCGCGGCCTGCCGCGCGCTTTTTGTTTTTCCGGCACCGGTTCCCGGCCCGCCGATTTGCCTCCCGCCTCTTGATATACCGGCGCCCGCCCTAAAATGAACCGGACGCGCGCCGGGCCGCTTCCCGGCGCACTGCGAGTTACGCAGCGGCGCCTCGCGCCGCCTGACTCTTCCCCGTTTTTCTCAAGGAACGCAGATGGAGCAATTTCACGGCACGACCATCGTTTCGGTCCGGCGCGGCGACAAGGTCGCGCTCGGCGGCGACGGCCAGGTAACCCTCGGCAACATCGTCATGAAGGGTGGCGCGCGGAAAGTGCGGCGGATCTACAACAACCAGGTGCTGGTCGGATTCGCGGGCGGCACCGCCGATGCGTTCTCGCTGCTCGACCGCTTCGAGGCGAAGCTCGAGAAGCACCAGGGCAACCTGACCCGCGCGGCCGTCGAGCTCGCGAAGGACTGGCGCACCGACCGGATGCTGCGCCGCCTCGAGGCGATGCTGATTACGGCCGATGCCGCCACCACGCTCGTGATCACCGGCAACGGCGACGTGCTCGACCCCGAGGGCGGCATCTGCGCGATCGGCTCGGGCGGCGCCTATGCGCAGGCCGCGGCCCGCGCACTCGCGGAGAACACCGAGCTGTCGCCGCGCGAGATCGTCGAGAAGTCGCTCGAGATTGCCGGCGACATGTGCATCTATACGAACCACAACCGCATCATCGAAACGATCGAGTAAGGACCGCACCATGAGCACCATGACCCCTGCCGAGATCGTCTCGGAACTCGACAAGCACATCATCGGCCAGGCGAAGGCGAAGAAAGCCGTCGCGGTCGCGCTGCGCAACCGCTGGCGCCGCCAGCAGGTCGCCGACCCGCTGCGCCAGGAAATCACGCCGAAGAACATCCTGATGATCGGGCCGACGGGTGTCGGCAAGACCGAAATCGCGCGCCGCCTCGCGAAGCTCGCGGACGCGCCGTTCATCAAGATCGAAGCGACCAAGTTCACCGAAGTCGGCTACGTCGGCCGCGACGTCGACAGCATCGTGCGCGACCTGATCGAGATCTCGGTCAAGCAGACGCGCGAATCCGAGATGCGCAAGGTGCGCAGCAAGGCGACCGACCAGGCGGAAGACCGCATCCTCGACATCCTGCTGCCGCAGCCGCGCGCGGTGGGCTTCGGCGGCAACGCCGAACACGCGAACGACGACAACAACGCGACGCGCCAGACGTTCCGCAAGCGCCTGCGCGAAGGCCAGCTCGACGACAAGGAAGTCGAGCTCGACCTCGAGCAGCCGTCGGCCGGCATGGACATCATGGCGCCGCCGGGCATGGAAGAGATGACCGAGCAGATCCGCTCGATGTTCTCGAACCTCGGCAGCGGCAAGAAGCAGCGCCGCAAGGTGAAGATCAAGGAAGCGCTGAAGCTGCTGACCGACGAGGAAGCGGCGAAGATGCTCAACGACGAGGAAGTGAAGACGAAGGCCGTGCAGAACGTCGAGCAGAACGGCATCGTGTTCCTCGACGAGATCGACAAGATCACGTCGCGCAACAACGAAGGCAGCGGCGGCGAAGTGTCGCGCCAGGGCGTGCAGCGCGACCTGCTGCCGCTCGTCGAAGGCACGACGGTCAACACGAAGTACGGGATGGTGAAGACCGATCACATCCTGTTCATCGCAAGCGGCGCGTTCCACCTCGCGAAGCCGAGCGACCTGATTCCCGAACTGCAGGGGCGCTTTCCGATCCGCGTCGAGCTCGACTCGCTGTCGGTGGAAGACTTCGAGGCGATCCTCGACGCGACCGACGCAAGCCTCGTCAAGCAGTACCAGGCGCTGCTCGCGACCGAGGACGTGCAGCTCGAATTCGCCCAGGACGGCATCCGCCGTCTCGCGGAGATCGCGTATGCGGTCAACGAGAAGACCGAGAACATCGGTGCACGCCGGTTGTACACGGTGATCGAGAAACTGCTCGAGGAAGTGTCGTTCTCGGCCGGCAATCACGCCGGCGAGCGCGTGACGATCGACGCGAAGTATGTCGACCGGGCGCTCGGCGAAGTGTCGCAGGACGAAGACCTGTCGCGCTACGTGCTGTAACGCGCGCGGCGGCGAATGCGAAACGGGCGGCCCGGCGGGTCTTTTCGTGGGTGCGGCCGGCGGACAGCCGGGCACGGCCTGTCCGCATACCGATCACTCCTCGCCACCCGCAACGCCCGTCGTGCGGCGTCGACACCCGCCGCGACGACCGCGCCGCGCCGCTTACTGACGCACCGGCTTCTTCGCGAGCTTGCGCTGCAGCGTGCGGCGGTGCATGTTCAGCGCGCGCGCCGTCGCCGAAATATTGTTGTTGTTCTCGGCCAGCACGCGCTGGATGTGCTCCCATTCGAGCCGGTCGACCGACAGCACGACCGGATTCTCCAGCGCTTCGTCGGCCTGCACTTCGGTCGCGTTGGTCTGGAGCGCGGCCAGGATCGACTCGACGTTCGCGGGCTTCGCGAGATAGTTGTCGGCGCCTTCCTTCACCGCCTGCACAGCCGTCGCGATGCTCGCATAGCCGGTCAGCACCAGGATCCGCGCGTCGGGCTGCAGGTCGCACAGCGGCGCGATCAGGCTCAGGCCCGAGTCCTCGCCGAGATGCAGGTCGACGGTGATGAACTGGAACTTGCCGCCTGCGGCGAGCCGGAGCGCCGACTCCTTGTCGTGCGCCTGCTGGACCGCATAACCGCGGCGCTCGAGGCCGCGCGCGAGCGTGCCCGCGAACACCTCGTTGTCGTCGATCACCAGGAAATTGTTCTCGCTCATGTGGTTTCTCCGTCTACGTGTTGGTTGAGGCGGCCGACGCCGCGACGCGCACGGCCGGCAGCCGCAGCACGGCCCGCGTGCCGCGCGCGACGGTCGTGCCGGCCGGGCGGCTGTCCGGCGCGCCGGTTGTCCGTTCGGCCAGGCGCTGGCCCGTGCGCGGCGCCGATCCTGCCGCGGCGTGACCATTCGCCGCACCGCCGGCCCGTCCGTTGCCGCCCGCCGCGCGCGGCGTAACATCGGACAATTCGATCTCGCCGCCGAGCCGCGCGGCCGCGCTGAACGCGAGATACAGGCCGACCCCGTGCCCGCCCTGCGTGCTGTCGACCGGCATCGCGCCGAGCGATTCACGTAACGAGGCCGGAATACCGGGCCCGTCGTCGCATACCTCGAATTCGATCTCGTCGGCCGCGCCGGCGTGCGCGACCTTCGCGGCCAGCGTCACGCGCTGCGGGCTCGCGCGCGCGGCGTTGTCGAGCAGGATCGTCAGGATCTGGCCGGCCGCGACCGTGTCGTCGAGCGCGACGCCGGCCGGGCGCGCGCCGAGCAGCTCGAACTGCACGTGCGGATGCCGCAGGCGCCAGTGCTCGACGAACGTATCGAGCCAGTCGTCCACCGGCTGGCGGCTCGCGGGCGCGCTCGCACGGCTGCGCAGGCGCGCGAGCGCCGACGTGCAGAGCGTCATCTGTTCCTCGAGCACCTTCAGGTCGGCTTCATAGCGGGCCAGCCCGGGATCGGCGCGCGCCGCGTCGCGCAGCTCCTCGGCGAGCATCGCGATCGTCGACAGCGGCGTGCCCATCTCGTGCGCGACGGTGGCGGCCTGCACGCCGAGCGCGACCGCCCGCTCGTCGCGCAACAGGTGCTGCTGCGCTTCGCCGAGCGCCGCATCGCGCTGGCGCAGCGCATTCGACATGCGCGCGACGAACCACGCGATCAGCCCGACGCTGACCATGAAGTTCGCCCACATCCCGGTACGGTAGTAGTCGAACAGGTTCGCGGGATTGTCCATGTTGAGCGGCACCGAGTCGAAACCGAGCGCCGCGTAGCACGCGACCGCGAACGCCGCGAGCCAGACCATCAGGTGCCACGGCAACACGGCCGCCGCGATCGCGAGCGAAGGCAGGTACAGCGACACGAACGGATTGGTCGTGCCGCCCGACAGGAACAGCAGCGCGGACAGCGCACCGAGGTCGACCCACAGCTGGCCGAGCAGCTCGAAATTGGTCTCGGGCCGCGCACGCAGCACGCGCACCCAGGTCAACGCGTTGAAAACGATTTCGAGCGCGATGACCATCAGCATCGCCGGCAACGGCAGATGCACGCCGAAATAAGTCTGCACGACGCCGATCGTCACCAGCTGGCCGATGATCGCGAGATTGCGGAGCCAGAACAGGTGACTGAGGTTGACGCGCCCGGTGGTGGTGATTCGTTGCATCCAAGCAGTTTACCCGTTTAGCGGGCGGCGCCTCTAGCGGGGCCGGATCGGCGGGCGGCGAACGGGACGCCCCGCGTGTACGGCCGATGCCGTCAGCCGGCCGCGCCGGCCATCCGCTGCGCGATTTCGTCGGCCAGGCACTCGGGGCACCGGCAACGCGCGCCGACGGCGGGCGGTGTGCCGCCGGGCAAGACCGGCATCGACGCGCACCAGCATTCGAACGGCTGCGTACGGGCGCCGCAGTCGAAGCTGCGCCCGCAGTGCGGGCACCGCGCACGGTGCGGGGCGGAACAGGCGTCGGCGGCAGAATCGGTCATGGCGAAAGCGCTCGAGCGGGCGGGAAGCCGCCCTACGCGACAAGCATAGCGCGGCGAACGGATTTTGCACGCCGGCCGTTCGGCCGATGGCCATCGCGAATGTTCGCGAACCACCCCGCCGCCACTGCCGTCGCACCGCTGCCAGCACCGCTGCCCGTACCGCGGCGCACATCGCGCCGCGCCATAGCCGGCGGGCCGCCGCGTGCGGCGCCCGGGCCGCGCCGCCAGTGTTCCGGCCCGCCCAAAAACCCGATGCTGCGCTGCGCCACTCCTGTACAATTCGCCGTGTTTCAACCGTTCCCAGCCTGAGCCGCCGCCATGTCCGAGCCCATCGACCTCTCGCAGATCGCCCCCACGCTGAAAGCAGAAATCCTCGCCGAGGCGCTGCCGTACATCCGCCGTTACCACGGCAAGACCGTGGTCATCAAATACGGCGGCAACGCGATGACGGAAGAGCGGCTCAAGCAAGGCTTCGCGCGCGACGTGATCCTGCTGAAACTGGTCGGCATCAACCCGGTGATCGTCCACGGCGGCGGTCCGCAGATCGATCAGGCGCTGAAGAAGATCGGCAAGGCCGGCACCTTCATCCAGGGCATGCGCGTCACCGACGAAGAGACGATGGAAGTCGTCGAATGGGTGCTGGGCGGGGAAGTGCAGCAGGACATCGTGACGCTGATCAACCACTTCGGCGGCCACGCGGTGGGCCTGACGGGCAAGGACGGCGGCCTGATCCACGCACGCAAGCTGCTGATGCCGGACCGCGACAACCCGGGCCAGACCATCGACATCGGCCAGGTCGGCGAAGTCGAGGCGATCAACCCGGCGGTCGTGAAGGCGCTGCAGGACGATGCGTTCATCCCGGTGATCTCGCCGATCGGCTTCGGCGAAGACGGCCTGTCGTACAACATCAACGCCGACCTCGTCGCGGGCAAGCTCGCCACCGTGCTGAACGCCGAGAAGCTGCTGATGATGACCAACATCCCGGGCGTGATGGACAAGGACGGCAACCTGCTGACCGATTTGTCCGCGCGCGAGATCGACGCGCTGTTCGAGGACGGCACGATCTCCGGCGGCATGCTGCCGAAGATCTCGTCGGCGCTCGACGCGGCGAAGAGCGGCGTGAAGTCGGTGCACATCGTCGACGGCCGGATCGAGCACTCGGTGCTGCTGGAAATCCTGACCGAGCAGCCGTTCGGCACGATGATCCGCTCGCATTGAGCGCGCGCCGCAAGACCGCCAGCCCCGACCTGCCGGCCCCGCTGCGGCGCCGGCGCATCTCGCGCAGCCGGCCGCGTGCCGGCGCGCCCGTCTGGCTGTTCGATCTCGACAACACGCTCCACCACGCGTCGCACGCGATCTTTCCCGAGATCAACCGTGCGATGACGCAATACATCATCGATGCGCTCAAGGTCGAGCGCGCCGAAGCCGACCGCCTGCGCAACGGCTATACCGAGCGCTACGGCGCCGCGCTCCTCGGCCTCACGCGCCATCATCCGATCGATCCGCACGACTTCCTGCGCGCGGTCCATACGTTCGCCGATCTCCCCGCGATGGTACGCGCCGAGCGCGGCCTCGCGCACATCATCGCCGCGCTGCCGGGCCGCAAGTTCGTGCTGACCAACGCGCCGGAGAACTATGCGCGCGCGGTGCTGCGCGAGTTGCGCATCGAGCGGCTGTTCGAGCGCGTGATCGCGATCGAGCACATGCGCGACCGCCGCACGTGGCGCGCGAAACCTGACCACATGATGCTGCGCCGAACGCTGCGCGCCGTGCATGCGCGGATGACCGACGCGATCCTCGTCGAGGACACGCGCGGCCACCTGAAGCGCTACAAGCGCCTCGGCATCGGCACGGTCTGGATTACCGGCCATCTTCCCGGCCACCTGCCGGGTACCGGCCGCCCGCATTATGTCGACCAGCGGATTCGTTCGTTAAAATCGCTTCGACTGGGCACTCGATCGGGGCGACAGAAATGCAGCCGACTCACCCGCAGGACCACGCCGTAACGGAAGACCAGGCCACGCCGTCCCGCCCGCGCCCGAAGCCGGGCGAGCGCCGCGTGATGATCCTGCAGACGCTCGCGACGATGCTCGAGGCGCCGAAACGCGAGAAGATCACGACGGCCGCGCTCGCGGCCCGGCTCGACGTGTCGGAAGCGGCGCTGTACCGCCATTTCCCGAGCAAGGCGAAGATGTACGAAGGGCTGATCGAGTTCATCGAGCAGTCGCTGTTCGGGCTCGTCAACCAGATCGTCGAGAAGGAGCCGAACGGCGTGCTGCAGGCCCGCACGATCGCGCTCACGATGCTCAATTTCGCCGCGAAGAACCCGGGAATGACGCGCGTGCTGACCGGCGAAGCGCTGGTCGGCGAGGACGAACGGCTCACCGAGCGCGTGAACCAGTTGCTCGATCGCATCGAGGCAACGGTCAAGCAATGCCTGCGGGTCGCGCGCACGGAGGCGAACGCGCCGCGGGACGGCGCGACACCGCTCGTGCTGCCTGCCGACTACGATCCGGCCGCCCGCGCGAGCCTGCTCGTCAGCTACGTGATCGGCCGGTGGCACCGCTTCGCAAAGGGCGGGTTCCAGAAATCGCCCGGCGAGCAGGCCGACGCGCATTTGCGGCTGATCCTGCAGTGAGATGGCGCCGGCGCGGCGCCCTGCCCGCGCGCCCGAATCCGCACTCCGCGATTTCCGCTATACTTTGCCGACTTGCCGCCTCGTTGGCGGCAGGTCGGAAGCGCGCCGATTTGCTGACTCGATTGCGGGCGCGCGAACCGGCCGGGGTGTGGAGGTTGTGTCCTTGTCCCGGCGGTTCACTACAAATGCGGCTAAAGAGGTCGTCAGCCGCGCATCTCCGACTCCGCGCCTCGCCGACACCATTTAGCTGCCCAGTCATAAGGCGGAACGAATGGAATCGATCGGCATCGTCGCTCCACAGACCATGCACTTCGCCGAACCGCTGCGCTTGCAAAGCGGCAGCGCGCTCGGCAACTATCAGCTCGTCGTCGAGACGTACGGCGAACTCAACGCCGCGCGCTCGAACGCGGTGCTCGTCTGCCACGCGCTCAACGCGTCGCACCACGTCGCCGGCGTCTACGCGGACGATCCGCGCAGCACCGGCTGGTGGGACAACATGGTCGGCCCCGGCAAGCCGCTCGACACCAACCGCTTCTTCGTGATCGGCGTGAACAACCTCGGCTCATGCTTCGGCTCGACCGGCCCGATGAGCATCGACCCGTCGACCGGCAAGCCGTACGGCGCGAGCTTCCCGGTCGTCACCGTCGAGGACTGGGTGCACGCGCAGGCGCGCGTCGCCGACGCATTCGGCATCGAGCGCTTCGCCGCGGTGATGGGCGGCAGCCTCGGCGGGATGCAGGCGCTCGCGTGGAGCCTGATGTATCCGGAGCGCGTCGCACACTGCATCGACATCGCGTCGACCCCGAAGCTGTCCGCGCAGAACATCGCGTTCAACGAAGTCGCGCGCTCGGCGATCCTGTCCGATCCCGATTTCCACGGCGGCGACTACTACGCGCACGGCGTGAAGCCGAAGCGCGGCTTGCGCGTCGCGCGGATGATCGGCCACATCACGTACCTGTCCGACGACGACATGGCCGAGAAATTCGGCCGTGCGCTGCGCCGCGCCGACGGCGCGCTCGACGCGTACAACTTCAGCTTCGACGTCGAATTCGAGGTCGAGTCGTACCTGCGCTACCAGGGCGACAAGTTCGCCGACTACTTCGACGCGAACACCTATCTGCTGATCACGCGCGCGCTCGACTATTTCGACCCGGCCAAGGCGTTCGACGGCAACCTGACGGCCGCGCTCGCGCACACGCAGGCGAAATACCTGATCGCGAGCTTCTCGACCGACTGGCGCTTCGCGCCGGCCCGCTCGCGCGAGATCGTGAAGGCGCTGCTCGACAACAAGCGCACGGTCAGCTACGCGGAAATCGATGCGCCGCACGGTCACGACGCGTTCCTGCTCGACGACGCGCGCTATCACAACCTGATCCGTGCGTATTACGAACGAATCGCCAACGAGGTGGGTGCATGAACCAGCAAGCGCTGAATTCCCTGTCCGCACGCGCGGACTTCCGCACGATCGCGCGCTGGGTCGAGCCGCGCTCGACGGTGCTCGACCTCGGCTGCGGCGACGGCTCGCTGCTCGCGCTGCTGATGGAAGAACTGGACGTCACCGGCTACGGGATCGAGCTGAACGACGCGGGCGTGCTCGCGAGCGCGAAGAACGGCATCAACGTGATCCAGCAGAACCTGGAGGACGGCCTGCGCCTGTTCGAGGACCACAGCTTCGACATCGCGATCCTGTCGCAAACGCTTCAGACGATTCACCAGACGGCCGCGATCCTGCGCGAAACCGCGCGGGTCGGGCGCGAATGCATCGTGTCGTTCCCGAATTTCGGCTACTGGCCGCACCGGCTGTCGGTGCTGAACGGCCGGATGCCGGTGTCGAAGTCGCTGCCTTATCAGTGGCACAACACGCCGAACGTCCGGGTGCTGACGATCGAGGATTTCGAGGCGCTCGCGCCCGAAGTCGGCGTGACGATCCTCGACCGCGTGGTGCTGCACGAAGGCCAGCCGATTCGATGGGGTGCGAACTGGCGTGGTAGTCTTGCTGTCTACCGCGTCAAGCGCAGCTGAGCCGGGAAGCCGTTGACGAACGCCGACGGCCCGCACGCATGTGCGGCCGCGCCGCTGCACTACCCGCGCCGCCGCCTGCGCTGTCGCCGCAATCAGTCAACGCTATCCAGTTCCAGTCCATGTCGAAAACGCCACACGAGGCGCCCGCACTCACCGCTCACGAGGATCACCCCGGCTGGCGAGCCTACCTGAACACGCACATGCTGATCTGCGTGTTCCTGGGTTTCACGTCGGGTCTGCCCCTCTTCACGCTCGTCTACCTCGTGCAGGCATGGCTGCGCTCCGAAGGCGTGAACCTGAAGGAAATCGGCCTGTTTGCGCTGATCCAGTTCCCGTACACGTGGAAGTTCCTGTGGGCGCCGCTGATGGACCGCTACATCCCGCGCCTGCCCGGCTGGCGGCCGGGGCGCCGACGCGGCTGGCTGCTGCTCACGCAGGTGCTGGTCGCGGGCGCGATCGCCGCGCTCGGCTTCGTGTCGCCGCGCGATTCGATCTGGACGGTCGCCGCGCTCACCACGCTCGTCGCGTTCTTCGGCGCGAGCGCCGACATCGTGATCGACGCCTACCGGCGCGAGCTGCTGCGCGATACCGAACAGGGGCTCGGCAACGCCATCCACGTGAACGCGTACAAGCTCGCCGCGCTGATCCCCGGCTCGCTGGCACTGATCCTGTCCGACCACCTGCCGTGGGACGTCGTGTTCGCGATCACCGGAGCGTTCATGCTGCCGGGCATCCTGATGACGCTCGTGGTACGCGAGCCCGAAGTGGTCGGCGCGCCGCCGCGCAACCTGCGCGACGCGATCGTGCTGCCGTTCCGCGAATTCATCCAGCGCGACGGCTGGGCCGGCGCGCTGCTCGTCATCGCGTTCATCTTCCTGTTCAAGATCGGCGACACGATGGCCACCACGCTGTCGACGTCGTTCTTCCTCGACATCGGCTTCTCGCGCACCGAGATCGGCATCGTCGCGAAAACCACCGCGCTCGTCGCGAGCGTCGCCGGCGGCATCATCGGCGGCGTCTGGCTCGTGAAGATCGGCATCGGCCGCGGGCTGTGGATCTTCGGCGCGCTGCAGATGGTGTCGACGCTCGGCTTCGCGTGGCTCGCGCAGCTCGGCCCCGGTTCGCCCGTGCTCGCGATGCTCTACGACTTCACCGTGTCGACGAGCCATGCGATCGCCGCGGCGCTGTCGGTGTTCGGCATTGCGGTCGCACCGCAATTCAGCCCGATGACCGTCGCGCTCGCAATCGTCTATGGCGCCGAAACGTTCACCACCGGCCTGACGATGGCCGCGTTCGTCGCGTATATCGCCAGCACGACCGACCCGCGCTATACGGCTACGCAGTTCGCGCTGTTCACGAGCCTCGCGTCGGTGCCGCGCACGCTCGCGTCGGCCGCGAGCGGTTTCATCGTCGCGAAGATCGGCTGGTTCGACTACTTCATCGTGTGCACCGCGCTCGCGATTCCCGGCATGCTGCTGCTGTTCAAGATCGCGCCGTGGAACGGCACCGCACGCAACGGCGAGGCCAGCCGTGCGCAGTAACGGCCTGCACCGCCTCGCGCGCGTTGCGGCTTCGTTGAGCGTCGGCGCCGCGGCGCTCGCCGCGGGGTTCGCCCATGCGGCCGACGCCGGCGCGCCCGCTGCCACCGCCGCGGGTTCCGCGCCGGCCGCTGCGCCGGCTTCGCCGCCGGCGACTTCGGCTCCCGCCGCCCCCGCCCAGCCGGCAGCCGCCGCCGAACCCGCGCAACCGACCGGCGCCGCCGCGTCGACGAAGGCTTACGCGCAGACGCCGCAGCAGGTCCGTTACGGCGACGCCATTGCCTTCCGCACGCTGATTCCGTCGCCGCTGCTCGAGCAGCTCACCGCGAACGAATACGCGCAGATCGTGCAGGCGGCCGCCGACAGCAACCGCCTGCTGCCGGCGAACCAGCCGCGCGTGAAGCGCCTGCGCGCGATCGTCGCGAAGCTCGCGCCGTATTCGGTGAAATGGAACGACCGCGTGAAGAGTTGGGCGTGGGACGTCAACGCGATCCGCTCGCGCGACATTCGCCTGACCTGCCTGCCGGGCGGCAAGGTGCTCGTGTACGGCGGCCTGCTCGATCGCGTCCGCCTGAACGACGACGAGCTCGGCGTGCTGCTCGCGCACTGCATTGCGCATGCGCTGCGCGAACACGCGCGCAGCAACTTCAGCGCGACCTCGCAGACGTCGCTGCGCGCGGCCGCGCTGCCGCCGCTGTTCGGCGTCGGTGACCCGCTGCCGCAGGCACTGAACCTCGGCGAACGCCTGCAGGCGCTCCACTACAACGCGACCGACGAGACCGAAGCCGACGTGATCGGCGGCGACATCGCCGCACGCGCGGGCTTCGATCCGCGCGCGGCGATCACGCTGTGGGACAAGCTCGCGGTCGCGACACGCGGGAACAAGGCAACCGGCTTCATCTATACGCATCCGTACAGCAACGCCCGCCGCCAGGATCTGCTGAACCGCCTGCCGGATCTCATGCCGCTCTACGCGAAGGCGGTGGGCAAGCGCGTCGACGCGCTGCCCGACTACGCGGGCATCAGCGCGCAGCGTCGCAAGGTCGTGCGGCGCTGAGCCCCACGCACGGCCGATCGCCATGCAGCGCTACGCATCCACGTCCGCCGCGACCGGCCGCGCGCCGCTTTCGCGCATCCAGCGCACCTCGTCACTTGGGCTGCGGCCGAACAGCCGCTTGAACTCGCGGCTGAACTGCGACGCGCTCGCATAGCCGACGCGCGCGGCCGCCGCGCCGGCGCCGACCCCGTCCTGCACCATCATCAGCCGCGCCTGGTGCAGCCGCGCGGCCTTCACGTACTGCATCGGCGACGTCGCCGTCACGTGCTTGAACTGCGCATGGAACACCGCGAGGCTCATCCCGGCCTCGCGCGCGAGCGTCTCGACGTCGAGATCGGCCTTCAGGTCCGCGTGGATGCGCCGCAGCGCCTTCGCGATGCGGCCGAAGTGATGCTGCTGGACGAGCGCCGCGCGGATCGCGTCGCCCCGCTCGCCCGTCAGCACCCGATACGCGATCTCGCGCATGATCGCGGGGCCCAGCACGCGCGTGTCGTGCGGCGACGCGAGCGCTTCGAGCAGCCGCACGACCGCGTCGGCCAGCGGCGCGTCGAGCGGCGTCGAATCCACGCCGACCGGTTCGCCGACGGCCGCGCCGAGCGTCTCGTCGAGCAGGATCGCGAGCTCGGCGATCACCGCGAGATCGACGCGGATCGAGATCGCGAGAAACGGTTCGTCCCGGCTCGCGAAGGTCTCGCATTCGAACGGCAGCGGCACCGACAGCACGAGATACTGCCGCGCGTCGTACACGAACGAGCGCTCGCCGAGATAGCCGAGCTTGCGTCCCTGGCACACGACGACGATGCTCGGTTCGTACAACACGGGCATGCGCGGCCCCGGACGGCTCACGCGGATGAAGCGCACGCCGTCGAGCGCCGCGAACGTTTCGCCCTCGTTCGGCGCGAGGCGCGCATGCAGCTCGACCATGCGGCGCTGCACGCGGTCGCCCGTGTCGGCGAAAAGGGGCTCGAAGCTCATCTGCGTGGTCCTGTCCGGCAAGAGAATCCGGCTCGCAATGTAGCACCTGGCAGCCGTTTTGACGGCTGTTGGCACGCAGTTAGAGAGGAATAGGCAAATCTTCCAGACCTTCGTGTATTTCGCCGCGGCGCCGCGCTCCTTACGATGACGTCCTGCCTCGCCGCATCGCCACATGACGCGGCGGCAGTCTGTTTCGCCGGATGCTTTCCGGACAAGGAGCCCATCGCATGAGCACTACCTATGCCTACGCGGCGACCGATTCGCAGTCGCCGCTCGCCCCGTTCGAATTCCAGCGTCGCGCGCTGCGCGACCTCGACGTCCAGATCGACGTCCTCTACTGCGGCGTCTGCCACTCGGACCTGCACCAGGCCCGCAACGAATGGCGCAACACGATCTATCCGGTCGTGCCGGGCCATGAAATCGTCGGCCGCGTGACCGCGACCGGCCCGCAGGTCTCGCGCTTCAAGGTCGGCGAGCTGGTCGGCGTCGGCTGTCTCGTCGATTCGTGCCGCACCTGCCCGAGCTGCGCCGACGGCCTCGAGCAATATTGCGAGAACGGCTTCGTCGGCACCTACAACGGCCAGGACCGCGTGACGGGCGACATCACGTTCGGCGGCTATTCGACGCAGCTCGTCGTCGACGAGGCGTTCGTGCTGCGCGTGCCCGAGACGCTCGATCCGGCCGGCGCCGCGCCGCTCCTGTGCGCGGGAATCACGACCTACTCGCCGCTGCGGCAGTGGAACGTCGGCCCCGGCAAGAAGGTCGGCATCGTCGGGCTCGGCGGCCTCGGCCACATGGGCGTGAAGCTGGCGCGCGCGATGGGGGCGCACGTCGTGCTGTTCACCTCGTCGCCGTCGAAGATCGAGGACGGCAAGCGTGTCGGTGCGCACGAAGTCGTGATCTCGAAGGACGAAGCGCAGATGAACGCGCACCTGAACAGCTTCGACTTCATCCTGAACACGGTCGCCGCGCAGCACGACCTGAACCCGTTCCTGCACCTGCTGAAGCGCGACGGCACGATGACGCTGGTCGGCGCGCCGGAGCACGATCATCCGTCGCCGCAGGTGTTCAACCTGATCTTCAAGCGCCGCCGTCTCGCGGGATCGCTGATCGGCGGGATCGCGGAAACGCAGGAAATGCTCGACTTCTGCGCGGAGCACGGGATCACGTCGGATATCGAAACGATTCCGATGCAGCAGATCAATGCGGCCTACGAGCGGATGCTGAAGAGCGACGTGAAGTACCGGTTCGTGATCGACATGGCGTCGATCAAGCATTGAGCGCCGCCGGGCGGCACGCACGATCGCCGCCCCTAACGAAACGGGCCGCATGTTCGACATGCGGCCCGTATCTGCATCCGGCGGCCGGATGATCCGACGGCTACGCGCGCGGCGTGGCGCGGGACGTCACTTGTAGTCGTAGTCCACCGTCAGCGGCGCATGGTCGCTGAACTTGATGTCCTTGAAGATCGACGTGCTTTTCGCGGTGCCGGCCACGCCTGGCGTCGCGATCTGGTAATCGATCCGCCACCCGACGTTCTTCGCATATGCCTGGCCGCGGTTGCTCCACCACGTGTACTGCTCGGCGCGCGGGTCGAGCGTGCGGAACACGTCGACATAGCCGACATCGTCGAACAGCTTCGTGAGCCACTCGCGTTCTTCCGGCAGGCAGCCCGAGTTCTTCTGGTTGCTCTTCCAGTTCTTGATGTCGATTTCCTTGTGGACGATGTTCACGTCGCCGCACAGGATCACTTCGCGCTTCTTCTTCAGCGCGGCGAGGTGCGGCATGAACTCGTCCATGAAGCGGTACTTCGCCTGCTGGCGTTCTTCACCGCTCGAGCCGGACGGCACGTACACCGACACGACCGACAGCTTGCCGTAGCGCGCCTCGACGTAGCGACCTTCGGCATCGAATTCGCTGCTGCCGAAGCCGATGATCACGTCGTCGGGCTCGCGGCGGCTGTACACGCCCGCGCCGCTGTAGCCCTTCTTCTCGGCGTGGTGGAAATAACTCTTGAAGCCGTGCGGCTCGACGAATTCGGCCGGCAGGTCGTCGGCCGAGACCTTGATTTCCTGCACGCACACGCAATCGGCGTTCTGTTCGCCGAGCCATTCGAAGAAGCCCTTCTTCGCGGCGGAGCGGATGCCGTTCAGGTTGGCGGTAATCACTCGCATCATGTCGGATTCCGTTCAGTTCGATGTTTTTCAGGGGGCAGCTTAGCGGATCTTCACGCCTTCGAGCTCGGGCTTCGGCGGCGGGAACTCCAGCTTCATGTCGGTCATCGTGCGCAGCAGCAGCTCAGCGATCATCACGTTGCGGTGCGTCTTCGAGTTCGCCGGGATCACGTACCACGGCGCATGCTCGGCGGATGTCGCGGCGAGCGCGTCGCGGTAGGCGCTCTGGTACGCGTCCCAGTGCTTGCGCGCGTCGAGATCGGAGATGTCGAACTTCCAGTGCTTGGTCGGATCGTCGATGCGCGCCTGCAGCCGCTCGCGCTGCTCGTCCTTCGAGATGTGCAGGAAGCACTTGACGATCGTCGTGCCGTTCTCGACCAGCATCGTCTCGAAATCGCGGATCTGCCGGTAGCGGCGCTCGCACTCCTTCGCGTCGATCAGGTCGAGCACGCGCGGCACCAGCACGTCTTCATAGTGGCTGCGGTTGAAGATCGCGAGCTCGCCCGCGGCCGGCACCTGCGCATGCACGCGCCACAGGAAGTCGTGCGCGGCCTCGATCGGCGTGGGCGCCTTGAACGACACGACGCGCAGGCCAAGCGGATCGACCTCGCGGAACACCGCGCGCACGGTGCCGTCCTTGCCGCTGGTGTCCATCCCCTGCAGCACCAGCAGCACGCGCTTCTTCTGCTGCGTGTGCAGGCGCTCCTGCTGCACGTCGAGCTCGGTCGACACGGCCGACAGCCGTGCGCGATCGTCGTCCTTCGAACCGGACGAGAACGGCTTCGCGGCCGGGTCGAACGCATCGAGCTTGAATGCTGCGGCTTCCTTCTCGCGCGTGCTGTACGGCACGCGGAAATCGTCGAGCGACGGTTGTTTCGCCATTCGTTCCTCCGTTGGACGCAATGATGCATACGATAACGCATCCACCAAACGCAACGGGCCGCCCCGAACTGGTTCGGAGCGGCCCGTCGTCAAGCGCGGTTCAGGCGCGCGGTCATGCTCAGCCGAGCTTCTTCTTCAGCAGTTCGTTGACCTGCTGCGGATTGGCCTTGCCCTTGGTCGCCTTCATCGCCTGGCCGATCAGCGCGTTGAACGCCTTCTCCTTGCCCGCGCGGAATTCCTCGACCGACTTCGCGTTCGCCGCGAGCACCTCGTCGATGATCGCTTCCAGCGCGCCGGTGTCGGAGATCTGCTTCAGCCCCTTCGCGTCGATGATGCGGTCGGCCGCACCTTCGTCGGTCGCCTTCTCGTCCCAGATCGTCGCGAAGATTTCCTTCGCGATCTTGTTCGAGATCGTGCCGTCGGCGATGCGCTGCAGCACGAGTGCAAGCTGGGCCGCCGATACCGGAATCGCGTCGATCTCGATGCCGTCGCGGTTCAGTTGAGACGACACGTCGCCCATCAGCCAGTTCGCGGCGATCTTCGCGTTCGCGGCGCCCGCCTTCGCGACCACGGCCTCGAAATACGCGGCCATCGCCTTGCTCGACGTCAGCACGCCCGCGTCGTACGCGGACACGCCGTACTGCTCGACGAAGCGCTGCTGCATCGCGGCCGGCAGCTCGGGCATCCCGGACTGCACGCGCTCGATCCAGTCCTGGCCGATCACGAGCGGCATCAGGTCGGGGTCGGGGAAGTAGCGGTAGTCGTGCGCGTCTTCCTTGCTGCGCATCGACTCAGTCTTGCGCTTGTCCGGATCGTAAAGACGCGTTTCCTGCACGACTTCGCCGCCATCCTCGATCAGTTCGATCTGACGCTGCACTTCGTAGTTGATCGCCTCTTCGAGGAACCGGAATGAGTTCAGGTTCTTGATTTCCGCGCGCGTGCCGAACTTCTCCTGGCCGACCGGGCGCACCGACACGTTCGCGTCGCAGCGGAACGAGCCTTCCTGCATGTTGCCGTCACAGATGCCGAGCCATACGACGAGTGCGTGCAACGCTTTCGCATAGGCCACGGCCTCCGCCGCGCTGCGCATTTCCGGCTCGGTGACGATCTCGAGCAGCGGCGTGCCAGCGCGGTTCAAGTCGATCCCCGTCATCCCTGCATAGTCCTCGTGCAGCGACTTGCCGGCATCCTCCTCGAGGTGCGCGCGGGTCAGGTTGATCGTCTTCTCGTACGCGGCCTTGCCAGCTTTCTCGTTAGCCGGGACCTGGATCGTAAGCGTGCCGCCCTGCACGACCGGAATCTCGTACTGGCTGATCTGATAGCCCTTCGGCAGATCGGGGTAGAAATAATTCTTGCGCGCGAAGATGCTGCGCGGCGCGATGGTCGAGCCGATCGCGAGGCCGAAGCGGATTGCGCGCTCGACCGCGCCGCGGTTCAGCACCGGCAGCACGCCCGGCAGCGCCAGGTCGACCGGGCAGGCCTGCGTGTTCGGCTCGGCGCCGAACTGCGTCGACGCGCCCGAGAAAATCTTCGAGACGGTCGACAGCTGCGCGTGCGTCTCCAGACCGATAACGACTTCCCATTGAGTAGTCATGTGCTTACACCCCTGCCGGAACTTGCTTGTGCCAGTCGGTCGCGCGCTGGAACGCGTCAGCGACCTGCAGCATCCGGGCTTCGTTGAAATAGTTGCCGATGATCTGCAGGCCGACCGGGCGCTTTGCGTTCGCGCCCGCGCCGAAGCCGCACGGCACGCTCATGCCGGGCAGGCCGGCCAGGCTCACCGACAGCGTGTAGATATCCGCGAGATACATCTGCACCGGATCGTCGCCCTTCGAGCCGAGATCCCATGCGACCGTCGGCGAAGCCGGGCCCATGATCACGTCGCAGGACTTGAACGCTTCCTGGAAATCGTTCGCGATGATGCGGCGGATCTTCTGCGCCTGCAGGTAGTACGCGTCGTAGTAGCCGTGCGACAGCACGTACGTGCCGACCAGAATCCGGCGCTTCACCTCGGGGCCGAAGCCTTCCGCGCGCGACTTCTTGTACATGTCGAGCAGGTCGCCGTACTGCGCGGCGCGGTGACCGAAGCGCACGCCGTCGAAACGCGACAGGTTCGACGACGCCTCGGCCGGCGCGATCACGTAGTACACGGGGATCGACAGTTCCGTCTTCGGCAGCGACACGGGCACGAGCGTCGCGCCGAGCGCTTCATATGCCTTGAGCGCCGCGTCGATCGCCGCGCGCACGTCGTCGGCGAGACCGTCGCCGAAATACTCGTTCGGCAGGCCGATGCGCAGGCCCGCGAGCGGCTTGCCCGCATCGTTGCCGGCCGCCCACGGCTGGCCGAGGTGGCGCGTGAAGTCTTCATCGTCGCGCTCGAGGCTCGTCGAGTCGCGCTCGTCGAAGCCGGCCATCGCGTTCAGCAGCAGCGCGCAGTCGGACGCGCTCTGCGCCATCGGGCCGCCCTGGTCGAGCGACGACGCGAACGCGATCATCCCGTAGCGCGAAACGCGGCCGTAGGTCGGCTTGATGCCCGTCACGCCCGCGAACGACGCGGGCTGGCGGATCGAGCCGCCGGTGTCGGTGCCGGTCGCGGCCGGCGCGAGGCGCGCGGCGACCGCGGCCGAGCTGCCGCCCGAGCTGCCGCCCGGCACCGCGTTCGTGTCCCACGGGTTCTTCACCGCGCCGAACGCCGAATTCTCGTTCGACGAGCCCATCGCGAACTCGTCCATGTTGGTCTTGCCGAGCGTGACCATGCCGGCCGCCTGCAGGCGGGCGACGACGGTCGCGTCGAACGGGCTTTCATAATTCGCGAGCATCTTCGAGCCGGCGGTCGAGCGCCAGCCGCGCGTGACGAAGACATCCTTGTGCGCGATCGGCAGGCCGGTGAGCGCGCCGCCCGCGCCGCGGGCGAGTTCCGCGTCGGCGGCTTTGGCCTGCGCGAGGGTCAGATCGGCGTCGACATGGACGAACGCGTTCAGGTCGCGCGCGGCGTCGATCCGTTTCAGGTAGAGCTGCGCGAGCTCGACGGCCGAGCATTCCTTGGCGGCAAGCGCGGCGCGCAGTTCGGTCAGGCTTTTTGCGTGCATTGAGTGGTTTTCCTGGGAATTCTGGGTCGCGCGCGGCGCAAGGCGGCCGGCGCGCTTGTCATCGAATGCTTACTCGATCACCTTCGGCACGAGATAGAGGCCGTCCTGGACGGCCGGCGCCGGACGCTGGTTGTCGTCGCGATTGACAACTTCCGTCACGGCGTCGTCGCGCAGGCGCTGCGCGACTTCCTGGATCTGTTCGATCGGGTGGGCGAGCGGCGCGATGCCGGCGGTGTCGACCGCCTGCATCTGCTCGACGAGGCCGAAGAATTCATTGAGCTGGCCGAGCATGTGCTCGGCGTCGGCGTCGGCCATTTCGAGTCGCGCCAGGTGCGCGATGCGTTTCACATCGGTCAGGGTCAGGGCCATGCGATCACCGGAAAAACAAGGCTGCGCAGCGCATCGAAAGCAGCACTGCGGCGGGGGGTTGGAGGGTGCGATCCCACCCTCAAAAATCGGGACCGAAGCGGCAAAAATACCGCCCGTTTCGATTCAAATACCGTGAAATTATAAGGTATCATTACGCGTTCGACCCAAACCCGGCAGCCTTTTCCCGCACCGTTTCGCCCCGCCTCGGCAAGCCGTGCGTGCTTCGTGCGATCCCCGGTAGACATCACTCGCAGCTTCGTGCGCCGCGGCGGCCGCTTCCGCCACGCTTCCCGAGGCTGTTATTTTTTCCGCTGCCGCCCTCAGCGTTGCACGCCACGCAGGGCCGGCTCAGAGCGAAACAGGATTCTGAATGTTCGGTTTTTTGCGCAGCTACTTCTCCAACGATCTCGCGATCGACCTCGGCACCGCAAACACCCTGATCTACATGCGCGGCAAGGGCATCGTGCTCGATGAGCCTTCCGTCGTGTCGATTCGCCAGGAAGGCGGCCCCAACGGCAAGAAGACGATCCAGGCGGTCGGCAAGGAAGCCAAGCAGATGCTCGGCAAGGTGCCGGGCAACATCGAGGCGATCCGCCCGATGAAGGACGGCGTGATCGCCGACTTCACCGTCACCGAGCAGATGATCAAGCAGTTCATCAAGACGGCCCACGAGTCGCGCATGTTCTCGCCGTCGCCGCGCATCATCATCTGCGTGCCGTGCGGCTCGACCCAGGTCGAGCGCCGCGCGATCAAGGAAGCCGCGCACGGCGCCGGCGCATCGCAGGTCTACCTGATCGAAGAGCCGATGGCGGCCGCGATCGGCGCAGGCCTGCCGGTGTCGGAAGCCACCGGCTCGATGGTCGTCGACATCGGCGGCGGCACGACGGAAGTCGGCGTGATCTCGCTCGGCGGCATCGTGTACAAGGGTTCGGTGCGCGTCGGCGGCGACAAGTTCGACGAGGCGATCGTCAACTACATCCGCCGCAACTACGGGATGCTGATCGGCGAACAGACCGCCGAAGCGATCAAGAAGGAAATCGGCTCCGCGTTCCCGGGCTCCGAAGTCAAGGAAATGGAAGTGAAGGGCCGCAACCTGTCGGAAGGCATTCCGCGCAGCTTCACGATCTCCAGCAACGAAATCCTCGAAGCGTTGACCGATCCGCTGAACCAGATCGTGTCGTCGGTGAAGATCGCGCTCGAACAGACGCCGCCGGAACTCGGCGCCGACATCGCCGAACGCGGGATGATGCTGACGGGCGGCGGCGCACTGCTGCGCGACCTCGATCGCCTGCTGGCGGAAGAAACCGGCCTGCCGGTGCTCGTCGCGGAAGATCCGCTCACCTGCGTCGTGCGCGGTTCGGGCATGGCGCTCGAGCGCATGGACAAGCTGGGCAGCATCTTCTCGTACGAGTGATCGTCCAGGCAGTCTTCCTGACATGACGCAACCGCGGCGTGGCCGGCTCGCTCGTTTAGAACGAACCGCCGCGCCGTTTGCGCGTCTGAGCATCATTTAACCGATCGTTCGCGCCCGGCGCCGACCATGGAATACAGTCCGCCGCCCCTCTTCAAGCAAGGTCCGCCCGCGCTCGCGCGGCTCATCTTCTTCGTTGCCCTCGCCATCGCGCTCCTCGTATCGGACGCGCGCTTCAGCACGCTCGAAATCGTCCGCGGCGCGCTCGGCACCGTGCTCTATCCGCTGCAGCGCGTCGCGCTCGTGCCGCGCGACCTGTTCATGGGCGCGGCCGACATCGCCGTCACCGGCGCGTCGCTGCGCCACGAGAACGACGACCTCCGCAAGCGCAACCTGCAGTTGTCCACGCAGGCCAACCAGGCCGCCGTGCTCGCGCAGGAGAACGCGCACCTGCGCGCGGTGCTCGAGCTGCGCCAGCACATCGCGACGCAATCGACGCCGGCCGAGATCCAGTACGACACGAGCGATCCGTTCACGCAGAAGATCGTGATCGGCCAGGGGTCGCAGCAGGGCATCCAGAACGGCGCGCCCGTCGTCAGCGAGAACGGCGTGGTCGGCCAGGTCACGCGCGTGTTCCCGCTGCAATCCGAAGTCACGCTGGTCACCGACCGCGATCTCGCGATTCCCGTGCAGGTGCTGCGCACCGGCCTGCGCAGCGTGATCTACGGCACGCCGAAGGGCGATTCGCTCGACCTGCGCTTCGTGCCGACGAGCGCGGATCTCGTCGTCGGCGACGAACTCGTCACGAGCGGCCTCGACGGCGTCTACCCGCCCGGCCTGCCGGTCGCGAAGGTCGCGCGCGTCGACAAGCTCGCCGATACGGCATTCGCGCGCGTGACCTGCGCGCCGATCGCCGCCGTGCGCGGCGCGCGCCAGATGCTCGTGCTGCATTACCAGAACGACATCCCGCCGCGTCCGGCCGAGCCCGATCCGGCCGCCGACAAGAACGCGAAGGGCAAGAAGGGCGCGAAAGCCGCCGCCAAGGGCGAGAAGGCCGACAAGGCTGACGCGAATGCGAAGCCGGCCGCCGCGGCCCAGCCCGGCGCGAAGCCTGCGGCACCGGCCGCTCCGGCCAAGCCCGCCGCCGCGCCCGCGAAGCCCGCGGCGGGGCAGTCAGGAGCCCAGCGATGAATCGCCCGCAATACATCCTGCAGCCGGTCAACCCGTACTTCATCGTCTTCAGCCTCGCCGCCGCGTTCCTGCTGAACCTGATGCCGTGGGGCCGCCTGCCCGGCGTGCCCGACTTCGTCGCGCTCGTGCTGCTGTTCTGGAACATCCACCAGCCGCGCAAGGTCGGAATGGGCGTCGCATTCGCACTCGGCATCCTGATGGACGTGCATGACGCAGGGCTGCTCGGCGAGCACGCGCTCGCCTATACGCTGCTGTCGTACGGCGCGATCACGATCCACCGCCGCGTGCTGTGGATGCCGATCGGCGTGCAGGTGCTGTACGTCACGCCGCTGCTGGTCGTCGCGCAGCTCGTGCCGTTCGTGATCCGCCTCGTGATGGGCGCCGCGTTCCCGGGCTGGCGCTACCTGGTCGACGGCTTCGTCGAGGCCGCGCTGTGGCCGATCGCGAGCCACCTGCTGCTGATGCCGCAACGCCGCCCGGTCGATCCGGACGATACGCGCCCCATCTGAGCCGGACCGACCTTTGAATACCCGCCGCCCCCAAACCCGCCGCGCGCCGCGCTCCGGGGCGGCACCTCGCCCGCCCGCACGCGGGCCAGACCGATCCTAGCCGCATGACCGAATTCAACGACACCCAACAGCAGCTCTCGAAGTTCCGCCTGCGCGTCGCGGCGGCGGGCGTGTTCGTGTTCGTCTGCTTCGGGCTGCTCGCGAGCCGCTTCTTCTACCTGCAGTTGATGCAGCACGGCAAATACGCGCTGCAGGCCGAGGAAAACCGCATCTCCGTCGCGCCGATCGTGCCGAACCGCGGGATCATCACCGACCGCAACGGCGTGATCCTCGCGAAGAACTATTCGGCCTATACGCTCGAGATCACACCGTCGAAGCTCGACGACACGCTCGAGAACACGATCGACAAGCTGTCCGAGATCATCCCGATCGACGCGCGCGATCGCCGCCGCTTCAAGAAGCTGCAGGAAGACTCGAAGAACTTCGAGAGCCTGCCGATCCGCACCCGGCTCACCGACGAGGAAGTCGCGCGCTTCACCGCGCAGCGCTTCCGCTTCCCCGGCGTCGACGTGCGCGCGCGGCTGTTCCGGCAATATCCGCTCGGCACGACGGCCGCGCACGTGATCGGCTATATCGGCCGGATCTCGAAGCGCGACCAGGATCGCATCGACGCGATGAGCGACGACAACGACAGCGATCAGGAAAACTACGATCCGCGCCGCGACGCGAACAACTACAAGGGCACCGACTACATCGGCAAGATCGGCGTCGAGCAGAGCTACGAGACCGAGCTGCATGGGCTGACGGGCTTCGAGGAAGTCGAGGTGACGGCCGGCGGCCGGCCGGTGCGCACGCTGTCGCGCACGCAGGCGACGCCCGGCAACAACCTCGTGCTGTCGCTCGACATCGGGCTGCAGCAGGTCGCCGAGCAGGCGTTCGCCGGCAAGCGCGGCGCGCTGGTCGCGATCGAGCCGAAGACGGGCGACGTGCTCGCGTTCGTGTCGTCGCCAAGCTTCGACCCGAACTCGTTCGTCGACGGCATCGACCAGCAGACCTGGGACGAGCTGAACAACTCGACCGACAAGCCGCTGCTGAACCGCCCGCTGCACGGCACCTACCCACCCGGCTCGACGTACAAGCCGTTCATGGCGCTCGCCGGCCTGACGCTCGGCAAGCGCACGCCGGGCTGGGGCTTCCAGGATCCCGGCTACTTCACGTTCGGCGGCCACACGTTCCGCAACGACGTGCGCTCGGGCCAGGGCTGGGTCGACATGAACAAGGCGATCATGGTGTCGAACGACACCTACTTCTACATGCTCGCGCGCGATCTCGGCGTGAACGCGATCGCGAACTTCATGAAGCCGTTCGGCTTCGGCCAGATCACCGGGATCGACATCCAGGGCGAGGCGCGCGGGATCCTGCCGTCGACCGACTGGAAGAAGAAGGCGTTCAAGAAGGCCGCGCAGCAGAAGTGGTTCGACGGCGAGACGATCAGCCTCGGGATCGGCCAGGGCTACAACTCGTTCACGATCCTGCAGCTCGCGCACGCGACCGCGACGCTCGCGAACAACGGCGTCGTGATGAAACCCCACCTCGTGAAGGAAATCGAGGATCCGATCACGCGCGGGCGCCGCCTGACCGTGCCGAAGGAAAGCGAAGTGATCCCGCTCAAGCAGGCCGACATCGACGTCGTGAAGCGCGGGATGGAAAACGTGATCGAGAATCCGTCCGGCACCGCGTACAAGGTGTTCCGCGGCGCGCCGTACCTCGCCGCCGGCAAGACCGGTACCGCGCAGGTGTTCTCGCTGCAAGGCTCCAACTACAAGGGCCACCTGCTCGCCGAGCACCTGCGCGACCACGCGCTGTTCATCGCGTACGCGCCGGTCGACCATCCGCAGATCGCCGTCGCGCTGGTCGTCGAGAACGGCGGCTGGGGGGCGCAGGCCGCCGGCCCGATCGCGCGCCGCGTGCTCGACTTCTACCTCGTCGATCGCCAGAACCCGAAGAACGAAGCCGCGGCCGTGGCTGCCGCGGCGTCGGCGACCGAACCCGTCAACGCGCCGGTGATCGGTGACGCGAACAAGCCCGCCGCCGTCGCGGCCGGCTTCACCGCGCTGCCGCAGCCGGTCGTGCCGACCGCGGCCAGCGCGGCGGAAGCGGCATCGGCGGCAGCCGCCTCCGAAGCGTCGGCTGCCGCCGGCGCGAGCGCCGCCCCGCCGGCCAGCGCCGCTGCGCCGATGGCCGCGAGCCTGCCGCCGATCCGGCGCCCGCACCGGCCACGCCGGCCCGCCAGCGACGCGCAGCCGTTCGTCGCCACGCCGCGCGACGACAATCACCGTGCAACGGCCCCCGCGAAGGCGGCGGACGCCGGCACCGCTCATTAACGGAGAAAGGCATGCAATTCGACAAGCGCGCCTGGCTCGACAAGATCAAGCAGATGTTCGCGGGCTTCGACCGCCCGCTCGCCCTCATCGTGTTCCTGCTGCTGTGCGTCGGCATCGTCACGCTGTACAGCGCGGCGATCGACATGCCGGGCCGCGTCGAGGACCAGTTGCGCAACATCCTGCTGACGTTCGTGCTGATGTGGGTGATCGCCAACATCCCGCCAACGACGCTGATGCGCTTCGCGGTCCCGCTCTACACGTTCGGGGTCGCGCTATTGGTTGCGGTCGCGCTGTTCGGGATGACCAAGAAGGGCGCGAAGCGCTGGCTGAACGTCGGCGTCGTGATCCAGCCGTCGGAAATCCTCAAGATCGCGACACCGCTGATGCTCGCGTGGTACTACCAGCGCCGTGAAGGCGGGCTGCGCTGGTACGACTTCGTCGCCGCGTTCGGGATCCTGCTGGTGCCGGTCGGGCTGATCGCGAAACAGCCCGACCTCGGCACGGGCCTGCTCGTGTTCGCGGCCGGCTTCTTCGTGATCTACCTCGCCGGCCTGTCGTTCAAGCTGATCGTGCCGGTGCTCGTCGCGGGCGTGATCGCGGTCGGCTCGATCGCCGTGTTCGAAGAGCGCATCTGCCAGCCCGAAGTGCAGTGGCCGCTGATGCACGATTACCAGAAGCACCGCGTGTGTACGCTGCTCGACCCGACTTCCGACCCGCTCGGCAAGGGCTTCCACACGATCCAGGCCGTGATCGCGATCGGCTCGGGCGGCGTGCTCGGCAAGGGTTACCTGAAAGGCACGCAGGCGCACCTCGAATTCATTCCCGAAAAGCACACCGATTTCATCTTCGCGGTGTTCTCGGAGGAGTGGGGGCTCGTCGGCGGGCTCGTGCTGCTGACGCTGTACATGGCGCTGATCGCGCGCGGGCTCTATATCGCCGCGCAGGGCGCGACACTGTTCGGCCGCCTGCTCGCGGGCTCGCTCACGCTCGCGTTCTTCGTCTATGCGTTCGTCAACATCGGAATGGTGAGCGGCGTGCTGCCGGTCGTCGGCGTGCCGCTGCCGTTCATGAGTTACGGCGGCACCGCGCTCACGACGCTCGGCATCGCGATCGGGATGATCATGAGCGTCGGGCGGCAGCGGCGGTTGATGAAGAGTTGACCGCGCGACACGCACCGCACGAAGCAAAACGGCGCCTCGGCGCCGTTTTTTTCGACCGTGCAGAGCGAACGCGGCCGCACTTCGCCGCGCCGCCCCCGCTCACGGCGGCGGTGCGTGCGCCCCGCCCGGCCCCGCGCCGGCACCCGATGCCGGCCCCTGCGCCTTCAGCCGCGCGCTCAGCTCCTTGAATTTCAGCCCGGCCGTCTCGTCGCCCTGCGCGGCCGCCGCCGCGTAATACGCCCGCGCGATGTTGAGGTTCTGCTCGACGCCGTCGCCGCCGCGCTCGTAGAACGACGCGGTTACGTACTGCGCGGTCGGCTCGCCGGCGTCGGCGGCCTGCTTGTACCACGTGAACGCCTGCCGGTTGTCGCGCGGCGTGCCGCGCCCGTCGAGGAACTGGTTCGCGAGCGACAGCTCGGCCTGCACATGCCCCTGCTTCGCCGCCCGCAGGAACCAGCGGTGCGCTTCGGCCGGATCGCGCGTGACGAACTCGCCGTCGTCGAACATCCGGCCGTACACGTACTGCGCATGCGACATGTTCGCGTCGGCCGCGCGCTTCAGCCAGCGCAGCCCTTCGTCGACGTTCGCGGTCACGCCTTCGCCCGTCAGCAGCATCATCGCGTAGTTGAATTGGGCGAGACGGTCGCCGCGCTCGGCCGCGTCGTGGAACTGCACCAGCGCCGCACGATAGTCGCCGGCGTTGTAGTCGGCGACCGCCGATTGCGTCTCGCGCGACGGATCGGGCTTCGCTTGCGGCGCGCCCTGTGCGGCGGCCGCGATACACACGGCCCACAGGCCGAGCAGCGCGCCGACCTGCCCGCGCCTCCCGATCACACCCTGCGCGCGCCCGCGGCACGCGCCATCGCCACCGTTCATGACCGTACCTCCTGCAGCGCCTGCCGCGTTGCGCGCAACAGCCAGCTTACGTCGGCCGACAGCGTGATCATCCGGTAGCCGGCCTCGCGATACTGGCGCGCGACCGTCGTATCGCCCGCGAAGATGCCGACCGCGACGCCGGCCTGCCGGCCGGCCGCGAGCACGCGCGCCGTCGCGGTTTCGACGTCCGGGTGACGGATGTCGCCAAGGTGCCCGAGGCTTGCCGCGAGGTCCGCCGGACCGACGAACAGGCAATCGACGCCGGGCAGCGCCGCAATCCGCTCGACTTCATCGACGCCGCGCGCCGATTCGATCTGCACGATCACCGCGACCTGCGCGTTCGCCGTCTGCACGTAATCGCGGCGCATGCCGAACGCCGCCGCGCGCACCATGCCCGCGACGCCGCGCAGCCCGTCCGGCGAATCGCGCGACGGATAGCGCGTCAGCCGCACCGCATGCGCGGCATCGTCCGGCGTCTCGATACCTGGAAACATCAGCGTGCGTGCGCCCGCATCGAGCGCACGCTTCACGAGCCACGGCTCGCGCGCCGGCACACGCACGACGGGCTCGCTCGGCAGATGGGCGGCGGCGATCGCGCGCAACTGCGATGCAACATCGCGGCTGTCGTTCGGCGCGTGCTCCATGTCGATGCAGAGCCAGTCGTAGCCGGCATGCGCGAGCGCTTCCGCGGCCGAGTCGCTGCCGAGCGACAGCCACAGGCCGTACAGCGGCTCGTCGCCGTCGCGCAAGCGTTGTTTGAGGGAATTGGTGAGCGTGCTCATCGATACGGCCTCCAGGACGGAACGGCAATCGAACGGGACAAGCAACGGGCAAAGCGGAGCGCCGCACGCCGGGCAGCAATGCACGGCGGCGCCAGGACCGGGCCCTGGAACGTTGGTCGGGCGTAGGCGGCCGATCTGACAGCGCCGGCCGCACGATCGCGCACGGCAGCGTTTTCGGCGCCACGCAACGATCATAGCGCGGCGTCACGCGGAATGTGGGAACAGACGGGAAGCGTGGCGGGACAAGGCCGCGAGGTGCGGCGCCAGGCAGCCCGCGCCGGCTGGCGGGGCTGCCGCGAAGGCAGGATCAGCGGCCGGACTGGCGCTCGACGTCGGCCCAGCAGTTCGGCGTTTCGTACAGGCGCACGCGCTCGAGCCGCAGGTTCACGCCGTAGTGCGCGTCGTAGACGTTCGCGAGGATGTCGAACGCGATCGCCGCGAGATTCTCGACGGTCGGGATCCGGTCGATCACGACGGTCTTGTGGTCGGCCATCTGCTCGAGGAACGAGCGCACGACCTCATCGCGCGCGTAGACCAGGAACGCGTGGTCCCACTTGCCGACCAGGTGCTCCATCGCGAGCGCCTTCACGTCGGCGAAATCCATCACCATGCCGCGGTCGGGCGCCCCCTCGGTATCGACGAGATCGCCGCGCAGCGTGACTTCGAGCACGTAGCGATGACCATGCAGGTTCCGGCACTGGCTGCGGTGATCGGGAATGCGGTGGCCCGCGTCGAATTCGAGTTTTCGGGTAATCAGCACGATGTCAAAAGCCGGAGCTCAGGGAATGTTCAGATATTTGTGGGTCTGCATCGACAACCGCCACTGCGGATGACGCTTGCACCAGTCGATCGCGAGCTTCGTATTGAGGTCGCGCGACGGGCCGTCCATCGGCTGGACGAGGAAATACGCGAAGTCGAGCTTCGCGTAGTCGGCCAGCCGCTGGTTGTCCTGCGGGATCACGACCTTCAGCTCGTCGCCCTTCGTGACGACGAGCGGCGCGTCGGCCTTCGGGCTCACGCAGATCCAGTCGATCGATTCGAGCACCGGCAGCGAGCCGTTGGTCTCGATCGCGATCTCGAAGCCGGCCGCGTGCAGCGCATCGACGAGCGCCTGGTCGAGCTGCAGCATCGGTTCACCGCCCGTGCAGACGACGAAGCGGTGCGCCTCGCCCTCCGGCCACAGGCCGGCGATCGTCGCGACGAGCGCTTCGGCGTCCTTGAACTTGCCGCCGTTCTCGCCGTCGGTGCCGACGAAGTCGGTATCGCAGAAGCGGCACACGGCCTCCGCACGATCCTCTTCGCGGCCCGACCACAGGTTGCAGCCGGCGAACCGGCAGAACACGGCCGGCCGGCCCGCGTTCGCGCCCTCGCCCTGCAACGTGTAGAAAATTTCCTTGACCGCGTAAGTCATCGTCCTTGGTCCGGCTCGCGCCGCTCGTTGTCGATCAGAATCCGTTATCCATCCAGCGCTGCCGGCGCACCCGCGTCACAGCGGCGCTTCGGTCACCCGCTCGCCCTTCAGGTAGGCCTCGTAGCCGCGCTTGCGCAGCTTGCAGGCCGGGCATTCGCCGCAGCCGAAGCCCCAGTCGTGCAGTTCCGCACGCTCGCCCACGTAGCACGTGTGCGTCTCGACGCGGATCAGTTCGACGAGCGCCTCGCCGCCGAGCTGCTCGGCGAGCTGCCACGTTTGCGCCTTGTCGAGCCACATCAGCGGCGTCTCGAGCACGATGCGCGTGTCCATCCCGAGGTTCAGCGCGACCTGCAGCGCCTTCATCGTGTCGTCGCGGCAGTCGGGATAGCCCGAGAAATCCGTCTCGCACATCCCGCCGACCAGCACGCGCAGCCCGCGGCGATAGGCGATCGCCGCGGCGATCGTCATGAACATCAGGTTGCGGCCCGGCACGAACGTGTTCGGCAGGCCGTTCGCCGCCGTCTCGATCTCGATCGTGCGTGTCATCGCGGTATCGCTGATCGCGCCGAGCACCGACAGGTCGATCATGTGATCGTCGCCGAGCCGGTCCGACCATGCGGGAAACTTACGCTTGAGCGCTTCGCGCACGCCTTCTCGACATTCGAGCTCGACGCGGTGGCGCTGGCCGTAATCGAAGCCGAGCGTCTCGACCGTCTGGTAGCGTTCGAGAGCCCATGCCACGCACGTGGCCGAGTCCTGGCCGCCGGAAAACAACACGAGCGCGCCGTCTTTAGCGTCTGTCCGAATCACCGTGAAACTCCGTGAATGTGTAGGCTCGCGTCGCGCTGCGCCCCGGGGCCGGCTGCCGCCGGACGGCCCGACGCGTGCCGGCCTGAGCCGGCTCGACCAGTATAGGCAGCGCAATCGGCCGCGAACGCGGCGGAGCGCTTATACCGCCCATCGCGCGGCATCGTTGCCGCGCGCCACGGCGGCGCCACGCTGGCAGCCTGCCGTGCGCATGAAGCGATGCGCTAAGTTATTGAGCGGACAAGGATTTTATCATGCCCTCACGAATACTGCCGGGCACGCCAACTGCCGGGCACGCCACGCCATCCCTCTCATCACGCAAACCCCACCACAAACGAAAAACCCCAAGAACCTTCCGATTCTTGGGGTTTTAATTCTGGTGGCCTGGGACGGAATCGAACCATCGACACGCGGATTTTCAATCCGCTGCTCTACCAACTGAGCTACCGGGCCAACGAAGAAGAGAAAGTATATCGGCCCTTCTTCACTTGCGCAAGTACTTTCGCAAAATATTTTAAACGGCGCCTTCGGACGGCTTCTTGCCGAGCTCGACGCCGAGTTGCTTGAGCTTGCGATACAGGTGCGTGCGCTCGAGGCCCGTCTTCTCCGCGACGCGCGTCATGCTGCCGTTTTCGCGCGCGAGGTGATATTCGAAGTACGCGCGCTCGAACGCATCGCGCGCCTCGCGCAACGGGATGTCGAACGGAATCGCGGCCGTCTGGCCTGCGAGGCCGAGTGCCGAAGCCATGTCGTCGCCGAGCGTCGGCAGCGCAGCCGCGGACGCAACCGCCGCCGGCCCCGCTGCCTGCCCCGCACCGGCCCTCGCTGCCGCGTTCGCGGACACCGGCGCCGCACCGCGTGCGAGACCGTGCTCGACGGACTTCAGCAGCTTCTGCAGCGCGATGGGCTTCTCGAGGAAATCGAGCGCGCCGATCTTCGTCGCCTCGACGGCCGTATCGATCGTCGCGTGCCCGGACATCATGATCACGGGCATCGTCAGCAGCCCCTGCGCTGCCCACTCCTTGAGCAACGTCACACCGTCGGTATCGGGCATCCAGATATCGAGCAGCACGAGATCGGGCGCCTGATTCAACCGGTATTCCCGCGCGGCCTGCGCGTTCTCCGCCGCCTCGACGACATGTCCTTCGTCGCTGAGGATCTCCGAGAGCAATTCCCGGATGCCCATTTCATCATCTACCACCAGGATGGTTGCCATTTACGCTGCCTTTGTCTGCTCACTTGCTTTTGTCTTGGCGGGTGTCGTCCCGTCCTGCACGCCTGATTCGGCGCCTGGCGCATCGCTCGCCATCTGCAGGAACAGGATCGACACCTGCGCACCCTCGACGGTCTCGCCGTGCATGCGATTGCGCAGATCGATCCGCGCACCGTGCTCATCGACGATTTTCTTGACCGTGGCCAACCCCAGACCCGTGCCCTTCGCCTTCGTCGTCACATAAGGCTCGAACGCGCGGGTCAGGATGCGCGCCGGAAAACCGGGCCCGTTGTCGGACACGGTGAGACGTACCGCGACGCGCGTTTTACCCTCGGCGTCGGGATCGCCATATTCTACTGTCTTGGTTTCAATCAACACACGCGGATGCGCCGACTCCGCGACCGAATCCTGCGCATTCTGCAGCAGGTTGTGAATCACCTGACGCAGTTGCGTCGCGTCACCGCGTATCACCGGCAGCGACGGCGCGAGCTCGGCGACGATCGCGCTCTTGCCTTCGCCCACACCGTACAGCCCGAGCACCTCGCTCGCCAGTTCGTTCAACTGCAGATTCGCGAGCACCGCCGGCGGCGTCCGTGCGTATTCGCGGAAATCGTCGACCATCCGCTTCATCGCGGCCACCTGATTGACGATCATCGTCGCGCCGCGCTTGAGCACATCGGCGTCGGACGGCGCGAGCTTGTCCGACAGCTTCATCTGCAGCCGCTCCGCCGACAGCTGAATCGGCGTCAGCGGATTCTTGATCTCGTGCGCGAGCCGGCGTGCGACCTCGCCCCACGCGACCGAACGCTGCGCGGAAATCACGTCGGAGATGTCGTCGAACACGACGACGTAACCCGACGTCTGCGGATCGTCGGCCTGCCCCTCGACCGTCGACACGAGGCGCGTGCCGCGCACGAGCAGCGTCAGCGGATCGGCTTCGCCGGGCAGCTCGATCGCGAACTGCTGCTGCCAGTGGCCGCCGTCGCCGCTCGCGCCGTCGGACGCCGCCTCGCGATCGGCGAACGCCTTGCGCACCATCGCGCCGAACCCGGCGGCCACGCCGATCCGGTCGAGCGTCGTGCCGATCAGCGCGTTGAACGGCTGCCGGAAGATCCGCTCGGCGCCGCGATTGGCCGTCGTGAGCCGGAACTGGCGGTCGAGCACGAACACGCCGGCCGTCAGGTTCGCGAGGATGCTCTCGAGATATGTCTTCGAATGCTCGAGCGCGACCCGGTTCTTCTCGACCGCGAGCCGCGCCTCGGACAACTGGCGCGTCATCGCGTTGAACGACTGCGTGAGGAAGCCAAGCTCGTCGCGCGTCTTGATCTCGCGCTTCGGCGTGTAGTCGCCTTCCGTGATCTCCTTGGTGCCCTGCGCGAGCAGGAACAGCGGCCGCGCGAGCTGCTGGCCGAGCGCGAGCGCGAGCATCATCGCAATGAAGGTCGCGAGGAACAGTGCAAGCGTCAGCGTGCCGATGTACATCTTGCGCAGCCCCGTGCGGCCGAGCGACTTTTCCTGGTACTCGCGATACGCGCGCTGCACGGCATCCGCGTTGTGGGCAAGCGTGGGCGGCACCGGCTGCGTGAGCTGCAGGAAGCGCTCGGCCGGCTGCAGCAGCGACGTCGATGCATCGGGAATCGGCCGCACGACGCGCAACCGCAGCGCCCCCTTCGCGCCGTGTGCGCGCGGGTCGCCGTCGACTTCACCCTCGATCGCCGCGTACGCGCCGTGTTCGCGCGCCTGGTTCAGCATCAGCGGCGTCGGCAGGTCGTCCGGAATCAGCGCGGCGAAATTGCCCGACGCCTGCGCAACGATGTGCAGGTCGGGGGCCGCCCCCGAGCCGCCGCGGCTCGGCTCGACGATCGTCGCGTCCTGCACGCCGAACTGGTCGCGCATCCGCAGCAGCGTGAGCGTCGTGCCGTTCGTGTTCGCATCGACGCTCGCGAGCTGGTCGGACATCAGCCGCGCCTTCGTCTGCAGATCGGACAGCGAAGCATCGAGCATCCCGCGGCCGAGGTTCAGGCCGGCCGTCAGCGCCGTCTCGACGTTCACGTCGAACCACGACTCGATGCTGCGCGACACGAACTGGTACGACACGATGTAGATGATCCCGCCGGGCACCACGCCGACGAGCGCGAAGAACACCGCGAGCTTCGCGAGCAGCCGCGTGCCGAACTTGCCCTTCCTCAGGCGCACGACGATCATCCCGATCAGCCCGAGCACCACGAGCAGGAACACGAGCGCGACGACGATGTTCGTCGCGTACAGCCACGAGTAGTAGCGATCGAAGAATTCGGTATTCGCGCTCGCGGCCGCGAGCAGCACGAGCAGCAACAGCGCGGTGAGCGCGACGGTCGAGACGATCACGCGAACGAGGAAGCTCTTCCCGCTGGCCGCGCGGCGCACTTTATTTAGCACGTTCGGTCACCGTGAAGTTGAAGCGCTTCCAGTCCGACCCGAGCGTCCAGTCGCGGTTGTTCACGGCATCGACCTGGAACGGCTTCGGCATCAGCGCCGTATCGAGCTGCATCCGCACCGATGCCGTGTAGGTTTCACCGGCGCGCACCTGGTTGCGGTCGATCACGTGCCAGGACGTGATGTGCCTGACGACCGCGAGCGCGTCCTTCAGCGACGGGAAGCCGAGCTGCAGGCCGCCCGTCGACACGCGATACTCGCGCGTGAGCGGCTGGAAGGACAGGCGGATCGTCTGCGTCACCGCCACCGGCTGCTCGTCGAACCAGTACCAGCGCGCACGGCTCAACTCGAAGTCGGTCGTGAAATAAAGCGGAATGCCTTTGTTGACGGCATCCTCGAGGCTCGGGTTCAGTTCGAAATCGAAGCGGGCGTCGAGGGCCCAGCCGCTTCCGTCGGACTGGAGCGACGCGCGCTGCACGGCGATCGACTCGGCCTGCGCCGGCCGGACGACGGCCAGGCACAGCGTCAACGCGACCATCAGGGCGGCCGCGAGCCGAAGTGGAAAAAGGTGTTTGATCGTCACCGTTTCTGAAACCGCGCGTAGAAAAATCCGTCGTGATCGGTGTTCTGGTCGAGCGCGCCGGCGGCCGCCCCTCCCTGCACTCCGCCCGGCAGCAGCTGGCCGGGGGCGTCCAATCGTACCGCATCTTCACAGGCCGCTTCAAACCAGCGGGCCTGCAATTCGCCTTCTTCGGGAAAGACTGAACAGGTCACGTAAAGCAGTTCGCCGCCCGGCTTCACGAGCGGCCACAACGCCGACAGGATGCGGCGCTGTTCCGCGACGAGCGCCGGGATGTCAGCCTCGCGGCGCAGCCAGCGAATGTCGGGGTGCCGACGCACGATGCCGGACGCCGAGCATGGCACATCGGCGAGGATGCGGTCGAACGGGCGCCCGTCGTACCACGCGCCGGGTGCGCCCGCATCGCCGACACGCACGTCCGCTTCGAGCGACAGCCGCACGAGGTTCTCGCCGATCCGTGCCGCGCGCGTGGCATCGCTTTCCAGCGCGACGACTTCCGCATCGGCCAGTTCGAGAATATGGCCGGTCTTGCCGCCGGGCGCCGCGCATGCGTCGAGCACACGCATGCCGTCGCGCGCACCGAGCCATTCGGCTGCGAGTTGCGCGCCGGCGTCCTGCACGGACACGACGCCGTCGGCAAACCCCGGAATGCGATCGACCGGTCGCGCCGACGCGAGCCGCACCGCATGCCGGCCGATCGCGGTCGCTTCGATCCCGTTGGCGCGCAACGTATCGAGATACGCGTCGACGCTCGCGCGGCGCGCGTTCACGCGCAGCGTCAGCGGCCCCTGCTGCTCGCCGGCCGCAAGGATCGCCTGCCATGCATCGGGCCATGCGCGCTTCACCGAATCGACCCACCACGCGCGGTAGTTCCAGCGCGCGACGACATCGTCCTGCAGCGCCGCGACGAGCGCGTCGCGCTCACGCAGGAAACGGCGCAGCACCGCGTTGACCATCCCCTTCGCGAACGCGCATTCGCGGCGCGCACCGATCACGGTCACGGCCTGGTCGACCACCGTGAACGCCGAATACGCGGCCTCGTCCGCCGGGTCGAGCAGCAGCGCCAACGCGCCGGCGAGCACCGCGTGAACGTGTGCGGGCGGCGCCTTGCTGATGAGCCGGCCGATCAGCCAGTCCGCACTGCCGAGGCGGCGCATCGTCCGGTATGCGACGTCCTGCGTCGCCCCGCGCGCGAGTGCCTGCGCATCGGACGGCATCTGCGCAAATACCGCCGAGAGTGCCGCCGGCAGCGCGGTGCCGCGCCGCACCGCATCGACCGCCTGCGCGGCCGCATCGAGGGCGAAGCCGAGCGAATCGGGCGCGAGATGCAGCGCGGACAGGCGCGCCGGGCGGCCGGAAGAAGACGGAGCGGTAGAACGGGTTCGTGTCATCAGAGCAAATTCGGCAAACAAGCGCGGCAAACGGCGGGATCGCGGGCCCTGCGATCCCAAACCGGGCATTGTAGCGTGCGATGCTGCAGGCCCTTTGGCCCCTTTACCGCACGCACAAATGAAACACCCCGCAGCGCGAGGCGTGCGGGGTGGTGTGGCGGCCCTCGCGCGACAACTGCCGCACGGTGTGCCGTGGCTTAGTCGAAGCGGCCGGTACGCGCCATCTCCATCAGGCGCGCGATGCGCTCCTCGGTGGCCGGGTGCGTCGAGAACAGATTCTGCAGGCCGCCGCCGTGCAGCGGATTCATGATCATCATCTGCGCGGTGGCCGGATGCTGCTCGGCGGCCTGGAACGGGATGCCCGCCGCATAGCGATGGATCTTGTCGAGCGCAGTCGCGAGCGACTGCGGATCACCGGAAATCTGCGCGCCGCCGCGATCGGCCTCGAACTCGCGTGCCCGCGAAATCGCCATCTGGATCAGCGCGCCGGCGATCGGCGCGAGCAATGCGACCGCGATACCCGCGATCGGGTTGGCCGGCCGGCCATTCTCGTCGCGCCCGCCGAAAAACATCGCGAAGTTCGCAATTGCCGAGATCGCGCCCGCCATCGTCGCGGTAATCGTCGAGATCAGGATGTCGCGGTGCTTCACGTGGGCGAGCTCGTGCGCCATCACCCCGCGCATCTCGCGCTCCGACAGCACGCGCAGGATGCCCGTCGTCGCGGCGACTGCCGCGTGCTCGGGGTTGCGGCCCGTCGCGAACGCGTTCGGCGCGTCCTCGTTGATCAGGTAGACGCGCGGCATCGGCAGGTTCGCGCGCGTGGCCAGCTCGCGCACCATCCGGTAGAACTGCGGCGCCGTGTTCTCGTCGACTTCCTGCGCGTTGTACATGCGCAGCACCATCTTGTCCGAGAACCAGTAAGAGAAGAAATTCATGCCGAGCGCGAACAGCAGCGCGATCGTCATGCCACGCGAGCCGCCGATCATCCCGCCGATCACGATGAACAGGGCCGTGATCGCGGCCATCAGCATCGCCGTTTTGACCCAATTGAACATACCCACTCCTTATCCGTCAGGGGACCCGCCGCGCATCAAAGGGCGCGACGGAAAATTGTAAGCGATTTGTTAGATAAGGTCTTGCCGGAAAAATTCAATCTCAGCGTTGCGATGTTGCAAGACGAAGGCCGAGGCCGACGAAAGCGCTGCCGACCGTGCGGTCGAGCCACTTCTTGACGCCCGGCTTGCCGGAGAAGCGCTCCGTGACACTGCCCGCGACCCAAGCGACGAGACTGGTCCACACCGTGCTCATCGCGACGAACACGCCGCCGAGGGTCAGGAACGCCCATGCTTTGTGCGGGCTGTCGGCCGACACGAACTGCGGAAAGAACGACACGAAGAACAGCACGACCTTCGGGTTCAGCACGTTGGTCCAGAAGCCCTGCATGAACAGCTGGCGCAGCGGCTTCGCGGCCTGTGGGGCCGCGTTGCCCGACGGCTCGGCCGCCTGCTTCGCGACGAACATTCTCACGCCGAGGTAGATCAGGTAGGCGGCGCCGACCAGCTTGATTACCGTGAATGCGGCAGCAGATGCCGCGAGCAGCGCGGTCAGGCCGAATGCGCAGGCGAGCGCGTGAACGCAGCAGCCGGCCGAAATGCCGAACGCCGACATCAGCCCCGCGCCGCGGCCCTGCGCGACGCTGCGGCCGACGATATAGGCCGTATCGGGGCCGGGCGTGACGTTCAGCAGGAAGACTGCCAGCACGAAGAAGCCGAAATGGGTGATGCCGAACATGAAAACCTCGAAACCGGAGAGCGCAGGGAAATTCTACGCGCGCCTGCCGCGCCGCGCGACTCGGCCATCCGGCCGATTGCGCACGCGCGGCAGGCCGTGTCGAATGGCGGTCAGGCCGCTTCAGGCAACGTCGGTCAGCGTGAAACGCTGGCCTGCGGCGAGCGGCGAGCCGGCCAGGAATTCGCGCGCGGGCAGCCGCTTGCCGCCCGGCTTCTGCAACTGCGTGACGCGCAGCGCCCCGCTGCCGCACGCGATGACCACGCCTTCCGGCGCGACTTCGACGATCGTGCCGGGCGCCGCATCGCCGCACGCCGCCACGGGCTCGGCCGCCCACAGCTTGATCGCCGCGCCGTCGAGCGTCGCGACGCCGCCCGGGAACGGATCGAACGCACGCACCTGGCGCGCGAGCACGTCGGCCGGCTTGCGCCAATCGAGCGCCGCTTCGTGCTTGCCGATCTTTTCCGCATAGGTCACGCCGTCGGCCGGTTGCGGCGTCGCCGGCAGCACGCCGTCGCGCTCGAGCTGCACGAGCGCGTCGACGATCAGTCGCGCGCCTTCGGCGGCGAGCCGGTCGTGCAGCGTCGCGGTCGTCTCGTCGGGGGCGATCGCGATGCGCGCTTCCTCGATCATCGCGCCGGTGTCGAGGCCGATGTCCATCTGCATCAGCGTGACGCCCGTCTCGGCGTCGCCGGCCTCGATCGCGCGGTGGATCGGCGCGGCACCGCGCCAGCGCGGCAGCAGCGACGCGTGAATGTTGATGCAGCCGTGGCGCGGAATGTCGAGCACTTCCTGCGGCAGCAGCAGGCCGTATGCGGCGACCACCATCACGTCGTGCGGGGTCGAGCGCAGCAACTCGATCGCGTCGGCCGCCTCGGCCGGGTACTTGCCCGCGCGGCGCAGCGACGGCGGTTGCGCGACGGGCATCCCGTGCTCGACGGCGTAGCGCTTCACCGCGCTCGCCTGCAGTTTCATCCCGCGCCCGGCAGGGCGATCGGGCTGGGTGAGCACGAGCGGCACCGGAAAACCGGCCTCGTGGATCGCGGCAAGGGCAGCCGCGGCGAATTCCGGCGTGCCGGCAAAAACTACGCGCAACGTTTGGGTCATGACAGCGTTCGGGTTCGAGCTGGGCGAACGCGCGTTACATCGCGCGTTCGAGTTTCTTCATCTTCGTCTTGATGCGCGTCTGCTTGAGCGGCGACAGGTATTCGACGAATACGCGCCCCATCAGGTGATCCATCTCGTGCTGGACGCACACGGCCAGCAGGCCCTCGCAGTCGAGTTCGAAGGTCTCGCCCTGCTCGTTGAGCGCGCGCACGCGCACGTGATCGGGACGCTCGACTTCGTCGTAGATGCCGGGCACCGACAGGCAGCCCTCTTCATAGATCTGCTTCGCGTCGCTCGACCACACGATCTCGGGATTGATGAACGCGCGCAGCTCGTTCTTCTCCTCGGAGATGTCGATCACGATCACGCGCTCGTGCACGTCGACCTGCGTGGCCGCAAGGCCGATGCCCGGCGCCGCATACATGGTCTCGGCCATGTCGGCGACGAGCTTGCGGATCCGGTCGTCGACCTTGTCGACGGGCTTCGCGACCTTGTGCAGCCGCTTGTCGGGGTAATGAAGAATATTGAGTAAAGCCATGGCGTTCGGTATTCGGTGGGGCGGCGTGCCGCATCGGCCATCCGGCCGGCTGGCGCTGCCGCCGGGATGCAATGAAGATGAGGCGGACGCGCGGCGAATCAATGCCGCGGATCATGCCTCCTGCAATTGGCCGGGCGCCTGCGCGCGCGGCCCTGTCGAGTATTTCGGATGATGAAAATTTTATCATGGCGCCACGCGGTTCGCTGGCCGCCGCATTCGAGGGGCGCCTCATGTCGCCGCAAGCGCTGACCACCTCCGCCGTGCGCGCGTGGCTGCAGCTCGCGCATGCGCCCGGCCTCGCCCCCGCCGTGCTGCAGGCACTGCTCGATGCGTTCGGCTCGCCGGACGCGCTGCTGCGTGCGTCCGACCACGCCATCGCCGCCGTCACCAGCGCCGCCGCCGCCCTGGCCGTGCGCGCAAGCGAGCGGGACGATCTCGACGCGCGCACCGACGCCGCGCTCGCGTGGCTCGATGCGCCGGGCAATGCGCTCGTCACGCTGAACGACCCGGCCTACCCGCCGCGGCTGCGCGACCTGCACGATCCGCCGCTGCTGCTATATGTAAAGGGCCGGCTCGACCTGCTGCACGCGCGCAGTCTCGCCGTGGTCGGCAGCCGTCACGCAACGCCGCAAGGTCTCGCCGACGCGACGCGCTTCGCACGCGATCTGTCCGACGCCGGGCTGCCGATCGTGTCGGGCCTCGCGCTCGGGATCGACGGCGCCGCGCATCGTGGCGGGCTCGACGGCCGGTCGGGCACGGTCGCGGTGATCGCGACCGGCGCCGATCTCGTCTATCCGGCGCGGCACCGCGCGCTCGCCCACGAGATCGCCGCGCACGGCGCGATCGTGTCGGAATGGCCGCTCGGCACGCCTGCCCGCGCCGCACATTTCCCGCAGCGCAACCGGCTGATCGCCGCGCTCGCGATCGGCGCACTCGTCGTCGAGGCCGCGCCGCGCTCGGGCTCGCTGATCACCGCCCGGCTCGCGAATGAACTGGGGCGCGATGTGTTCGCGATGCCGGGCTCGATCCATGCGCCGCTCGCGCAAGGCTGTCACGCACTGATCCGCGACGGCGCGAAGCTGACGGCTGCGCCGCTCGACGTGCTCGAGGAATACGGGCTGGGCGAATCGAAATCCGGCGTGGCGGGCGGTGCGGCGTGTTCCGGGCATCCGTGCGCGGACACCGGCGACCTCCGCGAGACCGACGCCGCCCCTCGGCGTGCCGCTACCGGGCTTATGCAAATTGGCGCCCCCGTTCCGGCCGCCACGCCCGCCCGGGACGAAGCACCATCGCCGGCGCCACCGCTGCCCGGCACCCCGTCCGAACAGGCCGTGCTTGCCGCATTGGGATACGGCCCCGTCACCTACGAATGGCTCGCCGAGCATAGCGGCCTGTCCGACGACGTGCTGCACCGCGCGCTGCTCGCGCTGGAACTGGCCGGCCGCATCGCCAGCCTGCCCGGCGGACGCTTCGCACGGCTTGACGCGGCGCGCACTTCGCCCGCGCACGGCATGCTACATTCCCCCGCATAGGGGCGGCCAGGCCGCCAACGATATCCAAGGAAACCCATGCCTGCGCTGAATCTCGACACCGATGCGGATCGGATCGCCGAGCGCCTCGCCGATCCCGGCACGTTGCTCGTCGCCTGCCTGTGCGCCGAGTGGTGCGGCACGTGCCGCGACTACCGGACGGCCTTCGACCAGCTCGCCGACGCGCATCCGGACGCCTGCTTCGCCTGGATCGACATCGAAACGCATGCCGACCAGCTCGACGATCTCGACGTCGAGAACTTCCCGACGATCCTGATCGAAGACACCCACACCGCCCGCTTCTTCGGCACGGTGCTGCCGCATGCGGCGATCGTCGAGCGGATGCTGTCCGACCTGAGCGCGGTACCCGGTGCGCCGCACGCGCCGAAATTGCGCAACGTCCTGACCGTCGAAGCCTGAATTCGCGAGCCGGTCCGGTGGTTTCACGCGTATTTGCGCACCCCGCCGCGCCGGGCGCTTGCCGCCGTTGCGCCCCCCCTCTATGATGAGCCGCTTTTTGCACGCCGAGCCGCCATCGCTGCGGCGTGTGCTATAAAGCGGTCGTAAAAGGGACCCACAACCGGCGAACCCGGTCTACCAACACACACCTGTCATGTCCAAAGCACTGATCATTGCGGAAAAGCCTTCTGTCGCGAACGACATCGCACGCGCTTTGGGCGGCTTTACCAAGCATGACGAGTATTACGAGAGCGACGATTTCGTCCTTTCGTCCGCTGTCGGCCACCTGCTGGAAATCGCCGCCCCGGAAGAGTACGAGGTCAAGCGCGGGAAATGGAGCTTCGCGCATCTGCCCGTCATCCCCCCGCATTTCGACCTGAACCCGATCGCAAAAAGCGAGTCGCGCCTCAAGGTGCTCACCAAGCTATTGAAGCGCAAGGATGTCGACCGCCTGATCAACGCATGCGACGCAGGGCGCGAGGGCGAGCTGATTTTCCGCCTGATCGCGCAGCACGCGAAGGCGAAGCAGCCGGTCCAGCGCCTGTGGCTGCAGTCGATGACCCCGCAAGCGATCCGCGACGGCTTCGCGAACCTGCGCAGCGACGCGGACATGCTGCCGCTCGCCGACGCCGCACGCTGCCGCTCGGAAGCCGACTGGCTCGTCGGGATCAACGGCACCCGCGCGATGACCGCGTTCAACAGCAAGGGCGGCGGCTTCTTCCTGACGACAGTTGGCCGCGTTCAGACGCCAACGTTGTCGATCGTCGTCGAACGCGAAGAGAAAATCCGCCGCTTCATCCCGCGCGACTACTGGGAAGTGAAGGCCGAATTCGCCTGCGCGGGCGGCTTCTACGAGGGCAAGTGGTTCGACCCGAAATTCAAGCGAGACGAATTCGATCCGGAAAAGCGCGACTCCCGCCTGTGGAGCCTGCCGGCTGCCGAAACGATCGTCGCCGCGTGTCGCGACCAGGTCGGCACGGTCTCCGAGGAATCGAAGCCGTCGACGCAACTGTCGCCGCTGCTGTTCGACCTGACGAGCTTGCAGCGCGAAGCGAACAGCCGATTCGGCTTCTCCGCGAAGAACACGCTCGGCCTCGCGCAGGCACTGTATGAAAAGCACAAGGTGCTGACCTACCCGCGTACCGACGCGCGCGCACTGCCGGAAGACTATCTTTCGACCGTCCAGTCCACGCTCGAGATGCTCAAGGAGAGCAACAACTACCTGCCGCATGCGAAGCAGGTGCTCGACAAGGGCTGGGTGAAGCCGAACAAGCGGATCTTCGACAATTCGAAGATCAGCGACCACTTTGCAATCATCCCGACGCTGCAGGCGCCGAAGTCGCTGTCCGAGCCGGAGCAGAAGCTGTACGACATGGTCGTGAAGCGCTTCCTCGCGGTGTTCTTCCCGGCCGCCGAGTTCCGCGTCACGACGCGGATCACCGAAGTCGCGGGCCATCACTTCAAGACCGAGGGCAAGGTGCTCGTCGAGCCGGGCTGGCTGCAGGTATACGGCCGCGACGCCGAAGGCGCGGATGCGAACCTGGTGCCGGTGCAGAAGGACGAGAAGGTGAAGACGGACGAAATCGCCGCCGTCGCCCTCGTCACGAAGCCGCCCGCACGCTATTCGGAAGCGACGCTGCTGTCCGCGATGGAAGGTGCGGGCAAGCTCGTCGAGGACGACGAACTGCGCGAGGCAATGGCCGCGAAGGGGCTCGGCACGCCGGCCACGCGCGCGGCGATCATCGAAGGCCTGCTCGGCGAGAAGTACCTCGTGCGCGAAGGACGCGAGCTGATCCCGACCGCGAAGGCATTCCAGTTGATGACGCTGCTGCGCGGGCTCGGCGTGAAGGAACTCACCGCGCCCGAACTCACCGGCGAATGGGAATACAAGCTGTCGCAGATGGAGCGCGGCAACCTCGGGCGCGAAGCGTTCATGCAGGAAATCGCCCGCATGACGCAGCAGATCGTCAAGCGCGCGAAGGAATACGATTCCGACACGATCCCCGGCGATTACGCGACGCTCGAGACACCGTGCCCGAACTGCGGCGGCCAGGTAAAGGAGAACTACCGCCGTTTCGCGTGCACGAAGTGCGAGTTCTCGATCTCGAAGATCCCGGGCAGCCGGCAGTTCGAGATCGCGGAAGTCGAGGAACTGCTGCGCGAGAAGACGATCGGCCCGCTGTCCGGCTTCCGCAGCAAGATGGGCCGCCCGTTCTCGGCGATCCTCAAGCTGTCCTTCGACGACGAGACGAAGAACTACAAGCTCGAGTTCGACTTCGGCCAGGACACTGGCGGGGAGGAAGGCGAGACGCCCGACTTCTCCGGGCAGGAGCCGGTCGGCGCGTGCCCGAAATGCAAGGGCCGCGTGTTCGAGCACGGGATGAGCTACGTGTGCGAGCACTCGGTGGCCAACCCGAAGACCTGCGACTTCCGCTCGGGCAAGGTGATCCTGCAGCAGGAAATCGCGCGCGAGCAGATGGGCAAGCTGCTTGCCGACGGCCGCACGGATCTGCTGCCGAACTTCAAGTCGTCACGCACGGGCCGCAACTTCAAGGCATTCCTCGTGAAGCAGCCCGACGGCAAGATCGGCTTCGAGTTCGAGAAGAAGGAACCAAAAGCCGCTGCCGCGAAGAAGACTGCAAAATCGGCGACGAAAGATGCCGAAACCGTGACGGAAGGCGCCGAAGAGAAACCGGCACCGGCTCGCAAGACCGCCGCCCGCAAGACGACGGCGCGCAAGACGGGCTCGTAACGGCCTGACGGCCGGGGTTCTCCCGGCCATGCCGAACTTCGGCAGGCAGCCATAAAAAACGCGGATCGATTGCTCGATCCGCGTTTTTCTTTTTTCCGGCGGCAACCGCCGCCCGGCCGTCGCGCCGTTACAGCGGCGACGGCACCGCGACGCGCGTACGCGGCGAACGCGGCAGGCGCGGCGACAGGTTCGGGTCGGCCGATTCCGGCTGCTCCGCACGCGTCTCGACCCCGATCGGCGCGAGCACCGAACCCTGCGCGGCCCATTGCTCGCCCATCGTTGCGTCGGTCGAGTGGCTGAAATGCTCGACGAGGTGGTCGATGAACGTGCGCACCTTCGCCGGCAGATGGCGCCGGCTCGGGTAAGCGATGTTGATCTCGACCTGCGGCAGCCGGAAATCCGGCAGCAGCCGCACGAGCGCGCCACGCGCGATGTCGCCACCGATCAGGTAGCTCGGCAGGATCGCGACACCCATCCCGAGCAGCGCGAACTGGCGCAGCATCGCGGTGTTGTTCGCGACGATCACGTTGGTCGGGCGCACGCGCACTTCGCCGTCCGGCCCCGTGAACACACGCTCGTCGCCCCAGTATTCGGTCGGCAGGCTCAGGCTCGGATGCTCGGCGAGATGCTCCGGATGGGTCGGCACGCCGTGCTTCTCCAGATAGCTCGGCGTCGCGCACACGGTCATGCAACCCGTGGTCAGGCGCCGCGTGACGATGCTCGCGCTGCGCATCTGGCGCGTGACGACGATGCCGACGTCGAAGCCCTCCTCGACGAGATCGACCTGCCGGTCGACCAGCGTGAGATCCGGCACCACTTTCGGGAAATTCTCCGTGTACGACTGCAACACGGGCGCGAGGTTATGCAGGCCGAACACGACCGGCGCGACGATGCGCAGCGTGCCGACCGGCTCGTGATTGCGCGCGACGACCATCTGCTCGACGTCCTCGAGCTCATCGAGGATCTGGCGGGCACGCTCCAGATAGACCTGGCCCGACTCCGTCAGGGAGAGACTGCGCGTGGTGCGGTTCAGCAAGCGCGTGCCGAGCCGACCTTCGAGGTCGGCGACGTGACGCGTCGCGACCGCGTTGGAGATATCCATTGCGCTCGCGGCCCGCGCGAAACTGCCGAGATCTGCAACCTTGACGAACACGCGCATCGACTGCAAGTGATCCATAAACGACTCCTGCCGCTAGTACAACTTCAAAAAGATGAAGCAAATGCGTAATTCTCCTACGACAGCGGAAATGATGCAGAGTTGCTCAACAAGGCCCCTGTTGACGATAAAAATAGTCAAAAATCCTCGCCCTCTGCGGATAGTTGATCCAATTATTCTGATTGGAGCAACAATTGGGTGAACCTCGTCGAGTAAGCGGCCGAATCAGGAAGGACGTGTTTGATGCGACACAACAGCGCACCCTTCCGCCCGTCGCGCGAGCGGCTCCGGGTCAGGCTGACGCCGATTGCGGCGGAGCGTAACAACCTGTTAAAAAGACACCATGAAGGCAGCCGACGTAGCATCATGTCGGCCCCGGCCGGGCGGAACGGGTGCGCGACGTGCGCCGCCGCCACCGCCGCTTTCAACGCGCGACACCCGCTCACCATGAAAATTGCCATCCTCGACGACTACCAGGACGCCGTCCGCAAGCTGAACTGCTTCGAGCTGCTTGCCGACCACGACGTGAAGGTCTTCAACAATACGGTGCGCGGATTGGGACAACTCGCGAGCCGCCTGGCGGAAGTCGAGGCGCTCGTGCTGATTCGCGAACGGACCCCGATTTCGTCGCAACTGCTCGCCAAGCTGCCGAACCTGCGCATGATCAGCCAGACCGGCCGCATTTCGAGCCACATCGATCTCGAAGCCTGTACCGACCGCGGCATCGCGGTGCTCGAAGGCACGGGTTCGCCGGTTGCGCCCGCCGAGCTGACCTGGGCGCTCGTGATGGCCGCCCAGCGCCGCATTCCGCAGTACGTCGCGAACCTGAAGCAGGGCGCCTGGCAGCAGTCGGGCCTGAAGACGTCGGCCATGCCGCCGAACTTCGGCCTCGGTCAGGTGCTGCGCGGCCAGACGCTCGGCATCTGGGGCTACGGCAAGATTGGCCGGCTCGTCGCCGGCTACGGCAAGGCATTCGGGATGAACGTGCTGATCTGGGGCCGCGAGCATTCGCTCGAGGCCGCGCGGGCCGACGGCTATACGGCCGCCGAAAGCCGTGAAGCGCTGTTCGAGCAGAGCGACGTGCTGTCGCTGCACCTGCGCATGCATGACGACACGCGCGGGATCGTGAAGCAGGAAGACCTGATGCGGATGAAGCCGACGTCGCTGCTCGTCAACACGAGCCGCGCCGAACTGCTCGAGGAAAATGCACTGGTCAACGCGCTGTCGCACAACCGTCCGGGGATGGTCGCGATCGATGTGTTCGAGAGCGAGCCGATCCTGCAGGGCTACAGCCTGCTGCGGATGGAAAACGTGATCTGCACGCCGCACATCGGCTATGTCGAGCGCGAGAGCTACGAGCTCTACTTCAGCGCGGCGTTCAGGAACATCCTGGCGTTCGACCAGGGCGACATGTCGAGCGTCGTCAATCCGGAAGCACTGACGCCGCGCCGCGTGCGCTGAGCACGGCCCCGCTTCCTGCCTCCCGTCTTCAGGCGGCCGCGCGGCCGCCCGTCATCGCGCCGACGCGCGTGAGGAAATGCTCGCCGTCGCGCCGCCCGAGGTCGTACGCATGCCGCATCTGCGACGGGCTCGTGTAATCCCAACTCGAAATCGGCACCTTGCTCGACGGCTGGACGTACAGCCGCCGCTGCTCGCCGTGCGCGACCGTGAACATCTGCGGGCGCGGGTACAGCCGCGTGACGAGCACCAGCACATCGCCCGGTGTCGGGTCGAGCGCGTCGACCGGCACGTTGTCGACCATCCCGCCGTCGAGCACGGGCCGGCCATCGCGACGCAGCACCGGCGTGAACGGCGGCGTACAGGATGACTGCAGGATCAGGTCGGCGAGTTCGTCGACTCGCGTGCAGGCCTGCGCGCGCACGAATTCGGGCCGAAAGCCGAGCGTGCGCCCGAGCGTCGGGTGCAGCGTCTTGCGCACGTACTTCTCGATGTTGTACGCGACGAGGCCGGCGGCCACTGCGCTGCGCGCGCCGAGCCAGCGCGGCACGTGCGACACCCCGATGCGGATCTCCGGCGCCACGGCAAGCTTCGCGAACGGCTCGCCGTAGATGTCGAGCAGCGCCTGACGGTAAATCCGGTAATGCGGAAACACGGGCTCGCGCCCGAACAGGTTGCCCCAGTACGCGTTCTTCCGGTTGTGGCGCAGCGCCTCTTCGTAATAACGCATCACCCATGCGGCGTCGCGCGTATACAGCATGCACGCGGTCGCCGCGCCGGCCGAGATGCCGGTGATCACGCGCGGGCGCAGGCCGAGCGCCGGCTGGGCGACGTCCCAGAAGCCGGCCTGCCACCAGCAGCGATTGCCGCCGCCCGCAAAGACGATCTGGTCGAACATCGCGCCGCTCAGCTGACGAGCGCGTAAGTCGACGTCGCGTGGACGGCCATCTTGCCGTCTTCGTCGAACAGCTCGACTTCGCCGAATACGAGGTTGCGGCCCATCCGCAGCACGCGCGCGGTGACGAGCACGTCGCCCTTGCGCACGGGCCGCATGAAGTTCGTGTTCAACGACACGGTCGTCATCGGCCGGAACTCGCCGAGCGCGGCCGAGATCGCGACCACCATCGCGGTGTCGGCGGCCGCCGTGAACACCTGGCCGCAGATCACGCCGCCTGAATGACGGAATTCGCCGGAAAACGGCAGGCGCAGCGTGACGCTGTCGTCGCCGATCGACATGGGGACCAGACCGAGCGAGCGGACCCAGGGGGCCAGCAGGCGATCCAGCAATTCGCGGACTGCGTTTTCGTCCATCTTCGAAAGCCCAGAAAGCGTTGCGCGACCGCCGCGCAACACGTGTGGCGTCATCATACCGGGAGCGCGGAATCTCCGATCGCTCGTTATCGGACCGACAGCCGCGGTTGTCGTGACGAAATATTTTCAGGAAATTCGCAGAAAGGGCTTGCAAGGTCCGAAATACCCAGGCATAATCTTTCTTCTGTTGGGGGCGTTAGCTCAGTTGGTAGAGCAGCGGACTCTTAATCCGTAGGTCGAGTGTTCGAGTCACTCACGCCCCACCAGGAATTCCGAAGCCCGGTTAGCGAAAGCTAACCGGGCTTTTTCCTTTTCCGCCCGCCGCACTCGTCGCGCGCCCTGTCGCAGTACGCCACCGCCCGCCTGTTCCGCATCGTTTCCGCTAGAATCGTCCGACAAATATCACACGACCGGCGCAGGCACTGCCGTTTGCCCGCCGGCACTGAGAGAACATGGGACGTCAGACATGGAAGCATGGAACCGAGACGCGACCATTCAGAGAGCCTGGTTGCGCCGATATCGGCGAGTCCGTCGGGACACGCCACCGCCACGATCACGCCGGCATCCGCAGTGCGACGCACGAACCGGATCCGGTCATGGCGGGTAAGGACGCGCTCGTCGCCATGGCGCTCGGCGTCGTGCTGCTCGTGCTGGCCGGCATGCTCGCCGTCACGGCGGGCCAAGCGACCGGCCAGCTGGTCCGTACACCGGGCACGGTCGTGCGCATCGTCCAGGACAGCGACGCGATGCGCGCGTACCGGCCGATCGTCGCGTACCTCGCGAACGACGGCCAGCGTCGCGAAATCGCCGGCAATACCGCCTCGACCGTCCCCGCCTACGACATCGGCGAGAACGTCGAGGTATGGCTCGACCCCAGCCATCCCGAACGCCCCGCACTGATCGACGATTTCGCGCAACGCTGGTTTCCGGCCGCCGTGGCGGCGCTGCTCGCCGTCGCATCGTTTGCGATCGGCGGCCTCCTGATCGTCGGCGGGCGCCGCCGCCGGTCATCCGAACCACCACCGGCCCGCGCCGCCCGCAAGCACGCGCGAAGACGCTGGGATATCGCAATCGCGCTGATTCCGATCGCGATCGGCACGGGCTTCGTCGCCGGCGCCGGTGCGGCCGGCCTGCGTCAGTGGCAGATCGCCCATCACTACGCGCGTTCGACCGGCCATGTCGTCGAGATCGCGGAAAACGCGCGCGCGTCCCGATCGCGCACGTCGCTGTATTCGGCGATCGTCGCGTTCACGACCGACAGCGGACGCCAGATCACGTTCGCCCAGGGTTCGGCGTCATCGCATCCGGGCCTGCGCGAAGGCGAAGCGGTCAACGTGCTGTACGACCCCGTCACACCCGAACGCGCGGTCGTCGACCGCTTCTGGGATCGCTGGGGCCTCGCGGCCATCCTGTTCGCGATCGGCGCACCATTCCTCGCGGCCGGGCTGTTCATCGCCGTGACGCTGTGGCCGGAACACCCCGCGCACGAAGCCGCCCCATGACGCTCGCGCGCCGGCCGCGCATCGTGTGGCGCGACCACCGTCACGACGCGCGCGTCACCGCTCCCTGAACGCCTCTACCTTCGCGCGGTTCCCGCACGTGCGCATGTCGCACCAGCGGCGCCCGACGCCGCGGCCGCGATCGACGAAGAACCACGTGCACCGGCCGCACTGCCGCACGCGCGCGAAGTCGTCGCTGCGCAGCAGCTGCTCGAAGCCGAGTGCGGCCGCATCGACCCAGCGCGACGAAGCGCGCGCGTCGGGCCGCCACGCGAACCGGTCGTCGACCGCCTCGAACGCGCTGCGCCCGATCGCGTCGCGAATCGCGACAGCGAGCCGGTCCGCCGCGCGCGCGCCGGCCATGCCGCCGCCTCCGGCCGTCTGGTGCGCGATCGCGGTGTAAGCATCCTCGCGAAAGCGATGCAGCGCCGCCAGCGCATCCGCGTCGTCCTGCCGTGCATGACGCAGAAACCGCGACAGATCGGCTGGCGCCACCAGCCCCGATCGTTGCGCCCACGCATGCACGGCCGGCCAGTCGACGAGCTTGTCCGCGTCGCGGGTCTTGCCCGTGTCGGCCACCGTGTTGAGGAAGTCGAGCGCCGGATGGCCGCCGACGAAATCGGCCGCACCCCATTCGTGCGCGGGTCGCGCGGGTTCGTTTCGAGTAACCATTTATTTGCACCTGTCGGTTTCACGTCCGGGCAATCCTGAGTAACCTGTTAACAACCAAAACAGGTTAGCACGGAGAGGCCGATGCTCGAACTCGCCAATCGCTTCATTTTCGAAGGACACCGGATTGCCTGGGGAACGCTCGGCGAAGGCCCGCCGCTCGTGCTCGTGCACGGCACGCCGTTTTCGTCGCAGGTGTGGCGCCGGATCGCACCGTGGCTCGCGCGACGTCATCGCGTGTTCTTCTACGACCTGCTCGGCTACGGTCAATCCGACATGCCGGACGCGGACGTGTCGCTCGGCCGCCAGAACAGGCTGTTCGCCTCGATGCTCGACGCGTGGAAAATCTCACGCCCGCGCGTGCTCGCGCACGACTACGGCGGCGCAACCGTGCTGCGTGCGCACTTCCTCGACGGCGTCGCGTATGCGGACCTCACGCTCGTGAATCCGGTCGCGATCGCGCCGCAGGGTTCGCCGTTCGTGCGCCACGTCGCGCAGCACGAAGCCGCCTTCACCGGATTGCCTGCGTATGCGCATCACGCGCTCGTGTCGGCCTATCTCGGCCATGCGGTCGCCCGGCCGCTGAGCGACGAAGCGCTGTCGATCTACCGTGCGCCGTGGCTCACGCCTGCCGGTCAGGCCGCGTTCTATCGCCAGATCGCGCAGATGCGCCAGTGCTACATCGAGGAAGCCGAGGCTCGTTACGCGCCGCCGGACTTTCCGGTGCGCATCGTGTGGGGCGAGGACGACGCGTGGATTCCGCTTGAACAGGGGCAGGCGCTGGCTGATCGCATCGCAAGCGGCACGCTGATCCGGGTGCCCCGCGCAGGCCACCTGGTGCAGGAAGATGCGCCGGAGGCAATCGTCGCGGCGGTGCTCGACGGGCCAGGGCAAGGTTGACGCCCGCTGTACCGCGTGCTGTTTTTTGCCTGTCGCGTCAGAACACCGGCACGCCCTGCGCAAGCGTCGAGATGAACTTCGCGGTGCGCGGATCGCGCGGGTCGCCGAACAGGTCGCGCGATGCACCGGCTTCGACGACGCGCCCCTCCGCGAGAAACACCGCGTCGTGCGCGATCGACGCGGCCAGGCGCAGGTCGTGGGTGGCCATCAGCATCGTCGTGCCTTCGCGTGCAAGCTGGCGCAGCACCTCGACCACTTCGACGGACAACTCCGGATCGAGTGCCGACGTCGGCTCGTCGCACAACAGCACCTGCGGCGACGGCGCGAGCGCACGTGCGATCGCAACGCGCTGCTGCTGGCCGCCCGACAGCGTGCCGGGCCACGCGTCGGCCTTGTCCGCGATGCCGACCTTCTCGAGCAGCGCGAGCGCGCGTTCGCGGGCCCGCTCACGCGGCCAGCGCTGCACGGTGACGAGCCCTTCCATCACGTTCTGCACGACACTCAGGTGCGGAAACAGCTGGAAGTTCTGAAACACCATGCCGGTCTGGCGGCGCACGGCGAACACGGCGTCGCGCGCCGGCCGGTACAACGGCGAGAAGTCGATGCGTGCGTCGCCGACCGTCAGCGCGCCAGCCTCGGGCACTTCGAGCAGGTTCACGCAACGCAGCAGCGTGCTCTTGCCGCTACCGGATGGCCCGATCAGCGCCGTCACGCTGCCGGGCTGCAACGCGAGGTCGATCCCGTGCAACACACGATGCGCGCCAAACGACTTGTCGATGCGCTCGAGCCGGATCATCGCCACTCCGCCTGGAACAGCGCGTGACGACCGAAGCGAATTTCGAGGCGACGCTGCAGCGTCGACAGCACCGAGCTGAGCAGCAGGTAGATCAGCGCGGCTTCCGTATAGAGAATCATCGGCTCGTAGGTCACGGCCGCGATCCGCTGCGCGGCCTGGAAGATCTCCGGCACGGTCAGCACGGCCGCGAGCGATGTGTCCTTCACGAGCGAAATGAACGAATTCGACAGTGCCGGCAGCGCGACGCGCGCCGCCTGCGGCAGGATCGCGCGGCGCAGCGCCTGCGGCCGCGTCATCGCCATCGAGTACGCGGCTTCCCACTGCCCCTTCGGAATCGATTCGATCACGCCGCGGATCACCTCGGCGTTGTACGCGCCGACGTTCAGCGAGAAGCCGATCACGGCGGCCGTCAGCGGATCGAGCACGATACCGACGCTCGGCAAGCCGTAGAAGATCACGAACAGCTGCACGAGCAGCGGCGAACCGCGAAACAGCCAGATGTAGAAACGCACGGCGGCTTGCGCCCAGCGCGGCCCGAACAGCCGCGTGAGCGCCGCGCCGAATGCGAGCAGCAGGCCGATCGCGAACGACGCGAGCGTGAGCGGCACCGTGAACACGAGCCCCGCGAAGAGCAGGGGCCGCAGCGATTCCGCCATCAGGTGAAGCCAGGCCGGCATCGTTCAGCCTCGCGTCACGGCTGCGACACGTCGCGGCCGAAATACTTCTGCGAGATCTTCGCGTAGGTGCCGTCGGCCTTGATGTCCGCGAGCGCCTTGTCGATCGCGGCCACCAGCGCCGGGCTGCCCTTGCGCAGCAGCACGCCCGACGCGTCGCTCGCGCCCCCCGTGTCGGTCGCCGCGATCTTCAGTTTCGCGTCGGGCTTGTGCTTGCGGAAATCGAGGTACGACAGTGAATCGTTGATCGTCGCGTCGACGCGCCCCGAGCTCAGCAGGTCGATCGATTCGTTGAAGCCCTGCACGGGCACGACGTCCGCGCCGTGCGCGGCCGCGAGCTTGCCGAAATTGCTGGTCAGCGTGTTCGCGGATTTCTTGCCCTTGAGATCGTCGAACGAGCGGATCGTCGTGTTGTCCGCGCGCACGATCAGCACCGCCCGCGACGTGATGTATGGCGTCGAGAAATCGTATTTCGCCCTGCGCGCATCGGTGATCGACACCTCATTGACGACCGCGTCGTAGCGGTTCACGTCGAGGCCCGCGATCAGCCCGTCCCACTTTCCTTCGACGAACTGCGGCTTCACGCCGAGGCGCTGCGCGATCGCGGTCGCGATGTCGACGTCGAAGCCCGTCAGCTTGCCGGTTTCGTCGTGGTACGTGAACGGCGCGTACGTGCCTTCGGTACCGACCCGGAACACGCCGGACGACTTGATCTGCGACAGGTCGTCGGCAGCCAGTGCGCTCGTGACCGAAACGGCCTGCAGCATGGCAACGACCAGGATGGAGCGAAGGAATTTCATGGTGCGGACCCCGAATGATTGGAGGGAATTTTCCCGCGGCACATGCATGCCGTTCGAGAGGTCCGCGAATTCTACCGACGCGCCGGGGCCCGGCAAAAACGCAAATCGGCTATCGATATGAGCCGATCGAATAACGCGCGCACCGGCTGCGAAACCGGTGCGCGCGGCTGACACGCCACTTACCACGGCAACGAATACGTCTTCGTGTTCGTGAAGCTCTTCATCGCTTCCTGCACGCCCTCCTTGTAGCCGAGCCCCGAATCCTTCACGCCGCCGAACGGCGTCAGTTCGAGCCGGTAACCCGGCACTTCGCGCACGTTCACGCTGCCGACTTCCAGCTCGGTGATGAAGCGCGTGATGGTGTCGAAGCGGTTCGTGCAGACCGACGACGACAGCGCATAGTCGGTGCTGTTCGACATCCGGATCGCTTCGTCGATGTTGCTGAAGCGCATGATCGGCGACACCGGGCCGAAGGTTTCGTGTTTCACGAGCGGCATGTCGGGCGTCACGCGGTCGATCACCGTCGGCGAATACAGTGCGCCGTCGCGCACGTTGCCGACCAGGAGCCGTGCACCGCGCGCGATCGCATCGTTCACCTGCTGCTCGCAGAACTTCGCGGCCGCCTCGTCGATCACCGTGCCCATGTCGACCGACGGATCGGCGGGATTGCCGTACGACCACGCACGCGTTTTCTCGACCACGAGCGCCGTGAAGCGATCGGCCACCGACTCGTGCACGAGCATCCGCTTGATCGCCGTGCAGCGCTGGCCCGAGTTTTTATACGAACCCGACACCGCGAGCGTGCTCGCTTCGTCGAGATCGGCGTCTTCCATCACGATGATCGGATCGTTGCCGCCGAGTTCGAGCACCGCCCGCCGGTAGCCCATCCGCGACGCAATCGACTTGCCGATCGATACGCCGCCCGTGAACGTGATCAGGTCGATCGCCGGGTTCGTGATCAGCTCGTCGGCAATCTCCTGCGGGTCGCCGGTGACGACCTGCAGCATCTGCGGCGGCAGGCCGGCTTCATACAGGATGTCCGCGAACAGGTAGCACGACAGCGGCACCTTTTCCGACGGCTTCACGACGATCCGGTTGTTGGTCGCGACCGACGGCACGATCTTGTGCGCGACCTGGTTCATCGGGTGGTTGAACGGCGTGATCGCCGAAATCACGCCGAGCAGCGGGTCGCGCTGCGTGTACACGCGGCGCTTCTTGCCGTGCGGGGTCAGGTCGCACGAGAAGATCTGCCCGTCGTCCTTCAGCACTTCACCGGCGCCGAACGTCAGCACGTCGGCCACGCGGCCGGCTTCGTACGTCGTGTCCTTGACGCACAGCCCGGATTCGGCCGTGATCAGCGCCGCAATTTCGGCGGTGCGCGAGCGCACGATGTCGGCCGCGCGCCGCAGGATCGCGGCCCGATCGTGGCGCGTGAGCGTCGGCCGGTATGCACGCGCGGCCGCGAAGGCACGCCGCACGTCGTCCAGTGTCGCCTTCGGCACGGTGCCGACCAGCGAGCCGTCGTACGGGTTGCGCACGTCGATGACCGCATCCCGATGAATCCGTTCGCCGTCGATTCGCAGTGCTTCGCGACGAATCTCGCGGACGTCCGTCGATGCCGCAATGGCGTTCATGAGTGTGTCCCCTTGCGGATGCGTGCGCATCACTGCAGATGGTTGAGCGCGATGTCGATGATGTCGAAGTTGCGCAGCCGCGCGCGGCCCGAGACGTCGCCGGCGACCGGCTTGCTGAAGATCAGCGGCACGATCTGCTCGGAGATCCCGCCGTGCGAGCGCAGCGGCACGTCGAGCCCCGACAGGTCGTGCCTGATACGGCGCGTGCCGAGCACGACATCCTGCTTCGAGATCACGATCAGGTCGCCCATCCGCGCCGGCGGCAGCTCGAAGCGCGCGCAACCCTCGGCGCCCGTCAGCACGACCTCGATGCCGTCGACCGCGGCGAGCCGTGCGCGCAGCGCGTCGGCATCAGCCGTCGCCGGCACGTAGACGGTCGCAAAAGAACCGAGCGCGCCGTGATGCACGACGTACGGATCGGTGATCGGCAGGATCACGCGCGCCGCCTCCTCGCCGAGCCACTCGTCGAACAGCTCCTGCAGGTAGATCACGTTCGGCTCGCCGGTTTCGTCGTCGTGCTTCGCGTTCATCCCGTGGTCGGCCGTGATCGCGACGATTGCACCGAGTGCGTCGAGGCGCTGCAGGTACGTGTCCATCATCGCGTAGAACGCGTTCGCGCCTTCCGTGCCGGGCGCGCACTTGTGCTGCACGTAGTCGGTCGTCGACAGGTACATCAGGTCGATCGGGCGCGTCTCGAGCAGGCGCACGCCGGCCGCGAACACGAATTCCGACAGATCCGCGCTGTACACGCTCGGCACCGGCTTGCCGACCAGTTCGAGCACGTTGTCGATGCCGTTTTCCTCGACGCTCGCCTCGTCGGCCTTTTCCGACGAGAAGCAGATGCCCTTCAGCCCCTTGCCGAGCAGGCGGCGCAGCTTGTCCTTCGCGGTGACGACCGCGACACGCGCGCCTTGCTCCGCGAAGGTCGCGAGCACGGTGGGCGCGACCAGGTACTTCGGATCGTTCATCAGCACCTCGGCACCGGTGTCGCGATCGTAGAAGTAGTTGCCGCTTATCCCGTGGATCGACGGCGGCACGCCCGTCACGATCGACAGGTTGTTCGGGTTCGTGAAGCTCGGCACCACGCACTCGCCCTTGAACGCCGTCCCCGGCTTCAGCAGCGTGCGCAGGAACGGCGCGACGCCGGCCTCCGCCGCTTCTTCCAGATATTCGTATGCGCAGCCATCGACGCAGACCACCACCACGGGCCGGCTCATCCAGTTGTAGCGGCGGCCGTTCACTTCCACGGATACAGGCGTTTCATTCATGACGTTCATTCCTTTCGGTTCGAAGGGTAGAGCCGCCGGCGCCCGCGTCGCGCCGAAGGGAGGTGCTTTCCATGTTTGACATTACAATGGATGACTTGTAGATTGTCAACAACATGCAGAGAACAGAAAGCAAAGTACCGTAGCATCAAGAGGGCTGGTCTCCACTCATCCGCCGTGTGCCGCGCCGTCACGGACAAGGGGCGAAGATGATTCGAACGACGACTTCAAGCGGTTTTATCGGGAGGTCGGAAAGCGCGGCTACATTCCGCATCCAGGCAAGCGCACCGAAACCGGGACGTTGCCCGCCGGGGGCATCGGCCATGTCGGCGACGCCGGCATCCCGGGCGCCGTCCCGGCAATCGCCGACACGTTGCAGGCGATGGGCGTACGTCGCGTGATGTTGGCCGAAGCGTCAGCCCGATCGTGCGCGGCCCGCTCGGGGCTTTCCCGCCGGAGCCGATCCGCTATGTCGGTGCGCACGTCGTGCGCAATGCGATCCGCCGCAAGGAACGCGCGGAGGACGGGAGCCGGCGGCCGTCGTCGGTCGATACGTGGCTCGCGAAATTCGCGAGCGCGGCCGGGAAGGCCGACAAGGCGTGACGATGCAATAACAAAGGGACGCCGAAAAGCGTCCCTTTGCTTTGTGTCGTGCGCGGCGACCCGCGCGGGCATTGCCGGGCGCTTACGCGCGCACGGTTTTCTCCCGCGCCGCCTTGCCTGCTGCCGGCAGCCCCTGTTCATGCGTGCGGCGCATCCGCGCGAGTCCGTGCGCGACGTGCTCGCGCACCAGCGCGACGGCCTGCTCTTCGTCGCCACCCGCGAGCGCCTGCACGATCTTGTCGTGCTCGGCCGCGGACACCGCGATCGCATCCTCCTCGGCCTCGATCGCAGCCTGGCGCAGCAGGCCGAGCTGGCGCACGAGCCGGCGGTAGGTATCGGTGAGGTGCGTATTGCCGACACCGACGACCATCGCGTCGTGGAACTGCACGTTCAACTCGGTGTAGCGCGTGACGTTGTGCGTCTTCGCGGCGCCCTTCATCGCCTGGACGATACCCTTCAGCACCTTCAGCGTGTCGGGCGAGATGCGCTTTGCGAGTGCCCGCGCGACCGACTCGTCGAGCATCGCGCGCACTTCGTAGATCTCCTCGGCCTCGCGCAGCGGCACGATGCGCACGGTCACGCCGCGGTTCTTCTCGTTGTGCAGCAGGCCGGCCTGTTCGAGCGCGCGGAATGCTTCGCGCACGGGGCCGCGCGACACGTTCAGCTTGGTCGCGATCTCGACTTCGTTGAGCTTCTCGCCGGGGGCGTATTCGCCGGAGACGATCGCGCGCTCGAGCATGTCCTGGACGATCATCGCGAGCGACTGGCTTTGCAGGAGTTCGATGGCGCTGAGCGCGTTCGGGGCTGTCATGGTCGGGCAGGCAGCAAGGCTGCGGTAGAGAACGAGGGCGCCATGTCGGCGAATGGTCCTTCTATACCCCTCGGCCCGGCACATTGTCAACAGTTTTCAGTTTCCAAAAGCCAATTCCGCCTGCCGGAATGCACCTGAACGCAGCCGGCGCGCGGCGGGCCAACCTCGCCCGCCTCGCGCGACGCGTGGCAGGCGTCAGGCCGTCACGTGCTTCACCGGCCCCGGATCGCTGTGGCTCGGCCGGCCCGTCTCGACGTGGCCCGCGAAGCGGCGCACGACCTTGTCGTCGCCGCCGCGCAGCGTCGTCGCGGTGATCGTCAGATCGTACCAGCCGTGGCTCGACGACAGCTCGAAGTGATCCTCGACGCGCTCGCCCGGTTCCAGCGTGTAGGTCCGCGCATGCTTGTGGCTGTATGCGTTGTCGACCGTCACGCGGCACGTCGCGCGCCCGCTGTTGCGCAGTTGCAGGTACACGTGGCGGTTGCGCACGTCGTAACCGATCCGAGCTTCGGGGTTCGCGTGGCGGCCGTCCGCCGCGAGCCGCGTGTTGCCCTGGAACTCGCACAGATAGCCGTTCGGGCCGTACGCCGCGAGATGGTAGTCGCCGCGCGCGGCCGACGTGTTCCACGTGTCGACGAAGCGGTCGTGCGCGGACACCGCATAGCGGCGCGGCGGCGTCGTCGGGTTGCGGCGGTCGTACACGTAGAACGCGGCGCCTGCGTCACCGGTGTTCGCAAAGTCGAGCGACACGGTGTCGTCGTGCCCGCTCACGCGGCTGTGCACGAACAGCTCGTACGGCAGCGCGCGTGCCGGACGCGTGCCGGGCTCCTGCGCCGGCATCGACTGCTGCGCGGGCACCTGGTACGCCTGGCCGGCCGTCGCGATGTGCTGCGGCACCGTGAAGCTCACCGTGCGCGTGTCGGGGCGTGCGGAGAAGTCGAACGCCGACGTGAGGTCGCCGCAGATCGAGCGGCGCCATGCGCTGATGTTCGGCTCCTTCACGCCGAAACGCGCTTCGAGGAAACGCAGCACCGACGTATGGTCGAACGTCTCCGAGCACACCCAGCCGCCCTTCGTCCACGGCGAGATGATGATCAGCGGCACGCGCGGCCCGAGGCCGATCGGCTGGATGCCGCCCGGGTCCGCGCCCGGCACGAGCGGGCTCATTTCGCCCGGGTACTTGTTCAGGTCGAGCAGTTCATCACCGAGGTTCGACAGCAGGTTCGACGACACGATGCCCTGGCCGCCCACGCCGCTCGTGACCGGCGGCACCGGCGGCACGACGTGGTCGAACAGCCCGTCGTTCTCGTCGTAGTTGAGGATGAACACCGTCTTCGCCCACACTTCGGGGTTCGACGTCAGCGCCTCGAGCACCATGTTGATGTAGAACGCGCCGTCGGTCGGCGATGCCTGCGGGTGCTCGCTGTACTTGTACGGCGCGACGATCCACGACACCTGCGGCAGCCGGTTCGCCTGCACGTCGGCCTTCAGCTCAGCGAGCGTGTGGTCCGATGCGCCCTTGTCGACCAGCGGGCCGCTCGCGCCTTCCTTCACCTGGAAGCGCTTGAAGAACATCAGCGAGTTGTCGGTGTAGTTGTCGGTCGGGTCGCCCGGGATGCCGGTGCCGCCCTGGTACACCTTCCAGCTGATCTTCGCGTTCTCGAGGCGTTCCGCGTAGGTCGTCCACGTGTAGCCGTTCACGTCGTCGCGCTCGCCGATGCCCGGGCCGTTCGGCGGGTTGCCGTAGATGTTGCGCGAGTCGACCGTGCCGGTCCACAGGTAGATGCGGTTCGGCGCGGTGTCGGCGTGCGCGGAGCAGAAGTACGAATCGCAGATCGTGAACGCGTCGGCCAATGCGTAGTGGTACGCAAGATCCTGGCGCTTCAGGTAGCCCATCGTCAGCACGTCCTGCTTCTGGTTCACCCACTGGTCCCACTGACCGTTGTTCCAGGACAGGTGGCCGCTGCTCCAGCCGTGGTTGGTGCCCGGCTGGAATTCGGTCGTCTGCTTCGGATCGAGGTAGAACGGCAGTACGTACGGCGCCGACGGATCGAGGCCGCGCGAATGGTAGTTCTTCGTGAACACCGACGCCGGCGGCTGCTGCCACACCGGTGCGCCGCTCGGCAGCAGGTGCGGGCGCGGGTCGTTGAAGCCGCGCACGCCGCGCAGCCCGCCGAAGTAATGGTCGAACGAACGGTTTTCCTGCATGAAGATCACGACGTGTTCGACGTCGCGGATCGTGCCCGTGCGATAGGCAGCCGGCATCGCCAGCGCATTGCGGATCGCGGGCGGGAAGCCCGCGTAGGCGGCCATCGCGCCGGCCGACTGCGCGGCGAGGCGCAGGAAATCGCGTCGATTGTTCGAGGACATGAAGGGAACCCTGTTGTCGGTAGGAGTGGGGCGCCGGTCGAGCGGGGCCGGCGCTGGTGCGATGCCGTTATTACCCCGCACCGGCGTGTCCCGGACGTGACCGGTTACCGCAGGTTTCTTTGGGTGACCCACAAGTTTTTTTCGAAGCGGCGCACGATACGCCTTTCATCCGGCCGACATACGCATGCGCTACGCTGACGCGCGATACCGAGGGGAGAAGCCGAGTCGTGTTCGATCAGCTGAAGGCGTTCCACGCGACCGTCCGGCAGGGCAGCATCACGCGCGCCGCGCGCCACCTGGGCGTGAGCCAGCCGACGATTGCCGCGCAGATCCGGCAGGTCGAGCAGGTATACGGCGTCGAGCTGTTCTATCGCAGCGGCCGCAAGCTCGAAGTCACCGAGACGGGCATCGAGCTGCTGCCGCTCGTCGAGCAGATGATCGCGCTCGAGGCGCAGGCCGACATCATGCTGCGCAACGTCGGCGGCCTGTTCGAAGGCCATTTGCGGATCGGTGCGACGGGGCCGTACTACATCATGGACGCAGTCGGCCGCTTCTCGAACGCGCATCCGTCGATCGCGCTCACGTGCCGGATCGGCAACTCCGAGGAAATCCTGCAGGCGCTGCAGGAATTCCGCATCGACCTCGCCGTCTCGTCGCAGCGCAACGATGCCGACGGCCTCGAACGCCAGGTGATCTCGACCGACCCGCTCGTGCTCGTCGTCCATCGCACGCATCCGCTCGCGCGTTTCGACGCGATCGATCCGGCGCAGCTTGCCGACGTGCGGCTGCTGATTCGCGAAGCAGGATCCGTCACGCGCCGCTGCACGGAGACGATCCTCGAAACGGCAGGTGTCGCGGCCGTCTCGGTTGCCGAGATCGGCAGCCGCGAAGCGATTCGCGAGGCGATCCTGCATGGCGTGGGCGGCAGCCTGTTTCCGCGCGGCGAGGCCGAACGTCATCCGGATTTGCGCGTGATCGCGCTGCGCGGCGTCGACACGACGATCGACGAATACGTGTACTACCTGAAGGCGCGCCGCCAGAGCCCGGCGATCGACGCGTTCCTCGCATGCATCCTGCCGGCCGGCGGCCACGCGGCCGGGACGGATGAAGCAGGACACACGGCGCGGCGGGCGAACGCGCGCTGAACTGCCGCGCGTTCGCCGGTTCCGCACTTTAGCGACGCTTTTCCCGCGCCTTCCCTCGTTTTTCCTCGTGCCTTCCTTCTGTCGTTGCGCTCACATCATTTCGGCAGTGCCGGAATCATCCATGTCAGCACGTGCTGCTGCAGGAACACCAGCACACCGAGCAGCAGCGTGAGGATCACGCTGTGCCAGAACGTGCGCGCGAACACGACCCCTTCCCGCCCTTTCAGATCCGTCGTCGACACGCCCGTCGCGATGTTCTGCGGCGAGATCATCTTGCCCATCACGCCGCCCGACGAGTTGGTCGCGGCCATCAGCACCGGATCGAAGCCGAGCTGCCTGGCGGCGACCACCTGCAGGTTGCCGAACAGCGCGTTGCCCGACGTGTCGCTGCCGGACAGGAACACGGCGATCCAGCCGAGCGACGCGGACACCAGCGGGAACAACGCACCCGTCGACGCGACGCCGGTGCCGAGCGTGTAGCTGATTCCCGAGTAATTCAGCAGGTACGCGAGCCCGACGATCATCATCACCGTGACGATCGCGATCCACGTCTGCCGCCAGGTCTTGACCACGCATTCGAGGAATGCGCCGACGCCGGTGCGCGTCAACGCGGCCGTGATGATCGCCGAGACCAGGATCGCGGTGCCCGTGCCGAGCGGCTGGAAATCCCAGATCGCCGCATAGGGCTTGTGGTACAGCGACACGAACACGGCGTTGTGCAGGCCCGGCCACTTGATCTTCACGTCGCCGATCGCCGCGATGTTCGCGTGCACCCACACGATCACGACCACCGACACGACGAGCCACGGCAGCCAGCCGCCGAAGCCCGCACGCGCCGCGCCGGCCGTAGCCGGCACGCTGCGCGCGAGCGCGTATTGCGGATCGGGCTGCGGCTTCCACACCTGCAGGAAGCCGATCGTGACGATCAGCGACGTGAGCGACGACAGCACGTCGGTGAGCTGGTAGCCGAGGAAGTTCGACGTGACGAACTGCGCGATCGCGAAGCTGCCGCCCGACACGAGCAGTGCGGGCCACAGCTTCGAGATCGAGCGCAGCCCGCCATACGCGCCGACCACGTAGAACGGCAGCAGCAGCGCGAAGAACGGCAGCTGGCGGCCGACCATCTGCGCGAGGGTCGCGGGCGGCAGCGACGTCACCGCGCCGAGCACGGTGATCGGCACGCCGAGCGCGCCGAACGCGACCGGCGCCGTGTTGAACAGCAGCGTATAGGTGAGCGCTTCGAGCGCGGGGAAGCCGAGCGCGATCAGCAGCGCGCTCGTGATCGCGACCGGCGTGCCGAATCCCGAGATCCCTTCGAGCAGGCAGCCGAACGAGAAAGCGACGACAAGCAGCACGAGGCGGCGATCGTCGGGCAGGTTGTCGAGCATCCATTGGCGGAACTGGTCGAAGCGGCCCGACTTCACCGCGATGTTGTACAGCAGCAGCGCGTTGAAGACGATCCACATCACCGGCACGACCGCGAGCGCCATGCCCGCGCCGACCGCATTGAACGCGAGCCCGGCCGGCATGCCCCACGCGCCGATCGCGACCGCGAGGCCGGCGACGAGCCCGGCGAGCGAGGCCTGCCACGCGGGGCGGCGCAACACGCCGAGTGCGATCAGCGCGACCGCGATCGGGATCGCGGCGACGAGGAAGGACAGCAGCAGCGAGTGGGCGACTGGCGTCAACGGCTGTGCGAAGACGATGCCGGGCGGTAGGGCGTCGGTGGGATTCATCGTGTCTCCAGAGTCGACCCGAGCTGGCATCGGGATGCCCCGGGTTCGGTACAAGGCGATGTCCTGCGGTCATGACCGCGATCAGGCGCTTGCGCACGCAACGACGTCGCAGGCCCAACCGATCGGTTGCTTAAAAGAGGTTAGGAGGCGCACGCCGCTTGTACAAGGGGGACAAGCCCGATGCGTGCCGACCCGATACGAACCAGCCGCCGCACGCTGACCGGCAGCGGGCGATCCGCTGTCGCGTTCGACAGAAAGCCCGTCACGCGCGGCTCACCGGCGCAGCGCGGCGGCACCATCCGCGCAATGTTGCACATGCGGCAAAGGTGCCTGACGGCAGGCGGGATGTTTCGTTTGGCATCCGAAGCCTAGACTGGCCGCATCGGTTCCGCCCGCGCCGGTCACGGCATGGCACCGGAACCTCACGGAGTAAACACGATGAAGACGATGAAACAGGCGGCATGCGCATGCGTGCTGATCGGCGCGGCCTTCGCCGCTCATGCGCAGGCCGCGTCGACGCTGACGCGCGCCGAGGTCCGCCAGGAACTCGTGGAGCTGCAGGCCGCCGGCTACCGGACGAGCCTCGCCAGCAGTCCCGACTTTCCGGGCAACATGCAGGCGATCATGCACCGTGCCGCACAGGCACGCGGCGGCGACGCCGGCTACGGCAGCGAGGGCGGGGCAAACGTGAAATCGGGCAAGCCGGCGCTGCCGCATGCAATCGATCACGGCACATACGCACACCATTGACGGCTGATCGAACCGGATCGAGCGCACCACGGCGCGCCCCGACCGGCGACGGAGATACGCATCGCGCACCGCGCCGGCCGACGCGGCGCACGTGCGCCGGCATCACACGCTGAAGCGGTTCAGCGTATAGGCGCGATAGGCCGCGACGAACGCGTCGAACGATCCGGCCTCCTTCGCTTCGAGCTCGGCCTGCTCGGCCAGCGATTTCGCAGCAAGGGTCTGCTCGGCGCGCAGCGTATCCGCCGACGGCGGACGCGCGCGGAAATGCGCGGCATGCGCTTCGCTCTGCGCCAGCGCGAACCCGAGGAACGACTGACCGCGTTCGCGCATCGTGCGCAGCACGCGCGCGGACGGCGTGCGCTCCGGATCGGCGAGCTTCTCGCGTTGCGCGGCGATCGCGCGCATGTGCTCGTCGCCACCGCGGATCTCGTCGAGACGGCGGCCGACGGTTTCGATATCGGCCATCAGCGCGTCCGCCCACGCCTGCAGCGTGACCGGCTGGCCGTCGCGTTGCAGGGTGAGCCCCGGCTTGCGCCCTTCCATCGTCACACTGCCGAAGTTCGCGTTCGCTTCCTGGTACGCGGGACAGTCGAGCGCCGGGCTCTCGTCGAGCGCGCACGCGAGCAGGAAGGCGTCGATGAAGCGCGCGGTTTCCAGTGCGATGCCGGTCGGCTCGAACGGATCGATGTCGAGACAGCGCACCTCGATGTACTGCACGCCGCGCGACGCGAGCGCATGCAGCGGCCGCTCGCCCGAATACGTGACGCGCTTCGGCCGGATCGTCGAGTAGAACTCGTTCTCGATCTGCAGCACGTTCGTGTTGATCTGGATCCACTCGCCGTCGCGATGCGTGCCGATTGCCTCATAAGCCGGATACGGCTCGCTCACGGCCTTCGACAGCGCGTCGAGATAGCCGGGCAGCGTGTTGTAGTCGACGTGCAGCGCGGCCTGCGCGGTCGTGTTCGAGTAGCCGAGATCGCTCATCCGCAGGCTCGTCGCATGCGGCAGGTACAGCGTATCGGCGTCGAACGTGTCGAGCTTGTGCGGCTTGCCGCGCAGGAACTTCGTATCGAGCGCGGGCGACGCGCCGAACAGGTACATCAGCAGCCAGCTGCGGCGGCGGAAGTTGCGGATCTGCGCAAGATAGCGCTCCGACTGGAAATCGACGAGCGTGGCCGTCGAGCCTTCTTCCGCATGCAGGCGCCGCCACACTTCCTCGTGCAGCGAGTAGTTGTAGTGGATGCCGGCGATGCACTGCATCGTGCGGCCGTAGCGATACGCGAGGCCGCGCCGGTACACCGTCTTCAGGCGGCCGATGTTCGACGTGCCGTAGTTCGCGATCGGAATCTGGTCGTCGGCCGGCAGCAGGCCGGGCATCGAGTCGTTCCACAGCATCTCGTCGCCGAGCGATGCATACACGTAGCGATGCAGATCGTCGAGACGTTCGAGCGTGATCGCAGCGTCGCCTTCCGCCGGCGTGATCAGTTCGATCAGCGCTTCGGAATAGTCGGTCGTCAGCGACGGATGCGTGAGTGCCGAACCGAGCGCGCGCGGATGCGGCGTGAACGCGATCATCCCGTCGCGCGTCACGCGCAGGCTTTCCTTTTCGATGCCGCGCAGGCCGTCGGGCAGACGCTGCCGCGTCGGGCCCGAGCTCAGCGCTTCGAGGCGATTCAGCAGCAGTTCGGACTGGCGGTGAGTCATGGTGTTCGACATGGAGACGCAAGTGCGTGACGGCCGCGCGCAGAACGCCGCGCGCGGCCGGCTGGATTGTTGGTCGCTTCGTTGGTAGCGGGCACTTTAACATCTCGCCGAAACACGCGCTTGAGGTGGCTCCGGGCACGGTGCGCGGGCCGGAGCGGGCCGCCGGGCGGGCCGGTCGCGGCGGTCGCCGCCTCTGCGACCGGTTCCAGGCGGCGGCAACGCGCGCGCCGGTTACGCGAATTCGTCCGACGGAACGTGACACGCGGACGGGTGGCGGCAGGTGCAACCCTGCCGCCGAACCGACTGCGGAAAGCGGAACAAGTGTGCGTCGCGCAGCCGGCATCCGGCGGGCGACGGATTGACGGAATGGCCGTGATGGCCGCCCTCCGGCAGGCAACCGATGAGCGTCAGCACGATCGGCGCAACGGGTTGTATCGCGGCCTCGTCAGGTCGCACGCGCCCGCGGGCCGCCGCCCTCACCCGCCGCGCGCGCCGCCCGCCCGGTCGGCCACTTCGTTCCACAAATGCAGCGCCGCGTACGCGCGCCACGGCCGCCAGCCTTCGGTGCGGTGCTTCTGGGTCGCGAGCCGGTCGAGCGCCGGATCGCGCGCGACGATCGACTGCATCAGCACGAGATCGGACGCCGGCCACGCGTCCGGATCGCGCCACGCGCGCATCGCGATGTATTCGACGGTCCACGGGCCGATGCCGGGCAGATCGAGCCACGCACTGCGCAGCGTCGCGAGATCGGCGTGCTCGCGATCAACCGGCACGTCGCCGGCCGCCACCGCGCGTGCCACGCCCGTCAGCGCCGCCACCCGCTTGCCGGGCATCCCGATCTTGTCGAGATTGCAGGCGGCCAGCGCATCGGGCGTCGGGAAACGCCATGCGGGCGCGCCGTCGTCTTCATGAACCACACGCTCTCCGGCCCGCTCGACGAGCCGGCCGACGATCGTCGTCGCAGCCTTCACGCTCACCTGCTGGCCGACGATCGCGCGCACGGCCAGCTCGAACCCCGACCAGGCGCCCGGCACGCGCAGCCCCGGCGCGGCCTCGACGAGCGGTGCGAACCACGGATCACGCGCCAGCCCGCTGCCGATTGCGGCCGGATCCGCGCCGAGGTCGAACATCGTCGCGACGCGCGTGGCGAACGCGTCATCGACATGACGCACGACCGCGCCTTCGACCGTCGCGACCAGGCAATGCTTGCGCGGATGTTTCGCGACCGTGAGCCGGCCGGCGTCGCCGTGCAGGTCGACGATGCGGCGATACACGCCGTCCGCCACCTGCTCGACGCCCGGAATCGCGCGTCCGCTGAAGAAGCGCAGTACGCGCGCCCAGTCGTAAGGCGCATTGAAGCGCAGTTCCATTTGCGCGGACGGCGACACATGGCCGCCGTTCACGATGGATGTGATCGTTGTTTTTGCGATGCTCAAACGGCGCTGCCCTCCGCAACGGATTCGGTTTGATCGTCGTGCACATGACGCGCTTCAGACGCGAGCAGCGTCGCCTTGCGGCGCACCCCCCAACGATACCCGGAAAGCGCGCCGCCCTTTTGCACGACACGGTGGCACGGGATCGCGAGCGCGACCGGGTTCGACGCGCACGCGGATGCGACGGCACGCACCGCGCGCGGCGAGCCCAGCGCCTCGGCGATCTCCGAGTAGCTGCGCGTTTCGCCGTACGGAATATGCGTCAGCGCCTCCCACACGCGCTGCTGGAATGCGGTCGGCGCGATGTCCAGCGGCAGGTCGAACGCGTGCCGTGTGCCGTCCAGGTACGCGCGAATCTGCGCGACGAACGGCGCGAGTCGTCCCGGCGCTTCGGCCAGCTCGGCGCGCGCGAACGCGTCCTTCAGCTCGCCGACGAGCGCGGCCGGTTCGTCACCGAACGCGATCCGGCAGATGCCCTGCCCGGTTGCCGCGACGAGCACCGTGCCGAGCGACGTCGATGCGGTCGCATAGTCGATCCGCAGACCGGCACCCTGGCGGCGGAACGCCGACGGCGCCATCCCGAGCTCGCGCGGCACCGACGCATAGAGCCGCGACGGCGAGTTGAAGCCCGCGTCGACGGCCGCCTGCGTGACCGGCTGTCCGCTTTGCAGCGCCTGCCGCAGCGCGGCGCCGCGCTGCGCGGCCTGGTACTGCCGCGGCGACACGCCGACCACGCGCTTGAAGAGCCGCTGAAGATGAAACGGGCTGACGTGCACGGCATCGCTCAGTTGCTGCAGCGTGAGCCGCTCGGCATGCGCATCGAGCACCGCACACGCGCGATTGACGATCTCGAGTTCGCGCGGCAGCCCCTCCGGCTGGCAGCGCTTGCAGGGCCGGAAGCCGGCCGCACGCGCGGCGGCCGGATCGGCGAAGAAGGACACATTTTCGCGACGCGGCAGCCGCGACGCGCAGGTCGGGCGGCAGAACACGCCGGTCGTGCTCACGGCGTAGAAGAACGCACCGTCCGCATGCGGATCGCGCGCGGTGACGGCGCCCCAGCGGGCATCATCGGTCGGATAGGCGGTTTTAATCTGAACCTCGCACTCTCTAGTGTAGATGGTGCCTACTCTAGACATCGGCACGTGCCGTCGCGCCCTGAATCTTGCTCTGTGATTCGCCCCGGATAATCGGGGGCGCATCGATTGAAAATAGATTCGGCAAACCGCGCGCCGGCTGTTCCAGCGCGGTTTTCGTCATCGCCCTGTCACCATTTTGCTGCACTGCGGATGCGACAAATCGCCGTCCTGACGTTTTTTTGCATTCGGAATATTGCGTCGCACCATCGCCGTGTGTATAGTTGGAACTGTCTCCTCCATGTCTCCTCCTGATATGGATTAAGCCCGTTCCGCTCTGCGTGAACGGGCTTTTTTTCGTCCGTCGATTGTGCCGCGTTCCAGCCGGCGGCGCAGGCGCGATGCGTCTACACTCGATGCTCGTGGACCGCGAAGGAGTGCCTGCCCATGAAACCGATCATCCGCGCGATCGATCACGTGGTACTGCGCGTGACGGACATGGCCGCGATGACGCGCTTTTACTGCGACGTCGTCGGCTGCCATGTGGAGAAGGAGCAGCCCGATCTGGGCCTCGTGCAGCTGCGCGCCGGCGACGCGCTGATCGACCTGCTGTCGGTCGGCGGCCCGATCGACCGTCCCGACAGCGGCCCGCCCGGCACCGGACGCAATCTCGATCACCTGTGCCTGCGCGTCGAGCCGTTCGATCCCGACGCTTTGACCGCCCATTTCGCCGCACATGGCGCACGGCCGGGCGCGCCCGCGGAGCGCTACGGCGCCGGCGGCTACGGGCCGTCGATCTACCTGTTCGACCCGGAAGGCAACATGCTCGAATTCAAGGGGCCGCCGGCCGCGATCGGCTGAGCGCAGCCGGCGCGCAGGCCGTCACGCGTCCGCGCGCGCCTTCAGCACCGTCCATTCGACCGCCACCGGATCGTGGTCGGCGCTCGAAATCCACGCGGCGCCGTCCTGCACCGTGCATTGCAGGCGCATCGTGCGCTCCGCGAGTTTCCCGAGCGCGGCCGCGACACCGTCGTTCAGCGACAGCACCTGCACGTTGCGCAGCCGTTCGACCTTGCTGCGCACACCCTGCCACCAGATATCCGACGTCTTGCCGCCGTACGCGATCACCGTGACCTGCCCGGCGCGGCCGGCCGCCTTCGAGATGCGCCGCTCGTCGGGCTGGCCGGCTTCGATCCAGACGTCGATCGCACCGGTCAGATCCTTCTGCCACAGATCGGGTTCGTCGACGTCCGACAATCCCTTGCAGAATTCGAGCCGCTCGTGCGCGAACAGCGCGAACGCGACGATGCGCACCATCATCCGGTCGTCGGTTTCGGACGGATGGCGCGCCACCGTCAGCGCGTGATCGGCGTAGTAATGCCGATCCATGTCGGCGATTTGAAGTTCGGCTTTGTAGATCGTGGATTTCAGCGCCATGCGGATACGGCCCGGGCGGGCATTCGGTTCGGTCGGGCCGTGATGATACCGAATGCGCGCCGTCCGGCGCGCGTCATGCGCCACCCACAGCGCAACGGCCCGGCATGGGCCGGGCCGTGTTCGGTTCCCGCCGCCGGCTTATCGGGCCGGCGCGCTCGCGCGTCGTGTGACAGCGCGGTGAATGGACGGTTACTGCTTGACGAAGCGCGAATCGGTCCAGAGACCCTGCTGGTCGCTGTTGTCGGCACTGACGAACTGCACGTCGCCCTGGTCGACCGACACCACGCGGAAGCGCTGGCCTTCCGGCACCGACAGGCAACGATAGTCGTCGAAGTATTGCTGCTTCGCCTGCGACTTGCCGTCACGCTCGTGACTCAGTACGGAGTCCAGATTGTCTTTCGACAGGCAGCCCCATGCGTTCTTCGTCAACTGGATTTCCTGCTTCGGCTTGACGGCCGAATCGCCGCCGGCTTGGGCAATCGACACCGCGCAACATGCGCCGACGAGGGCAAAGAGGATACCGGTACGCTTCATCATGTTCTGTCTCCAGGCTTGCGGGCACCAGGCTTGGGTTAGCTATGTGTTTAAAGGTGATCGTGAACCCGCGTTTTTTACTTTAGAAGACCGGCAAGCGATATCAAGCACATTTGTTGTGCGACCGCAATAGCGGCGGATTGTCGCACCCCATGCGCAGCCCGTTTTTTGCGCGATGCGCAGGCACGACGACGCGCACCGCCCTGAGAACAGGCCCGCGCCGCCAGGCGGAAAGCGTTACGCAGCAAGACTTTCATCAAAGTTACAAGGCGGCGATTGAACGGTTTGGATAATCCATTTCGCTATCCGGATCATTTTGATGCGCCGCACATAAAGTCATCCGAAACGATTCGACTTTACCGCAACGCGGAATCGCATTTACCTGATACAAGAAAAATGCCAGGTATAAGCAAATCCGTATTTATCCGTACTTCTCCGCATGTATTCGGCGCTGCGGAAGCCTCGCCGCAAGCGCCTTTCGCCAGCGCGTTTACCCTGCCTTATTCGGGGTGGATTGCTGGCGCTCGAAATAATCCCGCTGAAAAATGCACATGCGATAAGCGTTGTGATACGCGCCGTTTCCGAAAAATTCTTCCTTCAATTCGGCCTCGTGCTGGAATCCGCATTTTTCGTATACATGAATCGCCGCCGCATTCGACGTATCGACGATCAGGTACAGCTTGCGCATGTTCAGCACCTTGAACGCGTACTCGATCGCGAGGCGCGTCGCCTGCCCCGCATAGCCGCGCCCCTGGCATTGCGGCGCGATGATGATCTGGAACTCGCCGCGGCGATGGATGTAGTCGAGCTCGATCAGCTCGACGAGGCCGACCAGTTCGCCTTGCGCATCGACCGCGACGAAACGGCGCTCGCGCTGGTCGTGCACGTGGCGGTCGTACAGTTGTGACAGTTCCGAGAAGGTTTCGTACGGCTCCTCGAACCAGTAGCGCATGATCTTTGCGTCGTTGTTCAGTTCGTGGACGAAGCGCAGGTCCTGGCGCTCCAGCGGCCGCAGGGCGAGCGTGTTGGTATCATTCTGGAGTTGCATGTTCATGTCCTTTTTGATGCCGACGCACGTGCGGCAAGGCCACATCCGGGCCTGTCCCGCACTGTAAGAAATTGAACGCGGGCGAAGTTCAGAGCCTAGAATGGGAGCAAGGGTTCCTGCCACCGCAAGGAGGCTATCGTGTTCGAGCAAGTCATACTCGGAATTTTCCTCGTGCTGCCGCTCGTCATCGTGGCGGCGCTGTTTTCCGACGAACTTTGGCAGGAACATCGGCGCCAGCATCCGCGCGACGAAAACGCACCGCACATCGACTGGAAGCATCCGTGGCGCCGCGTGCGACGCGAGCATTGAGTCGATCGCCGTTCATCCGCGGGGCGCGCCGACCCGGCCGCCCTGGCATGTGAACGCGTGACGCGCCCCACGACGCGCCCCGTCAAGCACCCGAATTCCGCCTCGATCCGAATACCGCTCAAGCCGCCCAACCCGCTCACTCCGCGAGACGCCGCCGTGAACGACCAGCCCGCCCAGCCTCCGCACGACATTCCCAACGAAACGATCGACCTGCAGATCGCCGACGTGCTGGCAGCCGTCCGCTACCCGGCCAACAAGGACGCGATCGTCGATGCCGCGCGCGACGCCGGCGCCAGCAACGAGGTGCTGTCGATGCTCGACGGCCTTCCCGAACAGGACTACGCGGACATCAACGCCGTCACGCAGTGGGTCGCCGGCAACTTCGGTCCGGGCCTCGGGATTTGAGCGCGCATCCATAACGCGATAGCATCTGGCCGCACCGGTCGCGTAGCGGCTGGCTGCCTGTCGTCCGGCGCAAGACCGGGCGTTTCCGCCTACGTGCCCGGGGAATTCCATGGAAGGCATCCTGATCCAGCACACGACACGCCGTCAGCTCTGGTTCGGCGCACTGACGGCACTCGTCATCGTGCTCGCGCTCGGGATCGCCGCACCGCACGCGAACGTCGCGCTGCCGGCCGTCGAGCCGTTCATGCCGATGTGCGCGCTCACCGTGTTCACCACCGCGAGCATCGCGGCGTTCTTTCTTGGCGCGCAGTTCACCGTGACACGCCAGCCGGTGCTCGGTGCGCTCGGCGGCGCCTACGCGTTCACCGCGCTCGCCGTCGCATTGCAGCTGCTCACCTTTCCCGGCGTGTTTGCGCCACACGGGCTGTTCGGTGCGCAACCGCAAAGCGCCGCGTGGATGTGGATCTTCTGGCATGCCGGCTTCCCGGGTTTCGTGATGGTTGCGCTGCTCGCGCGCGAGCGGCTGGCGCGCGCACCGATCGGCGCGCAGCAGACACGCTGGTGGACGCTCGTGCTGATCGGCGGGCCGGCTGTCGTCGCCGGACTGCTCTGTCTGTTCGCGCTGAACGTGTCGCTGCCGCCCGCGTTTCATCCGCCGGGCGACGCGGCCGTGCTGCCCGTCAACGCGGTCGCGCTGGTCGTGTGGCTGCTCAACGCGCTGGCGCTCGTTACCGTGCTGGCCACCGGCCGGCTGCGCACGACGCTCGACCTGTGGCTCGCGATCGCGGTGCTCGCGTGCCTCACCGACACGACGCTGAACCTGATGAGCACCCATCGCTTCACGGTCGGCTGGTATCTCGCGCGCGTGTTCAGCATGTTCACGCCGGGCGTGCTTGTGTGCGTGCTCGCGTGGGAAGTGACGATGCTGTACCAGCGGCTGTTCGAAGCGCACACGACGCTGATCCGTTCGTCCGCGCGCGACGGCCTGACGGGCGCGTTCAACCGCAGCCACTTCAACGATCATTTCCACACGCTGTTCCTGCAGGCGCGGCGCCAAGGCGAACCGCTGTCGCTGCTGATGGTCGACGTCGACCACTTCAAGGCATACAACGACGCGTTCGGCCACGTGAAGGGCGATGCATGCCTGATCGCGGTCGCGAATGCGCTAGCCGGCGCGGTACGGCGGCCGGCGGACATCGTCGCGCGCTATGGCGGTGAGGAGTTCGCGATCGTGCTGCCGAACACGGGCGCGCGCGGCGCGCGGGTGGTCGCCGAGGAAGCGCGCGAAGCGGTGCTGCGGCTCGATCTCGCGATGCCGACGTCACCTGCCGGGCGCGTGAGCGTGAGCGTCGGCTGCGCGACCGTGTCGGCCGACGATCTGTCGACACCCGATGCGTTGATCGAAGCCGCCGATGCCGCGCTGTATCGTGCAAAGGATACGGGGCGAAACAGGGTCGTCGCCGCCTGAAACGTCTGCTGTTTGGCTATTTGTTACGGTCATTGTGACCGGAATAATCCGCCGTTACGCATTCCGGAACAGGGAAACGATCGCTTACAGCCGGTGTTGCGGGCGCTCGCTATGCTGGGTTTCACATTGAACCCGAGCAGGTGGACGCGATGAAGAAAACCCTTTTGCTGATTGCCAGCGTCGCCGTGCTGTTGAGCGGCTGTATCGTGGTGCCGGACGGTGGGTACTACGGTGGTGGCGGGTATTACCATCACCATCATTGGGATTGAGGCGGGTGGGGGTCCGGATGGGTTGATCGGCATGCTCGCCCATGCTGGATCGATGATCCCGACCGCAACTCAATCAGGCCAGCGTAGTCACTCTGCACGCCAGCAGCTACATTCGCATGGCACGCTGTCGATCGTATTTGCATCGACCGTCGCCCAATCGGCGTCCCCTCCCTTGAGCGCGATGTGCTTGCGAAGCATGGGCGTCGAACGTGATCTGCTAGGGAAGCCGCGCCATCATCCGGTCAAGAAGAGTCGGTGGCAAACTGATTTCGCCAAATGTTTCGCCGAACTCGAGCCCTTGGGGGTACATCAATGCCTCCTTCGCCCAATGAAGCTCAACGGGTATGCGAGACCCGTCCCGATACGTTCGCTCGGCAACGAGACGCTCGCCCTCCCTGTCGTAAAGCCTGAGAACGATCGTATCTCCAAAATAGCAGTATCGTGCCCAATAGCCTCCGTGCGGGGAGTGTTCGATTTTTTGCGTGCGTGAATCGCAAATCGTGCGCAGCTGTACGTCTTTCCAGTAGCTCCAGCCAAACCCGAGGACAGTGACGACGGCAGCCGAAACGAATGCGCGTCGAATGAAAATCCAAACCTCCTTCGCAACAACATCAGCCCAACTTCTTGAGCCAGACAAGAAAGAGTTTAGCAACCGCACTATCGAAGCAAGCACGATAACGGGCAATACTATCGCCAGGAGAGCGAGCGCCAACCATATGCCCGACTCATTAATATTCAAATTAATACGAATCGAAGCCTAATGGGTTCTCGCAACGTTATATAGCGGTGATCTGAAAAAATAACGAAATCGCCACCTCGACGATGACGTTGCTGCCACTCGCGAAATGAACTATTCCGAACCGGGTAATAGACATTCCCCACGACTCGCACATCACCCACCGCAACGGGATATTCTACCCATGGAATATCCGCTGCACCGTCCACCGTTGGCACCGGGACAATGATAGCTAACGCCCGATCTGCCACCTTGGCGAGAAAAATAAAAAGTCACAACTCCTTTGAGTATCTGCACACCTATCGACGGCCTCAAGATCCCGGTGCGCTTAGACGACTAATAAAACCCCAGGAATATTTGACCCAAAACTCAGTCACATTAGCAACGATTTCGAACTAGTCCGATTGATTTTACGGGTGCGATCACGCTAGCGTAACAGGCATCGCGCATACCACCCAACATCACCGGATCCCAAATAGAAATGGCATCGAACAATGAAAAAATCCCCTATTTCACGATAAATAAAATTTTCTGGAAGTGGAAACTTCACGATGGCGCCGATGGATGCAAGATTGTTCCAAACATCTCGTTATCCATGGATAAACCTGCGTCGCCGCTTCCGATGCAACAAAAATCGAACGCAACCGAACTCAAACATTCCTCCGCCACGCCCAAGCGCGACTCGCTTGACAAAATGGTCGATGACTTGGAAAAGGCCGGCAAGGCGCTGGCACGCTTTCAAGTTTGGCTAAATGCCTCCGCCCCTCCCAAACCCGCCATCGTGAAACTAAAAAAGAGCGATTCTGTACCAGCGCTCGATATTCAAGAGATTCCCGCAGCAATGCGTAAAATGCACCTCCCGACATCTGCCAAACTTATGGAGCGATGGTTCTCTGGAAAGTTAAATTATTCACGGACTTCCTCGGATGAATCGCTAGCAATCAATCAAGATGGAAAACCATATCCATCCGACATGCATGACATGTCCACCATTAAATTGGATTGGATTATGCGCTTCCCCCGAGCGAAGCGGCAATTCGACCACCTTATTAATAAAATGATTCGCTCACCCAAATCCAGAGTCGAGCTTTACAAACTGTTGATCCCGCATAAAGACTGCGCAGCGCGACTCTACACCGACGACATATGTGGCAATGATCTTCGCGATTTGCATCGAAGATTCCAATTTCAATACTCAAAAGTAGACAGCACGTTTGGGCAAAAAATTGAAACTCAATTAGATGCACAACTTCGCAACAATGGTGTGCCTGACGACCTATCCGGAGCACTCGGATCCTTCAATATCTATGCGGCGCTCGGAAGCGCGCGCTTCTCGTGGGACGTGGATTCACACAGAACAATAGCTGAAGTGACCGGAGTGTGGGTGTATGTAAAAGACAACTATACATTCACCGACAAATCTAATGAGCGATCCCAATACTTAGGGCATTGGAGTAGCGACGGCGTCATCATTGTTCCATATAGTGGAATCGCTGCATTCTCGAACTCCGAGCATATCCCATATGTCAAATATGCCGTCGCCAGAGGTGATTCACTCGTCAAGGGGAACGTCCACTATCCGGTAGAAAATATCGATTTTAGAAAATGGTCCAAGATACATGGCAGAGGCGGAGACTTTATCATCTACTCTGACAAAAAATTCATCCCAATCTCCCCTCCCATAGAAATTTCACTATGATCAAATTCAACAATAAATCATGACAATTTCTTTGAAAATTACTTATACATTGCTCGTCACGGCACTGATTGGCACCTTTGCCTTTGACAGAACGCCTCGAGGGGAAGAGTGCAGAACGTCGATATCTCCGGATGGAATGTATCTTGCCGACCTGTGCCTTTTAGATTGGGTTCCGGGTGGAGATTCACGGTATGTTGGCCGCGTATACATCGCACAAACTGGGAGGTTAATAGCCCAGCACACATTCAGCACACCGACTCCCGCAATTTCCTGGAATAGTTATAGCGAGGCCTACGTCTCATTTTCAAAAGGTGACGGCGGAGATGATTCTGTATATGTATCGCTGCCGCCATCGTTTATCGATCGGGTGCTAGCGGCCCGTCCGCATCTGTAAAACCACAGTGTCAATCTGACTGGCAGTCGTCACGCGGATGCAGGCACGTTCTATTGCCGGGCGATGGCTGTGCCATTCCCGCCCCGCAATCCTTTTCGCTTCCGATACAGAACCTAGCAATTTCCATCAAACCCATATACGACAATGCCCCGAAGACATGGCGGGGCCTTTGTGTACCGTAGTGTGTACCAAAAAAGCTGACTGTCTAGGGACGCTACGGTAACATTCCGGCATGGGCGCACTATTGAACGAGGGACGGATTCGGAAGCTGCTTAGCAAGCATCTGCGGGACGCGGGGCTTGCTAAGGGCGCAGCATTGATTTCCGAATTGTGCATAGCAGACTTCGGTCGTAGAGCTGACTTGGTGCTCGCCAACGGCAAACTTTCCGCCTTCGAGATCAAAAGTGACATCGATGATCTGTCTCGCTTGGACGGTCAGATTGACACGTTCGTCAAATATTTCGAGTCCGTGACGATCGTTTGCGCCCCAAGGCATACCGCCAAAGTGCTCACTCGCGTGCCTTCCACGGTTGGAGTTTGGGAGGTGACGAATGCCGCGCTCGTTGAAGTCCAGCACGCAGGCATCAATGAGATCACCGACAAGGCAGTGTGGCTAAGTTATCTTCCCGTAACCGAGCTACGAGCCGTTCTTAAGCAGCACGCGATCCGCCCTGTCGGTCTCCGCCCCGATTTGGTAGAGCAAGCTCAACAGATCTCTGTGTCTGACTTGCGATCCTACGTGCTGAACTATTTCAAGCGTCGCAAAAAGGTCATAGCGAAGCGAGTAGATCAGCGCGCTCTTAGGCCGATGGCCGAGAACCCAATCGAGACGCATCGTCGGCAAGTCGACATGTTCATTGCCGGTTGTGGCTTCGTTCCAGGCACGCCAGCCATTCCGAGGCGCACCTGATCGAGCGTATGGCTACTCGGACTGATCCTCGTAGTCGTCGTCTGCGCCACCAGCAATACGTTCCGAGAAGTCGATCTGCCTCGTTAAGTGGAGATTCACACGAACCGCGATCCACGATTGTGGCGCCGCGCCATGCGGTGTCCCGGATGCCGCGTCGACAATCATTCGATCGCCCCACACGTCTGATGCACGCACCTCTGGCATCAAATCCACCATTGCATTGGCAATGGCCACGTAGCCCTGAGTCGCGTCTTGCACACCTGGGCGCCGCTCAAAGTACCACTCGAGCTCCAACGGATAGTCGATTCGAGGCGACCACCGCATGATCGGCTGATCATCGTAGACGACAGCATGGATCGAGCTGTAATCGCCATATGTGCTGACCGCGGAGCCACCAAGGGACTGATGGAATGTACGCTCAAGAATATCGATGCGGCCGCGCTGCTGACTCGAGTCAGCAAACGTCGTAGGGGATGCGGGGAAGCTACTCGCGAGTACTGAGATGAATGACGCCGGATGCTGTTCGCGGATAGCGTTGATGGTTGCCGTTGCAGCAGCTTCATAGGCACTGACGGCCGGACGAATGTACTGCGTATCGACGAAGACGATAGCGTTGTTGATGTCATCCAGGCTGCTCAGTGCAGCAATCACCAGACCTGTCTCTGCATTAAAGTCGCGAATCCGGAAAGCAAGCTTACCTCGCGTGCGCTCGAAATGGCGAGCTTGTTGAATGACATCTCGCTGTGGTGCCCGATCTCCGAATTGCACAACGGGAACTGCCAGCGGACGCTCGTCCAGAAATGCGCGCCAAGAACCAAATGCATCGGCCGGATTTGTCAGCGCCCTGCTAGATTCGGTGTGATGGCGCCCGTCGCTGGGCAGATCCAGGAAATAGTATCTGCCGCCCATAGCTTCCGCTGCCTTTTCGGCAGAACGAGAAAAATCCTCTGCACGAGGCCACTTCCCCAATGTGATCAATGGAAGAATCCTGGCCTTTCGTGCGTCGTCCAGCATCGAAAGCCCTTTTAGTTCCGCGACACGGGTTCGCAGCGTCGGGAAATAGTTGAAGCTGCCAAAATCTACTTGAATCATTTGTATTAACCCTCTTGGTCGTCATCGCGGTCTTGAGGAGCTTGCTGTGGCTGTGCCGCTTGCCTCGGTGTAACCCGTGTCCCGATTAATAACCCCGATAAGTAATCGAGAGTAGCGTGTCGTCGCTCGATCTCGACGTGCAAATCTTCAACGCGCGTTTCTAACCGCCCGATAGTTAGGCCGTCCACCCGGGCCCGACTCCTCGACGCCCCAACCTCTCTTGAGAACTGCTTCGACATATGGTAAGGAACACAGCCAGAAAAATTGCTGCGACCCAACCACTGGCAAGCAAGAGCCACTGGGCAACGTCGGCGGATTGCTTTATGGCAACCACGATCCCGATAAAGCTGGGAATGACGCTTAATACGCCATAGGTATGCGTCAGTGAGTTTGCGTGATTTGGTGTCGCCTGATCCCCGTCAGATTCTGATTCTTGTCTTTTCATGGGCTTGCCTACCCGGTAAAGATTATCTAGTGTCGTATAAAGCGGTCTCAACACAACCATAGCATAGGTGCCCGAGAAGGCCCGACAGAGATTCGTCGCATGAACGTCTACTTCGACAACAACACCTTGGCCAATCTGGCCCAAGCCGGCGTCGATCCAGTCGCCGCACTGGCAGGCAGCGAGTTCACTCTTGCGGTGACGCCGGACCTTGCCACCGAGTATCGGCAGGGCATCGACAGCGACAATGCAACGGTAGCCGAGAAGGATCTGTGCCGGCGACTTCTCGCCGCTGCGACTGAGCGCGGCATCTTCGGCTTTGCCGGTCCGGATGGATCAAGCAATGGCTACTCGGGCTTCAATCACGGCTACTGGGCAGATGAAGGCACGGTCCAGACGCTACAGTCGATCAAGGTCACCGAGCGGCCCGGCAAAGCAATCCCGAAGAACCGCACTGATGCATTCCTCGTGGCCCTGGCTGCGGGCGCCGTGGTCATCACGAACGACACTGGAAAGCACTTTCGGCACGCGCGGGAAAATGGCCATCACGTCTACTCGTGGGCGGAACTTGTCGACGTCGACAACGCACCCTCAGCGATTGCCAATCGACTCGGAACGTTGCTCGCCAAATGAACCTCAAACGCGCCACTGAGATCGCCGACCTTTCCCTAAAAGGCCTGTCATGCCTCGCGATCATCGTGGCGGGTGCATGGGCGCTCTGGATCTTCGGTCTGGGCGGCTCACGAGACTGGCAGCTCAACCTCACGATAGATGCAAGCGTGCTGCCCTACCGGGACGACCTTCGGATTGTCGTCGTCCATGTCCACGCAAAAAATCCACGCCCCGTCACGTTCCAACTGAGCAGCAAAGCTGGCGACACGTACGAACTGCGTGTCCGTCAAGTTACCCCAGACAAAGGAGCTAACGCGGTAATTGACGAAGACAGCGGTACCATCCTAGCGACGGCGGATTTGATGACAGGTACCGGTGGTCTTTACGAGTTCCTACCAGGTGCCGAGATGGACGACATGCGAATGTTCATTCTCCCAGCCGGCACAACCGTAGCGATTACTGCAGCAGTCACACAGCACAAGAGCAGGCCCGACGAAGACACGAACGCCGTGTCTACCGTAGTCCATGTAGTAGATGGATCGCGTTGAATCTCGACAATTCGTCAGCAACGGCGCCGAACAAATTCAGCACGAACATTCTTTCTACAGCGGCGCCTCACCGGAGCCATGTTCGCCACCCGCGGTTGACCTACAACATTCGAATTCCGTACCGGCTTTCCAATCAATTCGCCCACGCCCCGCCACCGTCGTTTGCTATGTGGACAACTGGACTGGAACCACGATGTCAGCAGATTGACGCCAAACGCACCTACGATCGCAGGATAGATCAGGAGCCACAAGTTGGCGGCGCGATCACTTTGATCCAACGTGTGTTTGCTAAGCATATGCTTCGCATCCAACATCTTTGCGAGATAGTTCAGGTTTGAGAATGTTGACGCAGTCATTGTGGCACTGAACACGAGGAAACACCCCAGGAACAACGTCATATGCTGATACGGCTTACAGCCCTTGTTGCAAATCAGTGCAGCCACAACGGGGATGAGTGAAACAACTCCAAATGCGTGTCCCAGACTTACCATGTCCATAAAGTAAATCCTCCTTGATAGGTCATATCGGTTACGAGCGATCGAACTTGAGCCGAACGTTTTCCACGGCCTCGCATAACCCGCGATTTACCTGTCCCGGTACTGCAAGGGATCGGAGAGATAGCGATGAATCTCCGTGTTCTTCCATACCGTGCACCGCGGAGATAGTTGAATAGGCCGAGGTGCCCGTCCGGCCAAACAGAGCTTTCGCCATGTCTCCCGGCACACGCCCACGAACGGCGCGATTTGCCTCCACCGCGAGTGGCCGACCTCTGGCAGCGTGTCGACGTGCTTATGCATGCTTCACCTCTGCATCGACCAACACCTCGCGCCCATAGACCCGCTCCACCCACGTCCCGCGTCCATCCCCGTGGCCCAGCCACGTTGACACACCAGCGGCCGCTTCTCGGCGCGAGACGCCGGCGGCCTTCTGCCGCTCCAGGTGCTCGGTCGCGTATGCGTACCGGAGGCTATGCGGCGCGCACTCATCGGTCATACCGACCTTGCGCACGACGTAGTGGTAACGCTCCATCGCGCGCTTCAGATCCGGCTTGCGGACCAGCTTCCCGCCGTACTCGTTCGACAGTCCAATCGCACGCTCCACCAGCTCGGCGGCGCGCTGCCGATCCAATGGCGGGCTCCGTCGCGTCTTGCCTCCCTTCGTCCCGTGGATGATGGTCACGAAGCCATCCCCGATCGAACTCGAAAGCGCGCGCCGCCATTCGGCCAGCGATTTGATGCTTTGAACCGCCTCCCTGGCCCGCAACCCAAGTTCGAGCTGCAGTTCGAGCACAATCGCAATACCCGGGTCGATCGCAGCAACGGCGGCGCGGTACGGCTCCAGCTCGTCGCGCATCATCGGCCGCTTCGTGCCGGCCCGGCTCGCACCCGACAGACTGAGCGCTGCATTGCTCATCTTGTCGGCAAACGGCCGGCGACCGATCCCTTCGAGCGCCGTTCGAATGTGCGTCATGTTGTTGACCGCCGTCCGCTTCGAGCGCCCTCGGGCCGTCATTTCGTTCGACCAGGCGATCAGGTGCTTCTCTTTGAGCTGACCGGTCGTGTGAACCTGAAAGCCCAAATCCCACAGAAACCGCGCGAAGCGCGCGAGCGACTTCTCCCGACCGTTGGAGGTCGAGTTTGCCTGTTTGCCACGCGCCCCGCGCGCGGCACGGCACAGGTCGGCCGTGAGTGATTTGTGCGACATGCGTACCCCGCATCCATGACGTGAGGCTCGACCCCCAGTCGTCTCCCTGTCCGCTGGACGGGGCTGCGAAAACGCAGCTGGGAGACAACAAACGGGGGCACGAGCCTCGGCCTGGTGAGATTGGGAGCGTTCTACGCCAGCAAGCTGACGCAGCCCGGCACGCATGAACCCGATGAGGTTCGACGCGTGGCGGGAAGACGCTTCCCCCGTTTGATCCGTGTTTTGGCTTTGCGACCGATCGGGGGCGCCAATGCCCCGACCGCGCGAATTGATGCGTGCCGAGCGAGTCGACACGAGATTCCAAACACCGAGGCCCAGCGCGCCGCCAATCGTCGTGAGGGCGATTGAAACGGACGCAGCAAGGCATGGCGTTAGCGCTGGGGGCGCACGTCACGGATTGATTGCCGCGGGAGCGGCATACGGGGATTGCACATCGCGCCCTTCGCATGAAGCAAAAGGCGATGGAGGGCTTCACCTAGCGGCGAAGCAGTCACGGCCCATCAGGAAACGATGGACGGATTTTGGGCGTAGGCCCTACTCAGTGAATTCGGTGATCGAGTCACCGTGCCCGCAGAGCGAGCTTTCCAAACAATTGCCGATCAGTTTCGGCGCACTTCAGTCGATGCCTTACCCAGGCGGGGTGTGAAGCAAGATTAGCGACGCCTGCACCGCTTGGCAACAGTTTTTCGACGGTCCCCGTCTCGCGCTGAAGAATGGCGGTCACGTTTACAGAGTGACGCACGCAACGTTTTCGGATGCGCGTCGCTTTACCCGCCGATTCGCAAAGTGACGCCACGGTCGACGACGAAATTGCACGTTGCAGTTTCAACACAGTGTGGCTCGCGGCGACCGCGACTTCCCCCCGCTCGCGCTGGCCCCATCGCTTTCGAAGACAGCCACTGGGCACCGGGGGAGCGTGTACTCTCTAGGAGCCCCCTCTTCTTGGAGCACAACCATGTTCTACCGGAACATCAACGGTTACGACGTCTATCTCTATGTCGAAGTGAAGAACCACGGGTTCGCCGGCACGAACGGCCGACCGGAGATCTTCGGCTTTCGAATCACGGCTGTTCCGACGGGATTGCCGGAAAACTCACTCGAGGCGCAGCGCAAAACTTGCGAACCGGACGAAGGGTATAGGCGCTACGACTTGGCGCTGGCAATCGCCGAGGAGGTTGCTGGTCAGTTCGTCCTGTCGTTACCGCAGGTTGGACGATAGCCGGCACTATCCCGGCCCCAATGACATCGCCTTCGATCCATTCGAGGTGCGTGGCGAGCGTGTAGATGCCCACGAACAGCCCGCGTGTGCCATATCCCCGTGGTGCCGGATAGTTGGGACTTCACCGGTCACACTTCCCCATTCCTTCGACTCGGTAACCCGCGTTAAGGGTGTTGTACGCGGCATCGAAGCCTTCCTCCGCGAGCGCGGCAAGAGATGCAACTTCTAGCGCAAATCTCTGCTGCGCCACGTTTTTGGCATCGTCGTTTACTCGGGTTGCTTGATCACGCAATTCGCTGGCGATTCTGAGCCTTTGGTCGTCTGATAGTACGTGGCAAATCGCATGCAAGACGGCAGACACAAAAATGAGCGGGTCGTCGTTGGGTGAATAGGATTTGGGGTGCATAGCGACCTCACATCAGGGTCGTTTCGGGGGAGTACCGCCCGATCAGGGTGAGTAGGAATTGGTCGAGTTCCGAAAGCGGTACCGTGGTGTGCACCGGAACGCCAGTCGCCGGTTCGATCATACAGATCCACACCGCCCGATCGTCCCATTTTTCCCTGAACAGGCTCGCGACAACATCTGGCCCAATCGGGAGATTGCAGATAAACAGATCCAGCACATCCTGTTCAGAGATCGGCCGCTCGGGGTGTGCGAACTCAGCCATTGACGTTCGATCCGTTCAGTATCAGTTGCACCGGTGCGTTCGGCTCACCTTTGATGGTCAGCGGCAACACCTTGCCGATCAGCGAGAGAAAGGCTGATGCCGTCCGAGGGTTCTTCGCGCGCTCAACGAGATATTTGACTCCGCCCGCCTCTTCGAGTGCCTGTCGGATCATTTCCTTGACCTCGACCGTCATCTTGTTCGGCACGCCTTTCTTGCGACCAGGCCCTGGCGTTCCGTCACCGACGACGCGTTTCTTGCCAGTTTGTTTAACAGGGGAAGTCATTTTTAGCGTGCCCTCGGATCGTGTGATTCCCGGGAGTACCAGCGGCTGACGAAGCCCTGACACAGCCCGAGATTCGTAAAGCGCAGTGCACGCTCCGGATGCTCTTCGTCGAACTCTTCGGGATAGAGCGTGATGACATACGCGTCGCCGCGATTGCGCACGTTCAGGAGCGCGCCTTTGCGCCAGTCGGCCGGCGGCTCGATATCCTTCTCCGCGTGTTCGCCCGGATCGCCGCTCACATCGACCTGTATCGGGCTTCCGCGCGGCTTCTTCGTCTTCTCGCTAATTTCGGTCATGTTTGCTCCTACAATGTCCCGGAACCTACTGTCCGGAGAATCTTGGTGCTGACACAGATCGGATCTATTGCCGTCGTCCTGGCGGCGGGGATCGTCCTGTACATCGCCGGGGCGCTCCTCGCCGACCTCCGAGCCCGCACTTACATGATCGGCCGCCTTATCGGGAGGGCTGTTCGTCGTCGCGCTTTGCGTTGGCTGGGATTCCAACAAGATCCGAAAGCCTCACCCCAGCCGCCGGAAACAATCGACGCCCCAACCCGCTGGCTTGATTAGATGCAGGCGTCGCAACCTGAGGCGTGACTACGCTCGCCGCCATCTTCTGGCGGTTCATAACGTTCCCGATACCTCGCGCCGCCGCGAGTCCGAGGTCCACAAGCGGGCCAAGGCGGGCTGCCCGTCCGAGTGCTGTCAAACTGCTTAGCGCGACTCCTTGCGCCCCGTTCTGAGCCATATCCACCAAGGCCCCGGCCGTACCCGAGTGGTTGACATTTGCGCCGGGTGGCGCGGTTTTAATGTTGCGCGCGACGTTATTGATCGATTGGATCGTGTCGAAACCCTGCGGACCGAATACAGCGTGCAATCGCTGCGCATTGTTCGGGTCGGTCACGAACCGATCAAAGGTGGCGTGGTTGAACGCGGGAATCTCGTCCGCCGTCGCCCGTGGCGCTGCCTTGCTTTTTAGAAATGCGGCGGTCGCGTTCTGCACGCTCTGCGCAAGATCCGGATTGGCTTTTTGCAACCCCTGCATCATGTTCGTCAGCGGCTGCGCATCTGCCTGCAAAACGTTGCGCTTGAAGAAGTTGTCGGGCTGCACACCGTTGATCGCATCCCCGTACCATGGATTCGCGTCGATATAGTCAAACCGTTGCTTGGCAGCCGCCTTTGCATGGTTGTACGCAGCAACGGCGTCTTGCCCCGCGCTGCCGTCGACCTGAGCGTTGCTAAGCCCATTGCGAATCTGTCCGATGGCATATCGCACGTTTCCGTCCGACGCCCCCTGTTGCGCGCGCGAAAGCATCTTGTCGACCGACATCATCTCTCCGGCAGTTAGCGGAAGCGTGCCGTTTCTCATTCCCTGATAGATCCGCTGCACGTCACCAGGCAGAGAGTCAGCCGAAATGAAGGAATCCCGGAGGTTCTGTGCGACCGGTTTCATAGCTTCCACGGTGTTCACGGCTGCAGAGGTTCCCCCGGTGTTCTTTACCGCGTCGTACAGGCGACTGATGTGGTTCGACCAATTGTTGTCGAAGCTATTCGCAGCACCGATGATCTGCCGCCCCACATCGATCGGCGCCGGCGCCTTATTTGCGCCCAGCGCATCCAGGTTCCCAGCCAGTTGCGCGTTCTGTCGTGCCTCGAGCGCCTGCACCGTTTCGCCAACACCCGATACCCCGCGCCAGTTGCGCTCCCTCGCGAATTGCATCGGATCGCGACCGGCCTGTCCTGCCGACAGCTCGACAGGAACCGGGAGCGAGGCCGCTTCGCCAATACGGGCGATTGTCGCCGCAGCATTCGGAGAAGGCGCTCCACCGGACTTCAGCGCATCGGCAATCTGAGATACCGGCGCTGCCATCGCATCAGGAGATACCTTGGACGAATCGACACCGGCCCGCTGCAGGACGTCATTCACAATGCCCGCCGCCGCGGTCGAAGCATTCGCCGAGGACATGACCGGATTGAGCCGCCCGCGGATCGCATTTACAGCGCTCGAGAGATATGGCGTCGCAAACTGAGCGACCTTCGCCCCAATTCCACCAAACAATCCGCCGGCGACTGCATCAAGGCCTTTCTGAGACAGAAAGTCGGCGTCCGGATTGGAAGCATGTGCCGTTACTCCATAGGCGGCCCCCTTGGCAGCATTCGCAAGAAAGCCTGTCCCCTGTAGCGCCTTCACTTCGGGAGCCATCGCCATTCCACCGATCCCGCCGACAATGTCCCCCGCGCCAGTCGCCACGCCGTGGGCCTGTTGATATGGCGCCACCTCCGCGTCAAGCTTCCGCTGCCCCTGCTGTGCATCGTTCGCGAGCCACGGGCCGATCGTGTGAGCGCCGGCGGCATCGAGCCCGCGGCCGACAAGCTCTTGGGCACCCATCGCCATTGATCCGAGACCATGCCCCGCCCCGGCAGCCATTGAAGCCAACATGCCCGGTTGCGGACCTGCGGGTGCAGCGTGACCCTGCGTCGGCACAGAAGGAAGTGAATCAAACTGATCGGCCAACGAAGTGGGCTGCGCCGCTCCTGGCGCGCTTGCCGCAGTCGTGGCCGGTGCCGACGCTCCCGTTTGAGGCGCCAAATGCTGGTAATTCGCAAGCACCTTCGCCGGGTACGCGTGTGTGTTGACACCCCACTTGGACTGATCATCACCGCCCGTGTAATGCAGAAGCGCAGTCGGTACGTCGCCGTACTTGTCGAGCAGCGTAGACATCAGCTGCGCGCCACCCATGATGTTCTGCTCCGGGTTCGTGGGATCAGTAATGCCTAGCGCCTTGTAGTTCGAGGGCATGATCTGCATTAGGCCCACTGCACCCTTGTTCGACACCGCGCCTGGACGACCGGTAGATTCGGTCTGAATCATCGCGCCCAACAATCGCGGATCGACGTTGTACCGGCGCCCGGCGGCCTCGATGATCTGGTTGTAACCCGATGCATCGCCCGGCAGTTGGTTATTGGGACCAGTGTTCGCGACCGGTTGCCCTCCACTCGAACTCGTCGGTGTCGAATCGAATTGGTCGGCAAGGCTCATTGCACCACCCCAAGGTGTTCGGCGGCGCGGATCTTCGCGCCAAATTCTTTCTGCTGTGCCGGTGTCATGCTGGCTTTGAACGCGGAGCGCTGGGCCGGACTCATATCGGCAAACTGCCAGATGCGCGGATCGGAGACGTTGTTAAGTGAGGAAAGCGCCGTCTGATAGCCTTGCGCGTCGTTGGCCTGACGATACGGCTGCAGATACTTTTGCGCGGCGAGCGTCATCTTCTGGTTCGCGATGATCTGGTCCGCGGCCTCATTGATTGCGTCCCTGCTCATATGGCCGTTCGGGGTGGCAGCCGAAATGAGCGCGCGTTGCGCATCCGTACCGCCCCCAGATGAATTGACCAGCATCGCAGAATTCTTGTTAAGGAGGTCGGTAGCGGTCTTGATATCGGCCGCTGCCGGCTTGCCGAACGCAGCCAAAATTCCGTTCAAACGATCGAGATCGCTCGCCGCACCAGTAAGGGCGCCGTTCGCATACGACTTGATGTTGTTCGCAATGCCGATGTTTCTGGAGGCGTTGTTGGAGTCGTTGCCGAGTCTTGTCCAGTGATCGCTCATTTGGCCGAACATCTCAGGTGTGCCCATCGATGCTCCACTCGGCGCGAAGCTTGGATTGGCGCCAGGTTGACTGCCGTACCGGCCGGACCCGAAAGGCATGTTGCCGCCGAAGCCCGGGGCACCAGGCGTGATCGAACCCAGCGACACAGTGCCGGGCTGGTTGTTCTGCATAACCTGAACGCGAGTTGCAGCCTCGCTAGGTGACAACCCCTGCGGGGTTTCCGGCCCGTTCGGCCCCATCGGGACAGCGGAGTACGGATTGGCGTTGTATGCCTGCACGCCACCGCCGGGCCCTGTCGTCGTACGCATGTCCGGCGCCTGCTCTTTAACCGTTGTATCTGCCGGCTGGAACTCCATCGCAAGGTGCTGGAGAGCCTTATCTCGCTGCGCCTGGGGCATATTGGGAGGAGCCAGCGAAATCAACGATCGTGCGCGCGCGATGGCTGGAGCGGCATCGGGATTTTGCTTCGCATAGACGTCCAGCGCCGCACCGAGATCCTGCGGCGTCTGCTGCGTCCCGATCGCCGACCGGACGATGCCGGAGATGTCGTTGCGGAAGTTCTGACCGAGACCGCGCACCGAATTGCTCAGTTGGATGCGGTCATTCTGCGTCTTGATGATCGACTGCATGACACCCTGTCCGAGCAGCGGCATGTACTTGTTCGCGAACCCGGCTATCGCGACTGGATCGACCTCCCCATCTGAGCCTTTGATCGCGTTCCCATCCGGATCTTTTCCGGAGAGCATGGTCTGCTGCAGCAACTGACGTTCGCGCATCTGCTGCTGGGCACTCTGCGCTTCGCCTGCGCCGACCTGCAATTGCTGCTGCCCGATCTGCATCGCTTGCTGCTGACGCGCGACGCCAAGAATGCCGGACAATGTCTGGAGACCTTGATTGGGATTGGGTGGCGTAATCTGATCAGCTACGGGACTTCCGAAATCTGGAGGCATGGGCTAACTCCTGGATGTGAAGTAAATCGGATTGCATGCGGCCGTTTGGCCGTAGAGTGAATTCGCAGCGCCGTCGCTCTGACTGGACAGACTGTTGAGCTTCAGCGTCCAACACTCAGAACACGATGTCGTCATCGGCAAACCCCGGCTCGCTCGATCGCCGGCCTTCTGTCTGTGCCGGCGCCGATGCGTCCGCCACCGCCTTCCGTTTTCGAGCAACGTGATAGGTCGTCAGGACCTTCGACGCGACCATACTGATGCTCGGCTTCACCGAGCCATCGCGGGCCTCGTACGTGCCGATCTTGAGCGTCCCAGCCAGCGATATGCTGTCGCCATCCTCAAGCGCAAGCAGGGCCGCCTTCGCCGAATCACTGAACGCCACGACGTTCACAAACAGGCCTTCACCTTCGCCGTCGGCCGCGCGTACGTTCGCGGTGACAAACGTCTTGCCGGAGCTCGAGCAGCGCTCCTCCGGCGTCTTGAACAGCTTCCCGCCTACCAGGGCGTCAATCATTTGCCACCTCCGTTTGAAATCGGACCTGTCGAATCGGCCGCCTTGCGCTTTTGCGCTCCCTCGCGCGCGCGGGCGTAGTGGATGCGGTCGCCTCCGTATCGACGCACTAGAGCGCCGACGCACCCGCTGTTTCCGCCAGATAGGGATTCGTGCTTTGGCGCATATTCCGAGTCGCGAGTCTCGTGTCTCGCGTGTCTCTCCCCTATAGGGAGAGAGAGACTCACGAGACTAGTTGGCATGTCTCTCCAGACATCCGAGAGACCTTCGCGAGACTCGCGAGACTCCCTTGTGCCGCAATGGTTTGCGGTCGGTTCGAGTCTCGCGAAGCTTCCCGGCACAACCCCAAAGACGAAGCTTCTGGAGTCGGGGATAGCGTGTCTCGTGAATCGCGTTTCGCGAGACCAAACCGACGTTTTGCTTACGCTTTCCGTGGTCATTTCGCCCCCGTTGCAACGCACGCCATACCCGCTGCCTCATGGATGGCCCCGGCGTCTGCAAGTGCCTTCATGGCGCGATAGATCGACGTTTTGCGGTACCGGTCTTCGAAGTGCTTAACCACCTCGGTCTTTTTGATGCCTGACTTGTGGGCCGTCAGAAACTCAAGCACCGCACCCTCTACGTCGCCCATGCGCTTGCTGCGGGGCGCCTTGTCAGGTGCATCAGTCGGTACGACTACGCAGGTTGTCGCCGGCACGCCCCATTTCGTCGTGCCAAGCTCGATGACATCGAGTCGGAAGCCGATGCGCTCGCCCTTCGTGCCCAGATCGCGAACCTTGGTGATCTCGGCGCACCTGCCGGTCGGCGAATCGGTGATTTCGATCTCGGCGTCGACGGCGGCGCGGACGCCCGACCATCCCCGCGACCCTGCGGCCGCGTTTTTGCCGGAATGGTGGATGAGCAAGAAGTGCGCGCTGCACTCGGTGCGAATGCGGTCAAAGCGCTCGATGACGCGGCTCATGTCCTGCCCCGCGTTTTCATTGGCGCCGGCGCTCAGTCGGGCGAGCGTATCGCCGACGATCAGCCGAACCTTTCGGCCGCGCTGAGCCTCGAGCCGCTGGACGGTGGCAATGATCGCGGAGGCATCGGCATCGTTTTCAAACAGGTTGACCGGGTTCTGAACGATCGCGAAATTGGGCACGCGCACACCGTGGTGCCGTTGGTAGGCCTGCAGGCGGCTGCGCACCGACGCGGGCGACTCGGCGGCCAGGTAGACGATCATGCCGGGCTCCGTGCGCTTGCCCATCCACTCCACGCCTCGCGCAATTGCTGCAGCTAGGTCGATCACAAGGAAGGTCTTGCCGCTGTTCGAATCGCCGTATAGGACGCTGCCGCCTCCAATCGTCAGCAGCCCTTGCACCAGCTCGTCGGGCGGCGTGAATGTGTCAGGTAGCTCATCGGCGAACGTGACCGAGAGCGGAATATCGTCGGGAAGAGCTTCCGCATGCCCTGGCACTGCTGCACGCTCCGACGCCTTCGCGACTCGCCGGCCGTTCGCCACGGCAAGACGGACCGCATCCGCGCCGCCCTCACACGCCAAGTCGTTGAGGTCACGCCCCACGAGGCACCTCCACGAGCGTGACTTCCCGATCGGATAGCGCCCAGTGATCGCCGCACGTATTCGCGGCCAGCACACCGGCCGGATCTTCATCCACGGCAATGGTAAGGGCGTCGATCCCTGGCAATGGCGGCAGCTTCGCGAGATTACCGGCATCGATCAATGCCCATGCGGGCTGAAGCACTCGCGCAAGACTGAGCGCCGTCTCAATGCCTTCGGCGATCGCAAGCCCTTGTGTTAGCGCTTCATCCGGCCACAGCCGGATCACGCCGCCCGCTTTGCGATGGCCACCGAGGAGCATCCGCGGCGGATCGACATCGGCCTTGGTGCCGTCAGAGTTGATCCAAGTGCGATGTAGGCTGATCGGCGCCCCGACCGCCACGTCCGTAACCAGAGCGACGAGGCAAGGGCCGATGTAGCCGGCCGGGTGACGCGCCGCCGGATCGAACCGTAGATCTCCATCGGCGGGCGGGAGCGCGCACTCGCGGGCTTCGAGGTAAGCACGGCCGACACCGCCCAGCGGATGGAGGGATTGCCAATAGCGTAGCCACCGCGGGTCGAGCGTCTCGCGCGCTCGGCGCGCGGGTTCGCCTATATTTCGCTCTATTTTATTGGCGCTCAGATCGTTGATTTGGCGTCGATTCTCCGGTCTGTCTTGCCAGCCGGCCTCGATCGCTGCACGGAACAACGTTGCGGCGCTGATGCCGCCGCTCGTTTTGAACGAGCGCCACACGGCGCGCGCCTCGCGCTCACCGCCGAAGTTCGCTCCGGTCGCGCACCAGCCGAGCCACGTGTCGAGATCGCCGCCGGCTGCCTTGAAAGCCATGCCGAGCGCAACCCACGTCCCCCGATCGCAGCCGGCATCGAGGTGGACGAGCGCAGAGCGGGCGCGGTCGAGTTCGTTCAGCATGTGGCCGCCTCGTCTGCGCGCTGCCGGCTCGCCGCGTCCAGCAGCATCAATAGGACCGAATCCAAATGAATGCGCTTGATGCGCACGGGCTGCTTGCGTTCTGGATTCGGGCTGGCACTCGTGCGCAGCAGCACAAATGCGGGATCGTCAGCTGGCTCGAGGTGGACATAGAGCGCACTCATGCTGCCACCTCGTGCATCAAGTGGTAGCGGGCGACGCGGTGCTCGCCGCCTTCGGGCGTCGTTTCGTGCGACCACACGGTGGCAATTTCATGCCCGAACCGACGCAACTCCATTACGCGGGCTGCAGGGTGAAGCACGTCGATCAGGTAGCGCGCATCGAGCGTCGAGAGCGAGCCATGCTGGCGAAGGAAATCGAGAACGCGCGCGCGTTGAGCCGCTGCATCGTTTCCGCTAGACTGCGTCCGGAAGATCTTTTTGGCCGCGCTCGCTCGAGCCGCGGCTTTTTTGTTTTGGGCCATGACAAGCCCTTACGCAGCAACAGCCTGGCGCGATTCGGCAATGCACTTCTCGATGTAGGCATCGAGCTCGTGCTCAAGGAAAACCGTTGTGGCTGGGCCAAGCTTTACCGGCTGCGGAAAGCCGGATTCGCTCTTCGCTTTGGCCCACAGGCTGGACAAACCGATACCGAGTTTTTCCGCGGCTTGGGAAGGACGCAGGCCCTTGTAATTGATGGACATTAGACGCTCCTGTGAGTTTGTCTAACCGCGTCGCTATGAATGCGCTGCGGTGTCCAATCAATTTATTGCTCTCGGCTTTCCGGAACCGAGCGGTCCCGGAAACTATTTCTTGATAGTCATGCCGAGCGCCTCCAAATGATCGCGGACGGCGGTCTTTCCTAAGCCGGTTTCTTTCACGATGTCCTGGACTAGCTGATTAGTGCTGTCGTAGGGACGCGTTCTTCGTTCTGTAAGTGCGCCGGCAGCATTTTTGACCGCCATACGATTTTCCTCGTTGGCTTTCTTTTGCGCGTCTACGCCCTTTTCACGGAAGCTCTCCGATCTCCTTGCCGCAGCGATGCCGCGTGCGACGAGAGGCGCGGCTGCAATCTTGGCCCCCTTATCCATTATGTGATACCGAATCGAGCGTCCGGCCACTGAAAACTCCCCTAACGCAGCCTTGTGAATCGCCTTCTCAACGGAGTTGTTTGCCGGGTTGTCGGCCTCGAGCACTGTCGCCAAGCGCCGGAGCTGTTCCGAAATCGCTTCGATTGGCGCGTAGCAGTGAGTCTCCTTGCGCCAAGCTCCAAGGTACACATCCCACAAATACCGTCCTAGATCCTCATCCGAACGATCGAGAGCAGTGGGATCGAAGACGCCATCAAGAGCAGCAATATCAAGGATGACGGGCGCGGCCGTGCCCTTTGTTGATTGACCCATAAGCGCCCCTTAGCGCGCCCTTTTATTGGGAGCCGCGCCGGCCGGGTAAGGGTCCCCGGTTTTCGCCCCGTCGAGCTAGGCGCGACTGTTCGATAGTGGCGCGCCTACTGGCAGATACGCTGCCACTGGTATTGCTGCACGTACGGATTCCACACCTGATGCATCTGGCATCTCGAGGTACCAAGCGGTGGCAACTGCGGCGCCATGAGAGGCTGAATCGACGGCGGTTCAATCGGACATACGGCCGGCGGACAGATCGGCGGGAGTTCCATTGAGCTGGTGCAAATCGATCGATTTTGGCCCCCCACGCATCGGCATTCGCACTCGGCATGCACGACGTCAATACAGGCTACCAATGTGATGAATGCCAGTACCCAGCGTGTCATGAATGCCTCCTAGTAAACATCATCGTTCGCCGCTTCTCGAGCCTCGAACCGTCGCATCTGCCAGCCGCGAATCTGAACGAGTGCGTGAGCCCATTGGCCCGGCGTGAGCACGCGCCACCCCGGCTCCGGCCGCGGCCACATGCGCCGCACGCGAAAACTCTCGATGTCGTCCCAGTTTGGGTTGCTCGGATTCGCCGCGTGCGCCGCCGTATAGAGAGCAACGTATGCCGGCACGTTCGCAAGCCGCGCGAGGTGCTGCATGACTCCCGCCGGCTTTTCCTGTCCGATGTCACGGGCGACCTCGACGAGCGCCAACGGAACCTTCGCCCCGTTGTCGTACTCGGCAAACAACACCGAGTCCAGGTCAACCATCGTCAGTGCTTCAGCTTGGTCGGTACGCAGGTAACGACTGATCGATGGGGCGCGATGCCAAACGCCATAGGCGCGATCGCGAATTTCATATTGTTCGAGCCTCATAGTCGGCTCCTTCGTAAAAGCGGCCGCCGGCGCAGGCAACCGCAAGGGTAATTGTTTTTGCGATTAAGCGTCCGGGTCACCACACAGCCAATCCATGAAGTCGCCCACCTTGGTTGGCAAGCAACGCGCGAAAGCCTCCCGATTGATCGCCGTCGGAATTACTTCGATCATCATCACATCGTCGATCGGCATGCTCAGCGACACCGCATCGCCATCACAACCGCCGGAAATGGATAGATCCCCATCTTCTCGTGCGGCTTCGATATGCGACTCAAGGCGCTCGTACTCGCTCATCAGCCGATAGCTAAATCTCTCGAACAGCGCATCTCGGTCGTACTTCGCGAGCTCGAATTTGGAAAGATCAAGCAAGAGCGCGTATCTGAAGTTACTGTCCTCGTCATATAGCATCGACATGCCAGGAATACGTGCAGGCAACACGGACACGATAGGATTTACGTTAGCCATGGCTAACCTCCTCGTCGGTAGCGTCGATATCGTCGAGTGGTTTCCACCGATCGAGACAGGGGCTACCACACTCAATAGATACCCACAGATAGGCGGCGATGGTTTCAGAGAAGCCGACACGCTCGTCACCGTTCCGAGCGAAAACTCCGGCTTCCCACTGCCGAGCAAGCTCAGGAGGCTTCGGCAGGCTCAGCTCCGTCCACGCCCGCAACTTGTCGAGTGCAGCGACAACGCCTTCCCGATATTCGGGAGTAAAGCGCGGGTTCTCGGATGCACCGAGGTCAGAATTGATGTTAGCCATGGCGCACCTTCCACGGCAAGTCGCCCAAGGTCGTCGCCAGCTTGCCCAAGTCCGTCTGCAATTCACGAAGCAAACACGCCGTGGGCAAACTTCCTTCAGTATCCTCCGGGAGCGCCTCCACCATAAACGCGAGCGTGTTATGAATCTTCCATGCGATGCATGTCTCATGGTTCAATGCGCGCTCGAAGCGATCCAGCAAGGAATCGCTGCTCGCATCCAATGGCGCAGCGGGTGGCGACGCGAGATTGCTACAATCGGAAACAGCTTCCATGATCAAGCTCCTTATCAGCTTGGTTGGGGGAGTTAGGCGGTCTCGGTGCGCCAACACCTTGACTGCCGCTTCGCCTGATTCCCGTCAGGCAACGGTCATGCAATCTATGCGGCCGTGCCAACAAAGCTGCCGATCACGACCTTCCTATCTCCGCCGACCTGGGCCTCGACAAACTCGGCCCACAGCTGGAGGATCTTCCGCCGCTCGTCTGCATACTCGGCCCGGTTGTACACGCCCTTGATGCCCTTGATCGAATGCGCCAGCGCCTTTTCGATCGCGTCTGACGACATGCCCATTTCATGCAGGTGCGTCGACGCGGTACGGCGGAAGTCGTGCAGGACGAAGTGCTGAACGTCGAGGCTGAGCGAGCGCACCGCCTGATTGAGCGTGCTCTTGGCAATCGGTTTGTCACCGCGGCCACGCGTCGACGGGAAGACGTGCTCGTGATTTCCGGTCTGCTCGTACAGTTCGCGGAGCATCGCAACGGCCTGCGAGGACAGATAGACCCAATGCTCCTTGTCCTTCTTCATCCGGTCAGCAGGAATGCGCCAGATGCCCGCGTCGAGATCGAACTCCGACCACCGCGCCTCGATCAGCTCGGACTTCCGAACCATCGTCAGGATCAGGAGGTGAATCGCCAGCTTGAGCGCGCGGCGAATGTCTGAGGCGTAGACGGCGCGCAACACCATGCCAATCTCGTCAGGGGAGAGGACTCGCGTGCGGCTGTCCTGGGTGGCGACGAAGCGCGCGACGACGGCATGAGCCGGATTCGTCGGGGCAAGCTGGCGCGCGATCGCGTATTCGAACAGTCGTTTGATGACGTTCCGGGTCGAGAGCGCCATCTTCGGCGCGCCGCGGGCCTTGATCCGGTCACAGATGGCCAGCACATCGCCAGGCGTCACGTCCGGCAGCGGCTTGTTGCCGATCGCCGGATAGATGTCCTTCTCGAGCGCGCGCTTGATCGTCCGAGCGTACTCGGGCGACATTCCCGCGATCTGGGTTGTGTACCAATCCTCACCGAACTCGCGAACCGTATCGAAGCGCTTCACGGCGCCACGATCCTTCTTGGCATCAGCGATAGGGGAAACGCCTTTGGCGACGATCTCGGCGTATCGGCGGGCCTTCTCGCGTGCCTCCTGCAACGTGACCGCGGGATAGTCCCCGATCGTCACCATCGGCTGTCGTTCGCCGTGCAGTGTGTACCGGTAGCGCCAGACCTTAGAACCCGACGTCATGACTTCCAGCACGAGGCCGCCACCGTCCGAGATGCGGTAGCGCGCCGCCCTCGGCTTCAGCGCCTTGATGCGGGTGTCATTCAGCGGGACGACGGTTTTCGGCATGGTTGGTACACATCGATTGGGACACAACGTCCTTGTGTACCTAAATGTGTACCATCAAAGGGTGGATGTCAATAGACAACCTTGGGCAACGCTAGGCGATCAATCCTAGTATTCACAAGGGTTTCAGCGGGAAGGATAGACGACCTTGGACAACCTTGGGCGACTGGTTATTTTCCGATACAAAACCTGCTGAAAATCACCCCCAGCAGATCATCCGAAGTGAACTCCCCGGTAATCGCATTGAGCTGCTCCTGCGCAAGCCGAAGCTCCTCGGCAAACAGATCCAACGACTGCGCCCTTTGCTCCGCATGATCCGCGGCCTGCGCCAGATGCTCCTGCGCGGCCCGCAACGCGATCAAATGCCGCTCGCGCGCGAGATACACGCCTTCCGCTCCGGCTTGCCACCCCGCGATCCGCAGCAGCTCCGCACGCAGCATGTCGATCCCGTCGCCGCGCTTCGCCGACAGATGCACTTCGGTCAAGTCACCTTCCGCCGCCGGATGCTCGACGCATGCCGCCACACCGGTCAGATCCGTCTTGTTCAGCACGCGCACCACCGGCACGCCGGCCGGAAACCGTGCCGCGATCGTCCCGTCATCCGCCGTCATCCCGTTGCGCGAATCCAGCAGATGCAGCACAACATCCGCGCGCTCGATCTCGCTCCACGTCCGCGCGATACCGATCCGCTCGACCTCATCCTCCGTCTCGCGCAACCCGGCCGTATCGATGATGTGCAGCGGAATTCCTTCGACCTGGATCGTCTGAGCGACCTTGTCGCGCGTCGTGCCCGCGATCGGCGTGACGATCGCCAGCTCCGCGCCGGCCAGCGCATTCAGCAGCGACGACTTGCCGACGTTCGGCTGCCCGGCGAGCACGACCGACAACCCCTCGCGCAACAGCGCACCCTGCCGCGCATCGCCCAGCACGTGCGCAAGCTGCGCGCGAATCTTCGCGAGCTTGCCGCGCGCGTCGGCCGCTTCGAGGAAATCGATCTCCTCTTCCGGAAAATCGAGCGTCGCCTCGACCAGCATCCGCAGCGTGATCACGTCGTCGACGAGCGCATGGATCTGCCGCGAGAACGCACCGTCGAGCGAACGCCCGGCCGAACGCGCGGCGGCTTCGGTGCTCGCCTCGATCAGGTCGGCAACGGCCTCGGCCTGCGCGAGATCGAGCTTGTCGTTCAGGAACGCGCGTCGCGTGAATTCACCGGGCTCCGCGAGCCGCAGCCCGAAACCGCGCCCCGCATCGAGGCAGCGCTGCAGCAGCAACTGCATCACGATCGGCCCGCCGTGCCCTTGCAGCTCGAGCACGTGCTCGCCGGTGTACGAATGCGGTGCCGGGAAGTACAGCGCGATCCCGCGGTCGAGCGGCGCGCCGTGCTCGTCGAGGAACGGCACGTAGCTCGCGTGGCGCGGTGCGAGCTTCTGCCCGCACAACGCGTCGATCAGCGGCAACGCGGCCGCCTCGCCGCCGCGCCCGAACGACACGCGCACGACCCCGATGCCCCCCCGGCCGGCAGCAGTGGCAATGGCGACGATCGGATCGGAATCGGTAGCGAGCATGGGAATCGGATGAATGGGATGAATCGGGTGATCGGTGAATATGGTGCGCCCGCGCAACAGTTCGGGCATCGGAACGCCGGCATTGTAGCGTGCCGGCTCACACGTCACCGGCCGCGGCGCACGATTAGGACACGCTCGAATTTATCCCGCTGGGGATAAGCCGAGTATCATTCCGGCGCAATGTTATAGCCACCGTTTCGGACGAGTATGCCTGCTGGAGCGGCTCAATGCTATGGCCCTCAATTCCGTTACGCACCTCGGCCAAGACCGGGATTCGTCCGAATGAGATATGTTTATCCTGAACGGTTGTCTGAAATGCGGCGGTGGAATTGCACAATCTCCCCCATGCCGACATCCGAAGAAAAAGCCGCGTTCTCGGAACGCCTGAAATTCGCCCTGCGGCGCAGCCCGGAGAAGATCGCGGGTGCGACGGAGCTGGCGAACCGATTCAATCTGCGCCATCGCGGAGCGCAGCCCGTTTCGCCGCAAACCGCGCATAAATGGCTGACGGGCCGCACGATCCCGACGTCGGACAAGCTCGCCACGCTCGCCGAATGGCTGCGCGTCGACGTCCACTGGCTGCACTACGGCCCGTCGCCGAGCGTGATCGAACACCCGACGCCGCAACCGCTGCCGCGTGACGAGCGCTATCCGCTGACGCCCGAGACGATCGAACTCGCGTCGAAGATCGAAGCGTTGGCGCCGCATCGTCGCTACCTCGTGCAAGAACTGGTCGAGCAGTTCTACGGCGACTCGGGCGAATCGAAGAAGGGCTGAGCCCGCACCACCGGATCCGGAGAAAGCAAAAAGCCGCATGGGCGAACCATGCGGCTTTTTTTCGTGCCGCGCGGGGCGAACGCGCCGCCCCGCGTGTGCAACGGGCGTCAGGCCGGTTTCTTCTTGGCCCCGCCGAACTTGCGCGTGATGTAGTACTGCTGCGTGATCGACAGCACGTTGTTCACGACGTAGTACAGCACGAGGCCGGCCGGGAAGAAGAAGAACATCACCGAGAACGCGATCGGCATGAACTTCATCATCTTCGCCTGGACCGGGTCCGGCGGGGTCGGGTTCAGGCTCGTCTGCACGTACATCGACACGGCCATCAGCACCGGCAGGATGAAGAACGGATCGCGCTGCGACAGGTCGTGAATCCACAGAACCCACGGCGCGCCGCGCATTTCGACCGACGCGAGCAGCACCCAGTACAGCGAGATGAACACCGGGATCTGGATCACGACCGGCAGGCAGCCGCCGAACGGATTGACCTTCTCGGTCTTGTACAGCTCCATCAGCGCGGCGTTCATCTTCTGCGGATCGCTCTTGAAGCGTTCGCGCAGCGCCTGCATGCGCGGCGTGATTTCCTTCATGCGCGCCATCGACTTGTAGCTCGCAGCCGACAGCGGGAAGAACACGGCCTTGATCAGGATCGTCAGCAGCACGATCGACCAGCCCCAGTTGCCGATGTAGCTGTGGATCTTCTCGAGCAGCCAGAACAGCGGCTTCGCGATGATCGTCACCCAGCCGTAGTCCTTCACGAGTTCCAGGCCCGGCGCGATGCCTTCGAGCATGCGCTCTTCTTCCGGACCGGCGAACAGGCGTGCCTGCACGTCGGCCGACTGGCCCGGCGCGATCGCGGCGACCGGCTGCTTCACGCCGACGCGATACAGCGTCGGATCGATCTTCTCGGCGTAGATGTCGCGCTTCACGCCCTGCTGCGGAATCCAGGCCGACGCGAAGTAGTGCTGCACCATCGCGACCCAGCCGTTGTCGGCGGAGGTCACGTAGTCGGCCTTGTTCTTGTCGAGGTCGCTGAAGTTGATCTTCTGGAAGTGCTTCGCGTCCGTGTAGACCGCCGGCCCAAGGAACGTGTGCGAGAACATCGGCGTTTCGACGGCCGTGTTGTCGCGGACGAGTTCCATGTAGACCGTCGGCGTGACAGGCGCGGTGCCGACGTTGTCGATCTTGGTGTCGACGCCGATCACGTAGCTGCCGCGCGTGAACGTGTAGGTCTTCACGACCTTCACGCCGCCCTTCACCGGCGATTCGAACGACAGCTTCAGCGTGTTCTGGTCGCCCGTCAGCGACGTCGAGCCGGGGTTCAGCTGCGTGTAGACGTCGTTGTGGTTCGGGAAATCGCCGCCGAGCAGGCCCGAGCGTGCGAGATACGTGTGGCCGGCCGTGTGGTCGAACAGCGTGATGTACAGGTCGGGCTGCTTGCCGTCGCCCTGCTTCTTCAGCGTCAGCTTCGCGAGCGTGCCGCCGCGCGTGTCGATTTCGCCGTCATACACGTCGGTCGAGAACTTCACGAGCTGCGCCTGGGCGGCCGGTGCCGTCGTCGACGGTGCGGCGCCGGCTGCGGCGGCAGGCACTTCACCTGCGGTCGTCGTCGCGCCCGTGCCCGATGCTCCGCCGGCAGCGGCCGCGGGGGCCGTCTGCGTGGCGCTCGGGAAGAACATCGACGGGCGTCCATGGGAACGCTGCCAGTTGTCGTACAGCATGACAGCTGACATGAAGAAGATCACCCATAGGACGGTGCGTTTGATATCCATGCGTTGTCTCAGAGTCGATGGGACCGCGCGTCGGCTTCGCCGCGAGCGCGAGTGTCGGAGTTGGGCGGCGGGACGAGGTCGATGCCGCCCGCGGAAAACGGATGGCATCGGCACACGCGCCTGACGGCGAGATACGTGCCGCGCGCGGCGCCATGATACTGGATTGCCTCGCGCGCGTAATCCGAACAGGAAGGATAAAAACGGCAACGGTTGCCGAGCATCGGGCTCACGGCAACCTTGTAGAAGCGCAGCAACGCGATCAAGACCGTTTTCATACCTTGGGCGGCGCCGTTCGGCACCGCGTCAAAACCGGCCGGGCGGGCGCGAACGCCGCGCCGAGCACGGATGCGTCACTCGGACGCGGGCTTCGACGCACGGCGGGCGATTTCCCGGACTGCCCTGTCGAGCAGCTCGCGGATCTCGGCCGCGCACATCGCCGCGAGCGGGGCGGAAGCCGCGCTCGGCAGCGCTTTCTTGTCGAAGCGCGTGTGCTGCCGCAGCAGCAGGTCGTAACCGGCGAATTCGGCCCGGCGCAAGCGAAACGCGTCGCGCGCCAGCCGCTTCACGAGATTACGCGTGACTGCACGCGGCGCATACTTCTTGCCGACGACGAGCCCCAGACGCGCGGGCTGACCGGTCGGCTTGCCGTAAATCACGAAGTGCGCGGAGCGCCGCCAAGGACGCAAACGAAAAACGGATGAAAATTCATCCGTTTTCAGAAGTCGCGCAGCTTTCGGGAAGGCGGCTTTCGTCTGCGACGGATTCGCACCCGGCTCGACGGCACCTTCCGCAGGACTGCGGACGGCGGACACAGCGCGCAACCTGCCTTAGATGGCGAGGCGCTTGCGGCCCTTCGCGCGGCGAGCGTTGATGACCTTGCGGCCACCTGCCGTCTTCATGCGGACACGGAAGCCATGGGTGCGCTTGCGGCGCGTCACGGACGGTTGGTAAGTACGTTTCATGATGTTCTCACTTGTTCGAGAATGTCGAAATTCAGGGGACCGCGTGCCCTTAACCGGAGGCATTCGGGCGAACGCAATCGCCGGGAATACAGGATTGGTTTTCGCGGAACCCGCTATTTAAACCGTTTTTCTCTTGACGGTCAATACTTTACGCGTCACGCGCCTGTGCCGGCCCGCGCCGATCCGGCCCCGCGACCCACCAACCCAGCCTGTGGATAAGTCCCGCTGTGGCCGCGTTTGGCGGTAGAATCTCGCCTTATCTCCAAGAATCCCGCACGCCGCTTCGGCTCCCGCCTGCCTCTGCACGACTGTGACGCAGGCGTCCGAGGCACGCTCGCACGACCGCTTCGGGCCTTGTCGCGCCATCGCGACAAGGGCGCCGGCGAGCCGCGCTGTGCATGCAAAAAACGACAGCTACTTGATGAACGATTTCTGGCAACACTGTTCCGCACTGCTGGAGCGCGAGCTGACGCCCCAGCAGTACGTGACGTGGATCAAACCCTTGGCCCCGGTGGCCTTCGATGCGTCGGCGAACACGCTGTCCATCGCCGCGCCGAACCGCTTCAAGCTGGACTGGGTCAAGAGCCAGTTTTCGGGCCGGATCTCCGATCTGGCCCGGGATTTCTGGAACGCGCCGATCGAAGTCCAGTTCGTCCTCGATCCGAAGGCCGGCATGCGCAGCGCCGCCACGGGCGCCACGTCGGCCGCTGCCCCGCGCGCGCCGCTGCAACCGGGCGGCCCGGCCGCCGCGGTGGCTGCAATCGCCGCGAACCTGAGCGCGAATGCCGCCGCTGCACCCGCCGCGCCGGCCGACGTGCCGATGACGCCGTCGGCGGCCGCCGCGCACCAACTGAACGCCGACGACGCCGATATCGACCTGCCGAGCCTGCCCGCGCACGAGGCGGCCGCCGGCCGCCGCACGTGGCGCCCGGGCCCCGGTGCGGCCCCCGCCAACGGCGAAGCCGATTCGATGTACGAGCGCTCGAAGCTGAACCCCGTGCTCACGTTCGACAACTTCGTGACCGGCAAGGCGAACCAGTTGGCGCGCGCCGCCGCGATCCAGGTCGCGGACAACCCCGGCATCTCGTACAACCCGCTGTTCCTGTACGGCGGCGTCGGCCTCGGCAAGACCCACCTGATCCACGCGATCGGCAACCAGCTGCTGCTCGACAAGGCCGGCGCGCGGATCCGCTACATCCACGCCGAGCAGTACGTGTCCGACGTGGTGAAGGCGTACCAGCGCAAGGCGTTCGACGACTTCAAGCGCTACTACCACTCGCTCGACCTGCTGCTGATCGACGATATCCAGTTCTTCTCCGGCAAGTCGCGCACGCAAGAGGAATTCTTCTACGCGTTCGAGGCGCTGGTCGCGAACAAGGCGCAGGTGATCATCACCAGCGACACGTATCCGAAGGAGATCTCGGGCATCGACGATCGCCTGATCTCGCGCTTCGACTCGGGCCTCACCGTCGCGATCGAGCCGCCCGAGCTGGAAATGCGCGTCGCGATCCTGATGCGCAAGGCGCAGTCGGAAGGCGTGAACCTGTCGGAGGACGTCGCGTTCTTCGTCGCGAAGCACCTGCGCTCGAACGTGCGCGAGCTCGAGGGCGCGCTGCGCAAGATCCTCGCGTATTCGAAGTTCCACGGCCGCGAGATCTCGATCGAGCTGACCAAGGAAGCGCTGAAGGACCTGCTGACCGTGCAGAACCGGCAGATTTCGGTCGAGAACATCCAGAAGACCGTCGCCGACTTCTACAACATCAAGGTCGCCGACATGTATTCGAAGAAGCGTCCCGCGAACATCGCGCGGCCGCGGCAGATCGCGATGTACCTGGCGAAGGAACTCACGCAGAAGAGCCTGCCGGAAATCGGCGAGCTGTTCGGCGGGCGCGATCACACCACCGTGCTGCACGCCGTGCGCAAGATCGCCGACGAGCGCAGCAAGGACGCGCAGCTCAACCACGAGCTGCACGTGCTGGAACAGACGCTGAAGGGCTGAGCGCGCGGGCGCGCTTGATCATTCGGCCTCCGCCCCAATTTAAGGGGGGCGGTTCGGTTTTGAGGCACAATACTGGTTTGACCGCTCCGGCGGTGGCGGGCCAAGAGCCCGGCCGGCGGGGCGCTGCGTGGCTGCTGCGCTGCAGGCCGTTACTCAACGAAGGAACTCTATGCAACTGGTCAAGACCGAACGAGACACACTCCTCAGGCCGCTGCAAACGGTCAGCGGCATCGTCGAACGCCGCCATACGTTGCCGATCCTCGCCAACCTGCTGATCACCAAGAACGGCCCGGACGTTTCATTCCTGTCGACCGACCTGGAGCTGCAGATCACCACGCGCGCCGATTTCGGCGTCGGCGGCGACCAGGTGGCCACCACCGTCGCGGCCCGCAAGCTGCTCGACATCCTGCGTGCGATGCCTGACGGCCAGGTCACGCTGTCGCTCGCCGACAAGCGCCTCACCGTTCAATCGGGCAAGAGCCGTTTCGCACTGCAGACGCTGGCGGCCGACGAGTTCCCGACCGTCGCGCAGGCGAAGGATTTCGGCGCCACCCTCACCGTCCCGCAGAAGTCGTTCCGCCAGCTGCTCGGCATGGTGCACTTCGCGATGGCGCAGCAGGACATCCGCTACTACCTGAACGGCATGCTGCTCGTCGTCGACGGCGACCAGCTGATGGCCGTGGCCACCGACGGCCACCGCCTCGCGTTCTCGTCGATGAAGCTCGAAGGCGGCACGTTCGGCCGCCAGGAAGTCATCGTGCCGCGCAAGACGATTCTCGAGCTGCAACGCCTGCTCGAAGACATCGACGACACCGTCACCATCGACATCGCGCAAACCCAGGCCAAGTTCACGTTCGGCCAGGTCGAGCTCGTGTCGAAACTCGTCGAGGGCAAGTTCCCCGACTTCCAGCGCGTGATCCCGAAGGCGCACAAGAACACGTTCGAGATCGGCCGTGAAGAACTGCAGCGTTCGCTGCAACGCGCGGCGATCCTGACCTCGGACAAATTCAAGGGCGTGCGCTGCATCATCGCACCGGGCCAGTTGAAGATCATGTCGACCAACGCCGATCAGGAAGAGGCGCAGGAAGAACTGGAAATCGCCTACCAGGGCGATACCGTCGACATCGGCTTCAACGTCACGTATCTGCTCGACGTGCTCGCGAACCTGAAGGTCGACACCGTGCAGGTGAGCCTCGGCGACGCTAGCTCGAGCGCGCTGATTACCGTGCCCGAGAACGACGAGTTCAAGTATGTCGTGATGCCGATGCGCATCTGACGCGCTCGACATCGCGACACACACCAGGGGGCGGCAAGCCCCTTTGGCGTTTTTATGGCGAACCGACAACCCGTCCCTTTGGTGCCCTAACGGCACCTCGGACGGGCCAGGAAACTGGAGCGGCCCGGCGATTTCTCGCTGAAACGCACCGCGCCGCCACGAGAGTGGCCCCGCAGAACCGGAAGATATCCATGAGTGAACAGCACAATTCGCAACCCGATAACAGCAGCTACGGCGCCTCGTCGATCCAGATCCTCGAAGGTCTGGAAGCGGTGCGCAAGCGCCCCGGGATGTACATCGGCGACACGTCGGACGGCACCGGTCTGCATCACCTCGTGTTCGAGGTGCTCGACAACTCGATCGACGAAGCGCTGGCCGGGTACTGCAACGACATCCAGGTGACGATTCACGTCGACAACTCGATTACCGTGACCGACAACGGCCGCGGGATTCCGACCGACGTGAAGATGAACGACAAGCACGAACCGAAGCGCAGCGCCGCCGAGATCGTGATGACCGAGCTGCACGCCGGCGGCAAGTTCGACCAGAACAGCTACAAGGTGTCCGGCGGCCTGCACGGCGTGGGCGTGTCGTGCGTGAACGCGCTGTCGAGCTGGCTGCGCCTCACCGTGCGCCGCAACGGCAAGAAGCATTTCATGGAGTTCCATCGCGGCATCGCGCAGGAGCGCGTGATCGAGAAGGTGGACGGCGTGGAAGTGTCGCCGATGCTGGTGACCGGTGACACCGAGAACCGCGGCACCGAAGTGCACTTCATGGCCGATCCGACCATTTTCGGCACGGTCGAATATCACTACGACATCCTCGCGAAGCGCATGCGCGAGCTTTCGTTCCTGAACAACGGCGTGCGGATTCGTCTCACCGATCTGCGCTCGGGCAAGGAAGACGATTTCGCGTTCGCCGGCGGTGTGAAGGGCTTCGTCGAGTACATCAACAAGACGAAGACCAACCTGCACCCGACGGTTTTCCACGCGATCGGCGAGAAGGACGGCGTGGGTGTGGAAGTCGCGATGCAGTGGAACGACAGCTACAACGAGAACGTGCTGTGCTTCACGAACAACATTCCGCAGCGCGACGGCGGCACGCACCTGACCGGCCTGCGGGCCGCGATGACGCGCGTCATCAACAAGTACATCACCGACAACGAAATCGCGAAGAAGGCCAAGGTCGAGACGACCGGCGACGACATGCGCGAAGGCCTGTCATGCGTGCTTTCCGTGAAGGTGCCGGAGCCGAAGTTCAGCTCGCAGACGAAGGACAAGCTGGTGTCGTCCGAAGTGCGGGCGCCGGTTGAGGAAGTCGTCGCGAAGGCACTGGAAGAGTTCCTGCTGGAAACGCCGATCGACGCGAAGATCATCTGCGGGAAGATCGTCGAAGCCGCGCGCGCGCGCGATGCCGCACGGAAGGCGCGCGAGATGACGCGCCGCAAGGGGGTGCTCGACGGCGTCGGCCTGCCGGGCAAGCTCGCGGACTGCCAGGAGAAAGACCCGGCGAAGTGCGAAATCTACATCGTCGAGGGCGACTCGGCAGGCGGCTCGGCCAAGCAAGGGCGCGACCGCAAGTTCCAGGCGATCCTGCCGCTGCGCGGCAAGGTGCTGAACGTCGAGAAGGCGCGCTACGACAAGCTGCTGTCGTCGGAGCAGATCGTGACGCTGGTCACGGCGCTCGGGTGCGGGATCGGCAAGGACGATTACAACCTCGAGAAGCTTCGGTATCACCGCATCATCATCATGACCGACGCGGACGTCGACGGTGCGCACATCCGGACGCTGCTGCTCACGTTCCTCTATCGCCAGATGCCGGACATGATCGAGCGCGGGTATGTGTATATCGCGCAGCCACCGCTTTACAAGATCAAGGCGGGCAAGGACGAGCGGTATCTGAAGGATGACGTGGAGTTGAACGCGCATATGCTGCGGTTGGCGCTGCAAGGGTCGGAGCTGGTGCCGGGCGAGAATGCGGCGGCGATTTCCGGCGATGCGCTCGGCGAGTTGGCGCGGTCGTATCTGCTGTCGCAGAGCGTGATCGATCGGTTGAGCCGGTTGTATGACCCGGCGGCGCTCGAGGCGATCATGGACGGCGTGTCGATCGATCTTTCCAACGAGGCTTCGACGGAGGCTTCGGCGAAGGCTCTTCACGCTGCGTTGCATGACGAGGCGTTGAAGAACGAAGTGCGTGTGGTGCCTGCGTATGACGCGGTTCGGGAACAGCGGTCGCTGCATGTCGAACGTACCCATCACGGGAATGTGCGGGTTTCGGTTATCGACCAGGAGTTCCAGCACACGGCGGATTATCAGCAGCTTGTGGCTACTGCGAATACGTTCACGGGGCTTATTGGGGAAGGGGCGGTTATCAAGCGTGGTGAGCGCAGTATGGCCGTGACGGACTTCAAGAGCGCGATGAAGTGGTTGCTTGCCGATGCCGAGCGGAATGTGTCGAAGCAGCGGTATAAGGGGCTCGGGGAGATGAACCCCGGGCAGCTGTGGGAAACGACGATGGATCCGGCGGTGCGGCGACTCCTGCGTGTGCAGATCGAGGACGCTATTGCTGCGGATGGGATCTTTACTACGCTCATGGGGGACGATGTTGAGCCGCGGAGAGCGTTTATTGAGAGCAATGCGTTGCGGGCGGGGAATATTGACGTTTGATTTGCCTTGTCGACCATAGGGCGCCAGTGTAAGTGTAGCGGGCCTGTCAGGAATTTTGTGTTTAAGGCATAACATGCTCCCAAGGAGAATTTATGCCTCGCAAACCGAAAGCCCAGCCGGCGGCTCTGCCGGCGATTCCGGCCGAGTTGCTTGAGCAGTTCGGCAA